>NZ_CP046909.1:2542026-3177533 GCF_009789655.1 Paraburkholderia acidiphila
GCCTTCCTCGATGCGCGCGCGCACGAACATGCCCGGCAGCAGCACGCGGTCGGCGTTCGGGAAGAGCGCGCGAACCGTCACCGAGCCGGTGGTCTGGTCGACCGTGACGTCGCTGAACTGGAGCTTGCCCTTCTGGGCATACACGCGGCCGTCTTCGAGCACGAGCGAAACCTTCGCGGCATTCGGGCCATTGGTCGCGAGGCGACCTTCCTGAATCGCGCGGCGCAGCTTCAGGCCGTCGAGACTCGACTGCGTGACGTCCACGTACATCGGGTCGAGCTGCTGAACCGTCGACATGAGCGTCGCGGCGCTCGCCTGCACGTAGGCACCCGGCGTGACCTGCGAGATGCCGACCTGGCCCGTGACCGGCGAAACGACGTCCGTATAGCCGAGGTTGATCTGCGCCGTATCGACGGCGGCCTTGCCGGAGGCGACGTCCGCCGCCGCCTGGCCCTGCGCGGACACGGCGTTGTCGTAGTCCTGCTTGCTCACCGCGTTGGCCTGGACCAGCACCTTGTAGCGCGCGACGAGGGCGTTCTGCGTGACGAGGTTGGCCTGTGCCTTCGCGAGCGTGGCCTTGGCGGTATTGAGCGCGGCGATGTAAGGCGCCGGGTCGATCTTGTAGAGCCGCTGACCGGCCTTCACGATCGCGCCTTCCGTGAACTCGCGGCGCAGGACGATGCCGTCGACCCGTGCGCGCACTTGCGCGACGAGGAAGGCACTGGTGCGGCCGGGAAGCTCGGAGACAACCGGCACGGCGGTCGGCTGGACGGTAACGACACCCACTTCGGGGGTTTGCGGCGGCGGCGCCGACTGCTTTTGCCCGCAGGCTGCGAGCACGATGGCAGCCGTCGCGACACTGATTAGGCGGAATGGAACCCGTTCGACGCGCATGGAGCGACCTCTGTCTATAACTGACAATAAAAGCGTGCGGCGTCCTGCAACGAGGAGGACGACCACGCACGCCAGCATCTGGCAAATACCTGACGGATAAACCCGGTACTTCTTTTAGAAAGGCGCGTTCCGGTCTGCACATCCGTCCGGGCGATACTGCTGCGCGCCACCCTCGGGGCGTCGCGCATTGGGGTTTCTACGACCACTTGGCCAGTGACGGATATTAACCGGACATCACCACTTGAGGCACCCAGGTGGTGGGGTGCTATTATAGATACATTCGCGAACGAATGTAAAAGGACGTTACGTAACCGTTGAGTGGCGCCGCAGGTGCGATCCGCGCGTCACATCCATATTACAAATCAATACATTACGGTTCGCACCCCAAATACATTTATTCCCCGTAACCCGCAGCAACACACTGATTTCACAAAATGGCCCGCCGAACGAAAGAGGAAGCGCTGGAGACGCGCAACCGGATCCTCGACGCCGCCGAACACGTCTTTTACGAAAAGGGCGTGTCGCGGACATCGCTGGCCGACATCGCGCAGACCGCGGGCGTGACGCGCGGGGCGATCTATTGGCATTTCGAGAACAAGGGCGACCTGTTCACGGCCATGTTCGACCGCGTGGTCCTGCCGCTCGACGAACTGAAGGTGGCATCGACGGATCCCGGCGAGCCCGACCCGCTCGGGCGCATGCGCGATCTTTGCATTCTGTGTCTGCGCAACACGGCAACCGACGCGCGCCGCCGCCGCGTGTTCGAAATCCTGTTCCTGAAGTGTGAGTTCGTCGAAGAGATGGGGCCGGTGATGGCGCGCCATCAGACCGACATGCGCGAGGGTCTCGCGAGCATCGAGCAAGGGTTGCGCAACGCGATGTCGAAGGGCCAGCTGCCCGCCGACCTCGACCCGAAGCGCGCCTCGCGCGTGCTGCACTCGTTCATTGGCGGCGCGCTGCGCGACATGGCGATCCTGCCCGACGTGTTCGACGTGGCGAGCAACGCCGAACGGCACGTCGACGCGATGCTCGACGCGCTGCGCTACAGCCAGTCGCTGCGCACCGGCGCGAGCGAATCGGACGCCTGAGTCCGGCGCGCGCAGCGCCCGGATCGATCAAGGCGGCCCGCTGACGAGGCCGCCTTTTTCTTGCCCGCTCAGGCCGGCACGCGGTTCGCGCGGGCCCGCTGATTCGACGCGTAGATGTTGTCGCGCGCGAGCGGCACGCCTGCCTTGACGGCGGCGAGCCAGGCATCCGTGGTCACGACCGACGCGAAGCGCGTATGCATCACCACGCTGAACGCGCGGTGGATGTCCTCGGCGCTAACCGTTCCCGCCTCGTTCGCATACGGCACCGCACCCGTCGCATCGGCGAGAAACTCCACGGCGAGACCCGCGTGGGTCGCCTCGAACACCGTCGAGGCGTCGCAGTTGTGCGTCATGTAGCCGGCCACTGTAAGCGTGTCGATGTCGCGTTCAGCGAGCCAGGCTTTCAAATCGGTGCCCGCAAAGGCGCTCGGCAGCGCTTTTTCGACGTAGTGATCGCGCTCGCGCGCGGCCACGACCGGATGCAGCTCGGCGCCCACGCTGCCGCGCGCGAAGAGCGGCGAGTCCGCGGGGGCGAAGTTCTGCACCACCACGACCGGCACGCCTGCCGCGCGCGCGGCGTCCATCGCGCGGCCGATGTTGGCGAGCGACATCTCGATGGGGGGAAATTCGATCGGCAGATCGCCGCTGACATATTCGTTCTGCACGTCGATGACGACGAGCGCCCGGCGCGGATTCGCGGACATGGCCATGCCTCCTGGGGTTGAATGGGACCGACCGGTTTGAAGACCCGAAGTCGATGGCGGGATTGTGGCGCTGCACCTGCTCACGCGACAGTGGCCCGAATGACAACTTTCGCTAGAATCGGGCCATTCACCTTCGAGGCTCACCATGGCCGCTGCTACTCGTCAGACTCCCTCGCCCGCCCCGCTGCGCGTCGCCGTGATCGCCTTCGACCGCATCAGTCCGTTCCATCTTTCCGTGCCTTGCGTCGTATTCGGCGAGGACCGCAGCGAAGGCGGCGTGCCGCCGTTCGAACTCGCCGTCTGCGCGGCGGAGCCCGGCACGCTCACGACCACGGCAGGCTTCACGATCGGTGCGACGCAAGGGCTCGATGGACTGCGCGGCGCGGACGTGATCGTCGTGCCGAGCTGGCGCGACACCCACGAGGCGCCCAGCGCCGCGCTTTGCGAGGCCCTGCGCGAAGCGCACGCGAGCGGCGCGATCCTCGTCGGGCTGTGCCTCGGCGCTTATGTGCTCGCGCATGCGGGCCTGCTGGACGGCCGCCCGGGCACCACGCACTGGGCCGCCGCCGACGATTTCGCGCAGCGCTTTCCGGCCGTGCGCTTCGATCCCGGCGTGCTGTATATCGACGATGGCGACCTGCTCACCTCGGCGGGGACGGCTGCGGGACTCGACTGCTGCCTGCATCTCATGCGGCGCCTGTGCGGCTCGAACGCCGCGAACTATGTGGCCCGCCGGCTCGTCGTGCCACCGCATCGACAGGGCAATCAGGCGCAGTACGTGCAGCAGCCGCTTGCGGCGGCCGGGCGCGGCGACCGTCTGCCGGGCCTGCTCGACTGGATTCGGGCCCACCTCGACGCGCCCCACACGCTCGACTCGCTCGCGCAGCGTGCGCTCATGAGCCGGCGCACGTTCACGCGCCAGTTCCGTTTGACGACAGGGTCGACAGTGAGCGCCTGGCTGCTCGGCGAGCGCCTCTCACGCGCGCAGCAACTGCTCGAAAGCACCGATCATCCGATCGACGCGATCGCCCAGCGCGCGGGCTTCGGCTCGGCCGCGTCGCTGCGTCAGCATTTCGTGGAGGCGTTCAGGATTTCACCGTCGGCGTGGCGGCGGGAGTTTCGGGGGGATTGAGTCAGTCGCCGGGCGGCGCAACTTGCGCGCGCCGCCCGCCGCCAGGATTCAGGTCCCGGTAAACCAGCGCGCCACATACAGCAGCAACGCGACGAAGAAGATCATCGCAGCCCACGCCCAGTACGGCATGGCGTGCGGCGGCGGCTCATGATGCAGCGTGCTCGCCGCGCGGCCCGAAAGCGTGCCGCCCGCATGGTGCTGCGGCAGGATATGCGCGCGCCGGGCGAAACCGGCGAGGTTGATCGGCCGCAGGAACACGTGTTGCCGGCGCGGCGGCTCGCCCGCCACGCGATTGGGCGCCTGGCCGTGCTTGGCCGCGACCACGGCGCAGAACTCCGTGAAGAAGTCGTCGGCGAGTTCGTGCAGGGCATTCTCGATCTGGCGCGGCGGCAACTCGGAAAGCGGCCCCGTGAGCGTGGCCCACACCGAGTAGTCGATACGCGTGCTCATCATCTCCTTGCCCGTACCCGGCTCCTTCGCCGTGGCGCGCTCTTCCGGGCGCAGTGCGACGTCGATCTGTCCGCGCAGCGAGCCGATGCCGTCCGCGCGAGCCCGAAAGCTCAGCACGCGCCGTGGCGTGAGCGGCACTTGCGCCGTGTCATTGGCAATGTGGGCGCGCACTTCGTAACGTGCGCGCAGTGGCCCGAGCGGCACCGTGAGCGTGATCGCGTATTCGCCGGGGCCGAGCCGCCTGAACGACTCGCAGTGCTCCATGCTCGCGCGCACGAGCGCCACGTCCTGCAGCGCCGCCCAGACGGCGGCGGGTTCGAGCGGAATTCTCAGCGCATCTTTCAGTTCCATGGCGGCTCCCCCTTTGCACGCTACCGGGCCAGTTCAAGAGGTCTGGTCGATCCGGTCCACGCGGGTCGCGTAGAACGCCAGATAGCCCTTGATGCCGCTTGCACCGTCGAGCGGCGCTTCGTAGCTCCAGGCCGCCTCTTCGACGCGCCCGTCTTCGGTACGCAAATGGAAATACGTCGCCTCGCCCTTGAATGGGCAATGCGAGGTGTGTCCGGAGCGTTCGAGTCGCGCCATGTTTACGTCGGCGCGCGGAAAGTAGTAGACGTCGGGGTAGCCGGTTTCGCAAAGGGTGATGGCGTGCAGCGTGTCGGCAATGGTGATGCCGCCGTGAATCACGCGCACGCGGTGACGGTTCGCGACGAGGTCGATGCGATGGGCCGCATCCGGTTCGACCGCCATGTTCGGCTCCCCTGTTGGTAGGCGGCGCCTGTCTGGCACCCTGCCTGCGCTTCATTATCGGCCAAAGTCGGCAAGGCTGCGTGAATCTTATACGCGGCGCGCGTGCGGCAGCGCCCCAACACGCGCCTGTCCCATCGTGCGGCTTACCAGATGAAAGCCGCCCGCGCGCTGCCGTTCGAGCCCACCGTCACGGCGCTCGTCTTGTCGACGCCCGCATGGCTCACATGCACGTTGTAGCGGCCCGGACGCACCCTGACGAGCATGTAAGGCCCGCGGGAAGTCGTATCCAGCACGCTCGCGCCATGCGAGTCGGTGATCTGCACGCGCACGTCCGCGACGTACTCGCCGCTGCGCTGGGTGAAGCGCAACGCAAGCGGCCACTGGCGTTCGGCGCCGAGCAGCGCCTTCGATTCGTCGAGACCCACGCCGCCGGAGACGTACGAGACGTCGCCCTGTTGCTGGACTTGCGGCATGCCGCCGCCGTTGGTGTTGCCGGCGCTGGTGTTGTCGGTGGTCGTGCCGCCGACCGTGCCCGACGCATCGGCTTGCTGCGCCGCCGCGCCGCCCGCGTAGCCAAACGCCAGGGTGGCCGCGAGGATCGTCGCGTAAGCGGTGTTATGGACGGGGCGCGAGTTGCGCAAACTCTTCATCGATCGCTCCTTTCAGGTTGTCCGATGTAGGGTTTGCGCAAGGCGCATGCCCAAGGGGCGTGCAGAGGCGTTCTGGCGCCCAAAAACGCCACTGCCGCCGAGGCCAGGGGCCAACGGCGGCAGCGCGGGAACAACGTATGAAACCTGCTCTCGCCGCGAATCCGGCGCACGGAGCCGGATTCGCGGCAGCAGGGATCAGCCGAGATCGACGGGCACGAAAATCTGTGCGTCGTCTCGCTGGATCAGGAGCGCAATGCTGTTGCCAGCCTTCGAAACCATTTGCTTGAGTTGATCGGCGCTCGTCACCGGGCGGCCATTCACGGCGAGAATCACGTCGCCGGGCTGCACGCCCGCATTTTCGGCCGCGCCGCCCGCCTGTTCGACGAGCAGGCCGTGATCGAGCGAGCCGTTGCTCTTCTCTTCCGGCGTAAGCTGGCGCACCGCGACGCCCAGACGTCCCTGCAACTGCGCTTGCGGGGCGTCGTTCGACGCCACCTTCGCGTCGCCCAGCGCGCCGATGGTCGCCGTGAGGTCCTTCGTGCTCTTGTCGCGCCACACCTGGACATCGGCCTTCGTGCCCGGCTTCATGCCCGCGATGAGCGAAGGCAGATCCGACGAATCGTCCACCGCCTGGCCGTTCACAGAGAGGATCACGTCGCCGGGCTTCAGGCCCGCCTTCGCGGCCGGGCCGCTCGCGTCGACCGAACTCACCAGCGCGCCGTGCGGCTTGTCCATGCCGAACGAGTTGGCGAGCGTCTGGTTCATCGACTGCACCGCGACGCCGAGGCGCCCGCGGCTCACATGGCCGGTCTTGACGAGTTCGTCCTTGACCTTGATCGCCTCATTGATCGGGATTGCGAACGAAAGGCCCTGGAAGCCGCCCGTCTGCGAGTAGATCATCGAGTTGATGCCGATTACTTCGCCCTGCAGATTAAACAGCGGGCCGCCCGAATTGCCGGGGTTGACCGGCACGTCGGTCTGGATAAACGGCGTGTAGTTCTCGTCGGGCAGCGAGCGCGACTTCGCGCTGATGATGCCCGAGGTCACGGTGTTGTCGAAGCCGTACGGCGAGCCGATCGCCACCACCCACTGGCCGACCTTGCTCTGGCGCGGGTCACCGATCTTCACGGTCGGCAGATCCTTGGCGTCGATCTTGAGCACGGCGACGTCCGACTGCTTGTCCGCGCCCACGACCTTCGCCTTGTATTCGCGCTTGTCGGTGAGCTTCACCGTCACGACGTTCGCGCCGTCCACGACGTGCGCGTTCGTGAGGATGTAGCCGTCGGAGCTGACGATGAAGCCCGAACCGAGGCTCGCGCTAGGCTGGTCCGCCTGCGGGCCGTTATCGCCGCCGCCCATGCCGGGCGCACCGCCGTAGAAGTGCTTGAAGAACTGGTAGAACGGATCGCTCGGATCGATCGGCAGTTGCTGCGGGCCGCTGCCGCCGCCGCGCAGCGCCGTTTGCTTCACGACGTGCTTCGCGCTGATGTTGACCACTGCGGGCCCGTAGGTTTCCACGAGACCCGAGAAGTCGGGAACGCCGGTCTTGGCGGCGGCTTCGGCGGGCATCAACGCCGCGGCCTGTGCCTGCGAAATGACCTGCGGGGCAGGCAGATCACGATGCCCTGCTACGTAGCCCGCCGACAATGCGACGACCACGGCGGCTGCCACGGCACTGCGGGAAAGAACTTTTGTATTCATTGCGGACTCCTTGCGCGGGGTACTCATCACGACGTACGAAGAGTAAGCCGTGTCGCTTAAAGGAGTCTTAAGTACACAGAAATCGCAATAATCGCGCAAACGCCCGCGTGGCGGGCATTTGCGGGCGATGAAAGGTCAGAAGCGCACGTCCACGAGCAGGCCGCCGGCGGGTGAATCGCCGAGCGTGATGGCCGCGTCGTGCTGATCCGCGATGCGCCGCACGATAGCAAGGCCGAGGCCCGTGCCGGCGATATCGGTGCGCGCGCGGTTCACGCCCGCGCCCACGCGATAAAAGCGATCGAACACGCGCGCGCGTTCGTCCTCCGGGATGCCCGGTCCGCTGTCCGCGATGCGCACGCGCGGATGCCCGTCCACCACAGCGAGGCTCACGTCCACCCGGCCGCCTGCGGGCGTGTATTTGGTCGCGTTGTCGAGCAGGTTGTTGAGCATCACGCGCAGCGCATCGGCGTCGCCATGCACGCTCGCCGCCGCGCTTTCCTCGATACCCAGATCGACGCCGCGCTGTTGCGCAAGCGGCGCATAGTTGAGCACGCAATCATCGAGCAGGGCATGCAGATCGACGTTCTGTGCGCGCGCATGGCCATCGGGCTCGGAACGCGCGAGTGCGAGCAGTTGCTCGGCAAGACGCGTGGCGCGCGTCACGCCCGCCTGCAGATCGATGAGCGCTTCGCGGCGCGTTTCATCGTCCTTTGCGCGCGCAACGAGTTGCGCCTGGATCTGCACGGCCGCCAGCGGCGTGCGCAACTCGTGCGCGGCATCGGCAACGAAGGCCTTTTGCGTGTCGATGGCCTGCGCGAGGCGTTCGAGCAACGCGTTCAGCGCATGCACGAGCGGCGTGACTTCGCGCGGCAGACGCTGTTCGGGCAGCGGGTCGAGCGCTTCGGGATGACGCGTGTCGAGCGCGAGCGCCACACGCGAGAGCGGCCTGAGCCCGCGCCCCACCACGATCCACACGGCGGCGCCGAGAAACGGCAGCACCACGATCAGCGGCCAGAGCGTGCGCAAGGCGACGTTCGCGGCGAGCCGGTTGCGCACGGAAACCGGCTGCGCGAGCTGCACGACATTGTCGCCGACGATGGCGCCGTACACGCGCCAGTCGCCGCGATCGGTTCGCTCCGTCGAAAAGCCGAGCTCCGCGCGCGGCGCGAGCGGCGCGCGCGGATGCGAGTAGTACATGAGCACGCCGTTGCGATTCCAGATCTGCAGCACGATGCCTTCGTCGCCGGTATCGCGCGAACTGAGGATCTCGTTGAACGGCTCGGAGGGCAGCGCCTCGGCGATTTCCTGCAGCTGGTAGTCGAACAGCTCGTTGGCCTCGGCGAGCGCCTGGCGATAGATCAGCCAGCCCGCGAGCCCGACGCCCGCGACGACGATCGCGAGCAGCCAGAACAGCAGTTGTCGTCGGATGGAACTCATCGGCTAAGTGGGTCTCCTGCGCACGTCATGCGTCTTTGGCGATCATGTAGCCGAGGCCGCGCACATTGCGGATCAGATCGGCCCCGAGCTTCTTGCGCAGCGCGTGAATGTAGACCTCGACGGTATTGCTGCCGATCTCCTCGCCCCAGCCGTACATTTTCTCTTCGAGCTGGGTTTTCGAGAGCACCGCGCCCGGGCGCGCGAGCAGCGCTTCGAGCAGCGCGAATTCGCGCGCCGAGAGCGCAACGGGCGTGCCGTCCTGCGTGACCTGGTGCGAGGCCGGATCGAGCGTGATCGAGCCGTGGCGGATGGTCGAATCGCTGCGGCCCGACTGGCGGCGGATCAGCGCGCGCATGCGTGCGCCCAGCTCGTCGAGATCGAAGGGCTTGATGAGGTAATCGTCCGCTCCGGCGTCGAGGCCCTTGACGCGATCGGCCACGGCGTCGCGCGCGGTGAGGATCAGCACGGGCAGCGCCGCGCCGCGCGCGCGCAATGTGCGCAGCACGTCGAGGCCGTCACGGCGAGGCAGACCGAGATCGAGCAGCATGAGATCGTAGGAATCCGCGCTCGCGGCCGAGAGGGCGGCGTCGCCGTCTTCGACCCAGTCGACCGCAAAGCCTTCGCCGCGCAGCGCCTTGCGCACGCCTTCGGCGATCATGCGGTCATCTTCGACTAGCAGTATGCGCATCGTAATGTTGGCCAGGCGGCGACGCTGCGCCGCCTGGCGTGAGTGGATGACAGATGCGTGCATTCTAGCGCCTGAACATGGGCGCGGCGGCGGCGCGGCGCGTAGCCGGTCGCGATGCCTTGGCGCGCGGCGTGGGCGGTGTTTGAACCACGCCACGCAATGTGCAACGTTTTCTCGCCTGCAATGCGCGCGCGCGGCGCGAGGTCTTTACAATGTGCGCTTTTGCGGCGCTTCACTCGTGATCCGGCCGCGATGCGCGCGAGCGGGCTTTGTATAACGCTTACGCGAGCGCATCGCGTGTGCGCCACGAATCACACGCCGCCCTAATTTTCGCGCCCGCGCGCAGCACCGGAGAGTCCCCGCTTTCCGTGCGCCGCGCCCGGCCCTTGCACTGCCCCCGCACTCGCCCGAACGCTTTTCATGCTGCCCGCTTCGCTGTCCCGCCTACGCTCCCTGTTCAGACTGCCTGCCTCGCGTACCGACCGCACGCATTTCGCCGCCACACCGCGCCTGCCCAAACCGCTCGCCCTCGCACTGGCCTGCGCCACGCTCGCCGCCAGTTTCGCAGCCGCGCCCGCCGCGTACGCGCAGCCCGAAGGCGCGCGCGTGCCCACGGTCAACGTGACGACCGTGCTGCCGCCCACCGTGATGGCGGGCCTCGAGCGCGCACACGTGCCGCTCTCGTCCGTGAGCGTGGTGATCGAAAAGGTCGGCGACCGCCAGCCCAGCGTCGCCGTGAACGCCGGCCAGCCGATGATGCCCGCCTCGACGATGAAGCTCGTCACGACGTGGAGCGGCCTCGCGATGCTCGGTCCCGACTATCGCTGGAAAACGAGCGCCTACACCGACGGCGAAATCGATGCCAGCGGCACGCTGCACGGCAATCTCTATATCAAGGGCACCGGCGACCCGAAGCTCGTGCCCGAAGAACTGATCGACCTCGTGCAGAAGATTCGCTCGGCAGGCGTCGCGCGCATCGACGGCGCGCTCGTGCTCGACAAGAGCGAGTTCGATCCGTCCACGCGCGACCTGCCCTCGTTCGACGGCGACGACAGCGCGCCCTACAACGTCGGCCCCGATCCGCTGATGTACGCATTCAAGGCAGTCTCGTTCACGTTTTCGCCCTCGCGCGAAGGCGTATCGATCGACGTGGTGCCGCCCGTCGCGCAGTGGCAGATCGACAACCAGATCCGCGAGCGCGCCGGCGCGTGCGGCGGCATGCTGCCGAGCCCGCAGGTTTCGCCCGGCGGCAACGGCGTCGTCACCGCGAGCTTCGCGGGCAGCTACGCCATGCGCTGCGGCGAGCGCACGCTCAACATGGCCGCGCCCGTGGATCACAGCACGTTCTTCGCGGACGGCTTCCTCGCGCTTTGGCAACAAACCGGGCAGCAAGCAGCGCAACAAGCGGGACAACAACCCGGACAGCAAGCGGGCAGCCTGTTCGCCACGCCCGCCGGCGCGGTGCGCGAAGGCGTCGTGCCGCCGCGCGCGCGCCTGCTCGCCGTGCACCAGAGCCCGCCGCTCGCGGACGTCGTGCACGACATCAACAAGTTCAGCAACAACGTGATGGCGCGCAATCTGTTCCTCACGCTCGGCGCCGTCGCGGGCAAACCGCCTTCGACCACGGCCAAGGCCGCCACGGCTGTCAATGCGTTCTTGCGGCGCAGCGGCCTGAACATGCCCGAACTCGTGCTCGACAACGGCTGCGGCCTCTCGCGCGAAGAGCACATCAGCGCGCTCTCGCTTGCGAATCTGCTGCAGAACGCGAACGCGAGCCCGGTCGCGCAGGTGTTCATCGACTCGCTGCCGATCGTCGGCGTGGACGGCACGATGCGCAACCGTCTCACCAACGCGGGCGTGGAAGGCAATGCGCATATCAAAACGGGCACCCTGCGCGACGTGCGCGCCATTGCCGGTTACGTGGCAGCCGAAAACGGCGAGAGCTGGATCGTGGTGAGTCTCATCAACGATCCGCGCGCCGAGGCCGCACGCGCCGCGCACGACGCGCTGCTCGAGTGGGTCTACAAGGGCATGCCCGAAGAGAAGCCCGTGTACGTCGAGCCGCATCCCAAGCGTGCGACGAAGGAATCGAAGGTCGCGAAGGCTACGCACAAGGCCCCGGCCAAGCGGCGTGGCGCGCATTGACGAGCCGCAGAGCGCGCGACGTCCACACCCGTGTTGCATGCTGGGCGAGCGCCGCGGACCTGTCCCCGAGCGCATCGACCGAGCCCGGCGCAGAGTGCCGGGCTCGAAGTTTTCCTCTAGCAAAGCGCCGCCCGTCCTGGGCGTGAGGCGTGTACCCTGACGGGCAAAGGCCGAAGGCGCGTCACAATAATCTGTCAAACGCGTACGGCAATCGAGCCGCGCGCCCCTAAGAACGCGCACCAACGCGGCCGATAAGACACGAGACTACAACCGCCGCGCTGCCCGCCAGCGCCGCTCACGGGACAAGGAGGACGACGTTCGTGCAGTTCGACGCGCAATGGCTGCTGCTCGCCCTCGCTCCCGTGTTTCTCGCCTGCATCGGTTGGGAAGCGTGGTATCTCTCCCGCACGCGGCCGCGCGCTGCATCGAACGACGCTCCCGACAGCGCCCGCTACACCTGGCCCGATACGCTGTGCAACGCCGCGCTCGCGCTCATGCACCAGGGCGCCGACAAACTGGCGTGGCTCGTCGCGATCCCCGTCTATGCCTATGTCTACCGGCACTTCCGGCTCGTTTCGTGGCAGCCGGGCCTCGTCGCGTGGTTCGCGCTCTTTATCGCGCAGGACCTGCTCTACTACGTCTTTCACCGCGCGAGCCATCGCGTGCGCTGGCTCTGGGCGGCGCACGTCGTTCACCATTCGTCGGAGCGCCTGAATCTTTCGACGGCGTTTCGCCAAAGCCTCATGTATCCCGTGGCGGGCATGTGGGTGTTCTGGATTCCGCTCGCCATGCTCGGCTTCACGCCGGAGCAGATCGTCGCGATCGTGCTCGTCAATCTCGCGTTCCAGTTCTTTGTGCACACCCAGGTGATCGGCAAGCTCGGCTGGCTCGAATGCGTGTTCAACACGCCGTCGATGCATCGTGTTCACCACGCGCGCAACGCACGCTATATCGATCGCAACTACGCCGGCGTGCTTGCGATCTGGGACCGCATGTTCGGCAGTTATGTCGAGGAAGACGCCCACGACGCGCCTGATTACGGCATCGTCAAGCCGCTCGCGTCATGCAATCCGCTCAAGGCGACGTTTCACGAATGGCTCGCGATGGCGCGGGACTTCGCGCGCATGCCCGACTGGCGTTCGCGCGCAGCCGCGCTGTTCGCGCCGCCGGATTGGTGCGAGCGCCACGACGCGCTGGGCCTTGCATCGGCAACGGCGGGAACACGCAGCGGCGTGCCGGAAAACAACACCGAGGGTGAGTTCGGGTCGCGCAGTCGCTAAGAGATTGCGTAGTCTGTCGGCCTTGGCCCTGACCTGATAGCAGCACGCAGGGGGTGGCATGCAAGGCCGGCGATCGAAAACAACATCGACAACGGATGTTCGTGCCACGAGCACCCGTTGCATGAGTAGGCAGGCATGGCATCAAAGGCCACACACAGAGGAGATGAAGTGAATATGAAGCATCAAGGACCGAGACACCGTACGCTGTTGCGCGCCACCCAGATCGCTGTCGCGAGCGCCGCCTTTGCGCTGCTCGCCGCCTGCGGTGGCAGCAGCGGGGGGGGCAGCAACAATGCAAGCACGCCGCCCGGCGGCGTGAATCTGCAAGTCGTGTCGTTTGGCGACAGCCTTTCGGATGTCGGCACGTACGCGAAAAACATCCTGCCGGAGTTCGGCGGCGGCCGCTTCACCACGAATCCGGGCGAAATCTGGACGCAAAAAATCGCCGAATACTACGGTGGCACGCTCACGCCGGCCTATCAAGGAGGCTTCGGCGCTGCGCTCACCGCCACGGGCGGCATGGGCTACGCGCAGGGCGGCGCGAACGTGAGCGCCTCCTATCCGGAAGGCGAAGGCTGGGCGCCCGGCAACGCGGCCGCGACCACGGTGCCGGTCGCAACCCAGGTGAGCCAATACCTGAGCGCCAACAAGAGCTTCAACGCGAATCAGCTCGTGCTGATCGATGGCGGCGCAAACGACATCTTCGCGTTCGCGACTACTGCAAATCTGACGGCGCTCGGCGCGCAGCTGACCGCGGCGGCGACAGCGGCGGCACAAGCGGGTACCCCGCTGACGCAGGTACAACAGGTCGAGTTCATCGCCAACTACCTGCTGACCAACAGCAGCGGCGCCCAGATCGCGGCGTCCGCTACCGCGCTCGCGACGCAGGTCGGGACCATCCTCGCCGCGGGTGGCAAGCATGTAGTGCTGATGACCGTGCCGGATATTGGCCAGACGCCCCTCGGAGTCGAGGCCAACGCCGGCACACCAGGCGCCGCTGCGCTCCTGACCGGCATCAGCGCCGCCTACAACGCCATCGTCTCGGGGGCACTTACACAAGCGGGCATTGCGAACGACGTGATCGTCGCCGATGCGTTCGCGTGGTTCGACCAGCTGCTGCCTGCCTATCAGGCGAATGGCTTCACCGTCTCGAACACGGGCACCGCCTGCAACCTCACGCAGATGCAGGCGTCGGCCACGGCCTACGCGCAGCAGAACCCGTCGGTGCTCGCAGGCGGCATGACCGCTGCACAATACGGTGCGCAGTTCGCCTCGTCGCTGTTCTGCTCGCCGCAGTCCTACACAGTTGCGAACGCCGATCAGACCTACATCTTCGCCGACTCGGTCCACCCGACCACGCATACGCACGCGCTGTTCGCGCAGTACGTCGAAGGGCTGGTCGCGAAGTCGGGCGTGGGCAAGTAAGCGCACTTCGGAGCTTTTTAAGGCGCAAAAACCCGGCTCGCGAGCCGGGTTTTTTGTGTCGGCAAACGTAGCGGTCGTCGCGCGAAGCCTCTACTGTTGCGCCTCGAACGCCGCCGCTGCCCGCCCCAAGCGGTCATTGACCGCGATCCACTCGATCGTCTCGGGCAGCTTCTCGATCAGAATGCGCGAGACATTCGCGCGATCGAGCGCGCGCAGCAAGCCATACAGCTCGCGCGCATAGTCCTGCGGCTCTTCCGGCGCGGCAACGAAATGCACGCCCTGAGCCTGCGCCCAAACGCCCGCGCGCGAGGCGCGCGCCACCAGCGCCACCGTTTCGCCCGCGTCGCGCGCCGCCGCGAGCAGCGGCGCCAGCGCCTCGAACGGCAGCAGCGCGAGCGGCGTGCGCGGCGCGTAATGCGCCTTAAGCGTGCCCGATGCGCGCGGCGCCGTGGCGTCCGAGCCGTCGGGCAAGCGCGGCGCCTCGCCCAGCACGCGGGCGATATCGTGCGGCGTCACGTGGCCGGGCCGCAGCAAGGCGGGAAAGCCGCGCGAGAGATCGAGAATCGTCGATTCGATCCCCACGTCGCTCGCGCCGCCATCGAGCACGTGCACCGCCGCGCCAAATTCGTCGCGCACATGCTGCGCCGTGGTCGGACTCACGTGGCCGAAGCGGTTCGCCGAAGGCGCCGCCACGCCGCCATGGCCCCCGCGGCGCGCAGAAAACGCCGCCAGCAGTTGCTGCGCAACCGGATGCGACGGGCAACGCAACCCCACCGAATCCTGGCCACCGCTCACGGCGTCGGGAATGCGCTCGTGGCGTTTGACGATCAGCGTGAGCGGGCCGGGCCAGAACGCGTCGACGAGCTTTTGCGCCGCCTCGGGCCACTCGGCCACCCAGTACGTCGGATCGCCGCCGGGCGGCAGATGCACGATAACCGGGTGGTTTGCCGGCCGGCCCTTGGCCGCGTAGATACGCGCGACGGCTTCGGGGTTCGAAGCATCACCGCCCAGACCGTAGACGGTCTCGGTCGGGAACGCGACCAGTTCGCCAGCATCGAGCAGCGCGGCGGCAGCTTCGATATCGGCGTCGGTCAAATGCGGCGCGTTCTGCTGGTCAGACATGATGCGATCCAACCTCAGCTCGTAACGATGTGCAGCAGGCGCGCGCAGTCGCGTGCGGCCGCACGCGCTTCGTCGAGCGTTGGCGCCGTGAAGTTCACGTGGCCCATCTTGCGGCCCGCACGCGCTTCTTCCTTGCCGTACAGATGCAGGCGCGCAGCCGGCATCGCGGCCACCTGATCCCACGGCGGCGTGACGGGCGCGGCGCCCTTCTGCGGCCTCGCCTCGCCCACGGCGCAGGGGAACCACACGTCGCCGAGAATGTTGAGCATCACGGCCGGCGAGTGCTGACGCGTGTCGCCGAGCGGCATCGCCGTCATGGCGCGCACCTGCTGCTCGAACTGGCTCGTGGCGCACGCATCGGTCGTGTAGTGGCCGGAGTTGTGCGGGCGCGGCGCCATTTCGTTGGCGACGAGCGAGCCGTCTTCGAGGATGAAGAACTCCACGCACAGCACGCCCACGTAGCCGAGCTTCGCCGCGATCTGGATCGCGGCCTGCTGGGCCTGTTGCACGAGCGCCGGGCTTGCATCCGGTGCCGGGACGATCGTGTGCGACAGCACGCCGTTGCGGTGCGTGTTCTGCGCGAGCGGATACACCACGGCCGCGCCGTTCGTGCCGCGTGCGATCAGCGCGCTCACCTCGAACTTCAGCGGCAGACGCTTTTCCAGCACGCACGGCACGCCGCCGAGCGACGCATGCGCCTCGCGCACTTCCTCGGCGTTGCCCACGCGAATCTGGCCTTTGCCGTCGTAGCCCATGCGCGCGGTCTTGAGAATGCCCGGCAGCACGGCGGCAAGCGCCTCGTTGTCGATGCCGGCAAGCGCCTGCGACGACTCGATCACCACGTGCGGCGCGACCGGCACGCCGGCCGCCGCGATAAAGCGCTTCTCGGCGATGCGGTCCTGCGCCACCGCCACGCAGCGCCCGGCCGGGCTCACGAAGGTCGACTTCGCGAGCGTGTCGAGGCTGGCCGCGGGCACGTTCTCGAACTCGGTCGAGATGGCCGCGCACAGGCGCGCGAGTTCGGTGAGCGCCGCTTCGTCGTCGTAGGCGGCGCAGATGTGGCGGTCGGCCACGGTGCCCGCAGGGCTCGTCGCGTCGGGATCGAGCACGGCGACGCGGTAGCCCATCGCCTGCGCGGCAAAGCAGAACATGCGGCCGAGCTGGCCGCCACCCACCATGCCCAGCCAGGCGCCGGGCAGGATCGGTGAAACCGGAGAGTTGTCAGAAGTCATCTTCGTGGTCGGCCGCGGGGTGGCCGCGGCGCGTGGGGACGATCAAAGCGGAACGATCAAAGCGGGGGCAGCAACATGGCGTGCGCCGCTTCGTTCTGGCGCACGCGGAACGCCGCGAGCTTGTTCGCGTATTCGGTATTCGTGACGCTCAGAATCGAGACGGCGAACAGCGCCGCATTGGCCGCGCCCGCCTCGCCGATGGCGAAGGTCGCGACCGGCACGCCCTTGGGCATCTGCACGATCGAATGGAGCGAGTCCACGCCCTTCAGATACTTGCTGACCGCCGGCACGCCGAGCACGGGCACCGTGGTCTTGGCCGCCAGCATGCCCGGCAGGTGCGCCGCGCCGCCTGCGCCCGCGATAATCGCGCGCAGGCCGCGCTCGCGCGCTTTTTCCGCGTACTCGAACATCTCGTCGGGCATGCGGTGCGCCGAGACCACCTTGGCCTCGTACGCGACGCCGAACTCCTGCAGGATCGCGACCGCGTGCTTCATCGTGTCCCAGTCGGAGCTGGAGCCCATCAACACGCCGACGAGCGGCGCCGCATGCTGGTGAGCCGTCTGAACTTCGCTCATTGTGCTTCCTTCTTCCCTCTATTGACTTTCCGCGCACTCGCTTAGGCGAGCTTTTGACCCGTGAGACGCTCGAGCGCCTCCTGATACTTCGCCGACGTTTTTTCAATCACTTCGTCGGGCAGCTTCGGCGCCGGCGGCTCCTTCTTCCAGTCCTGGGTTTCGAGCCAGTCGCGCACGAACTGCTTGTCGAACGACGGCGGGTTCGAGCCCACCTGGTACTGGTCGGCCGGCCAGAAGCGCGACGAGTCGGCGGTGAGCGCCTCGTCCATCAGATACAGCTGGCCGTGGTTGTCGAGACCGAATTCGAACTTCGTGTCGGCGATGATGATGCCGCGCGTGGCCGCGTAGTCGGCGGCTTCCTTGTACAGCTTGATCGAGATTTCCTTGATGGTGCGCGACAGTTCGGTGCCGATGCGGCGCTCCATCTCTTCGTACGTGATGTTCTCGTCGTGGTGGCCCATTTCGGCCTTCGCTGCCGGCGTGAAGATCGGTTCGGGCAGCTTCTGCGCGTTCTGCAGGCCCGGCGGCAGTTCCACGCCGCACACGGCGCCCGTTGCCTGATAGTCCTTCCAGCCGCTGCCAGCCAGATAACCGCGCACCACGGCTTCGACGAGGATCGGTTCGAGGCGCTTCACTACGACGGCGCGGCCCCTGACCTGCTCGACTTCGTCGGCGGCCACCACGGTCTCGGGCGCGACGCCGGTAAGGTGATTCGGCACGACGTGCTTGAGCTTTTCGAACCAGAAGTCGGCCATCTGGTTGAGCACCTCGCCCTTGCGCGGAATCGGCTCGCCCATGATGACGTCGAACGCCGACAGACGGTCGGTGGTGACGATCAGCAGCTTGTCGTTGCCCACGGCATAGTTGTCGCGGACCTTGCCGCGGCCGAGAAGCGGCAGCGAGCGGAGCGTGGATTCGTAGAGGGTAGACATCGTCGTGATTCGCTAAAAGGACAATCGAAAACGGGCGGTTCCGCCTAAAAACGCGGTGCAAACCTGCGGCGGAGAACCGGAATCCTGAAGGTACTGCGAGGGTAAACCAAAAAACCCAGAAAAGCTCAACGCCGTTCCCCCGAAACAGGCGGAAACGGCGATGTATTTTACGACTTCAGGCGCGACCGAAACGGCGCGCCTGTCACAGAGGCTCGCTTAGCGAACGATCTGCGCGAGTTCGCCCGACTTGTACTTTTCGGCGATCTTGTCGAGCGAGACCGGCTTGATCTTGCCAGCCTGGCCTTCGCAACCGAACGCGAGGAAGCGGTCCACGCACACCTTCTTCGCGGCTTCGCGAGCCGGCTTCAGGTAGTCGCGCGGGTCGAACTTCGACGGGTTCTGGTACATATAGCGACGGATCGCGCCCGTGATCGCGAGACGCAGATCGGTGTCGATGTTGATCTTGCGCACGCCGTGACGGATGCCTTCCTGAATCTCCTCGACCGGCACGCCGTACGTTTCCTTCATGTCGCCGCCGAATTCGCGGATCTCGGCCAGCAGTTCCTGCGGCACCGACGACGAACCGTGCATCACGAGGTGCGTGTTCGGAATGCGCGCGTGGATTTCCTTGATGCGCTGGATCGACAGAATGTCGCCCGTGGGCTTCTTGGAGAACTTGTACGCGCCGTGCGAAGTGCCAATCGCGATGGCCAGCGCGTCGCACTGGGTGAGCTTCACGAAGTCGGCGGCCTGCTCCGGATCAGTCAGGAGCTGTTCGCGCGTCATGGTGCCTTCGGCGCCGTGACCGTCTTCCTTGTCGCCCTTCATCGTTTCCAGCGAACCGAGCACGCCCAGTTCGGCTTCGACCGTCACGCCGATCGAGTGCGCCATTTCGACGACCTTGCGCGACACATCGACGTTGTACTCGTACGATGCGACCGTCTTGCCGTCGGCTTCTAGCGAACCGTCCATCATCACGCTCGTGAAACCGCTACGGATCGCGGCCATGCAAACTGCCGGCGACTGGCCGTGGTCCTGGTGCATCACGACCGGAATATGCGGATACGACTCGACTGCGGCTTCGATCAGGTGGCGCAGGAAGGGCTCACCCGCGTACTTACGCGCGCCGGCCGATGCCTGCATGATCACCGGCGAGCCAACCTGGTTCGCCGCTTCCATGATCGCCTGGACCTGTTCCAGGTTGTTCACGTTGAACGCCGGCAGGCCATAACCGTGTTCAGCCGCGTGGTCGAGCAGTTGACGCATTGATACGAGAGGCATTGTTGCTACTCCTTTGATTTGAAACGAATCCTTCTGCCGCCGGCTGTCTTCTGCAGCCGGTCGAGGGCGGCCTGGCGGCCGCCGCCCGCGTGACCTGCCGCGGGCTCGATGGCTTGATTTTATCGCGAAGCGGGTGCGTTCCCGGCGCCAGGCACGTAACTGGCATGAAAATGGCGTATCGGAGCGTCAAAACCGCGAGAAGGTGCAAAAAGAGTTGACAGCCCGCGCGCCTTTTCTACGGCGTACGGGCTGCAATTGCGGGGAAAAGACGTCTAAATGACACCGATCTGGCGCCGATCTGATACCAATGTGATACCAGTCGGCGCCAGCGGGATTTATTTTCGGGAATCTCGAAAATAAAGCGAAAAAAATCGCCAGAGGATTACAGCTCCGCAGTTACAGCACATCTCCGACGCGCACGATCTTGAGCGTGTTCGTGCCGCCCGGCTGCCCCATCGGCTCGCCCACCGTCAGCACGACCATATCGCCGCGCGAGGCGTAGCCCTTGCTCACCACCACTTCGATGGCTTGCTGCAGCGCCGTGTCGCGGTCGCTGCTGGTGTCCAGATGCAGCGGCGTGACATTGCGGTAGAGCGACATGGCGCGCTCGCTGCCCGCACGCGGCGTGAGCGCGAAGATCGGCACATGGGTCCAGTGGCGCGACATCCACAGCGCGGTCGACCCCGATTCCGTAAGCGCGACGATCGCCTTCGCGCCCAGGTGGTAGGCCGTGAACAGCGCGCCCATGGCGATCGACTGGTCGATGCGCGTGAAGGTACGGTCGAGGAAGTCCTTGTCCAGCTCGGACTGCTCCGACTTCTCGGCTTCCAGACAGATCGCGGCCATGGCCTCGATGGTCTGCACCGGGTACTTGCCCGCCGCCGATTCGGCCGAGAGCATCACCGCGTCCGTGCCGTCGAGCACGGCGTTGGCGACGTCCGAGACTTCGGCGCGCGTGGGCACCGGCGCGTGGATCATCGACTCCATCATCTGCGTGGCCGTGATGACGAGCTTGTTCGAGTCGCGCGCCATGCGGATCATGCGCTTTTGCAGCGCCGGCACGGCGGCATTGCCGACTTCCACGGCCAGGTCGCCGCGAGCAACCATGATGCCGTCCGACGAATCGAGAATTTCCTGCAGCGCCGGAATCGCTTCGGCGCGCTCGATCTTCGCGATCATCTTCGGCTTGATGCCGTAGGGCGCGCCCGCGATGTTCGCGAGCTGACGCGCCATTTCCATGTCGGTGGCGTTCTTCGGGAACGACACGGCGACGAAGTCCGCGCCGAGCGACATGGCCGTGCGGATGTCTTCCATGTCCTTCGCGGTCAGCGCGGGCGCCGTGAGGCCGCCGCCCTGGCGGTTGATGCCCTTGTTGTTCGACAGGTCGCCGCCCACACGCACGATCGTGTGGATCTCGCTGCCGATCACGCGCGTGACGTCGAGCACGAGCAGGCCGTCGTTGAGCAGCAGCACGTCGCCCTGCTTCAGGTCGCGCGGCAGGTCCTTGTAGTCGAGACCGACGCGCTCGTCATTGCCGAGCTCGCATTCGGCGTCGAGGATGAACGGGTGGCCCGGCTCGAGCACCGTCTTGCCATTCTCGAATTTGCCGACGCGAATCTTCGGGCCTTGCAGGTCCGCCATGATCGCAACTTCGCGGCCAGCCTGGCGGGCGCAGTCCCGCACCATTTCAGCACGCTGACGATGATCGTCGGCGGTGCCGTGCGAGAAGTTGAGGCGCACCACGTCCAGTCCCGCGCGGATCATTTTCAGCAGGATGTCCGGCGTGCTGGAAGCCGGACCGATGGTGGCGACAATCTTGGTGGCGCGATGCATGAGTCTCCTCGTCTGGATAGGATCGCTGGGAAAACCGTTGCTGCGAGAAGTGCTGGCCGGCTGCGCCGCGGGTGCGGACGCGCCGGAACGCGCACCGGGTGAACCCGGCGTCGCTTTCTTGGAGGGCGCCGCGGGGCTCACTTGAGCCGCGGCGCTTTTTACATGCGTAGTCGTCGTATTCGGTTCGGGCGTGGCTGTGCGCCCTGCCGGATTCTGTGCGGCTGTCGATTCAGCAGTCGACTGCGTCGCCGCAAGGTCCGTTTCAGCAGCGACAGCGGCGGCGGGCGTCGCGTGCGCCCGCGCCTCGTCTGTCTCTGCAGGGGGCGCTGCGCGCCCCGTCTGTTTTGCTGCGGCCCCGGCTGCGCTGCGCGACTTCTGTGCGGCAGCACGAGGAAGTGGGTTCGTGGCCTTCCTGGCCGGGGCGCGCGGCGCCACTTAGCCGGCCGCCCGCGTTTCGAGCACTTCCACCGCCGGCAGCTTCTTGCCTTCGAGGAACTCGAGGAAGGCGCCGCCGCCGGTGGAGATATAGCTGACCTTGTCGGCGATGTTGTACTTCGCGATGGCTGCGAGCGTGTCGCCGCCGCCTGCGATCGAGAACGCGCCCGAGTTGGCGATGGCGTCCGCGAGCGTCTTCGTGCCGTTGCCGAACTGGTCGAACTCGAACACGCCGACCGGGCCGTTCCACACGATCGTGCCGGCCTGCGCGAGCTGCGCGGCGAGCGCGTTGGCGGTGACCGGGCCGATGTCGAGGATCATGTCGTCGTCGGCGACGTCAGCCACGTTCTTCGTCTCGGCCTTGGCCGTCGGCGAAAATTCCTTGGCGGTCACGACGTCGGTCGGGATCGGCACCGAGGCGCCGCGCGCGCGCGCCGCTTCGATGATCGCCTTCGCATCGTCCACGAGATCCGCTTCGGCAAGCGACTTGCCGATCTTGAGGCCCGCCGCCAGCATGAACGTGTTGGCGATGCCGCCGCCCACGATCAGCTGATCGACCTTCTCGGCCAGCGACTTGAGGATGGTGAGCTTGGTCGAGACCTTCGAGCCCGCCACGATCGCGACGAGCGGACGCTTGGGCGCGCCGAGCGCCTTGCCGAGGGCGTCGAGTTCCGCTGCGAGCAGCGGACCCGCGCAGGCGATAGGCGCGTACTTCGCGATGCCGTAGGTCGTGGCTTCGGCGCGGTGGGCCGTGCCGAACGCGTCGTTCACGTAGATATCGCAGAGCTTCGCCATCTTTTGCGAAAGCTCGTCCGAGTTCTTCTTCTCGCCCTTGTTGACGCGGCAGTTTTCGAGCAGAACCACGTTGCCAGGCTCGACGTTCACGCCGTTTTCCACCCAGTTGGCGACCAGTGGCACGTCGCGGCCAAGCAGTTCTGCGAGGCGCTTCGCGACCGGCGCGAGGGAGTCTTCGGGCTTGAACTCGCCTTCGGTCGGGCGGCCCAGGTGTGAGGTGACCATGACGGCCGCGCCGGCGTCGAGCGCGGCCTTGATGGCCGGCACGGAAGCGCGCACGCGGGTGTCTTCGGTGATGTTGCCGTTGTCGTCCTGCGGCACGTTCAGGTCGGCGCGGATGAATACGCGCTTGCCCTTCAATTTGCCTTCGGAGATCAGATCGGAAAGACGCAGAACCTTGTTCATGGGCATGTCATCTTGATGGTGGGAAGGCGGTGGCAAGGCGATGCGGCGCCGCGGGCCTGATTCTGGCGCGGCAAGACGTGCTCAACGGCACGGCGCGGGATCCGGTTCGAACGCTGTCTCGGGTCGCTGCTCCGGGTCGCTGCTCGTCGCTGGCACGAGCCGGCATCGAATTGCGAGATCGGTATTTTAGCTGATAGCCAGGATGATCTGAGACGTGTCCAGGCGAATCTCCCGTATTTGGGCAGACGCTGCTCGCCAGGTGGCCTTTCGCGGGTTTTGCTGCATCGCAGCATGCGTGCGGGCTGAAAAAAATTAGCCGCAAGCACCGCGAAGCGACCCTAAAATCGCCCGAAAACCCCGCCCCGCGCGCCCGCGGGCGCGCTGGCAGGCGTCAAATGACGCTAAAATAATCGTCTTTGCCAACCGCAGCCACGCGGCGCGCGGCGAAGCACGCTGTATCAGCCCGATATTTACTGCACTTGTCTGGAGAATCGTATGTCAATGGCCGACCGCGACGGCAAGATCTGGATGGACGGCAAGCTGATTGATTGGCGCGACGCCAACATTCACGTGCTGACTCACACGCTGCACTACGGCATGGGTGTTTTCGAAGGCGTACGCGCCTACAAGACCGCCGGCGGCAGCACCGCCATCTTCCGCCTCGCCGAGCACACCAAGCGTCTGCTCAACTCGGCCAAGATTTTCCAGATGGACGTGCCGTTCGACGCGAAAACGCTCGCCGACGCACAGCTCGAAGTCGTGCGCGCGAACAAGCTCGAGTCGTGCTACATCCGCCCGATCATCTGGGTCGGCTCGGAAAAGCTCGGCGTTTCGGCCAAGGGCAACACGATTCACGTGGCCATCGCCGCGTGGCCGTGGGGCGCGTATCTCGGCGAAGACGGCCTCGCCAAGGGCATTCGCGTGAAAACGTCGTCGTTCACGCGTCATCACGTGAACGTGTCGATGGTGCGCGCCAAGGCTTCGGGCTGGTACGTGAACTCGATCCTCGCGAACCAGGAAGCCACCGCCGACGGCTACGACGAAGCGCTGCTGCTCGACGTCGACGGCTATGTGTCGGAAGGCTCGGGCGAGAACTTCTTCCTCGTCAACAACGGCAAGCTGTATACGCCGGACCTCTCGTCGTGCCTCGACGGCATCACGCGCGACACGGTCATCACGCTCGCGCGCGACATGGGCATTCAGGTGATCGAA
This sequence comes from Paraburkholderia acidiphila, assembly GCF_009789655.1. GTDB lineage: Bacteria > Pseudomonadota > Gammaproteobacteria > Burkholderiales > Burkholderiaceae > Paraburkholderia > Paraburkholderia acidiphila. The sequence goes on from NZ_CP046909.1 coordinate 2,566,193, forward strand.
AAGCGCATCACGCGCGACGAGGTCTACACCTGCGACGAAGCGTTCTTCACCGGCACCGCCGCCGAAGTCACGCCGATCCGCGAGCTCGACAACCGCACCATCGGCAGCGGCTCGCGCGGCCCGATTACGGAGAAGCTGCAATCGGCCTTCTTCGACGTCGTGTCGGGCAAGAACGACAAGTACGCGCACTGGCTCGCGAAGGTCTAAGAAAGAAAGGTTCGGGCGCGCCAACGCCTGGCCCCCACAGCTACACAGAGAATCGTCCTCATGAGCGAAATCAAGGAAATGCCGCTGGTCGAACTTTCGGCCAAGGATCTGCCCGCTTACTGCCCGAATCCGTCGATGCCGCGCTGGAGCAACCACCCGCGCGTGTTCCTCGACGTGACGCACGGCGAAGCGAAGTGCCCGTACTGCAGCACGCGTTACAAGCTGCGCGAGGGCGAGGTCGTCCACGGCCACTGACGCGTCGCGAGGCTCGCGCCCGAACGGCGCGAAGCCGCGTTCGCGCCAGTTTCGTTCGTGCGGGCATGGCCGCCTGGTGAAGACACATCACTCGCGCGGCATTCCCCGTGCTTCACTGCCCGCAGCGCGCCGCCATGAAAACGGCGGCGCGCTGCGGGCACATCGCCACGAAGCACCAGGCTGCATCCTGCGCTAACGCCCGCCGGCACGCCGGCGGAACGTCGCGCTAACCGCTTCGTCGAATTAACCGTGTTTCACGCGAGCGCCCCGATTTCCTCAAAAGGGGCAAGCCGCGTGCAACCTTTACCCTCTCCGGACCCTGACTCCTGATGCGCCGCGCGCTGGTAATCGCACCGAACTGGATCGGTGACGCACTGATGGCGCAGCCGCTTTTTTCGCGGCTCGTGAAACTGCACCCGCGCATTCAGATCGATGCGCTCGCGCCAACCTGGGTTGCGCCCGTACTCGAGCGCATGCCCGAGATTCGCGACGTCTACGCCACCGACCTCGGCCACGGCAAGCTGCAGCTGCTGCGCCGCTGGCAACTGGCGGGCGATTTGCGCGCCGAGCGCTACGACGCCGCCTACGTGCTGCCCAATTCGCTCAAATCCGCGCTGATCCCGTGGCTCGCCAATATCGGGCTGCGCATTGGCTATACGGGGGAGAACCGCTATGGCCTCTTGAACGTGCGCCATGCGAATCCGCCGAAGGACGAGCGCCCGCCCATGGTCAGGCACTACGCCGCGCTCGCCTACGCGCCCGGCGCAACGGTGCCCGACGACCTGCCGATGCCGCGCCTCGAGTCGGACCCGAACGAGGCGTCGCGCGTGTCGGCGCGCTTCAATCTCGATACGCGCGTGCCGCTGCTCGTCTTCTGCCCCGGCGCCGAGTACGGCCCCGCCAAGCGCTGGCCGCCCGAGCATTTCGCGGCGCTTGCGAAGATGGTGGGCCAGTCGTTCCCGTACACGCAGATCGTCGCGCTCGGCTCGCCGAAGGACGCCTCGCTCGCCCAGGCGATTGCCGATCGCGCGCCGAACGTGCGCAACCTGTGCGGGCAGACCGCGCTCGGCGAAGCATGCGCGCTGATCTCGCGGGCAAACGCCGTGGTGACCAACGATTCGGGCCTGATGCACGTGGCCGCCGCGCTGCGCCGACCGCTCGTCGCGCTGTACGGGTCGACGGATCCGCGCCACACCCCGCCCTTGTCCGAGCTTGCAAAGGTACAATGGCTGCATCTCGAATGCAGTCCCTGCTTCGCGCGCGAGTGTCCGCTCGGTCATCTGAACTGCCTGCGCGAACTGAGCCCGGAGCAAGTTTTTGGCGATCTGCGCGGCATGCTGCTCGGGCAGAGATAGAGACAGGGGCCACAGACCTCGACAGCCGGCGCTGGGCGGCTCTGTGTGCCGCCCGCCACGCTGAAAACGTCGCGCACGCAAATGGATGTGCGCCACGCAACGGACGCCACGCGCGTTGCGCGCGCCCAATAGAGGCATCGAGGCGCGGGAGAGACCGAAGCGCCGCATCGGAGCACGTCACAGGGCTGTCTCGCGAAAGCGGCATGCTCGCGGCATCTTCGCGGCAAGCGCGCGCCAAGCAGCGAAAGACGCGAAGCGACGCAACCGATCATCCGCCAACCCGCGCCAGGTACACGCCGAGTGCAACACCGGGCGCATAAGACCAACGAGCCATGCCACGTTTTGCCCACATCTTCGAAGCCGCCGCGGACACCCTCAACGCGTACTACCAGGCCGTCGCGGAAGTCAACATCGACAGCTTGATGGGTCTGTGGATCGATGAAGAATTCGTGAGCTGCATCACCGCGGAAGGCGCGCATCTGCACGGCCTGTCGAGCATCCGCGCGGGCCTCGCCGCGCAGCTCGAAGCGGCGCCGGTGTCGATCGAGCCGCTCGATATCCGCGTGTACGACAGCCTCGGCACCGTGGTCTACGCGATCGTGGAAGCGCATCGTCCTGTCGATCCCAGCGCGATTCCCACCATGGTCTTCACGACCTATGTGATGGTTCACGAACGCGGCGAGTGGCGTATCGCGCACATTCACGCGAGCCGCATGCCGGACGACGCAGCGACCCAGTTCTCGGCCAAATTGCGCCACGGCCAGGGCGCGCTGCACTGAAATAAAGGCGTAAAGCAGGGGGCAGTCATGAGTACCACCGATGACACCAGCAAGCCTGGCAAGGCGGCCCGCGTCGCCGCCGCGCTCGAGGCCCAGGCTGTCCTGCTCGGCGCCCACTACGATACCGACTACCGCGCGCCGTTCTGGCTGCCCGGTGCGCACATCCAGACCATCGTGCCGGCGCTCTTCTCGCGCCTGCCCGCGCCCGCCTACCGGCGCGAGCGATGGGACACGCCCGACGGCGACTTCATCGAAGTGGACTGGCTGGACGGCAAAAGCGCCGGCGCGAATTCACGCAACGCGCATAATGCCCCACTCTTCGTGCTGTTCCACGGCCTCGAAGGCGGCTCCAGTTCGCACTACGCGCGCGCGCTCGCCGCGGCGGCGCACGCGCGCGGCTGGCACGCGGCGATCCCCCACTTTCGCAGTTGCAGCGGCCCGTTGAATCTCCTGCCGCGCTTCTACCATCTCGCCGATTCCGCCGAAGTCGACTGGGTCCTGCGCCGCTTCGCCGCCCGCCACGCCGGGCCGCTCGTCGTCGCGGGCGTGTCGCTCGGCGGCAACGTGCTGCTGCATTGGCTCGCGCAGCGCCGCGAAGACGCCGCGATCGTCTCGGCCGCCGCCGCGATCTCCACGCCGCTCGACGTGCATGCGGGCAGCGAAATGCTGACGCAGGGCTTCGGCATGATCTACACGCGCAGCTTCCTGAAAACGCTGAAGGTCAAGGCGCTGCAGAAACTCGAGCAGTATCCCGGTCTCTTCGACGCACAAGCCGTGCTCGCGAGCCGCACGATGTACGAATTCGACAATGTCGTGACGGCGCCGCTGCACGGTTTTCGCGACACCCACGACTACTACACCCAGGCGACGATCCGCCCGAAGCTCGGCGAGATCGTCGTCCCCACGCTCGTGCTGAACGCGCGCAACGATCCGTTCCTGCCGGGCCGGGTGCTGCCCGCGCGCCATGAAGTGAGCGCCGCCGTCGAACTCGATCAGCCCGCGCACGGCGGCCACGTCGGCTTCATGACGGGACCGTTCCCCGGTCGCAGCGACTGGCTCGCGCAGCGCGTGTTCACTTATCTCTCGCCTTTCGTCTCTCATGGATGACATCGTCAAACAGGCGCTTGCGCGCTGGCCCAACGTCCCGCATTGCACGGGCTGGCTGATGCTCGACGCACGCGGCAACTGGCGCATGCGCGACGAGGCCGCCCAGGCGCAGAACGCCCCCGGCACGGCGATCCGCCACGAAGCGCTGCTCGGCTTCATCAACCGCAATTACGAGCGCGATGAACAGGGCCAGTGGTACTTCCAGAACGGGCCGCAGCGCGTGTATGTCGAACTCGAATACACGCCGTGGATCGTGCGTCTCGCCGCGGCTCACGACGGCGGCGATGGCGCACTGACGCTGACCGATCAGGGCGGTCAAGCGTTCGAGCCTGTGGCCGCCTACCTCGACGAAGCGGGCAGCGTGATCTTTGCCGATGCGAGCACGCCGCCACGCGCGGCGCTACTGCACGATCACGACCTCGACCTCTTCACCGACCACGCCGCGCTCGCGGACGACGCCCACAGCGGCACCTTCCACTGGCGCGCGGGCGCCGCGCTGCCGCTGCAGCCGATCCAGCACGCCGACGTGAGCGCGCACTTTGCCTTCGTGACGAGCCCAGCACGCGCCGAGCGCGAAGCGCAGTTAGCGGAACATAGCGGCACGCCGCCTACACCCGGGAACTGAGCGCCGGCTCAGCCGCGGCCCTCATCCTTCTCGTCCTGGCGCTCCTGCTTGTAACGCGCCTCGAAGTCGTGCAGGCGCGCTTCGATGGTCGACAGATCGTAGTAGCCCACCGATTTCATGTCGCGCGCCTCCTTGAGCTGACGGATGGCCGAGGGCCACGCGCCGTCGAGCGCGAGCTTCTCCGCCATCGCCCGATGCTGCGTGAGCGCGTCGCCGAGTCCTGCGCTCGCCTGCGCCAGATAAAGCCACCATGCGTCTTGCTGCGGCTCGGCCTCGGTCTGGCTGCGCGCGAGCGTCTGCGCCTCCTTGAAGCGGCGCGCCGCGATCAACGCCTGCAGCAGCGCATCGGTGGCCGCGTGGGCGTCCGGCCATGCCTTGTGCGCGGCCTCGCCTAGCCGCACGGCGTCGTCGAGCCGGCCCGAGCGGCGCGCGATATCCACGGCGAGCACGTCGAGACTCGGCGAGCTGCGTGTTTTGCTGCCGTCTGCGGCCTCGAACTGCGCGAACGCCGCGCGCGAATTCGCGAGCGACGCCGAGGCATCGTCGTAGCGCTCGAGCAACATTTGCGCGTAGGCAATGCCGTACCAGTTCGCGGCGACGTTGAGCGCCGTGCGGTCCTCGATTTCCGAGCGCAGGCGCGAAACCTCGTCGATGTACTCGTTGCGCGTACGGTCCTGCAGCACACGCACGCGCGCGCGGACGAAGCCGTACTCGGGCGCCTGGCGAGGCTGCCGGTAAGCGGCGCGGCGCGCGCGGTCCTGCATGTCGGCGATGCGCTCGCCGGTGAGCGGGTGCGTGCGCGCGTAGGCCGGCACGCCGGTGTCCTCCATCGAACTGCGCTCGAGCCGCTCGAAAAACGCCACCATGCCCCACGGGTCGTAGCCCGCGCCCGCGAGCAGCTGAAAGCCCACGCGGTCTGCCTCGTGCTCCGCGGCGCGCGAGAAACGCAATTGGCTGTCCACGGCATACGCCTGGCTGCCGAGCGCAATCCCGGCGCCGAGGTCGCCGCTATGCGCGAGCACGCCAGCGAGAATGCCGAACAGCACGCCCGCCAGCGCCGCGAGACCGGTACGCTCGCTCTGCGAAAGCATGCGCGCGATGTGCCGCTGCAAAACGTGCCCCATCTCGTGACCGAGCACAGAGGCGAGTTCGGATTCCGTTTGCGTGACGACGATCAGCCCCGAGTTCACGCCGATGAAGCCGCCTGGCAGCGAGAACGCATTGATCTGGCTGTCGCGGATCGCGAACAGATCGAAGTCGGGCCGATAGCCGCCGATGAACTGCGCACTCGCGGCCGCCGCGAGGCGCGTGGCGACCGAATTGAGGTAGTCGCGCACGAGCCAGTCGCCGATATAGTCGGGGTCGCGGCGAATCTCGCGCATGACGCGCTCGCCGATGCGCCGTTCGGCCTGCGGCGAGAGCGCGCCGCCCGAGCCGTCGCCGAGATCGGGCAGTTGCGGCACCCAGGCGGGGGCGCGCACGCTGGTGTTGCCGCTCGCGGAAGATGCGCCGGATTGGCCCGCTGCCGAAAGGCGGCTCTGCGCGCCGCCGTAGGTGCCGAACACGCCCTGCGCGATCGAGGCGGGGATGACGGGGTCTGCTGAATCGTCGAACGGGCCGCTGACGAGTGCGGGTGCCGCACTGGGCGCATTCGGCGCGGGGCCGGAGGGCGCCGGGGCGGGCTTTGTGCCTGCTGGCGAAGCCGCGCCGAGATTGAGCACGGCGGCATTCGACGCCTGCGCGTACGCTTGCGGGGAGACCGCGAGCGACGCACACAACCATGCAGCAAGCAGCCGTTTCAGACGCATTGATGACAGGATCGGGGAATGCGGAACACCGGCGCGGCGGCGCGCCCCGTGCGGACCGCCTGCGCTCGCGTGTGCTAACCGGTTGATTGTAGCCCGGCTTACAACCCTTGCGGCCAGGCAAGACACGCAGAAAGCGCTGCCTGCCGCACTGTTAAGATAGGTGCCCCTCAAGGAAGAATCCACCATGCCCGAACTCACGCATTTTGACGCTGCCGGCGACGCCCACATGGTCGACGTTGGCGGCAAGGCAGAGACGAAGCGCATTGCGCTTGCGAGCGGCACGATCCGCATGTTGCCGGAAACCTTCGCGCTGATCCGCGACGGCCACGCGAAAAAAGGCGACGTGATCGGCGTTGCGCGCATCGCCGCGATCCAGGGAGCGAAGCGCACCTCGGATCTGATTCCGCTGTGCCACCCTCTCGCGATCACGCGCGTGAAAGTCGACTTCGCGCTCGACGAAGCGCTGCCCGGCGTCCACTGCACGGCGCAGGTGGAAACGCTCGGCCGCACGGGCGTGGAAATGGAAGCGCTGACCGCCGTGCAGGTCGGCCTGCTGACCGTCTACGACATGTGCAAGGCGGTGGACCGCGGCATGACGATCACTGACGTGCGCGTGCTGGAGAAGCACGGCGGGAAGTCGGGCGATTGGGTGGCGGAGCGCTGAAACCATGACTCTCGACGAACTGCGCGCACAGGTTCTGGCGTTCCGCGACGAGCGCGACTGGCAACAGTTTCACACCTTGCGCAACCTGATCGTCTCCACGAGCATCGAGGCGGGCGAGCTGCTGGAAACGGTGCAGTGGAAGACCGACGCGCAGATCGACGCCCTGCTCGCCGATCCCGCGCAACTCACGCACCTCAAGCACGAATGCGCGGATGTGTTCATCTACCTTCTGCTGGTCGCGCATACCGCGGGGATCGATCTGGTCGATGCGGCAGCCGAAAAGCTCAAGCTGAACGCACAGCGCTACCCCGTGGAGAAGGCGAAAGGCAGCGCCGCGAAATACTCCGAGCTTTGATAGTCAGCGGTACCGCGCAGCACGCGGTACCGCTTGATGGACGAGCCGTGGGGCTTAGTCGTCCGAATCGTCCTCGTCGTCTTCTTCGACCGACTTCGCCGGTGTCCCGTATTTCTTGACGAGTTGCGCCTTGAAGTCCGCCAGCGTGGGCTGCTCGTCGAGCAGGCCATGGAGCGAAGCGAGCTGGGTCGGCCAGTCGTGCAACTCCGTGGCGAAAATGCGCAGGCGCTCCACCGTATCGAATGCGCCCGCCGTATCGCCATTCAGCGCCTGCAACACGGCGTAGCGGCGCAGCACGGTCTCGCCGGGCAGCAGCGCAATCGCGCGCTGGTGCGCATAGAGCTTGCTCGAAAGGCTCGCGGAATTCATCGGCAACAGCGTCGCCATGCCGTAGTCGCCCCATGCGCCGAACAGGCGTGAAGGATCGTCGCCGTAGTCGCGAGCCGGATGCTGTCCGTAGTAGAGCACCTCGGCGCGGTTGTAGTCGCGCAGCACCGGGTACAGCGCCGCGACGCCGCCGAACACGACCACCGCATACACGCCGAGCGAGACGCGCGACGGCACACTACGCAGCGGTTTCGTCTCCAGCAGGCCGAAAACGAACATCGCCGGCAGCAGGAAGAACATGTATTGCTGCGGATACTCGACGAGCGCGTGCATGACGAGCACGCCGATCAGCATGAAGCCGAACACGCGCTCGGCGGTGTGCGGTGCGCGCAGCCCGCGAACGAACCACGCGACGAGCCCGATCACGACGATGGCAAGGCCGACGGCGCCAGTCTTCGCGAGCAGGTCGAGGAAGATATCGTGCGCGTTATTGGCGATCTCGACGCCGCCAAGCGAGCGAACCAGCTCGAACTGATGCACCGGGAAATCGCCCCAGCCGACACCCAGCACCGGATGCGACTTGAACATCGTCCAGCCGTAGCGCCACAGCGCGAGGCGCGGCGCGATCTGGCTGGCGTCCTTCATGCGCTCGGCGGCCGACTGTGCAAGGTCCAGGCCATAGTGGACGTTGGCCCAGCGCACGAACGCATTCATGCCGAAAAAGATCAGTACGAGCACGACCGGAATGATCCAGGCGCGCACGCCACCGGCTTTCCGATCCAGGCCCGCCGCCGACGCCCGACCTTCCACGCTACGCCCCTCGCCTGCTTCGCTGCGGCAGCCCGTGAACGCGATCCACAGGCCCGCGACGAAAATCACGCCCATCTGCAGCCATGGCCCGCGCGACACCGTGAGCGCGAGGCCACCTGAATAGATCGCGGTCAGCACGCCCCAGAGCAGGACGTTCAGACGCCGCGTGAGCGCGAGGTACATCGCGCCCGCCATCGCAAAGGCGATATACGTGGCGAGGTGATTGGCCTGCGCCATGTTGCCGAACGGCCGTCGATCCACCGTCACGTTGTACGCGACCACGAGCGGCGTGACCTTCGTTTCCAGATGAAAGAGCTGGATCACCTGGCTGAACACGGCGAAAAGGCCGCCGATCTGCAGCGCGAATGCTCCCCACACGAGCGCCGACCGCATGAGGCGCGCGCGCGTGATGGTGTAGCCAGCGTGCGTCGCCAGGAAGGCGGCGAGCAGGTAGCCCGCGCCGAGCCAGTTCATCGAGGGCTCGGCGAGCGGCAATGCGAACGTCTGCACGATCAGCAGCAGGCCGAAGAAAAGCGGCACGAGCGCGACCGTGGGCGACGCGAAGCCCTCGCCCGAACGCGCCGGGCGAACGAGCAACAACGTGGCAGCACCCATCAGCACATACAGTGTCAGTGCAACGAATTCCGCGTAGAACGTCGGAATCGGATAGGTGTGGTTGACGACCGCATAGGGCAGCGTCAACGCGAGGGCCAGCAAGACGAACGTAAGGTAACGCGCAAAATTGGAAGGCATGGTTGGGCGGGGCCGTTCAGCAACCGGGCACTATACAAAACTTTTCCCCCGCTGTGCGAGTGCGGCCGGTTCGACCGCCCCCGCACCCACGCGCAATCCCTACGCGCGGCACTCGGGCGGCGCGAGATTGCCGGCCAGCGTTGCGCCATCCACGGGCGACGGGCCCGCGCCGGGTGCGCCGAGAGACGACGCCGTCTTGCCCGCTGCGAAGCACTCCCACGTGAGCGTGCCACCCTGCACACTCCCCTGTGCGAGCGCGACGCGCGCGGTAGGCGCTTCAGCGTTGTCGGGCACGGAAGGCACGAGCACGATCGTATTGCTGCCCTCGGGCGCCACGCGCGAGGTGAAGGCGATTGTGATCTGACCGGTCGTATCGTCGATATGCAGCGACTCGACGTTGCGCGTGGCGGGCGGCACCGTGTAGCCCGCGCCGAACGCGTTGCCGCTCGCGGCGTTCTCCGCCACGGCAAGCCGCGCGGAAGCCGCGAGCGAGAGGCCCTCGCCCACGCGGCTGCGGGCGAGGTAATCCTGATAGGCGGGGATGGCGTAAGCGGCGATCACGCCGACAATCGCGAGCACGATCATCAGTTCGATCAGCGTGAAGCCGCGTGCAGCCCAGCGGGAAGCAACGCTTGCGAGGCGCGAAAGCCGGGCGAAACATGCGTAGCCGTTGCCAGGCGGCGGGCTCATGGGAAATGCAGATACGGTCATTGTCAGGGCTCCTGAAACGAGAAACGCCTGCTCACAGTCGTGAACAGGCGTCTTGATCGTATCGGCGGCCCGGTTTGCGCATCAGTCGGCCAGATGGCCTAGGCGCAATGGCGCAGCGATGTGTGCTCAGTGCTCAGTGGGATTGCGGCCCTTGCTCCGCGTGGCGGCGCGCATTGCGGCGCCTGAGCCACGACCCGAGCGCGACCACGAACACCGCCCCGGCCACACACATGCCGTACTCGGCCACGGGCGTATCGAGCAGCGGCCAGCGGTCGCCGGCGGGATCGTTGATGATGAGGCCACCCGCGATCCAGCCGAGCAGCGCCGCGCCGAGCGTGATGATCACCGGGTAGCGGTCGAGCAGCTTGAGCACGAGCTGGCTGCCCCACACGATGAGCGGAATGCTCACCATCAGCCCGAAGATCACGAGCGCGATGCGATGTTGCGGATCGGCGGATTCGGCCGCACCAGCGATTGCGACCACGTTGTCGAGGCTCATCACCGCGTCGGCGACGATGATCGTCTTGATCGCGCCCATCAGCTTGTCGGCAGGCTTCACGTTGGCGTGCTCGAGATGACTGGGCGCAAGCAGCCGCACGCCGATCCAGAGCAACAGCAGGCCGCCCGTGAACTTGAGGAACGGCACGTTCAGCAGCACCACTGCGAAGGCGATCAGCACGACGCGCAGCGCGATCGCGCCAGCGGTGCCCCACAGAATGCCGCGCATACGCTGCTGCGCAGGCAGGTCGCGGCAGGCGAGCGCGATCACCACGGCGTTGTCGCCGCCGAGCAGGATGTCGATGACGATGATCTGGATGACAGCGCCCCAGTGGAGCGTCGCGAAAAACTCGAGCATGGAAACGAAGACTCAGCCGGAATACAGGATGGGCGGCTCAGGCGGCGCGCCAAATAAAAAAGCGAGGAGGCCATGACTGGCTCCCTCGCTTTTTGTTCGGAAACCTCGTGAAAGGATTCCGCAAGCATATCAAAAAACGCTGGCCGCCCGCGCATACATGATGCACGAGCGGCAGTGTATTTCGAATTTACAGCATCGCCTTCAGCAGGCGGCCCATTTCCGACGGATTGCGCGTGACCTTGATGCCGCACGCGTCCATGATTTCCAGCTTCGCGTCGGCCGTGTCAGCACCGCCCGAGATCAGCGCGCCGGCGTGGCCCATGCGCTTGCCCGGAGGCGCCGTGACGCCCGCGATGAAGCCGACGACCGGCTTCTTCATGTTGTCCTTGATCCACTCGGCGGCATTGGCTTCGTCCGGACCGCCAATTTCGCCGATCATGATCACGGCGTCCGTATCCGGATCGTCGTTGAACATCTTCATAACGTCGATGTGCTTCAGACCGTTGATCGGGTCGCCGCCAATACCGACTGCCGACGACTGGCCGAGGCCGATCGCGGTCAGCTGGGCAACCGCTTCGTACGTCAGCGTGCCCGAACGCGACACGACGCCGATGCGGCCCTTACGGTGGATGTGACCCGGCATGATGCCGATCTTCAGCTCGTCCGGCGTGATCGTGCCGGGGCAGTTCGGGCCGAGGAGCAGCGTCTTGCGGCCTTCGCGGCGCATACGGTCCTTCACTTCGATCATGTCGCGGACGGGGATGCCTTCCGTGATACAGATCGCGAGATCGAGGTCGGCCTCGACGGCTTCCCAGATCGCAGCAGCAGCGCCTGCCGGCGGCACGTAAATGACCGAAACGGTCGCGCCGGTCGCATCCTTCGCTTCACGCACGTTCGCGTAGATAGGAATGCCTTCGAAATCTTCGCCGGCCTTCTTCGGGTTCACGCCAGCGACGAACGCTTCGCGGCCGTTCGCGTACTCACGGCAAGCGCGGGTGTGGAACTGACCGGTCTTGCCGGTGATGCCCTGCGTGATGACCTTGGTGTCTTTGTTGATCAGAATCGACATGTATTGACCTCTGTTCGTTTGGCGTTATGCGTCGCGCCAGACCGCTTCTTGCGTTGCGGTGTTCGCGCCGGCACCCCGCCATTCGTGTCCGGTGAAAATTACTTGCCTTCGGCAGCTGCGACAACCTTCTGCGCAGCCTCTTCCATGCTGTCTGCCGAGATGATCGGCAGGCCCGAATCGGCCAGCATCTTCTTGCCGAGGTCCTCGTTCGTGCCCTTCATGCGCACGACGAGCGGCACCTTCAGGTTCACGGCCTTCGAACCGGCGATGACGCCTTCCGCGATCACGTCGCAGCGCATGATGCCGCCGAAGATGTTCACGAGGATCGCCTTCAGGTCCGGGTTCTTGAGCATGAGCTTGAACGCTTCGGTGACCTTCTCGGTCGTCGCGCCACCGCCGACGTCCAGGAAGTTCGCCGGCTCGCCGCCGAACAGCTTGATGGTGTCCATCGTCGCCATTGCGAGGCCTGCGCCGTTCACGAGACAGCCGATGTTGCCGTCGAGCGAGATGTACGCGAGGTCGAACTTGGAGGCTTCGATTTCAGCCGGATCTTCTTCGTCCAGATCGCGGTACGCGACGATTTCCGGGTGACGTGCCAGCGCGTTCGAGTCGAAGTTGAACTTCGCGTCGAGTGCGGTCACGGTGCCGTTGCTCGAGACGTTCAGCGGGTTGATTTCAGCCAGCGACGCGTCGGTTTCCCAGAATGCCTTGTACAGGCCCTTCAGGACTTCACGCGCTTGCGGAATCGAAGCAGCCGGCACGCCGATCTTGGCGGCGAGGTCGTCAGCCTGGGCGTCCAGCAGACCCGTCGACGGCTCGACGATGACCTTGTGGATCAGCTCCGGATGCTTTTCGGCGACTTCCTCGATGTCCATGCCGCCTTCGCTCGAACCCATCAGAACGATCTTCTGCGACACGCGATCGACGACGAGGCTGACATACAGTTCCTGCTTGATGTCAGCGCCTTCTTCGATCAGCAGACGCTTGACCTTCTGGCCTTCCGGACCGGTCTGGTGCGTGACGAGCTGCATGCCGAGGATCTGGTTCGCGTATTCGCGGACCTGCTCCAGCGACTTCGCAACCTTCACGCCGCCGCCCTTGCCGCGGCCACCCGCGTGGATCTGTGCCTTGACGACCCAAACCGGACCGCCCAGCTCTTCAGCGGCCTTGACCGCGTCATCCACCGAAAACACCGGGATGCCGCGCGGGACGGCGACTCCGAATTTCCGCAGGATTTCCTTACCCTGGTACTCGTGAATCTTCATGCGTGATTCCTTCAGTCTGAGAGTTGGAGTGAACTTCGATTCCGCTGTTGTTATTCATGCGAGACAGCGTCGGCCCTGCCCTCTTGGCCCGGGCTCCGGCTGTCGCGCACGCTGGGGGTTTCAGCGCCGCGCTCTATTGAACGCGGCACATGGCCATACCAGCGCGGATAAAACTGCTTCACCGCCTCCCCGTCGAACCGCAGCGCATGGCAGCGGCCAAGCTGGAAGGGCGGCTTTTCACCGGCGGCCTCATTGCCTCCGGCGGTCTTGCCGTGTTCCGGTCCGGGCGCTTCACCCGGCGAGCCATTCGATGTGTCCCACACTGCTCCAACGAACGCCTGGATCGCAGCGGTCGGCAATACGCCCAACATTTCTGTGAGATGCGTGCAGCCAGCCGTGCCGGCGAGGAGCCGGCCCGCTTCGCGGCGGAAGTTCTGGAGGAGATTGAGCCCGATAAGGGCCCGATAGGCAGGATTAGCGCTCTGGCACTGACCGTCGTAAGGCACCCAGTCGGACGACGCTTCGGCGTCGACGACGTTGAGCTTGCGATCGATCGTAATGCGCAGCCAGAGTTCATGGATCGGCAGACCATTGGGCCGGACACCGGCGGCGAGCGGCACGTCGCGTGGCTTGTGGTCGGTCAGGCACGCGTCGATGTCCCACAGGCCGTCTTCGCGCTCATAGGCAACCGCCCGGATGGCGCGCTGATGGCGCAACTGGCGGGGCACGGGCGGAGAAAGCGGCATGCTAAAGGTAAGACCGGATTGGAAAACCTCGCGATTTTAACATACCGGGTATTTGAGACAGCCGCGAACACACAGGCCGGGCGTGGAGATGTCTGCGCGGAATTTTCGGGACGGCCGGGTCAACTGTCGGACCAGTCTTCCTCGATTCCCTTGAGGATCTTGCCGATGATCGACATCGAGAAGCCGCGCGCCGCGAGAAAGCGCGCCTGGCGCGCACGTTCGGCGGGCGTCTCGGGCAACTGGCCGTACTTTTTCTGCCAGACCGTGCGGGCGCGCGCAAGCTCGGTCTCGCGCAGTTGCGTGCTCACCTCTTCGATGAGCGCTTCGCCCACCGCGTGGCGCTTGAGTTCGCTGACGATACGGCCTGCCCCCACGCGCGCCGCGCGCCGGTGCACGACGCTTTCGGCAAAGCGCGCGTCGGAGAGCCAGCCTTCGCGTTCGAGCGAATCGAGCAGCGCTTCGAGTGCGTCGGCGTCTTCGGTGTATGGCACGAGCTTGCGCGAAAGTTCGGCGCGGCTATATTCGCGGCGCGAAAGATAGCCAAGCGCGCGGCCCTTGAGGGAGCGCTCGGGGCGCTGCTTTGCCGTGGACGACTTTTCGCGTTCGCTCGCGCGCGCGGCGCGGGTGGCCGAGCTGCGCTCATATTGATCGGCTTGCGGTGCGCTGGATTCGCGCGCTGTTTCGCGAGGTTCACGGCGGGAGCGCTTGAACGATGTTTCGAACGGCTGCTCTGCCGACGCGTTTGCCGCCGACTCATCGCCCCCGCCGAAGAAGGCCTCAAACGGCACTTCGAAGACCGCGCCGCCATCGTCGCTGAGATCGGCGGGAGAAGAATACGCAGCGCCAGAATGTGCAAAGCCGCGCTCGCCCGCTTGGGCGTCGCGGCTTGAGCGGCTCATGCGTGAGTCAACAGGCTCCACGGCGGGACGCCGCTCGGCGCCCCGATCAACAGGCGAACCCGCACGCGAGTTAGCCTGATCGCCGGAAGGCGAGGACGTAGGTGACCCGCCCTTGCGCATCAGCTTGCCTTATCTACGAGAGCCTGGAGGACTTACTCTTCGCCTGCGACTTCGACTTCGCCCGAATCGCTGACGCCGTCCGGCATCGCGCTCACGCCAAGCGATTCGCGGATGCGGTTTTCGATCTCACGAGCGATATCTGCGTTCTCGCGCAGGAATTCGCGTGCGTTGTCCTTGCCCTGGCCAATGCGCTCGCCGTTATAGCTGTACCACGCACCCGCCTTGTCGACGATCTTGGCCTGCACGCCGAGGTCGACGATTTCGCCCTGACGCGAAATGCCTTCACCGTAGAGAATGTCGAACACGGCTTCGCGGAACGGCGGCGAGACCTTGTTCTTTACGACCTTCACGCGCGTTTCGCTGCCGATCACTTCGTCGTTCTTCTTGATCGAGCCAATGCGGCGAATGTCCAGACGCACCGACGAGTAGAACTTGAGTGCGTTGCCGCCCGTGGTGGTTTCCGGGTTGCCGAACATCACGCCGATCTTCATGCGGATCTGGTTGATGAAGATGACCATGCAGTTGGTCTTCTTGATCGTGCCGGTGAGCTTGCGCAGCGCCTGCGACATGAGACGCGCCTGCAGACCCGGCAGCGAGTCGCCCATTTCACCTTCGATTTCGGCCTTCGGCACGAGCGCCGCGACCGAGTCGATCACGATCATGTCGATCGAGCCCGAGCGCACCAGCGCGTCGGTGATTTCGAGCGCCTGCTCGCCCGTGTCCGGCTGCGAGATGAGCAGTTCAGGCACGTTCACGCCGAGCTTGGAAGCGTATTGCACGTCGAGCGCGTGTTCCGCGTCGATGAACGCCGCCGTGCCGCCGAGCTTCTGCATTTCGGCGATCACCTGCAGCGTGAGCGTGGTCTTGCCCGACGATTCCGGACCGTAGATCTCGACCACGCGGCCGCGCGGCAAACCGCCCACGCCGAGCGCGATGTCGAGGCCGAGCGAACCGGTGGAGACTACCTGGATGTCCTCGACCGCTTCGCCGTCGCCGAGTCGCATGATCGACCCCTTGCCGAACTGCTTTTCGATCTGCGCGAGCGCGGCGGCCAGCGCCTTGCTCTTTTCAGCAGTCAGCCCAGCCGAGCCTTTCTTGCTATCTTCCATGAATCGTCCTTTGCTATGATGAACGGCGTCTCGTGACCATGCGCACGCCTTATTCGGGCTAATGCACACGAACGCAGACACTGTATAAAAAAACAGTGGTTTTGGCAAGCCTTTCTGGCGATCCAGAACCGCGAATTTCGGGAGACCGCCGCGCGTCGCCTGGCCGTGCCTTCAAAGACGCGGCGCGGCGCGGGTGTACGAGGTCAAAAGGCCTCGAAGGCGACGCTGGCGCAACATGCGAATCCTCATTGCCGAAGACGACAGCATACTCGCGGACGGGCTCGTAAGATCACTCCGCCAATCGGGCTATGCCGTTGATCACGTGCGTAGCGGCGTGGATGCCGATACGGCCTTGTCGATGCAGTCGTTCGACCTCTTGATCCTCGATCTGGGCCTGCCGAAAATGCCGGGCCTCGAAGTGCTGCGCCGCTTGCGCGCGCGCAATTCCAACCTGCCCGTGCTGATCCTCACCGCCGCCGACAGCGTGGACGAGCGCGTGAAAGGCCTCGATCTCGGCGCCGACGACTACATGGCCAAGCCCTTCGCGCTCAACGAACTCGAAGCGCGCGTGCGTGCGCTCACGCGGCGCGGTGCGGGCGGCGGCCCGACCGTGGTGCGTCATGGCGCGCTCTCGTACGACCAGGTGGGACGCATCGCGCGCATCAACGACCAGGTGCTCGATCTTTCGGCGCGCGAACTGGGCGTGCTGGAAGTGCTGCTGCAGCGGCTCGGGCGGCTCGTCTCGAAGGAACAGCTCGTCGATCACCTGTGCGAATGGGGCGAGGAAGTCAGCAACAACGCCATCGAGGTCTACGTGCACCGGCTGCGCAAGAAGCTCGAAACAGGGGGCGTGCGCATCGTGACCGTTCGCGGACTCGGCTACTGCCTCGAAAAGGAGGCGAAGGAAGCGCCGCCGGGCGGGCGTGCCGAGACCGGCGCACCCGACGCCACGCCGGCGATGCCCGCCAGCCACTATTTCAAATAGGCGGGATCGACGATGGCCGGGCGTCCTCCTATCGCGCGCGCCGTGCCGCCCAAGGGCGCCGCGAGCACCGCCGGCGAAAGCACCGCCAGCGCATCGAGCGCGTCCGCATTCACGGCCGACGCCCTCGATGACGACGCGCGCGACGCCCGCTACGCCAACCCGTTCGCCCCGCCCGACGAAGCCGAAGCCGCCGCCGAGGCGCGCCCGCGCTCGCTTTTCGGCGAGATTCTCGACTGGATGCTCGCGCCATTGCTGCTGCTCTGGCCGATGAGCATCGCGGTCACGTATCTCGTGGCGAAGTCGATCGCCAACGGCCCCTTTGACCGCGCGCTCGAAACCGACGCCTACGTGCTCGCGCGCCAGATCCAGCCCGTGAACGGCGTGGCCGAACTCTCGCTGCCCGCCTCCACGCGCGACTTCCTGCGCGCCGACAACGTCGACAGCGTGTTCTACCAGGTGCTCGGCAGCCGCGGCGAGCTGATCGGCGGCGAGCGCGACATGCCGCTGCCGCACGACGACGACCGCCCGCCGCCCGGTCTCGTCGAGTTCCGCGACGACACACTGCGAGGCATCGACATCCGCGTCGCCTATACAACGGTGGAGCCCACGCACCCGAGCGCCGGCGACCGGCAAGGTCAACCGGTGCTCGTGCAGGTCGCGGAAACGCTCGATAAGCGCCGCCAGCTGGCCAACGACATCATCAAGGGCGTGATCCTGCCGCAGTTCGTGATCCTGCCGCTCGCGATCCTGCTCGTGTGGTTCGGCCTCTCGCGGGGCCTCGCGCCCTTGCACGCGCTGCAGTCGAACATCCGCATGCGCCGCCCCGACGATCTTTCGCCGCTCGAAGCGCGCCGCGCACCGCCTGAAATCGAGCCGCTCGTCACCTCGTTCAACGACCTGCTCACGCGGCTCGAACAGAACATGGAGCTGCAAAAACGCTTCATCGCCGACGCCGCTCATCAGATGAAGACGCCGCTCGCGGGCCTACGCACCCAGGCCGAACTCGCGCTGCGCCAGGACGCGCCCGCCGAAGTGCACCGCTCGCTCGAGCAGATCGCCACGAGCTCGGAGCACGCCGCGCGGCTCGTCACGCAGCTGCTCGCGCTCGCGCGCGCGGAAAACCGCATGTCCGGGCAGATCTTCACGCCGGTCGACGTGGCAGACGTGGCGCGCCACGCCGTGCGCGAGTGGGTGCAGCCGGCGCTCGCCAAACAGATGGATCTGGGCTACGAAGGCCCCGAAACGGTGTACGGAAGCGAGGAAGATC
Source organism: Paraburkholderia acidiphila (assembly GCF_009789655.1). GTDB lineage: Bacteria > Pseudomonadota > Gammaproteobacteria > Burkholderiales > Burkholderiaceae > Paraburkholderia > Paraburkholderia acidiphila. The sequence goes on from NZ_CP046909.1 coordinate 2,584,265, forward strand.
AGGAAGTCACGGCGGCGCGGGTCGAAGTGGACGGCAACCCGGTGATGCTGCGCGAGATGCTCTCGAACCTCATCGACAACGCGATCCGCTATACGCCCGCCGGCGGACGCATCACCGTGCGCGTGCGGCCGGAACCCGCGGCGGGCGTGGTCCACCTCGAAGTGGAAGACACGGGTATGGGCATTCCGCCCGCCGAGCGCGAGCGCGTGCTCGAGCGCTTCTACCGCATTCTCGGGCGCGACGGCGAAGGCAGCGGGCTCGGCCTTGCGATCGTGCGCGAGATCGCCACGATGCACGGCGGCACGCTCGCCATCGACGATCACGTCTATCAAGACACGCCGCGACTCGCCGGGACGCTCGTACGGGTAACGCTGCGGCTGCGCGCGCAAGCCTGAGCGGCTTCGCCGCCGCTCAGGCGGCAAAACCACCCGAAAACTGACGGATCGCGTCAGAAAACCGGGATGGGACTTACCCTTATCCGTTACGCAATATGCAAACTAAAACTCGCGCGTTAAGAGACGTTGATTGCTCGATGCATGAGCTTACCGGTTTGTTAAACGAATATAACCGATTAGACCCCACTCCGACGCTTGCCCCAGAAACCCACACGCGCGTCAGAAGCCCGTAAGTTTCCATTCCAATAATGCTCCGCAGGACCGCGGGTCTTTAGTGTCGCCTGCCCGACGGACCACACGCATATCAATATTGGAGACATCTATGGCAACCGTTGGCGGACAAGTCTCGCACGCGCCGATGACCAGCGACGAAAAACGCGTGATCTTCGCGTCGTCGCTCGGCACCGTGTTCGAGTGGTACGACTTCTACCTGGCCGGCTCGCTTGCGGCCTTCATCAGCAAGAGCTTCTTTTCCGGCGTCAATCCCACGGCCGGCTTCATCTTCACGCTGCTCGGCTTCGCGGCCGGCTTTGCCGTGCGCCCGTTCGGCGCGATCGTGTTTGGCCGGCTCGGCGACCTCGTGGGCCGCAAGCACACGTTCCTCGTGACGATCGTCATCATGGGTCTCTCGACCTTCGTGGTCGGCTTCCTGCCAGGCTACGCGGCGATCGGCATTGCTTCGCCGGTGATCTTCATCGCCATGCGTCTGCTGCAGGGTCTCGCGCTCGGCGGCGAGTACGGCGGCGCCGCGACGTATGTCGCTGAACATGCGCCGCCCGGACGCCGTGGCTTCTACACCTCGTGGATCCAGACGACCGCCACGCTCGGCCTCTTCCTCTCGCTGCTCGTGATCCTCGGCGTGCGCACCTTCGTTGGCGAAGAACAGTTCGCTGCATGGGCGTGGCGCATTCCGTTCGTCGCCTCGATCCTGCTGCTCGCCGTTTCGGTGTGGATCCGTCTGCAACTCGACGAATCGCCGGCGTTCAAGCGCATCAAGGCAGAAGGCAAGGTCTCGAAGGCGCCGCTCACGGAAGCGTTCGGCCAGTGGAAGAACCTCAAGGTCGTGCTGCTCGCCCTCTTCGGCCTCACAGCCGGGCAGGCCGTGGTCTGGTACACGGGCCAGTTCTACGCGCTCTTCTTCCTCACGCAAACGCTCAAGGTGGACGGATCGAGCGCCAACATCCTGATCGCGCTGGCGCTGTTGATCGGCACGCCGTTCTTCCTGTTCTTCGGCGCGCTTTCGGACAAGATCGGCCGCAAGCCCATCATCATGGCTGGCTGTTTGATCGCGGCGCTCACCTACTTCCCGATCTTCAAGGCGATCACGCACTACGCGAACCCGGCCCTCGAAGCCGCGACGCAGCGCGCACCGATCGTCGTGATCGCGAATCCGGACGAATGCTCGTTCCAGTTCAACCCGGTGGGCACCTCGAAGTTCACGAGCTCGTGCGACATTGCCAAGAGCGCGCTTTCGAAGGCCGGCCTGAACTACGAGAACGTGGCCGCGCCGGCAGGTACGCTCGCGCAGATCAAGGTGGGCGATACGACCATTGACACGTTTGATGGCCGGGCGCCGGGCGCGAAGGAAGCCGGTGCGACGTTCGAGAAGACGCTCGCGGCCACGCTGAAAGCGGCGGGCTATCCGCTCAAGGCCGACCCGGCACAGCTCAACTGGCCGATGACCGTGGTGATGCTGACGATCCTCGTGATCTTCGTGACGATGGTGTACGGGCCGATCGCAGCGATGCTGGTGGAGATGTTCCCCACGCGCATCCGCTACACCTCGATGTCGCTGCCCTATCACATCGGCAATGGCTGGTTCGGCGGCTTCCTGCCGGCGACGGCGTTCGCGATCGTGGCGGCGCGAGGCGATATCTACTCGGGCCTCTGGTATCCGATCATCATCGCGCTCGGTACCTTCGTGATCGGCATGCTGTTCGTGCGGGAAACCAAGGACTCGGATATTTACGCGCAGGATTGAGGCTGTGAGCGCCGCCGCGCGGGGCTTCTCGCCCAGCGGCGGCCTTCTCTGCAAAAAAGATGACGAAGGGGGTTGACAGCTTCGGACCGAGTCGCGATAATTCTTTTCTTCGGCGAATTAGCTCAGCCGGTTAGAGCGACGGAATCATAATCCGCAGGTCCGGGGTTCGAATCCCTGATTCGCCACCAGTTGCAAAAGAAAGCCGCTGTTCTCACGAACAGCGGCTTTCTTCATTTCTGCGCCTCAAACCCCATCAAACCGCCGCCACGAGTTGTTGCGCGATCAACGCCGTGATGTGCTTCTTCTCATGCTCCGTGCGCTCGAGCATCCCCACGCTTCGAAACTCCGTCTCGCCCGGCAAGGGCAGCACGCGCAGCGCCTCATCATGCGCCCAGCTGGAGTTGCGCAGGAGCGGCACGACCGTTACGCCCACGCCCTGCCTCACCAGCGCCGCCACGCCTTCCAGCGAGCTGAGTTCGAGAAACACGTTGACCTTGTAGCGCCGCCGTCGCAACGCGCGATCGATCAGAATGCCCGTTCGCTGCGTGCTGTCGAAGCGCAGGAACCGTTCGTTGCTCAGCAGTTGCGCCACTGAACTCGATTTCAGGCCCGCAGGCACCAGCGCGACAACAGGCTCGGTGTACAGCGGCGTCCAGCGCACGCGTGCCGAGCGCCGTCCCGGTGTATCGACAAGCACGGCGCAATCGATGTCGCCCGCATCGAGTTGCGCGGCGAGTTCGATCGACCTCGCCGTCACGATGCGGATCTCCAGGCTCGGCCGCGCGGTCTTGAGCTGCGCCACCGCCTGGGCGAGCGCACTCACGGCCGACTCCACCGCGCCGATCGTGACCGGCCCCGTCTGCGCTTCGACTCCCGCCGCCAGCATGCGCATCGCCTCGTACTGCGCGAGCATCGCCTGGGCGTGCGGCAGCAGCGCTTTGCCCATCGCGTTGAGGACGACCGTGCGCCCCGCCCGATCGAAAAGCGGCTGGCCGAACGTTTCCTCGAGCGAGCGCATCTGCATGCTGATCGCCGACTGGGTCAGCGACAGATGCTCGGCGGCAAGCGCAAACGAGCCGTATCGGGCAATCGCGTCGAACGCGCGCAGAAATCGCAACGTGCTCACAGGTTCACGCCTCCTGTTTCCTCATCCAATTCATCAAAAAATCTGAAGTCATGTTTCAGAAAATATCACTTTTTTTTGATTGCCTGCACAACCAGAATGATTCGAAACGAAAGTCAGTCAGACCAACAACTGGAGGAGACGTCCGGATGGGGTTCTCAAGTGAAACTGCCGGTGCAGCCACGCCTGCATACACCCAAAGCGCGGCGCGCCGCATCGACCTGCGTGTGATTGCGGTCGCAACCATCGGCAATGCGCTCGAGTGGTTCGACTTCACTGTGTTCACCTTCTTCGCCGCGGTGATCGCGAAGCAGTTCTTCCCGAGCGAGAATCCCACGGCCGCGCTGCTCGCAACGTGGACCACGTTCGGCGTCGGCTTCCTGACGCGCCCGCTCGGCGGCATCGTGCTCGGCAACTATGCGGACCGGCACGGCCGCAAGGCCGCCTTGCTCATCACGATCTTCGTGATGGCGCTCGGCGTGGCGGTCATCACGCTCGCGCCCACCTACGCGCAGATCGGCCTCGCGGCGCCGGTCCTCATGCTCGTCGGGCGCTTTCTGCAGGGCTTCTCGGCGGGCGGCGAAGTGGGCAGCGCGACGGCGTTCCTGGTCGAGCATGCACCTGTGGAGCGGCGCGGCGTGTACGGCAGTTTCCAGATGATCGCGCAAGCGTGCGCCATGCTGCTCGGCGCGGCGGTGAGCGTTGCCATTACGCAAATGCTCACATCCGACCAGATCAGCGCGTTTGGCTGGCGCATCCCGTTCGCGATCGGCCTGCTCATCGTGCCCGTGGGGCTGTACGTGCGCTCGCGCCTCGACGAGTCGCCCGTGTTCAGCGACGCGCGCCACGACACGCGCGCGAAGCGCTCGCCTTTTCTCGAATCGCTGGGTTCGCACTGGCGGCAGGTGCTCGCGGGCTTCGGCCTGACGGTGTACGGCACGATCGGCACCTACCTCTTCTACTACTACATGCCGAGTTACGCCACGCGCTCACTCGGCGTGTCGTTCCAAAGCTCCGTGATCGCATCGCTGTGCGCGGCGCTCGCGTATATCGTCGGCACGCTCGCTTCGGGCCGCATCTCGGACGCCGTCGGCCGCAAGAAGCCGATGGTGGCCTCGGCGGTCATCAGCCTGATCGTCGCGTATCCGCTCTTCCGGCTCGTGAGCGCGGTGCCGACGCTGCCCGTGCTGATCTTCGTGCAGTGCTGCCTGATGCTCTCGCTTGGCCTGTTCCAGGGCGCGTACTGCGCCTTCGTCTGCGAGCTCTTTCCGGCGCGCGTGCGCGCCACCTCGCTCGCCATTGGCTACAACTTTGCGGTGATGATCTTCGGCGGCTTCGCCGGCGCGATCGCCACGCTGCTGATCGGCTGGACCGGCGACAAGCTCTCCGTCGTCTACTACGGCCTCTTCGGCGCTGGCGTGGGCCTCATCACCCTGCTTTTGCTGAAAGACCGCTCGCGTCAGCCTTTGCTATAGGCGGCGCATTCGCCATCCATCGCGCAGCCGTCCCGCGTGCGGCTGCCGCGCATCATCACCGAAACGAAGGGAGTCTCATGACCATCATTGCCGAAATCGCCGCCGCCGAAGCCGAACTGCAAGCCATTCGCCGCGATATCCACGCCCACCCCGAACTGCGCTACGAAGAAGATCGCACGTCGGCGCTCGTCGCCGAACGGCTCGAGTCCTGGGGCATCGAAGTCACGCGCGGCCTTGGCAAGACCGGCGTCGTCGGCGTGCTGCGCAACGGCACCGGCACGAAAACCATCGGCCTGCGCGCCGACATGGACGCGCTGCCGATCCAGGAGCTCAACACGTTCGCGCACGCGTCGAAGCACGCGGGCAAGATGCACGCTTGCGGCCACGACGGCCACACCGCGATGCTGCTCGGCGCGGCACAGCATTTGTCAAAGCATCGCAATTTTGACGGCACCGTGGTGTTCATCTTCCAGCCGGCCGAGGAAGGCGGCGGCGGCGCGAAGGCCATGCTCGAAGACGGCCTCTTCGAGAAGTTTCCCGTCGATGCGGTCTTTGCCTTGCACAACTGGCCGGGCCTCGCAGCGGGCAGCTTCGGCGCGCGCGTGGGCGCGACCCAGGCGTCGAGCAACGAGTTCCGCATCGTCGTGAAGGGCACGGGCGCGCACGCTGCCATTCCGCAAGACGGCATCGATCCTGTGCTGACGGCCATGCAGATCGGCACGGGCCTGCAAAGCATCATGACGCGCAACAAGCGCCCGATCGACGCGGCCGTGCTTTCGATCACGCAGATGCAGGCCGGCGAGGCCGTCAACGTGATCCCCGACACGGCGACGCTGGCCGGCACGGTGCGGACGTTCTCGCTCGAGGTGCTCGATCTGATCGAGAAACGCATGCGCGAGTTCTCGGAAGCGACGGCGGCCGCTTACGGCTGCACGGTGGAGTTCTCGTTCCACCGCAACTATCCGCCGACGGTCAACTCCGAGGCCGAAACGCACTTCGCGCTCGACGTCATGAAGGAAGTCGTCGGGGCCAACCACGTGGTGCGCAATATCGACCCGACCATGGGCGCGGAAGACTTTTCGTTCTTCCTGCTCGAGCGCCCCGGCTGCTACGCCTATATCGGCAACGGCACCGGTGACCATCGCGCACATGGCCACGGGCTCGGCCCGTGCATGCTGCACAACACGAGCTACGATTTCAACGACGACGTGCTCACGCTCGGATCGACGTACTGGGTGCGCCTCGTCGAAGCCTTCCTCACGAAATAAGCGCTCATGCCTTCCCTATTTTCCACCACGTACAGCGAGGCGCGCGCCCGGTTCATGGGCGCGGCCGCCGCGCGCGGCCTCGCGCTCGCGAGCCATGTGATTCCCGAGATGGAAGGTCGCGAAGGCGAGGCGCTCGCGACGGATGTCGTTCGACTCGGCCCCGCCAACGCGAAGCGCCTGCTGGTCCTGACCTCCGGCACGCATGGCGTCGAAGGCTTTTGCGGGAGCGCTGCGCAAACGGCGTTGCTCGGCGATGCCGCGCTGCAGGCGCGCCTCGCGAGGCTCGGCGTGGCCGTGCTCGTCGTGCACGCGATCAACCCGTATGGCTTTTCGTGGCTCTCGCGCACGAACGAGGACAACGTCGACCTCAATCGCAACAGCATCGATTTCGCACGTCCGGCGCCATACAACGAGGACTATGAAGCGCTGCACACCCTGCTGGTGCCCCCGCAATGGCCGCCTTCGGATAGCAACGCGGAGGCCATCGCCAGCTACATTTCAAGCCACGGTGAACCGGCCTATCAACGCGCACTGACGACGGGTCAGTACCATCATGCCGACGGCCTTTTCTACGGCGGCGAGCGGCACGTCTGGAGCACCCGCCTGTTGCAGACGCTGCTCGCGCAACACGCGAGCCAGTGCGAGCAAGTCGGCTGGATCGACTTTCATACCGGCCTCGGTCCGGCCGGGCATGGCGAGAAGATCTGCGTGGGCCGCATCGATGCAGCGGAGCTGGCGCGTGCACGTACCTGGTGGGGCGCCGACGTAGCGAGCCCGCTCGACGGCTCGACGGTCGCGTCGAACGTGGGCGGCCCGATCCTCGATACGCTGCGCACGACCTGCCCGCATGCGCAGACAACGGCGATCGCGATCGAATTCGGCACCGTGCCGCTCGTGCCGATGCTGCATATGCTGCGCGCCGATGTGTGGGTGCGCCGACATCCGGACGCGCCGCAGGCCGCAGGCATTCGCGAGCAGATCCGCGCTGCATTCTGCTTTGACGATCTGCTCTGGCAAGGGCAGATTCTCGGGCAATCGCGCGCGGCCATCCTGCAAGGGGTGCTCGGCCTTTCGCGGATGCCTGTAGAGGGGGGCTGAGGGTCGCTTCCTCGTCTTCGCGAGTACCGAGCGCAACCGCTTACGCGTCGTGGCGACGCTGATCGCCACTGCGACGCTCACCTCATGCGCTTGCGTTCGCGCTTCGTTTCGTACATCGAACGATCCGCGTATTCGATCAGCGCCGTCATCTCGGTGCCGTCGTCGGGCAGGATGGCAACGCCCACGCTCACGCCGAGAGCGATGCTGTGCCCTTCGAACTCGAACGGCTCGCCCACGGTGTCCACGAGCCGGCGGCTGTATGCCTCGGCGTCCCCGCGTCCCGCAATGCCGGGCAAGATCACTGCGAACTCGTCGCCGCCCACGCGCGCGGCCGTATCCACGCGGCGGCTGTGGCGAGCGATGCGCGTCGCGGTCTCGCGGATCGCCGCGTCGCCGGCGCGATGGCCGTAGCAGTCGTTGATGGGCTTGAGACCATCCATGTCGAGATTGAGCACGCCGAGTCCGCCCGATGAGCGTACGGCGAGATCCACCGACTGGCGCAGGCGATCGTAAAAGAGCGCGCGATTGGGCAGGCCCGTGAGCGCGTCGTGCGTGGCGCGCAGATAGAGTTCGCTCGTCTCGTGCCGCGCGGCATGGAACATGGCCGCCGCGATGAGCTCGGACATCAGCGAGAGCGTGCGGATGTCCTCGTCGTTGAAAGCATCGATTTCCGGATGCGTGACTTTCAGAACGCCAACGGTCGTCTCGAGGTGCTTGAGCGGCGTGACGATCATCGAACGCAGGCCGGCGCGGCGACAGGCTTCGCGGTCTACGCGCGGGTCGGTTTCGGAGTCGTCGCAGCGCAGGATCTCGCCCTCGCGCACGCACATGCCCGAAAGGCTCGTCTCGCGCGCAAGACGCAAACCGAGCAGGTTCGCGACGCTGCCTGAAGCCGCGCGATACACCATGTCCTCGCCTTCCGCGAGTTCGACGACTGCGCCTTGCGCGCGCGTAAGCTGCTCGGTGCGCTCCGCCACATAGGCCATCACGCCGCCGAGATCGAGCCCGAGCTTCGCGATGTCCGACTGCGCCTTGATGATTTCCAGCAGGGTTGCGTTGTCCAGTTGCGTGTCTTTCGCTTCGTTATTCTTCATCGCTTGACCGTTAGCCTTACCTTTGACTGACTGACGGCACCGAAAGCTAAAGCGCCGTTGGATCGGGCTAAAGCATAGCAAACGTTGTTGATTGCGCACGCGCAAACGTTTCACATCTTTAATTCGTTTCGCTTTCTTGCGATTCGTTGCGCACGCACCCAATCAGCCTTCGATACGCTCGCGCGTCACACGCAGCAGCGCGGCCATCGCAAGGCTCGCTGCACAGGCGTCGCGGTTCGCGATCGCGTCGTAGACGAGGGTATGGTCGGGCAGCGCCGCATTGAACACGTCGGCGCGCTTTGCGTTCACGCGCAACTGGCCTTCGAGCGTACGCTCGATCAGCGTGCCGAGCGGCACCAGCAACTCGTTGCGGCACGCCCCCAGCACCGCGAGATGAAAGCGCAGGTCCGCGCGCACCCATTCGTCCACATTGCGCGCCTCGGCCATGGCCGCGTGCGCGGCGGCGATCGACGCAAGCGCCTCGGCATCGCGCGCGGTTGCGGCCAGTCCCGCCGCGAACGGCTCGATCATTTCGCGCATTTCCTGGAGCTTGAGCGCGAACGCAAGCGGCGGCGCCACGCGCGCGTACCAGTCGAGCACGTCGGCATCGAGCAGGTTCCAGGCTTCACGCGCACGCACCCGCGTACCCACGCGCGGACGCGACTCCACGAGCCCTTTCGAAGTCAGCGTGCGCAGCGCCTCGCGCAGCACCGTGCGGCTGACGTTGAAGGTCTCCATGAGTTCGGCCTCGCGCGGCAGCACCGTCGCAGGCGGATAGTCGCCGCGCAGGATCGCGCTGCCGAGTTCGTAGGCCACCGTGCCGTGCAGATCGCGTTGAATGGCTGTTCTCCTGGATATTGGGAATCGACACGAAATAATACTATTAATAGCACTTTAATGCGAATTTTGCAGTAGGATGTGCTCCGAGACGTGCCGGGCATCCGTCCGCGCCGTGCGCCCCATTGGAGACACCGCATGAAAATCACCAAGCTCGAAACCTTCGTCGTCCCGCCGCGCTGGCTCTTTCTGAAGATCGAAACGGACGAGGGGATCGTCGGCTGGGGTGAGCCGATCGTCGAAGGCCGCGCGCATACGGTGGCCGCCGCCGTCGATGAACTCGCCGACTATCTGATCGGCAAAGACCCGCTGCTGATCGAGGACCACTGGCAGGTGATGTATCGCGCGGGCTTCTACCGCGGCGGCCCGATCTCGATGAGCGCCATTGCCGGCGTCGATCAGGCGCTCTGGGACATCAAGGGCAAGCATCATGGCGTGCCCGTTCACGCGCTGCTCGGCGGCCAGGTGCGCGACAAGATCAAGGTGTATTCGTGGATCGGCGGCGACCGTCCGAGCGACGTCGCCAACAACGCGCGCGCCGTGGTCGAGCGCGGCTTCAAGGCCGTGAAGATGAACGGCTCCGAAGAGCTGCAGATCATCGACACGTTCGACAAGGTGCAAGGCGTCATCAACAACGTCGCGGCCGTGCGCGAGGCCGTGGGGCCGAACGTCGGCATTGGCGTGGACTTCCATGGCCGCGTGCACAAGCCCATGGCCAAGGTGCTCGCCAAGGAGCTCGATCCGTTCAAGCTCATGTTCATCGAGGAGCCGGTGCTGTCCGAAAACGTCGAGGCATTGCGCGACATCGTCAATCAGACCAGCACGCCGATCGCGCTGGGCGAGCGTCTTTATTCGCGCTGGGATTTCAAGCACATTCTCGCGGGCGGCTACGTGGACATCATCCAGCCCGACGCCTCGCACGCGGGCGGCATTACCGAGTGCCGCAAGATCGCCGCGATGGCCGAAGCGTATGACGTCGCGCTCGCGCTGCACTGCCCGCTCGGGCCGATCGCGCTCGCCACCTGCCTGCAGATCGACGCGGTCAGCTACAACGCGTTCATCCAGGAGCAGAGCCTCGGCATTCACTACAACAAGGGCAACGATCTGCTCGACTACATCAGGAATCCCGAAGTCTTCAAGTACGAAGACGGCTTCGTTTCGATTCCGCAAGGCCCGGGTCTTGGCATCGACGTGAACGAGGAGAAGGTGCGCGAGATGGCGAAGACCGGTCACCGCTGGCGCAATCCGGTGTGGCGTCACGAGGATGGCAGCGTCGCCGAATGGTGATGCGCGGAGGGACGTCAAACGCGCGGCGCGTAACGTAACGTGACGCGCTCAACGCCGCGCGTTGCGGCGGCGTAACATTTCGCGAGGCTTTTCACGCTCCGTCGCGCGTCCAGGCGAATCGCGCAATCGGCTTTTGTCGTTTGCGCACACAGCCAGTTCATGGAAAGCCGCGCCGCCCAAGGCGCGGCCATCATCGAGCGCATTCACCGCCAGCGAACGCCATTCGCTGGCTTGCTCCTTGCAGATTCCTTTGCAACCCAACCACGGTATTGCAAAGGTTTCCATGGACGCATCGCTACCCGACTATCTGATCCGCGAACAAGCCGCCGTTGGCGCACTCGTCGCCTTCGGCTTCATGCGCGTGCTCGCCGGCGCCGTTGCGTTCTCGCGCGGCTGGCGCATTGGCTGGGTCGAATACGCCGCAATCGGCGCAGCAGCGCTGTGGTGCGCGCCGCAACTGCTCGCGCTGATCGCGAACCCAACGTCGGTGGCCGCGCTCGCGGAACTCGAAGGCAATCTAGCGGGCTGCGCCATCGCCCTCTTCTTCGCACCGATCCTGAGTCATCGGCTCGGCTACGAGTAAGTTCCAGCGCAGCGCCACCTTCGACGTTTCAGCCCTGCAACACGTAGCCCGGCACGCTGTGCGCGAGCGCAGCGGCCGTCACCAGCACGCCAATCATCACGATCGCTTCGAGATGGATCACGTTGACGAAGCGGCGCGCCGCCGCTGTCGACGCCGCGCGCCGCAACTCCGGCATCGCCACGAGGCGGTTGAAACCGCCCATCGCGAGCGCGAGCACAACGAGCGCCGTCTTGAGCAGCAACACCCGGCCCCACTCGCTGTCCACGACGGCGTCGAGCGAGCCGCCGCTGCCGCGCAGCGCGTTGAACACACCCGTCGCGATCACAAAGCCCACAGCGAAGAACGCCACGTTCGAGATCTGCCCCGCCGTGCGAATCAACACGCCGCGCGCCGTCGATGCGCCGAGCGCCGGCAGGACAGCGAGGCCGCCCGCCATGACGATGCCGCTCCAGGCGCTGGCACTCAGCACATGCAGCGTATGAAGACCGAGCGCTGCCGAGGCGAAGCCCGCATCGGCGGCATGGCCGAGTCCCGCGCGGCCCGCCGCGATGGCGACGAGCGCGAGCCACAGCACGCCGTCGCGCGCCACGCTAGTGGCCGCGAACGCGCAGCCGAGCAGCACGAGCGCGCCCGCGAAAGCCACGGACCACGCGTGGCCGACATGCGTTTGCGAGAGCACCGTGCCGACCACGCCGAACGCGCTCGGCAACGACTCGCCGCTGACCGACGCGCTTTCGTAAAGCATCCACATGACGAGCGCCGCGACGAGCACGACCGACGAGGCACGCAGCGAGCGTTGCGCACGCAGCCATGCGAGGCGCGCGGGCGCGACGGCCGTGCGGCCGTCCTTGTCGAGCCACGCGCCATAGAACGCCGAGCCGAGCGCGAAGGCGTAAGCAATGTTGACAATGGCCGCCATGGCGACCTGCCCGATCCAGAGCCAGTCAGCTTTCATTGGACCTCGCCCTCCCGCGTGTTGCGGGTCGCGCGGACTTGGCGCGAAGTGGATCGGTCGGCTTGATGCAACGATAGGGAAAGTGCAATTGGAGTCATCGAGACAAGTGGCAAGGAAACAACATGAAATCAGCAACGGCAGGACACAGACGCGTCACATCGCATCGCTTCGCAGGTCCGCAAGCGTGCCTGCTTCGATAGCCGCCACGCCGTTCGGTTCAATGCGGGTTAAACGCGGGTTCGAAGCGGCTTTGATGCGGATTCGAAGCCGGTTCAACGCGGATTCCATGCGCGAGCATCGAGCCCGCGCACGAGACTGAATGCGACGGCGCCATGCTACCGGCATGAACCCGGCAGCGGACGGCTCGGCGAGTGTGGCGCGAGTGCGGGACAACCCCGTGTCACCGATCGGCGAACAGGTGCAGAATCATAACCGGCCTCGCCGCGACGATCGGCCGCAAGCACGTCGCGATGTCGCCTCGATGGTGTCGGAGGGCGCTTGTGGCGCATGTGGCAAATGGTCACTATAAGTTCCCGATGCTAGAATCTGCTGCGTCGCCGCAGCGCGCACGGTCTTCTGCTTTAATCGCGCGCCGCCTGGAAGCCGGGCCGTTCGAAGCCTGGTCAGGTCCACGATAAAGATGGAGTTACGCGTGTCCCCAAGACGTATCTTCCGACCGCTCATTCCGCTCGTCGCGCCTCTGGCAGCAGCACTTTTGCTCGGGTCGACCGGCGTTCTCAGCGCTGCATATGCCCAGACGGCGGCCTCGGCGCCGCAGCCCAAAGCGCCCGACACGATCGCATCTCGCGTGCAGGGCTGCATTGCGTGCCACGGTGCGCACGGCGAGGGCACCGACAACGACTACTTCCCGCGTCTCGCCGGCAAACCGGCCGAGTACCTGTTCAACCAGCTAATGAATTTCCGCGAGGGTCGCCGCAAGTACCCTCCGATGAATTATCTGGTCACCTATCTCTCCGACGACTACCTGCACGAGATCGCCACATACTTCTCGCAGCAGCGGCCGCCCTACCCGCCGCCCGCGAAGCCTTCGGTCGGCAGCGACACGCTCGCGCGCGGCCAGCAGATCGTGCTGCACGGCGACCCGGCCAAGCAGGTGCCCGCCTGCGCGGCCTGCCACGGCGCGAAGCTCACCGGCATGGAGCCGGCCATTCCGGGTCTGGTCGGTCTGCACATGGACTACATCAGCGCGCAGATCGGCGCCTGGCGCTCGGGCTCGCGGCATGCGAAGGCGCCCGACTGCATGCATGAGATCGCCACGCGCCTCACCGATCAGGACGTGAACGCGGTCGCGGCCTGGCTCTCGACGCAGAGCGCGCCGCAGAACCCCGTGCCGGCGCCGGCTGGCTCACTCAAGACGCCGCTTGCCTGCGGCAGCGAACCGCAATAAGGCGCCGGGGGAGACAGCCAATATGAACCGCAAGTCCCTGTTCGCACTTTCCGCCGTCGTCGTGGCCGCCGCCGCGGCCCTCGTGCCGGTGCTCTGGTCGGGCACCCACTATCTGCAAAATGGCGCAGCGCAGGCCGCGACGCCGGTAGACCAGGCCGATCTCATCAAGAAGGGCGAGTACCTCGCGCGCGCCGGCGACTGTATCGCCTGCCATACCGTGCGCGGCGGCCAGATGTTCGCGGGCGGCCTGCCGATGGCAACGCCCTTCGGCACGCTCTACACGCCCAACATCACGCCCGACGACCAGTACGGCATCGGCAAGTGGAGCGCCGACGACTTCTATCGTGCCATGCACACGGGCCGCTCGAAAGACGGCAGCCTGCTCTATCCGGCGTTCCCGTTCGCGAGCTACACGAAGGTCACGCGCGCCGACGCCGACGCGATCTTCGCCTACCTGCGCTCGGTGCCGCCGGTCAACGTGCCTAGCCGTCCGCACGAGCTCAAGTTCCCGTTCAACAACCGCAACCTGCTGATCGGCTGGCGCACGCTGTTCTTCCGCGAAGGCGAATACAAGCCCGATCCGACCAAGTCGGTCGAATGGAACCGCGGCGCGTATCTCGTCGAAGGCCTCGGCCACTGCGGCATGTGCCACACGTCGATCAACGCAGTGGGCGGCCCGGTGAATTCGGCAGCCTTCGCGGGCGGCCTGATCCCGCTGCAGAACTGGTACGCGCCGTCGCTCACGGGCAGCGAAGGCGGTCTCGGCGACTGGGACATCAAGGACATCGCGAGCCTCCTGAAAACCGGCGTTTCCGAGCGCGGCGCCGTGTTCGGCCCGATGGCGGACGTGATCCACAACAGCCTGCAATACCTCTCGGACGACGATATCCACGCGATGGCCTCGTATCTGAAGACCATCCCGCAGAAGAAGGAAGCGCCCGAAACGATGCAGATGGAGACTTCGGAAGCGTTCGGTGGCGAACTCCTGCAGCAAGGTCAGAAGATCTACCATGACCAGTGTGCAAAGTGCCACGCGGAAAACGGTCTCGGCATGCCGCCGAACTTCCCGCCGCTTGCGAACAATCAGTCGATCCAGATGCATTCGGCTGTGAACCCGATCCGCATGGTGCTAAACGGCGGCTATCCGCCGAGCACGGGGGGCAACCCGCGCCCGTACGGCATGCCGCCGTTCGCGCAGTCGCTCTCGAACCAGGAGGTGGCGGCGGTGGTGACGTTCATCCGCATGTCCTGGGGCAACAAGGGCACGCCGGTGTCCCCGCAGCAGGTTGCCGACCTGCGGTCGTCTCCGCTCGACTGACGGTCCGTCGACCAGAGTTAGCGCATTAGCGCTCGCTCTGGTCCCATGCAAAGCAGTCCAGCGCCGTCCGGGCTTCCGCCCTTACGGCGGTCCCACGCAAGTGGTTACTGTTATAGTGGCGGTTGCCTGATAAGGGCGCAGTCTGCGGAGAGCGGGCTGCGCCCTTCGCTATTTGGCGCCGGGCCGTGCGATGAAAACGGTTCCGTAGCCCATCAGGCCTGGTTTTGAACGCTGCGGTCGAGCACGGCGCTGTACAGGGTGGAACGATGTTCCACCGGCGCGCGTTGTGCTCAAGAAGAACAAGGAGTGGTCGTCATGCACGCCGGTGAGCGTCTGAACAGCATGACTCACCTCGTGGGCGCGATGTTGTCGGTAGCGGGCCTCGTCTCGCTCGTGACGCTCGCGGCGCTGGATCACGATGCCTATAAGGTCGTGAGCTTCGCGGTATACGGGGCGATGTTGTGCGCGCTGTACACGATCTCGACGCTGTATCACGGCGTACGCGGCATCCGTCTGAAGGCGGTGCTGCAAAAGTGCGACCACGCGGCGATCTATCTGCTCATCGCGGGAAGCTATACTCCGTTCACGCTTGTGACGCTGCGCGGACCTTGGGGCTGGTCGCTCTTCGGTGTGAGCTGGGGGCTCGCCGCCCTTGGCATCGTGCAGGAACTCACGCTCGGGCGCCGCACGAGAGTGCTTTCGATGGTGCTCTACGTGGTGATGGGCTGGCTCGCGGTGGTGGCGGTTCGCCCGCTCATAGAGGCTTTGCCGGCCGCGGGCACGGCGTGGCTGCTGGCCGGCGGCGTCATTTACAGCGTCGGCATTTACTTTTTCATCAATGACGAGCGCATCCGGCACGGACATGGAATCTGGCATCTGTTCGTGCTCGCCGGGAGCGTCTGTCAATTCGTGAGCGTCGCGCGCTACGTCGCGTGACGCGTCAATGCGAAGACATCGCAAGGCCGCCGCAGTGTCCGCGGCCACGCGATGCAACTTAACGCCAGACGACGTGTCTTGTTAGACCCGTCCGTTCCATGAAGAAAAAACGCGGCGCGCGCACTGGCGTGCCGTCCGAACAACGCGAAGAAGCGGCTTCGCCGGGCGTATGCGAGCCCGGCAACGCTGCTTTGGCTGCGCAGCGCGCCCTCGGGCCGCGACGCGACGCCCGCGCTACTGCAATACAACAGGTGTTTATGTCTTTCGATTCTCTCGGCTTGTCCGAACCGCTGGTCCGCGCAGTCAACGAACTTGGGTACAGCACGCCCACGCCAATCCAGGCGCAAGCGATTCCCGCCGTGCTCGGCGGCGGCGACCTGCTCGCCGGCGCGCAAACCGGCACCGGCAAGACCGCCGGCTTCACGCTGCCGATCCTGCAACGCTTGACGGACATGCCGCCTGCAGCGAACGGAAAACGCGTGGTGCGCGCGCTGATCCTCACGCCCACGCGCGAACTGGCTGCGCAGGTCGAAGAGAGCGTGCGCGCCTACGGCAAGTATCTGAAGCTCAAGTCCACGGTGATGTTCGGCGGCGTGGGCATCAATCCGCAAATCGACGCGCTCAAGCGCGGCGTGGATATCGTGGTCGCGACGCCTGGGCGCCTGCTCGATCACATGCAGCAAAAGACGATCGATCTTTCGCAGCTCGAGATTCTCGTGCTCGACGAAGCCGACCGCATGCTCGACATGGGTTTCATCCACGACATCAAGCGCGTGCTCGCGAAGCTGCCGCCCAAGCGCCAGAACCTGCTCTTCTCGGCCACCTTCGCCGACGAGATCAAGGCGCTCGCCGACAGCCTGCTCGACTCGCCCGCGCTCATCGAAGTCGCGCGCCGCAACACCACGGCCGAAACCGTGGCGCAGAAGATTTATCCCGTCGACCGCGACCGCAAGCGCGACCTGCTCACGCATCTGATCCGCCAGCACAACTGGTTTCAGGTGCTCGTGTTCACGCGCACCAAGCACGGCGCGAACCGCCTTGCCGAGCAGCTCACGAAGGACGGCATCAGCGCACTCGCGATTCACGGCAACAAGAGCCAGTCGGCACGCACGCGCGCTTTGAGCGAGTTCAAGGACGGCACGCTGCAGGTGCTCGTCGCCACGGACATCGCCGCGCGCGGCATTGATATCGATCAACTTCCGCACGTCGTGAACTACGATCTGCCGAACGTGCCCGAGGACTACGTGCACCGCATCGGCCGCACCGGGCGCGCGGGTGCAACGGGCGAAGCCGTGTCGCTCGTGTGCGTGGACGAGCATCAACTGCTCAAGGACATCGAAAAGCTGATCAAGCGTGCCGTGCCGCAAGAGGTCATTCCGGGCTTCGAGCCGGACCCGAACGCGAAGCCCGAGCCGATCCAGCGCCGCAGCCAGCCGCAAGGCCGTGCGCCGCGCCAGGGGCAAGGCCAGGGCCGCGGCGCGTCGAATGGCGCGAACGCCGCGAACGGCGGACGGCCTGCGCAGGCGCGTGAATCGCGTGAATCGCGCGAGCCGCGCGGCGGCAATCGCGAAGGTGGCCGTGACGGTAATCGTGAAAGCAAGCGCGAAGGCGGCCGTGAAAACAACCGTGCGCTTGCAGCCAACGGCGGCGGCAACAACGGCCAGCGACCGGCCAAGCCAGCCTCGAATGGCGGCGGCGTACGCACCGCCAAGCCCGTGAAACAGCAAGGCGCGAATCACGGTGCACAAGGCGCGCGCGGCGAGCATACGCGTCGCGAAAGCCAGCGCGGCGTTTCGCACGAAAGCGCCCTCGGCCGCCCGCAACAACGCAAGTCGCAAGGCAACCCGGGCGCACTGCTCGGTGGCCGCCCAGGCGGCAATTCGCGCCGCGACGGCAATGGTCAGCGCGATCGCTGATCTTCGCCTCCGGCAACAAAAAAGCCCGCTCTCGCAGCGGGCTTTTTGTTTTCACGCGCTTCGACGACTTAGCGGAAGAAGACGTGTTCCGTGATTTTCGCGAGCGGATAGTGCACGCCTGGGCGGATCTTCGCGGGCAGGTTGAGCGGCTTGAGCAGCATCTTCACGCACATGTCGGCGGATAGATTGTGGCGCACCAGCCTGTTCACGCGCGCGGTGAGCTCGCGGCTGTAGGCCTCGTCGCGCACGCGGTCGGGGTAGCGGCCCGCATATACATGGCGCAGCGCGATCGCAGAATCCTCGTTCCTGATTTCCATTACGCGGCGCATGAGCGCGCCGAGCACGGCGAGACGCCCGTGCCCTTCTATCTGGTTGTACTTCTTGAAATAGCGGAAAAAGTGCTTGTAGTGACGCACTTCGTCGCTGCGAATGTTGTCGGTGATTTCCTTGAGCACGGGCTCGTCGGAATACTCGCCGATCGCGCGGTAGAGCGTAGCCGTGCCCGTTTCGACTACGCAGCGCGCGACCATTTCGAGCGCGCGCGTTTTCTCGAACTCCTCGAACGAGCAGGTCTTCGAATACTCTTCGATGAAGGTCGCATACGCCGCGTCCCAGTCGAACTCGGGCCAGACGTACTGGATGTACGTCTTCAGCGCGCGTCCATGCTGAAGCTCCTCGGGCTCCCATTCGCGGTTGAGCCACTCGGAGACTTCGGGGTCGCCCTGGAAGAACACGTTGAGGTTGCTGGTGTAAAGGTCGGAACCGCTTTCGATGAACGACGAGGCGGCGAGGAGCAGCATCAGGTCTTCGTTGGCGGCGGCACGTTGACGGTCGATACGTGTGAGATCGATGTCTTCGATGCGCCAGGGCATCACATGGCGAGGCTCGTTTTCGTTACGCATTGTGTCCTACTCCCGAAGCGGTATCTTCGCTCACGACGCGCGGCGTCTGGCCGGAAGCCTCGAGGCCCGGCACACAGCGCCAGTCACGCGCGGCGAACATTACCAGCCATCCCTAATTCAATCTTAGCTGTAGTTTCGCGTAGCTGCAGTCACACAGCACAGACCGGGCCCGACCCCCACAGTTCCGGAAATAGACGACTTCCCCACATTACGTCATGTGACGCTCATTGGCCGTGGCTGGCCGTGACTGGCCGCGGTGAAAATGGAATACCTGCTGGAGATGCCGCGCCGGCGATACATAACAGATCGAAGCGGATTCGCCCGCTGCGTGTCGCGGTGCGGTACGAACTTCAAGTGATTTCGCGAATCAGGACGGCTCGCAGCACCGCTGCGCGCAGGCTCAATTGTCAAAGGGAATATTTTTGGGGCGTGGTTTGTACAACGCAGCGGCGTTGACTACACTCCAGTTCCCCGAGGTAGATCCCGGGCTGGATGCCGTTTGGGCCGCGCACAGGCGGTCCGGGCGGCCGGTCCCTCCGGCCAGACGATTCTCCCCGGTCGCAGGCTTTCGCTCACACCACCGCATTCCTGTCGCTGCGCCGCCCTGCGGGCCGCAACCGGCGACCTCTGATGCGGCAACACGGAGAGAACGATGCTGAGTCCGCATGAATTCGCCACCCTGCTGCTAGTACAGGACGCCCCCAACCAGCTCGACATGGAGCGAGAAGAACTGGACGCCTTGCTCGAACGACAGCTCGTCCAACTGGAGCGCCTTGCATCCGGCCTTCAGCAATGGCGACTAACCGAAATCGGCGACTCTGCGTTGCGCGCCATCAAACGGTGTTCGTAGCCTGATCCGGCGGGCCAGGTGCCCGCCCAGCCACAGGCTCCATTGCCCTCTATCGATTTGCGCGGACGCATGGATCGTCCGCCAGCCCGGCTTGTCGGGCACGTCCCCGATGCAGGCGCACGGCAGTAGACGTACGCGCCTGCAGTGCATGGTCACGCGGACCCGCGCGCTTCATGCCCGCGTGACCATTTTTTTGCGCCCTCGCACGTCCTCCCGCATGGCGCGCGTTGTGTCGCGCGCGACGCATGCGCCGACGCACATGCATTGTCACGCCTCTATGCACCTACCCCGCTCTCAGCGTGGGATCGGCCGCCGCGCGCCAGCTCAGCGCCTGCGCGCGCTGCGTATTGAGGAAGTTCACCCACTCGCCCCGCGCCTGCGCATCACCGCTCTTGCCGAGCGTGGTGTATTGCTTGGCGAGCTGAGCCTGGAAGCCGCAAAACTGGTCCTGGGGCAGCCTGCCGCGCCGGTTGGCGACCCAGGCATCGAACATGGCCGCGTAGACGCCCGGCGCATACGCGCCGAAATCGAGCGCCTGGCCGCCGCACATCTGCTGCAAGGCGGCGAGCGACGGTGCGCGCCCCCCGCCTTCCGGGCCCGGCGGCGCGCCCACGCACCCCGCGAGCAGCACGGCCGCACCGATCATTGCATATGCACGCATGATTGCCTCGTTATCGTTTTCGACTGGTTGGAACGACTGCATCCCGACCCGGTTATTGTCGCACCGCGCCGGGTGCCGCGAGTGCGCTGCGTCCAAAAAGCAAAAGCACGTATGATTGGGGGTTTCCACCTTCCCGCCTGCCTGGCTCAGGCGCGCGCATCGGCCCTGGCCGCGCGTTGCCCGGCCTCTCGTTTCACGCATGATCGACCATCTCATCTGCGACTGTGACGGCGTGCTCGTCGACAGCGAAGTCATTGCCGACCGCGTTCTCTTCGAAACGCTCAGCAGCAACTTTCCCGGCGTCGATTTTCACGCCGCCGTGAACGCGGCGTTCGGCCAGCAGACCTCGCGCTTTCTCGCCGACGTGGCCGAGCGCTTCAACCTCAAGATGCCTGAGGACTTTCTCGAGACGATCGAACATCGTTGCGAAGCGGCCATCGCCGAGTCGGTGAGCCCGATCAACGGCGTGCGCGACGCCTTGCGCCAGGTGAGCCTGCCCGCCGCCGTCGTGTCGAACAGCCGGCTCACGCGCGTGCACGCTTCGGTGCGCCGCGCCGGGCTCGACACGATTTTCGGCGAGCGGATCTTCAGCGCCGAGCAGGTCGCGCGGCCCAAGCCTTATCCGGACGTGTACCTGCACGCGGCGAAGCAGCTCGGCGTGGAGCCGGCGCGTTGCATCGTCGTGGAGGACAGCATTTCGGGTTTGAATGCCGCGCGCGCGGCAGGCATGAAGACGATCGCGTTCGTGGGCGCGAGCCACATTCCTTCGGGCTACACCGACGTGCTGCGCGAGATGGGCATCACCCGCATCATGGCGCACATGGAAGAACTGCCGGCGCTCGTCGAGGCCGGCGTGCGCGGCGAATTCGGCGACGTGCAGTCGTAAGGCTGCGCGCCCGGCAGGCGCGCAGACCGCACACGCCGCCATGCAAACGAGACGCGGCGCCTGGCGGCGCCACGTCACTCACCTCGCTATTTCAGCGCGATTTAGGCCGGCTCGGCGCAGCGCTCGCGCGCCACGGCGATCGACTCGCGAAACGCCACCAGTTCGGCAATCGTGAGCATCGGCAGGTTGTGCAGCTTCGCGAAGTCGTCGACCTGCTTGCCGCGCGCCATCGTGCCATCGGGGTTCATCAGCTCACACAGCACGCCGGCGGGCGCGAGGCCCGCGAGCACCGCCAGATCGACCGTGCCTTCGGTGTGACCGCGGCGCGCCAGCACGCCGCCCTGCTGCGCGCGCAGCGGGAACACGTGACCGGGGCGCACGATATCGGCAGGCTTCGCGTTCGGAGCAATCGCAGCGCGGATCGTCGTCACGCGGTCGGCGGCCGAAACGCCCGTGCTCACGCCGTCGCGCGCTTCGATCGAGACCGTGAACGCGGTGCGGTTGCGGCTTTCGTTGTGGGCGACCATCGGCGGCAGTTCGAGCGCGCGCACTTTCTCGTCGGAGAGGCACAAGCACACGATGCCGCTGCATTCGCGGATGAAAAGCGCCATCGTTTCGGGCGTCAGGCGCTCGGCCGCGACGATCAGGTCGGCTTCGTCCTCGCGGTCGTGGTCGTCCTGCAGCACGACCGGGCGGCCTTCGCGCATGGCTTGCAGCGCAGCGGCAATGCGCGGCGGCACCGGCTCGGAATCGAGGAACGGGAGATCGGCGGCGGCGTCGAGCAGCGCACCTTGGGATGCAGCGAGAGTGGTACTGGCAGTAAGGGACATGTGAAACGCTCCTCGCGAGAGTTAGGCGAAAAACGTTTCAGGGCATTGCAAACAGACAGGAATCCCCGGCACGCGTCATTCGGCAAACATGCGACACGCCTCAAAAAATGGGGACGCACGCACATCGGCGCAAACGCCGCGGCGGATGGGCAAACATGACCATCTGCACATCTTCTTCCATCCGGACTATGACCGTCGGCTCTGGCTTCGCACCAGATCTGCTGACCCTGCGCATCACATCGTGAAGCTCGCGCAGGCGCTCGCGGGCTCGCAGACCTTGCCTTTCGGCGCGGCCGGCATACCGCCGGTGGGGAATTTCACCCCGCCCTGAAGACGCACTGATTACCGGATCAACCGGCGGGCAAAGGATACAACAGGCTGCGAAACCGTGCAGCGCGAAAAAGCACGACTAGACAATGTTCTCGAAACCGGCGTTGTGCGCTGCCGCATCGGCACGCGTGCCACCATGCGACATGCGACGCGGTTCATGCCGGCTGCACCGCCACGGCTCCAACCGCATTGATCGCATTGACTGTATCGATCGCATCGAGCGTCCTGACCGTTTCGACTGCCGACGCCTCATCGCCGCCTGCCGGCGCGGCGGGCACGTCCCAGCGCGGCGGCGTCTCGGCGTTGAGCGTGACGCGAAACACGCGCGCCTCGGTGTCGCCCGGGTTGCGCAGGCTGTGCGGCTGGTCGGCGTCGAAAAGAATCGCGTCGCCGGTGGCGAGCAGCTGGCGCCGATCATGCACGCTCACTTCGAGCGTGCCCTCGCTCACCACGAGGTTCACCGTCGTGCCCGGCGCGCGGCGCACGCCGGGCTCGGTGTGCAGCGGCGCAAGGCGCAACTCGTGAAACTCGGCAGCGGCGGGCTCTCCTTCCGGATAGAGCGCGCGTGCCGAATAACGGCCGTCGGCGGAAACGAGGCGTGACGCGCGTTCGGCGGGCAAATGCTCGAAGCCGTTCACCGCATGCCGGCGCAGGAACGCCGAGACCGAAACCTTGAGCGCCGCCGCCACCTTGCACAGCACCTTGATCGACGGCACGCTGCGCGCCGACTCGACCTGCGCGAGCATCGCGCGCGAGACACCCGAGGCGCGGGCGAGCGCATCGAGCGAAAGCTGGCGCTCGGCGCGCAGGCGGGCGAGATTCACGCCGACGAGGTGCTCGAGCGCCTCGTAAGATCCTTCGGTGTGCGCAATATTGGGCTGCGCATTGGGGTGTGATTCGCGCACGAGCGCGAGGGGTGAATGCATGGCTGCCTCCAGGCGTGCCGCGTCATTGCGGCGCAAGAGCATGAATGGAGGCAAGACTAGCATCGCGATTTGCCGCGCCCAACGAAGTTATCTTCACACTGTTATCAGCATTGCAGAGCGCGAATCCGGGATTGCTTTCGCGCCCTGCGCATAAGGCGCATTGCCTTAGCGGCGCGCTCACGTGTTCTGCCGCGCCGCCACGCGCGCATGGCGCACCGGCGCGTTACGCGAGTCGAGCCGCGCCGCAGCCCAGGTGAGCACGAGCGCAGCCACCGAAACGGCTGCGGCCACCCACGGCAGCGAATCGAGCGCCACGCCGTGCGCAATGGCGAGACCGCCCATCCATGCGCCCATTGCATTGCCCACGTTGAACGCGCCGATGTTCAGCGTCGAAGCGAGATTCGGCGCCGCCGCAGCCTTCGCGACCACGCGCATCTGCAAGGGCGGCACGGTCGCGAACGCGGCGATGCCCCACACGAACACGGTGATCGCGGCAGGCCACATGGCATGGCTCGTCTTCGTGAAGATGGCCATGACCACGGCGAGCATCACGAGAATGCCCATCAGCGAAGGCATCAGCGCGCGGTCCGCGAGCTTGCCGCCGAGCGTGTTGCCAAGCGTGAGGCCGACGCCGAACAGCACGAGCATCAGCGTCACGCCGCGCGGCGAGAAGCCGCCGACCTGCTCGAGAATCGGCGCGATGTAGGTGAAGACGACGAACACGCCGCCAAAGCCCAGCACCGTCATGCCGAGCGCGAGCCACACCTGCGGGTCGCGCAGCACGCGCACTTCGTGGCCGAGGCCTGCGGGGCCGCTGTCGTGATGGTTGGGAACCAGCGCGGTCACGCCGATCAGCGAAATCACGCCAAAGCCGCTCACGATCCAGAACGCCACGCGCCAGCCGAACTGCTGACCAATGGCCGTGCCGAACGGCACGCCCAGCACGGTGGCGAGCGTGAGCCCGGTGAACATGAGCGCGATGGCGCTCGCCCGCTTTTCCTGCGGCACGAGTGACGCCGCCACCACCGCGCCTATGCCGAAGAACGAGCCGTGCGCGAACGATGCGACGACGCGCGCGACCATCAGCAGCGAGTAGTTCGACGCGACGGCGCACATCACGTTGCCGACGATGAACACGCCCATCAGCAGTTGCAGCGCGAGCTTGCGCGGCATGCGGCTCGTGAGCGCGGCGAGCAGCGGTGCGCCGGCCGCCACGCCGAGCGCATAGCCGGTCACGAGCAGGCCCGCGGCGGGAATCGTCACGTGCAGATCGCGCGCGACGTCGGGCAACAGGCCCATGATGAGGAACTCGGTGGTGCCGATGGCAAAGGCGCTGATGGCCAGCGCGAGCAAGGGAATAGGCATCGTAATCTCCGAAAATCAGCCCGGTTTCAAGTTGGCTTTAGTGGCAATCAGTAGGAATCAGGCGACAGCGAGCCTCCCGCGCCAGCGGGCATCGACGTCACGAACTCGACGACGACGCCCGGCGCGAGCGCAACGAAAAGCTGCACTTCGGCGCTCATCGGCACCTCGGCCAACTGGTAAGGCACGCGATGCGCGGCAAGCCGCTCGACGAGCGCGCGCCACTCAACGCCGGACGCCACGCGAAACGCCACGTGGTCGATACGCGGCGCCACAAGAACGGCCGAGCCACCTGGCGACCGTGCCGGCACGGTCGCATCGACCAGATGGACGGCCGGGCGGCCGTTCGCGTAGAGCCAGTGACCGTCCACGCGAAACGGCGGACGCGGGCCGTCGTCGAGGCCGACGATGTCGCGAAAGAAGCGGCAGGTGCTTTCGAGTTCGGGCGTAACGAGGGTGACGTGATCGAGTTGCATGGCGTGCTAGCCGAGGCGGTTGTCCTGAAAACACGCGCATTGTCGCGGCTACGCTCAAATTTGATAATTGGCGTAGCATTTGAATCATTTTCAATCGCTTTCTAATAATCGTGCGATGGACAATCTCGGCGACGTACGCCTTTTCGTGGAGGCCGCCCGCCTCGGCAGCCTTTCCGCAGCGGGGCGCAAGCTCGGCCTCACGCCCGCGGCGGCCAGCGCCCGGCTTGCGCGGCTCGAAGCGGAGCTTCATGCGCGCCTGTTCGACCGCACCACGCGCCAGCTGCGCCTCACCGACGAAGGGCGCGTCTACCTCACCTGCAGCGAGCACGCGCTGCGCTCGCTCGACGACGCCAAGGCAGCCTTGCAGGAGGGCCAGAACGCGGTGCGCGGCAAGGTGCGCATTTCGGCGACCTCGGATTTCGGCCGCAACCTGCTGATGACCTGGCTCGACGAATTCCGCGCCCTGTATCCCGATGTGCGTTTCGCACTGATGCTGACCGACTCGCTCTCGAACCTCGTGCTCGAGGACATCGATCTCGCGATTCGTTTCGGCACGCCGCAGGATAGCTCGCTCGTGGCGCGCTGGCTCGCGCCGAACCGCCGCGTACTGTGCGCGTCGCCCGCCTACCTCGCGCGCTGCGGCGAACCGCGCGAGCCGAACGATCTGGCCCGTTTCGACTGCATCGTGATCGGTTCGGCGGCGGGGCCGGTGAACGAATGGCGCTTCACGCGCGGCGACGAAACGCAGACCTACACGGTGCCGCTCGACGGCGCGCTCGAATCCACGGATGGCGAAGTGGCGCGCCAGTGGGCGCTGTGCGGCTACGGACTGGCAGTGAAGTCGATCTGGGATGTCGCCGATGATTTACGCGCCGGGCGGCTCAAGACGGTGATGCCCGAGTGGCGCTACCCCGACGCGCCGCTGCACGCGCTCTATCACCGCAACCGCTTTCTCGCACCGCGCGTACGCGTGCTGCTCGACTTCCTCACCGAGCGGTTCGCGCAGACTTCGGGCGAACTGGAGGCGCTCGCGCCCTGCACGGATCCGGCCGAAGCGACGCAAAGCCGAAGGCGCAAACGGATATAATGCTGGATTGCGCAGAAAGCGATCCGCAGCCGCATCCGCATCACTGAATGCGTGGGCAAAATGAAGCGAAAAGCAAAGCGGAACGTCCCAGGTTGCAAAACAACGCGCATTGCCAGAAACAGGATGCCAGCGCCGGTCTCATAGCCGGTCTCCCCGCACCCGGTTTTGGCCCCCATAAAACACCGTAGTCCTGACGTGCAGACCGTGCCTCACGCGCGTGCATCAAGCGGACGACGCCCCCAGGTCAACCACTGCGAACGGCGAAACCCGATGACCAAGAAAGTTTATGTAAAGACCTTTGGCTGCCAGATGAACGAGTACGACTCCGACAAGATGGTCGACGTACTCGGCGCCGCCGAAGGCCTCGTGAAGACCGACACCCCCGAAGACGCGGACGTCATTCTCTTCAACACCTGCTCGGTGCGCGAAAAGGCGCAGGAGAAGGTCTTCTCCGACCTCGGCCGCGTGCGCGAGCTGAAGGAAGCGAACCCGAACCTGCTGATCGGCGTGGGCGGCTGCGTGGCGAGCCAGGAAGGCGCGGCCATCGTCGCGCGCGCGCCGTACGTGGATCTCGTGTTCGGCCCGCAAACGCTGCACCGCCTGCCGCAGATGATCGACGCGCGCCGCGCCTCGGGCCGCGCGCAGGTGGACATCAGCTTCCCCGAAATCGAGAAGTTCGACCATCTGCCGCCCGCGCGCGTGGAAGGGCCGAGCGCGTTCGTCTCGATCATGGAAGGCTGCAGCAAGTACTGCAGCTACTGCGTCGTGCCCTACACGCGCGGCGAAGAAGTTTCGCGACCGCTCGACGACGTGCTCACCGAAATCGCCGGCCTCGCCGACCAGGGCGTGCGTGAAGTCACGCTGCTCGGCCAGAACGTGAACGCCTACCGCGGTGCGCTGACCAACGGTGCGCAGGACGTCGCCGACTTCGCCACGCTCATCGAATACGTCGCGGACATCCCCGGCATCGAGCGCATCCGCTATACGACTTCGCACCCGAAGGAATTCACGCAGCGCCTGATCGACACCTACGCGAAGGTGCCCAAGCTCGTGAGCCATCTTCACTTGCCCGTGCAGCACGGTTCGGACCGCGTGCTCATGGCGATGAAGCGCGGCTACACGGTGCTCGAGTACAAATCGATCATCCGCAAGCTGCGCGCGATCCGCCCGGACCTGTCGCTCTCCACGGACTTCATCGTCGGCTTCCCCGGCGAGACCGAAGAGGACTTCCAGAAGATGATGGCGCTCGTCGAAGAGATGAGCTACGACACGAGCTTCTCGTTCATCTACAGCCCGCGCCCGGGCACGCCCGCCGCGAATCTCGAAGACGACACGCCGCGCGAAGTGAAGCTCAAGCGCCTGCAGCATCTGCAGGCCACGATCGAAGAGAACGTCGCGCGCATCAGCCAGTCGATGGTCGGCAAGGTCGAACGCATTCTCGTGGAAGGCCCTTCGCGCAAGGACCCGAGCGAACTGTCGGGCCGCACGCAGAACAACCGTGTGGTGAACTTCCCGGCGCCGCTCGCTTCGCACGCGCGCCTGATCGGCCAGATGATCGACGTGAAGATCAACCACGCGTACCCGCACTCGCTGCGCGGCGAACTCGTGCTCGCGCACGAAGACGCCTCGACGCTCGCGCATTAATCGTGCATTAATCGGCTCGACGCAACCAGCCAGGAATTCAGGAGTTCAGAGACACCTTGAAGCCCAATCAGCAGCATCTGGAATTCACCGCGCCGCGCGACGACAACGCGCGGCTCGCCAACCTCTGCGGCCCGCTCGACGAAAACCTGCGGCAGATCGAGCAAGCGCTCGACGTCACGCTCGCGCGGCGCGGCCATCGCATCAGCATTCGCGGGCGCGGCGCCAAACTGGCGCTCGCGGCGCTCGAGAACTTCTACAACAAGGCGCGCGATCCGCTTTCCGTCGACGACATTCAGCTCGCGCTCGTCGAAGCTCGTCATCCCGCGAACTTCGGCGGCAATTCGGCGAACGACCCGCGCGGCAACGGCAACGGCGGCATGCGCGGCCATGCGGGTGGCGTCAACGGCGGTGGTAACGACGCCAGCGAGATCGATCCGCGTTTTCGTGGCGACCCCGATCATCCGTTCGACGAACCCGCGCGCGAAGGCGTCGATGTCGAAGAGCTGGGCCCGAAGCTCTACACGCGCCGCGCCGACCTGCGGGGCCGCACGCCCGCGCAGCGCGAATACCTCAAGCAGATCATCTCGCACGACGTGACGTTCGGCATCGGGCCCGCGGGCACCGGCAAGACCTATCTCGCCGTGGCCTGCGCCGTGGACGCGCTGGAGCGCGATCAGGTCAAGCGCATCGTGCTCACGCGTCCGGCCGTGGAAGCGGGCGAGCGCCTCGGCTTCCTGCCGGGCGATCTGTCGCAGAAGGTCGATCCGTATCTGCGCCCGCTGTACGACGCGCTTTACGATCTGCTCGGCTTCGACAAGACCGCGAAGATGTTCGAGCGCCAGATGATCGAAATCGCGCCGCTCGCCTACATGCGCGGGCGCACGCTCAATCACGCGTTCATCATTCTCGACGAGGCGCAGAACACCACGCCCGAGCAGATGAAGATGTTCCTCACGCGTATCGGCTTCGGCTCGAAGGCGGTCGTGACCGGCGACACCACGCAGATCGACTTGCCGCGCGGCCACAAGAGCGGCCTGATCGAAGCGCAGCATGTGCTGAAGGACGTGCGCGGCATCGCCGTCACGCACTTCACGAGTGCGGACGTCGTGCGCCATCCGCTCGTCGCGCGTATCGTCGAGGCTTATGACGCGCATTCGAAAAAGGACGAAGGCGCGGGCGACGCGCGCTAACGCCGCCGCCTGCGTCGTATCACTGCTTTAGCCCCATGCCCCGCGCACCGAAACTCAAACTGACTGTGCAGTTCCCCGCCGCGAAGGCGTTCCCCGAGCACAAGGCCGCGCTGCCACGCGCCACCGTGGCGGCGTGGCTCAAGGCCGCGCTCTTCGCGGACGCGGAGCTGGCCGTGCGCTTCGTCGACGCCGAGGAAGGCCGCACGCTCAACCGCACGTATCGCGGCAAGGACTACGCGACCAACGTGCTCACCTTCGCCTACGCGGAGAGCGAGGACGATCCGGTCACGGGCGACCTGATCCTGTGCTGCCCCGTGGTGGAGAAGGAAGCCGCCGAGCAGGGCAAGCCGCTCGCCGCGCACTATGCGCACCTGCTCGTGCACGGCGCGCTGCACGCACAGGGTTACGATCATGAGGACGAGGCCGAAGCCGAAGAGATGGAAGGCATCGAGACCGAGGTGCTCAACTCGCTAGGCTTTCCCGATCCGTACAAGTAAGCCCCCGCCATGAACGACAAACGCACGCCCGACTTCGCCGAACCCTCCGCACTGCCCGAGGCGGGCGATGCGAGCGTGCCCTGCCCCGGCTACCCGCCGGCGCTCGGCGAGTCGCGGCTTTTGAGTGAGGACGAGCTGCGCGCCTCGCTCGACTGCACGCTGAAAACGAAAGGCTGGGATGGCGCCAGCGACATCTGGCTCTTCGGCTATGGCTCGCTGATCTGGAACCCGGGTCTGCCCACCGCCGAGAACGTGCGTTCGCGCGTGCACGGCTACCATCGCGGGCTTTACCTGTGGTCGCGCGTGAACCGCGGCACGCCCGAACAGCCGGGCCTCGTGCTCGCGCTCGACCGCGGCGGCTCGTGCGCGGGCGTCGCGTTCCGTCTTGCGGCCGAAGGCGTGATGCCGCACCTCGAAGCGCTCTGGCGCCGCGAGATGCCAATGGGCTCGTACCGCCCGGCCTGGCTGCCCTGCGTACTCGCCGACGGCCGCCGCGTCGACGCGCTCGCCTTCGTCATGAGACGCGACGTGGCGTCGTACACCGGCAAGCTTTCCGAAACGACGGTGCGCACCGTGTTCGGCTGCGCGTCGGGCCGCTACGGCACGACGCTCGATTACGTGCGCCGCACCGTGGACGCGCTGCGCGAGAGCGGCATGCGCGACCGCGCGCTGGAGCGGCTGCTCGCGCGCTGCGCGTAAGCCTCGTGTAACGGCGGCCCTGGCCTTTTTCTTCCGCCGGGCGGCCACGCCGCTTCTGCGATAGGATTGATCTGCCAGTGTATGTCGTGCGCGTGCCGTGTGTGCCAATACACGGTCGCGCCACAGGCATGTTGTATCCTTAACCCTCCGCAACAGCGCGCCCTGCCCCCAAGCGGCAAAGGGCGCACCACCATGAACGACTCCTATCCCAGTCGACGCCAGACCGACAAACCGCAGGAAAAGCGCTCCCTACTCGAGCGGCTGACCGACTTCATCTCGCCCGAGCCCGACTCGCGCGGCGAGCTTCTAGAAATCCTCCAGGACGCGCACGCGCGCAACCTGATCGACGCCGATTCGCTTTCGATGATCGAAGGCGTGTTCCAGGTGTCCGAGCTGTGCGCGCGCGACATCATGATCCCGCGCGCCCAGATGGACGCGATCAACATCGCCGAAAGTCCTGACGAATTCATTCCGTTCGTGCTCGAGAAAGCGCACTCGCGCTACCCCGTGTTCGACGGCAATCGCGACAACGTGATTGGCGTGCTGCTCGCGAAGGACCTGCTGCGCTACTACGCCGAAGAGGAATTCGACGTGCGCGGCATGCTGCGCCCGGCCGTGTTCATCCCCGAGTCCAAGCGCCTGAACGTGTTGCTGCACGACTTTCGCCAGAACCGCAATCACATCGCCATCGTCGTGGACGAATACGGCGGCGTGGCCGGCCTCATCACGATCGAGGACGTGCTCGAGCAGATCGTCGGCGACATCGAGGACGAGTACGACTTCGACGAGGAAAGCGGCAACATCATCGCCTCGCCCGACGGGCGCTTCCGCGTGCGCGCGCTCACCGAAATCGAGCAGTTCAACGAGGCGTTCGGCACCCATTATTCGGACGAGGAAGTCGATACGATCGGCGGATTCGTCACGAACCACTTCGGGCACGTGCCGCATCGCGGGGAGAAGGTCCGCATCGACGACCTGATCTTCGAGGTGCTGCGCGCCGACGCGCGTCAGGTGCATATGCTGCTGGTGAGGCGCGACCCGTTGGCAGGACAGCGCGAAGCCGCGCTGCAGCCGCCGGGCACCTGAGCTCACGCGAGCGCGTTTCGTTATGCGCAGACGACGCCAGCCTCCAGGCTGGCGTTTTTGCTTCAGGCGCGCCAAAGCCCCGATCCGTCCCCAGGAGAGCATCCCGGGAACGACGCACGAAAGTGCTATCGTTGCGCTCGTCGCGCAATCCGCGCTCGCGCGTTTTATCGCGCATTTCATCGCATTCCACAGCACCGCATGGCCGAACCGATCGATACCCGCACGCGCACCGAGGCGCGCGCGAGCGAAACCACCAACGGCGCCGCGCGCCGCGCGCTGCCGTTCTGGCACTATCTCGCCGCCGCCGCGCTGGGCGCGCTCAACACGCTGTCGTTCGCGCCCACGCCGCACGGCGGCTGGCTCGCCATTGCGATCTTCGCGCTGTTCTACTTCTGGCTCACGCGCACGACCGGCTGGAAGAGCGCACTCTTCACCGGCTGGGCATTCGGCTTCGGCAACTTCGTGAGCGGCGTGTGGTGGCTCTACGTGAGCATGCACTTCTATGGCGGCATGCCTGCGGTGCTCGCGGGCGCGGCGCTCGTGCTGTTCTCGCTCTATCTCGGCATGTATCCGGCGCTCGCCGCGCTCATCTGGTCGTTCTGCGCGGGACATGCGAAAAATGGACGCAGCGGCGAGTTGCCGTTTTCGCCGACATGGCACGGCGCGTTCGCGTT
Organism: Paraburkholderia acidiphila; assembly: GCF_009789655.1. Taxonomy (GTDB): domain Bacteria; phylum Pseudomonadota; class Gammaproteobacteria; order Burkholderiales; family Burkholderiaceae; genus Paraburkholderia; species Paraburkholderia acidiphila. The sequence continues at coordinate 2,616,039 of NZ_CP046909.1, forward strand.
CGCAAGCGCGTGGGCGCTCGGCGAATGGGCGCGCGGCTATGTCTTCACCGGCTTTCCGTGGCTTGCGAGCGGCTACGCGCAGGTGGACGGCCCGCTTGCCGGTTTCGCGCCGATCGTCGGCGTGTATGGCGTGGGCTGGGTGCTCGCGCTCGTCGCAGCACTCATCGCGCAGGCGGTTTTGCGCGTGCGCGACGGGAATCGCCAAGCCACCGCAGCGCCCTCGCGAAGTGCGGTCGCAACGCCCGCGTTGCTCGCTGCAGCCGTGATCGCGGCCGGCATGCTGCTCTCGCTCGTCTCGTGGACACAACCCTCCGGCACGCCGCTCAACGTGCGGCTGCTGCAAGGCAACGTCAAGCAGGACATGAAGTTCTCCGAAGCCGGCTTCACCGACGCGCTCAACGAGTTCCAGAAGCTCATCACCGAAAAGCCCGCCGATCTCGTCGTCACGCCCGAAACCGCCGTGCCGGTGCTCGTGCAGGAGATTCCCCAGAAGTTCGGCCGCGATATCCGCGCCTTCGCCGACGGCACGAACACGGCCATCCTGTTCGGCGCAGTGGGCGGCACGATCACGCCCGACGGACGCGTGACCGACTACACCAACAGTCTGTTCGGCATCACGCCAGGCCAGAACGGCCTCTATCGCTACGACAAGCACCACCTCGTGCCCTTCGGCGAGTTCGTACCCTGGGGCTTCCGCTGGTTCGTCAATCTCATGAACATCCCGCTCGGCGACTTTGCGCGCGGCGCGCCCGTGCAGCCGCCCTTCCGCGTGCACGGCGAACTCGTGGCCGTGAACATCTGCTACGAGGACATCTTCGGCGAGGAGATCGCGCGCACCGTGCGCGAGAGCCCCACCTCGCCTGGCATCCTCATCAACTCGACGAACCTCGCGTGGTTCGGCGACACCATCGCACTCGACCAGCATCTGCAGATCGCACGCATGCGCTCGCTCGAAACCGGCCGTCCGATGCTGCGCGCGACCAACACGGGCGCGACCGCAGCCATCGACGCGAAAGGCCGCGTGATCGCCCGTTTGCCTACGTTCACGGTGGGCTCGCTCGACGTGAAGGTGGAAGGCACGAGCGGTTTCACGCCCTACGTGACGAGCGGCAACAACACCGTGATCGCCATTTCGTTGCTGCTGCTGGCGCTCGGCTTTGCGTTCGGACCGGCCTTCAAGGGCGCGAAGGCACGCAAGCCGGCGAACGGGAAATAAGGCGCGCGCAACGTCGCGCCGACGACCTGGCCACACCGCTGCCGGACGCCGGAACCCCGTCCAGGTCTCAACGCTCCGGCAATCCGGTAAAATTCAACGTTTTAGCACCTGGCCGCCTCCCGGCCCGGGCCACGCAAGGAGAAGGGGCAAGGCGGAGAATCGCCGCCCCGCTGGCGCGCTCGCTTAGGCGGTCCGCCGCATTCCGCTCCCGAAAGCCCGAAAGACACTGCAGGCACACATGCTCACGTTTCAGCAAATCATCCTGACGCTCCAGTCTTACTGGGACAAGCAGGGCTGCGCACTGCTCCAGCCGATCGACATGGAAGTCGGCGCCGGCACCTCGCACGTCCACACCTTCCTGCGCGCGATCGGCCCCGAGCCGTGGCGCGCGGCCTACGTGCAGCCCTCGCGCCGCCCGAAGGACGGCCGCTACGGCGAGAACCCGAACCGCCTGCAGCACTACTACCAGTACCAGGTGGTGCTCAAGCCCGCGCCGGAGAACATTCTCGACCTGTACCTCGGCTCGCTCGAGGCGCTCGGCTTCGACCTCAAGCAAAACGACGTGCGCTTCGTCGAAGACGACTGGGAGAATCCCACGCTCGGCGCCTGGGGCCTTGGCTGGGAAGTGTGGCTCAACGGCATGGAAGTCACGCAGTTCACCTACTTCCAGCAGGTGGGCGGCATCGACTGCAAGCCGGTGCTCGGCGAAATCACCTACGGTCTCGAGCGTCTCGCCATGTATCTGCAGAAGGTCGAGAACGTCTACGACCTCGTCTGGACCGAGTGGGAAGAGCAAGGCCCGAACGGCCCGGAACTGCGCCGCCTCACCTATGGCGACGTCTATCACCAGAACGAAGTCGAGCAATCGACCTACAACTTCGAGCACGCGAACGTCGACCTGCTGTTCACGTTCTTCAACGCGTACGAAAGCGAAGCGAAGCGCATGATCGATCTGCAGCTCGCGCTGCCCGCGTACGAACTCGTGCTCAAGGCCGGCCACACGTTCAACCTGCTCGACGCGCGCGGCGCGATCTCCGTGACGGAGCGTGCAGCGTACATCGGCCGCATTCGCGCGCTTTCGCGCAGCGTGGCGCAGTCGTACTACGAGTCGCGCGAGAAGCTCGGCTTCCCGATGCTCGGCAACCCCGTGCACGGTGTGCCCGGCCTCACCACCGACGAACAGGACGCCGCGATGCCCGCCTGGGCGCCGCCGCTGAAGGTCGAACGCAAGTTCGACGAGGAATGACCGGATCTCCAGAACAATGACGCAAGCTCATCACGCCACTCTCCTCGTCGAACTGCTGACCGAGGAACTGCCGCCCAAGGCCCTCGCGCGCCTGGGCGACGCGTTCGCCGAAGGCATCGCGCAGCGCCTCGCCGCGCGCGACCTGATCGAAGGCGATCTCGCGTTCGAACGTTACGCCACGCCGCGGCGCCTCGCCGTCACGATCAAGAACGTGCGCAGCGTCGCGCCCGAAAAGCAGGTGCGCGAAAAAGTGCTGCCCGTTTCGGTCGCGCTCGACGCGAGCGGCCAGCCCACCGCGCCGCTCGCGAAGAAGCTCGCGGCGCTCGGCTTCCCCGATTTCCCGGTGAGCGACCTCGAGCGCGCAAGCGACGGCAAGAACGAAGCGTTCTTCCTGCGCTACTCGGCGCCCGGCGCCACGCTCGCCGACGGCCTGCAAGCCGTGCTCGATGAAGCGCTCGGCAAGCTGCCGATCCCGAAGGTCATGACCTACCAGCGCCCGGACGGCAGCAACGTGCAGTTCGTGCGCCCGGTGCATCGCCTCACGGCGCTGCACGGCGACCAGATCGTGCCGGTCACGGCATTCGGCGTCGACGCCGACGACACGACGCGCGGCCACCGCTTCCTCTCCGAAGGCCTCATCGCCATCCAGCACGCCGACGAGTACGCGCACACGCTGCAGCACAAGGGCTTCGTGATCGCGAGCTACGCCGACCGCCGCGAGTCGATCCGCGCGCAACTCATCGAACAGGCCGGCAGCGACAAGGTCGTGATGCCCGAGTCGCTGCTCGACGAAGTGAATTCGCTCGTCGAATGGCCGGTTGTGTACGCGTGCAAGTTCGAGGACGAATTCCTGCAAGTGCCGCAGGAATGCCTGATCCTCACGATGCAGACGAACCAGAAGTACTTCGCGCTGACCGACGACCAGGGCCGGCTGCGCTCGCGCTTCCTGATCGTTTCGAACATCGCGACGCAAACGCCCGACGAGATCGTCGAAGGCAATGAGCGCGTGGTGCGCCCGCGTCTGGCCGACGCGAAGTTCTTCTTCGAGCAGGACAAGAAGAAGCCGCTGGCCGACCGCGTGCCGCTGCTCGCGAACGTGGTCTATCACAACAAGCTCGGCTCGACGCTGCAGCGTGTGGAGCGCCTCGAAGCGCTCGCGGGGCAGATCGCCTTGATGTGCAGCGCCAATATCGCGCTCGCGGAACGCGGCGCGCGACTCGCGAAAGCCGACCTGCTGACCGATATGGTGGGCGAGTTCCCCGAGCTGCAAGGCACGATGGGCACGTACTACGCGCGCCACGACGGCGAACCCGAAGAAGTGGCGATTGCGTGCTCCGAGCACTACCAGCCGCGCTTCTCGGGCGACGCCCTGCCGGCTACCACGACGGGCACGATCGTCGCGCTCGCGGACAAGCTGGAAACGCTCGTCGGCATCTGGGGCATCGGCCTCGCGCCCACGGGCGAGAAGGACCCGTTCGCGCTGCGTCGCCACGCGCTGGGCGTGCTGCGCATTCTCGTCGAGAAGCAACTGCCGCTCGATCTGATCGAACTGCTGCGCGCCACGTACGCGCAATTCGCAGGCATCGAGGCGGTGACGGAATCGACCCAGGCCATCTACGAGTTCTGCATGGACCGCCTGCGCGGCATGCTGCGCGAACGCGGCTTTGCGGCGACCGAAGTGGACGCCGTGCTCGCACTGAACCCCACGCGTTTTGACGACATCGTCTCGCGTCTGGACGCGGTGCGCGAATTCGCAGCGCTCGCGGAAGCGGCCTCGCTCGCGGCGGCCAACAAGCGCATCTCCAACATCCTCAAGAAGTCCGAGGGTGCGGAAGACGCTGGCGTGCAAGTCGCCCTTTTCGTCGAAGCCGCCGAAAAGGCGCTCTACGCGCAGCTCGAACAGGTTGCGCCGCGCGTGGAAACGCAACTCGCCGCACGCGAATACACGGGCGCGCTCACCGCACTCGCGGCGCTGCGCGAAACCGTGGACACGTTCTTCAACGACGTGATGGTCAACGCCGAAGACCCGGCGCTGCGTGCGAACCGCCTCGCGCTGCTCAAGGCGCTGCATCGCCAGATGAACAGCGTCGCGGACATCTCGCGACTCGCTGCATAAGCGGAAAAAAGCGGAACTGAGCGAGACGCCATGCCGAACAGCACCACCAGAAAACTCGTGATCCTCGACCGCGACGGCGTGATCAACGTCGACTCCGACGCGTTCATCAAGTCGCCGGACGAATGGATCGCGATTCCCGGCAGCCTCGAAGCGATCGCGCGCCTGAACCAGGCGGGCTATCGCGTCGCGGTGGCGTCGAACCAGTCGGGCATTGGGCGTGGACTGTTCGACATGGCCGCGCTCAACGCCATGCACGCGAAGATGCACCGCCAGGCCGCGGCCGTGGGTGGACGTATCGACGCCGTGTTCTTCTGCCCGCACACGGCCCAGGACCATTGCGAGTGCCGCAAGCCGCTGCCGGGCATGCTCAAGATGATCGCGGAGCGCTTCGAGATCGAACCCGCCGATACCCCGGTGGTGGGCGACTCGCTGCGCGACCTGCAAGCGGGCGCGTCGCTCGGCTTTCGTACGCACCTCGTGCGTTCGGGCAAGGGCGAGAAAACGCTCGCCGCCGGCGGCTTGCCCGAAGGCACGATGATCCACGACGACCTGCGCGCTTTCGCGCTCGATTTTCTCGCGAACGCCTCTGCGTGAAGGCGCAGACAGTTCACGCGTACATTAACCCGGCTCGACCGATGCGCTTTCTCCGTTCCCTGCTGCTGTTCATCTACTTCATCGTCTACACGATGCCGTACGCAACAGCATGCTTTATCGCGTTCCCGTTCATGAACGCGACGCGACGCTACTGGATGGCCGTGGGCTGGTGCCGCTCCACGCTCTTCGTCGCGCGCTACCTTAATGGCATTCGCTACCGCATCGAGGGCATGGAGAACCTGCCCAACGGGCCGGCCGTGCTGCTCTCGAAGCACCAGTCCGCATGGGAAACGCTGGCGTTCCCCGCGCTCATGCCGCGGCCGCTGTGCTACGTGTTCAAGCGCGAGTTGCTGTTCGTGCCGTTCTTCGGCTGGGCGCTAGGCATGCTGAAGATGGTTCACATCAACCGCAAGGAAGGCAAAAACGCCTTCACCTCGGTGATACGCCAAGGCAAGCAGCGCATGGCCGAAGGCGCATGGGTGATCATGTTCCCCGAAGGCACGCGCATCCCGGTGGGCAAGCAGGGCAAGTACAAGACCGGCGGCCCGCGCTTCGCCATCGAAACGGGCGCGCCCGTGGTGCCGATCGCGCACAACGCGGGCCACGTCTGGCCCCGAAACTCGTTCATGAAATATCCGGGTATAGTCACGGTGTCGATCGGCAAGCCGATCGAGACGACCGGACTCACGCCCGACGAAGTGAACACGCGCGTGGAGCAGTGGATCGAAGCGGAAATGCGACGTATCGATCCTGAGGCATATCGCGAAACGGATGGCGCAGCGGCGAAAGCAGCGGGGATTTGAGGCGGCAGTGCTTGAAGTGCTGGCTCGCGTTGCGCGCAGGATTGGCGCACGCATGTTGGCGCTGTTCTCCGCACGGCTGAGTGCACCACGCAACGCTGCGCCTAAAGCCCCGCGCAAACGCCCTGCGAAAAACAGCAAACGCGCACGCCCATCCGCACCAGGCCTGACGATGCAGAAGTCCCCCGCGCCGCGCCCAAACGCGGCACTCGACAACCGGCAACTCGACTTGCCGCTCTTTGCTGAACCGGCGCCAGTTGTGGCGCCTGATTCGTCTTCTCCCTCACTCACACCACAGCCCGCTCCTTCGCCCTCGCCTGATAAGCCCGGCAAGGCACCGCTCGCGCCCGATGGCACGCGGCTGCGTACTGTCGTGCTCGGCGCACGCACGCTGCATTACCGGCTCAAGCGCTCGTCGCGCAAATCGATTGGGTTCGTGATCGACGGGACCGGGCTTAGCATCACTGCTCCCAGGTGGGTCACGATCGCCGACATCGAGGCTGCTATCGCTGAGAAACAGCGGTGGATATTCGCGAAGCTCGCGGAGTGGCAAACGCGCACGGAGCAACGAGCGCTGCCTCGCGTGGAATGGCGCGATGGTGCTGAACTGCCCTTTCTTGGCAAGCCGATTACAGTGAGGCTTGGGGCTTCTTCGCTTGCGTTTGATGAGGTGACTCGCGTTCTTGCGTTGCCGTTGCCGCCGCATGCTGAAGCGCAACAGATCAAGGACCGCGTGACTGGGTGGCTTCAGGGGGAAGCGACGCGGGTATTTGGTGAGCGCCTTGAGGTGTATGCCGAAAAGCTTGAGGTCTCGTTTCGGTCTTATGCGCTTTCTTCGGCCGCTACGCGGTGGGGAAGCTGTTCAAGCGAAGGGAGAATTCGCTTGAACTGGCGATTGATCCATTTTCCACTTTCGGTTGTGGATTATGTTGTCGCGCATGAACTCGCGCATCTGCGCGAGATGAATCATAGTCCGCGGTTCTGGCGGACGGTGGAGTCAATCTTTCCGGAGTTTCGGGAGGCTAGGAAGCAGTTGAAGCAGCATCCGCCTGAGATGATGCCTGAGGTGTGAGGAAGTCACGGCGCATCTGCCTCGCTGCCAACTTTTACGATGCGCGCAGGTACGCCAACTACTGTCGCATACGCCGGCACATTATCGAGTATCACAGAATTTGCCCCAATCCTTGCGCCTCGGCCAATCACGATCGGTCCGAGGATGCATGCGCCGGCACCAATCAGCACATCGTCCTCAATCACCGGCGCGCCGGGCCTTCCACGCCCGCCAATCACGACATTGGGTGAAATAACGATATTGCTCCCCAAGATGGCATGTCGATGTACAACGATGCCCAGCCCTTGATAGCCAAAAACAACGTTTCTACCAACCTTCACCGACGGCGGGAGGGAGACGCTGAACAATATACGGTTGCATACCTTCAGGAGCCACGGAATAAATGGTACTCCAAGACGATGCAGAAAACTGGAAATCCTATATATATAAATCATCAAACCACCATTGATCGATCATACTACACGCCCAAATCTGACCTTCATTGCATCAAACGCTCTAATGATGAAAATAAACAATCCTACAAATATAAAATTTACATCCCAATATCCGGCATGAATTGACATAAGACTGAGCGCAAAAAAATAACAAAAACAAAATCTCACCACAACATCCCTGTAAAACGCGCATTTCTTAAGCCAGCAGATACTCCATGAAATAATAAACATTCCAGCAAAGACACCAAAGTATCCGAAGTCCGTATATAACGCACCTTGCAGCGTCGGGGTGATGCTCATGGGTCGACCTGCAACCCACCGCGCGCCCGTCAGATCACCAATAATATTTCTTGCGCCCCAATGCTTGCCAGGAAGAAGCGTCTCGAAGTTACTCAACATCAGCCCTCCATACATATGTTCGTTTAGCGCAGCTCCAATTTTCGAAATGGTGCATTGGCTAAAATCGAACATCGATAGCGCTGGGACGAAGGGAAGAATGTATTTATGATCCGACACAAATCCAAAGTCCACGTTGGCAAAGAATCGTGCCACGTCATAGCTCTGAGACACCCGGAAAAGCGACAGTGAGGCAGCAAAAAATGCCAGCCCCCCCCCCAACAATCGCGCTAATCCAAAGTGCCTTGGTTCCGGAAAATCTAAATATCACTTGGTAACAATAATATGTCAAAACAAATGCAAGTACTGGTGATCGATAACCCAGAATCAAAATTCCGACGATGTATATGGCGGGCTGTACAAAACTAGGTTTACGCCCACGCTCAACGTCCGATATCATCCTCGTCAGAATCCAGAATCCATAAAGAGGCGCCAGATTTGAAATAAGTGCGGAATTCTGGAATCTGGCCTCCCCTTGCAACAACGGTATGCCGTGATTAAGGAAAATTGCAACGACAATACATAGCACAAAGATCAGAAAAAACAGAATTGTGAGCTGATTCGAGGTTCGTGACTTCTTTGACGCGATTGGCTGCCCGACTCCAGTCCTCGGCCCCAGAAAATATCCTGAAAGAAGTGCAACCAAACTGCCACTGCCGCGCACACATTTGTCAGAAAATGATGGATTGCATATTTTATGAGCTTTCCAGAGCGAACTTGAAATTCAGAAAAATTTCCCGCGTGAAGATGAAATATTGTTTTTCTTAAAAAGACGCTCGCCAACAAAAATAAAAGATATTTTCTGACGAACGATCCGTTAATAGAGACATGAAAGTGAACGATATCGGGCAACATCGCCAATTTCGCCAAAAATCTAAAGAAATCGACGAAAAGAAATCGCATTACGCCCGTCCTGCGCTTGAATCCGCAGGTTTCAAAAAAATCCAGCTCAATCTGCTGCTCCAGAAAGGCGTCTCGTTGTTGGGCCAGTTCTTTCATCACCGACGCAACTCCGCCATGCTGACCCTGTCCCGGACCAACGTGGAGAACGCGAATCAAGCCATTTCTCTTTGAAATTTTCATTTCCAACAATCATCAAATAACAATATTTTCAACGGAATCTTTCTGCCCAAATCCAATTCATCGCTGACTCGCTCTAAAAAGAGACAACAGTCTTCTAGATCTCTTGCTTCTGAGAATCAATATCATGTACAAACAAAAGATCAGCGCCTCGCCGCTTCGATATACGACAGATCGGGCTTGTGCCCGTCTGAGAACGGCGTGGGAACGGCGATGAGAAATGCATCGGCAGGTTCGGGACTCGTCGTCGCGCGCAAATACCCCTGCGACACCGCTGCGTGCACCAGCATGTCGAGTTCCGGTTCGACGATATGAATCGCACCGCGGTTGATAGTGTCGACTGCATGCTGGTTGACATCGACGCCAATCACTTTCTTGCGGCGCGCGGCGAAGGCCGCCGCTGTGGGAAGTCCGATATAACCGAGTCCAACAACCGAAATCGTTTCGAAGTTCATAGTAGCCAAGCCTGTATTTCCAATGTCCTTATGCCGCGTGAGCCGCGGCGCCCCACCAATCGTTCAACGCAGAAACAATGCGGTCGCACGCGTGCCCGTCGCCGTAGGGGTTGTCGCCCCGGCTCATCGCCGCATATGCTGCGTCGTCGCCCAGCAACTGCGTCACGCCCTGCACGATCGCGCCGACATCCGTGCCTACAAGCCGCACCACACCCGCATCAACGGCCTCCCGCCGCTCAGTCGTTTCGCGCATTACAAGCACTGGCTTTCGCAACGAAGGTGCCTCCTCCTGAATCCCGCCAGAGTCCGTCAGGATCAAGTGAGCACGGTTCATGAGACTGACAAATGGGAGATAGTCGAGCGGCTCGATCAAATGCACATTTGCGATACCGGTCAGAAGGCGATTAACCGGCTCACGCACGCTCGGGTTCAAATGGACCGGATACACGATGTCCACTTCCGGCCATGCATGCGCGATCTGGGCGAGCGCCGTGCAGATTCGCTCGAATCCATCGCCGAAACTCTCTCGCCTGTGGCCTGTGACCAGAATGAGTCGGCGCGTAGGATCGAGTTGAGGAAGCGCACTTTGCGCTTGTTCGCGCAATTTCGTGTCCGTCGCCAGCCGGCCTCGTACGTGCAGCAGCGCATCAATGACCGTATTGCCCGTCACGACAATCGAGCGCGTCGGAACGCCTTCACGCAGAAGGTTCTCCTGTGCCGTTGCCGTGGGCGCGAAATGGAGTGACGCAAGCGCCCCAGTCAGCTTGCGGTTCGCTTCCTCTGGCCACGGCGAGAGCAGGTTCCCGGTCCGCAATCCGGCTTCGACGTGCGCGACAGGCGTGCGGCTGTAGAACGAGGCGAGCGTGGCTGCCATCGTCGTAGTCGTATCGCCGTGCACGAGCACCAGATCCGGCTGCTCCCGCGCAAGCACGTCGCGCATGCCAGCCAGAATCGAAGTCGTGACGTCGTAAAGGTCCTGGCCTCGCTTCATGATGTTCAAGTCGAAGTCGGGCTGGATGGCGAACAGGTTGAGCACCTGATCAAGCATCTCGCGATGCTGCCCAGTCACACACACTCGGCATCGAATGGCCGGTTCTTGTTGAAGACGCATGACAAGCGGCGCCATCTTGATCGCCTCTGGCCTCGTTCCAAACGTTAGTAGTACATTTTTTTTCATTGGCATCAACCCGTGCAAAACGCCCCTGTTGGGATCGCATAAGCCCTCAGTCTGGCTTCTTGCTGTAGTTCGAATACGCTCCGAAGCTTGCGCCACGCTCAGGCACATCCGTCAGTAACAAGCCATCGACCTCGACTCCCGAGCTCGCGAGCTGACGTGTGCACTCACGCAACTCCGCGGCGGAATGACGACCGTGTCGCACGACCATCAACGTGGCGCCTGCATGCTTGCCAATCAGAACGGCATCCGTGACCGCGAGCACCGGCGGCGAGTCGATAATGACCATGTCATAGGACGATGCCAGTGCCTTCAGCATCTCGCCGAGCCGATCCCGAACGAGGAGTTCCGCCGGACGGTCAGGTGTCGTGCCCGACATCATCACGTCGAGGTTCGGTAGTACCTCGCGATGAATCACTTCCTTCGGTTCGCGCCCGCTCAGGAGGTCAGAGAACCCGGGTTTGCGATTGATGGAGAAGTACGAGTGAACGTCGCCGCGTCGCATATCGGCATCGATGAGCAAAATCCGTTTGCCGGTCGCCGCGAGCACCGTGGCGAGGTTCACGGAAACAAACGATTTGCCGACGCCGGGCCGAGGCCCGGTCAGCATCACAATATTGTTCTCGGGCTTCAGGACCCCGAACTGCATCGCCGTGCGCAGACTGCGTAGCCCTTCAACCGCCACGTCGTCCGGGTGGACGGCAGCCAGGACGGCTGGTCGTGTCGGATTGCGGCGTACGGATTGACGAAGTGCCAGCTCTTTGTCGCTGTGAGAAATGATTGCGTGCACTGGAATATCAACGGCATGTTCGATCTCCGATGGGGTCTCGAGTCCGCGATTGAACATACGGCGCGCGAGCGCGATCCCGCATCCGAGCAGCAGCCCAAGAACCAGCGCAAGTGGCAGGACCAGCAGCTTCAACGGACGAACCGGCTCTTCAGGTACGACGGCGTAGTCGACGGTTCGCACATTGCCTAGCTGACCCGCCTTCAGCACGCGCAATTGCTGTGTACTATCCAGCAATTTCATGTAGAGATCGGTATTGACCTTCACATCGCGCATAAGCCGCAACGCTTGCTGCTGTGTGTCGGGCAACGCCGTCACCTGCTTCTCGTATTGAGCCTGCTGGTGTTCCAGTTCGGCAATGCGCGCGTCCACCGCCTGGACCGTGGGATGCGATGCCGTATATCGCTGAACGAGATCGGCGCGCTGTTGCTGGAGCTCCGTCAAACGCGTTTGCGTGTCGACAACCGTTTGCAGAAGAAGCTTGCCCTGTGCGTCGAGGTCGATCGCTCCGGACTTCGCGCGAAACGCGTTATAGCGTGCTTCCGACTGGTCCAGATCAGCGCGAAGTTGCGGCAACTGTTCGCCGAGAAAACCCAGCATTTGCTGGGCCTGCGCCGACTTTCGGTCAACGTTGCGCTGCACGTAGAGGCTCGCAATCATGTTAATGATTGCCGTGACGCGCTGCGCGTCGATGCCGTCGAGTTTTACGCCGATGATTCCGGACTGCTTCGTCTTTTCTGCGATATCAAGCTTCTTCTGAAGCTCGGCTACCGTCAGTTGAGTCGAGAAGCGCTTTAAATCGAATCTTGTTCCAGGTTGTGCCAGTAGCGACGTCACCTTCAGCGTCACAGGCCCGTATTGCGTTTCGCCGCGCACGACCGTACCGATGCGCCCCTGGGTCACGACGTCGCCATCAGGGTCGCTCAATTCGAACCGCTCTGCGTCGAGAGCCGTTAACTTGAACTTCTTTTCATATAGCGCACGCGGGACATCGAACTGCGTGACGCTGATGCGCTCGCCACCCCAAGCGTAGCTCTTCATCCCAAGTACCGGGGACAATAGTTCATCGCTGTCTTGCGAACGAAAGCGCGCAATAGGACCACCGATCAATGGGAAATAGTGGGGACGTGCATCGATATCGACATGAAGGCGGTCAACCGTGTCCCCCACCACCATGCGCGATCGAATCAGCTCAATCTCAGCGTCGGCTGTCGCTTTTGTCTGGAATAGCGACGCCAGGTCACCCAGCTTGTCGTTGATCGACCCGACGCCAGAATCGTCGTCCACCTGAATCACCGCATCTGCGCGATAGACAGGCGTTCCAAGAAACGCGTAAAGCGCTCCGAGCAAGAACACGATCGCCGTGACAATGCCAATCAGCGAGAGGCTTTCCCGGAGTACGGCGAAGAGTTCCGAGAGGTCGATTTCGTCGTCGTCCGCAGTATTGGACGGCGGATTTTTCTTAAGAAGAGTCATGATTCAATGAACCTGCTGTCCTGCAAGGACGCCACGCCAGTGCGCGACGCCATGTTCGATCTGTGCGACTGCCAGGTCGAACGTTGCGCGATGTCGCCGATAAGGGTCGACAACGTCAACACCCTCCGTTTCGATCAGTCGATACACCTTGCCGCGCACAAATGGCCAGGCGTGCTCGATCTGGTCCCGCTGCGCCTTCGTCATGGTGAGAATCAGATCGGCACCGCGCACACGTGCATCGGTGAGCGGTGTCGCCACATGATCTTCAAGTTGCACTCCGCGACCACGCGCCAGTTCGACGATGAGTGGGTCCGCTCCCTCGCCAATCAGTGCGTGCGTACCCGCCGAACTAAAGCCGATAGTGGGCAGCGATCGCGCCAACATGGCGCACGCCAACGGACTGCGGCAGATGTTGCCTTCGCAAACAACCAGAACGCTCTCAATCATTTCGCCACCAGCCCCGCAGTCAAGCCTGCGTTGATTGCAGGAATCAACAGCGTCAATACGCGGTTGAAGCGGACAAGGCCATTGCCATCGACATACACGACGTCCTTCGGCTGAAGATCGAACTCTTTGGCAACGAGCATTGCGACCGGTGAGCGACCGTCCAGATGGAAGACTTCGGGCTTTCCGTTCAACGCGCCACGAATCACGAACATCTGCGCGGCATCCGCAGTGGATGAATTCACGCTGCCAGCCTGGGCGATCGCATCGGCCAGCGTGATGCGCCCCGTGCGACGCGGAATGGCGGAAATCGGCTTGTTGACTTCGCCCATCACGTAGACGTCGTTTTCATCGCGGGCGACGACGCGCAGCATGTCGCCCGGCTTGAGATACAGGCGCGACGGACTAAGGCCGCTTGCCACCATCTGCGTAAGATTGATGCGATGCGATTTGCCTTCGCGTACGAGCACGAGGTCGCTCTGATCGGCAGTGTCCGAGAAGCCACCTGCGCGCGAGATCGCTTCGTACAGTGACATCGGGACGTCGTTCACTGCGACGACGCCAGGGCTGCGTACCTCACCGTCGACATAGACTTCGTGGGCGCGATAGGAAGCCATCCGCACGGTGACTTGAGGCTTAATGAAATAGCGGCCGAGCGCGGCGGTCAGGCGACGCTGCACGTCCTCCGCGCGAAGTCCCGCGACGTGTAGCGTGCCTGCATACGGAAACGTGAGTTCGCCGGATTGATCGACGACGAAACCGGAGAACGGATCGCCCGGCCTTGTAGAGGCTTGCGACTGCGTAGTGCCCACGGCCGCCGCGAGTTCGGGGTGGTCCCAAACAACAATCTGCAGAACATCGCCGGCGCCGATCGTGTACGGCTGCGGAACCGCCGATAGCAGTTCGATCTGCTGTTGCTGCTGCTTCAGGCGCGCCTCCTGGAAGCCTTTCACAGTCTCGACATTCAGTTCGGTAACAGGCACTTCAGGCGTAGCGGAAGTCGCATCGGCGACCTGTGATGCCGTGCCGGTCGTCGCAGCGGCAGCGCTCGCAGCCGTCGACGTCTCAGCGTTAGAACTATTCCCGGCAGGCGACTGCGTCTGGGTGCTTCCCCTCGACAAGGACATACGCATGCCAGGTGCGACCGCACATGCACCAAGCGCGGCACAAAGCGCGACCGCCATACTTGCGTTCGCAAGACGCGGAGCGGCGGTACGCCGCGCCCAGTTGAAGGAGCGCGCAAACGGTTTTAGGGATTGTTTCAACACTTCTACATTCCGGCTATTCAATACGCGTTGCGATGTACCGGTCCCTTGAACATCGTTGCGACCACGATGCGCATGTCGAGCCAGAAGGACCAGTTGCTGAGGTAATAGAGATCGTGTTCCACGCGGCCCCGCATCTTCTCTACGGAATCCGTTTCGCCGCGAAAGCCGTTCACCTGCGCCCAGCCTGTAATTCCCGGCTTGATGCGATAGCGGTGAACATAGTCGTCCACGATGTTTTGATAGAGCGCGTCATGCTCGATGGCATGTGGGCGCGGCCCGACTACCGACATTTCGCCGCGCAGGACGTTGAAGAATTGCGGCAGTTCGTCGAGACTCGTGCGACGCAGGAAAGCGCCAACACGCGTAATACGGGGATCGTTTCGGGTTGCCTGCCTGACGACCCCGTGCGCCGTTTCATGCGCCCGCATGCTGCGGAACTTGTAAATGTTGAAGACCTTGCCGTTCGCACCTTTGCGCCGTTGTGTAAAGAGTACCGGGCCGGGAGAGGAAAGCTTCACGGCGAGCGCGATGACGACAAGCGCCGGAGCCAGCCCGATTACGGCCAGCAACGCAAACACGCGATCGAAAATGTCCTTCGAAACCAGTGCATCCGACGAAAGCGGTGAGCCCACGAGATTGATCGCGGACGTGCCGTCGAGGTTGACCATTTCGCCCTCGAAGAGCGCAAGGCCAGTGACATCGGGAACGAACCGGATGTTCACGAGGTCGTTGCGAAACAGGTCGATGAATTCGCGAATCGTGCTCTCTTCCGAAAGCGGTAACGCGAGCCAGACTTCAACGACGTGATAACGGCGCACGAAATCGGCAAAGCCTTCCCGGTCGCGAAACGCTGGCGCAACACCCGGCGCCGCGGCAATCTCCGGGCCGGTGTCGAAGATGGTCGACACGGCGTAGATTGAGTTTGGCGTTGTTTCGACCTTGCGTAGCAGGTGGCGGCAATGCGCTCCACTACCAACGATCGCGACAGCGCGCGTGCGTGCGCCCTGCGCCTCCCGGCGCCGACAAAGGCTGCGTTCAACGATCCGGCAGATTACAAGGCCCAGACCGGAGAAGCACATCCAACGCGTGAACCATTCGCCCGCTGGACGATACGGGTCTAGCAGAATAATCGCGACCAGCAATGCGACTACGAGAGCGAGCACCAGCGCGACGACAGGCGCGCAAACGCAGCGCCAGAAGATGTGGCCGCGAACGGCCTGATACAGACCGAAGAGCGGGAAGACGAAAACCGAGGCCACTAGCGCGAACGCGACCAACGCGTTGTCATAGCCGGGTTGAGCCGCTGTCGCCTCTAGACGCAGGGCAACAGACGCGCACACTGTGATCACAATAACGTCCAGCAAGCGCATCAATACGCCGGAGCGGCGTCTTGATGTGTCGCGATGACCTTGAGTGGGCAGATGCATTGGGTAATCCACGAATGAAGTGATTGCCGCGTCCCTGCGGGTGTGGTTCGTCAACTCTGGCGCGCACCAATCGCCGCCAGTTGCTGCAGGTTCATTCGTGAAATGTCCAGCCACGTCGGGGATCCACCAAATATAAGAGACGGATGACGCGAAAATCGGTTGCTTCCCTGCACGCTGAACTCCCTCGTTCGGTGAATTCGAAGACGCTCGCGCGGATAACCGCGCTACGCTTGTCAGCCTGGAGATGGATACCCCGTACGCCAGCCATCGCGTGGGAGCGTCTTGTCGAGTCCGTTTCTTGTTTAATGACAGGGGAGAAAGTTTCGACCGCCACCACTTTCGCGTATATAGGAAGAGTCCGAAATGAACTCGAAAGAGATCATCTCCTGACCTCCCTGCAATCTCAAATCCACCGAAAATAAGTAGCTGGCTTCGTGATGTCTGGATTTCTGTATCGCATAATTTGCACTGCAAATTATGTGTTTCGATATATTTCGCCTCGAACAAGACATGCGAAGTCGATCACAAGAGATGATTACTTACGCAATCGACAAATAGCCGCAGCTGCATCCCGTTCGAGATAAAAATGACGAAATATTTAATTCATGAAAAATGCCCGGTATTTTCTTTTTAATTCTCGGACATTTGTTAATTCAACTTAAAGCTCAACAAGCCTTAAGGGGCGGTTTCGAAGTATTCCGACGCCGCCCTACCAACTACCTTACTTCCTCTGAATAAACTCGATCTTGTACCCATCCGGATCGGTCACAAACGCGATGACGGTCGTCCCATGCTTCATCGGGCCAGCCTCGCGCACCACCGTCCCACCCTGCTCCTTGATCTTCGCGCAGGCAGCGTAGGCGTCTTGCACCTCAACCGCCAGGTGGCCAAAGCCCGTCCCGAGATCGTAAGAAGCCGTATCCCAGTTATGCGTCAACTCGATCACCGTGCCGTCGCGCTCGTCCGTGTACCCGACGAAGGCCAGCGTGAACTTGCCATCGGGGTAGTCTTCGCGGCGC
Organism: Paraburkholderia acidiphila; assembly: GCF_009789655.1. Lineage (GTDB taxonomy): Bacteria > Pseudomonadota > Gammaproteobacteria > Burkholderiales > Burkholderiaceae > Paraburkholderia > Paraburkholderia acidiphila. Next base: position 2,633,043 of record NZ_CP046909.1, read on the forward strand.
AGCAGTTTCATGCCGAGCAGTTCGGTGTAGAACTTGATCGAGCGATCGAGGTCGCCGACCCGGATCATCGTGTGCAGCAGGCGCATTGTGTACTCCGTTTTGCCGTCGTCAAAAACCGGACTGTACCAAAAACACGCCAGCCCTGCCGGCCCCGGCAAGATGCGCCGATTTGCTCTAGCATAAACGCCATCCCGAAATTGCCCCGGCAATTTCGCTAAACGCAAGCAACGAGGAGTAGACATGCGAATTCTGGTAGTCGGTGCGGGTGCGACGGGCGGCTATTTCGGCGGGCGGCTCGCCGCTGCGGGGCGTGACGTGACGTTTCTGGTACGCGAGGCGCGCGCCGCGCAACTGCGTGAGGCGGGCCTCGTCATCCGCAGCCCGGCGGGCGATCTCACGCTGCGCGACGTCAAGACCGTCACGCGCGAGGCGCTCGAGTCGCAAGGCGGCCAACCGTTCGATCTCGTGCTGCTGAGCTGCAAGGCCTACGACCTCGACAACGCCATCGATTCGTTCGCCGCGGCCGTCGGGCCGAACACGCTGATCCTGCCGCTGCTCAACGGTATGCGCCATCTGGAAGTCCTGCAGGCGCGCTTCGGCACGCAAGCGGTGCTGGGCGGTGTATGCCTGATCGCGTCCACGCTCAATGACAAACGCGAGATCGTGCATCTGAATGACGTACAGGCGATTACGTTCGGCGAGCTCGGCGGCGGCGTCTCCCCGCGCGTGCAAGCGGTCGCGGATCAATTCGGCAATGCCGGATTCCACGTGAAGGCGAGCGATCACATCCTTCAGGAGATGTGGGAGAAGTGGGTGTTTCTCGCGTCGCTCGCGGGCAGCACGTGTCTTTTCCGTGCGCCCGTTGGCGTCATTCTCTCCACACCCGACGGCGCCACGATCGTCGAGCGTCTGTTCGCCGAATGCCGCGCGATCGCAGCCGAACACGGCCACGCCGTGCGCGACAGTTTCCTCGAGCGTTCGCGCGCGATGCTGTTCGCCAAGGGTTCGTCGCTCACCGCCTCGATGTTGCGCGACGTGCAGAACGGCTCGCGCATCGAGGCCGATCACGTCCTCGGCGACCTGATCCGGCGCGGCGGCGCGATACAGCACGCATCGAACGAGCTTTCGGTGCTGCGCGTTGTCTATAGCCAGCTCAAGGCCTACGAGGCGCAGCGCAGCGAAGCGGCCTGAAAACCAGCCTGAAAACGGCTAATGCACCGGCAAGGCGGCGCAACATGCGCATCAAGCGCCCATCAAGCGCCGCCTGCCCCTTCCAGCGCCTGCGCAAGGCTCACATATTCCTCAACGGGCACTTCCTCGGCGCGGCGCGCCAGATCGAAGCCGAGTGCGTCGAAGTCGAGGCGTTCGCGGTAATCGCCGAGCGTATTGCGCAGCATCTTGCGGCGCTGCGAGAAGGCGGCCGTCACGAGTTCGCCGAGCAGCGCGTCGTTCACCTTCGGCAGTTCGTGCGGTGCGTAGGGAATCATGCGCACGATCGCGGAATCCACCTTGGGCGGCGGCTGGAATGATTCGGGCGGCACGTCGATGAGCTTGTCGATCACGTAGCGGTACTGGAGCATCACCGTGAGGCGGCCGAACGCCTTGCTGCCGGGCTCCGCCACCATGCGCTCGACCACTTCGTTCTGCAGCATGAAGTGCTGGTCGATCACGCGCTCGGCAAACGTGGTCAGGTGAAACAGCAGCGGGCTCGAGATGTTGTACGGCAGGTTGCCGACAATGCGCAGCGAGGGCTTCTCGCCCGGCGCCGCGAGCGAGCCGAAGTCGAACGCGAGCGCGTCGCCCGCGTGCAGTTCGAGCAGTGGGCCGAACTTCTTCGTGAGGCGCGCGATCAGGTCGCGGTCGAGCTCGACCGCGTGCAGCGGCGATTCCGGCGTGGCGAGGCGCTCGATGAGCGGCTCGGTGAGCGCGCCGAGACCCGGCCCGATCTCGACCATGCGCTCGCCGCGCTGCGGACGAATGACGTCGACGATCGAGTCGATCACGCCCGTGTCGACGAGGAAGTTCTGGCCGAAGCGCTTGCGCGCGAAGTGGCCCTGGTGCTGTCTGCTGCTGTTGGACATCTTCTCTTGATTCAATCAGATAGCGCGCCGGTGGCGCGCCATCGAAACGGCGGTGTCGAGGGCGGCGATCAGGCTGCCGGCGTCCGCGCGGCCAGTGCCGGCGAGGTCGAGCGCGGTGCCATGATCGACCGAGGTGCGCACGATCGGCAAGCCGAGCGTGACGTTGATGCCTTCGCCGAACGTCGCGTATTTCAGGACCGGCAGGCCCTGGTCGTGGAACATCGCCAGCACGCAGTCCGCGTCCTTGAGGTAGCGCGGCTGGAACAGCGTGTCGGCGGGGTAAGGGCCGCGCGCGTCGATGCCTTGCGCGGAGGCGGCGGCCAGCGCCGGCGAGATCGTGTCGATTTCCTCGCGCCCCAGGTAGCCGTTCTCGCCCGCATGCGGGTTGAGGCCGGTCACCAGAATTCGCGGCAGCCGCACGCCGAAATGATGACGCAGGTCATGATCGATGATGCCAAGTGTTTCGACGAGCCCTTCGACGGTGAGCGCCGCGGAAACGTCCTTGAGCGGCAAATGCGTCGTGGCGAGCGCCACGCGCAACGGACGCGCCCCGGTACCCGCCAGCATCATGACCACGCGCCGGGTATGCGTGCGTTCGGCGAGATATTCGGTGTGGCCGGTGAAGGGCACACCGGCGTCGTTGATGGTGCTCTTTTGCAGCGGCGCGGTCACGATCGCGTCGAATTCGCCTGCCAATGCGCCGTCGATCGCGCGGTCGAGCAGCGCGAGCACGTAGCGGCCATTGGCGGCGTCGAGCTTGCCGGGTTTTGCCGGCGTCGCGAGCGCGACATGCTCGACCTGCACGGGCTGGTGCGCCAGCACGGCGGCCCAGTCGACGCTCGCGGCCTTCGCGCGCGCTTCGAGTAGCGCGCTGTCGCCGAGCACGACGAATTGCGCGTCGGGCCAGTGGGCCGAGGCGCCCGCCAGCGCGGCGGCGGTCAGCTCGGGGCCGACGCCGGCCGGCTCACCCGTGGTGATGGCGATACGGATCGGCCCCGCCCTCCGCGGAGCCGGCGACGACGATGCGGAGGCGTTCATGGCTCGATCCCTGGCTGACTGCGCTTAGTTGTGCGGCGGCGTCATGCCCGCGATCTTGTAACTGACGTAGGCGCTGTCGCGCAGCTGCCGCAGCCAGTCGGCGTAAGCCTGCTCCGCCTTGCGCTGGCCGATAGCCTGGCGCGCGAGTTCCATTTGCTGCGCGATCGAGCCTTCGGCGTCGCGGCGGCCCAGCACCTGGATCAGGTGGTAGCCGTACTCGGTGCGTACCGGCTCGCTCAACTGGCCGTCCTGCAGGGTGTTCATGGCGCGCTCGAATTCAGGCACGGTTTCGCCCGGGCTGATCCAGCCGAGGTCACCGCCCTGCGAGGCCGAGCCGTCCTGCGAGTAAGTGCGCGCGAACTTGGCGAAGTCGCCGCCCGCCGCGAGCTCCTGGCGGATTTCGAGCAGCTTCTGGCGCGCCTGGGGCTCGGACATGCCGTCGCCCACACGCAGCAGGATGTGGCGCACGTGCGTTTGCACGAGCTTCGGCGCGTCGCCGGCGGTGCCCTGACCCTGGCGGCGCTCCACGAGGCGGACGATTTCGAAGCCGTCGCTGGTGCGGATCACCGAGGGGTTCACTTCGCCCGGACGCAGCGTGGAAGCGGCGGTCACGAACTCGGGTGGCAGCTTCGACTGCGGCAGGAAACCCATGTCGCCGCCCTTGCCTGCATCGCTCGCTTGCGAATTCGACTTCGCGAGGCTCTCGAACTTGCTACCCGACTGGGCTTCCTTGAGCAGCGCATTGGCCTTCGCCTGCGCGGCTTCGATGTCGGTTTCCGAGGCGTTCAGCGGCGCCTTGATAAAGATGTGCTGGAAGTGCAAATCGTTCGACTGGCCCGCATTCGGTCCGCGCTGGCTCGCGATGTAGTTCGCGACCTCGGCGTCGGACACCGTGACCTTGCTGTCCACTTCCTTCTCGCGCAGCTTCGAAAGCGTGAGTTCGGTGCGCGCGTCCTTCATGAACGTGGTCCAGGGCACGCCTGCTGCCTCGATGCGCGCGCGATAGGTGGCGAGATCCATGCCGTTGGCCTGGGCGAGACGCTCGAGCGTGCGTTGCACGGCCGCGTCGTCGACGGTGATGCCGTCTTCCTTGGCCTTCTGGAGCTGGATGCGCTCGAGCACCATCTGGTTGAGCACCTGCGCGCGCAACTGGTCCTCAGGCGGAACCGGCGCATTTTGCTGCTGCAGCCGGTGAGCGATCATTTCGGCGCGGCTGTCGAGCTCGCGCTGTGTGATCACGCCGTCATTGACGACTGCGGCGATCGTGTCGACCGTCTGGCCGTTGCCAGCCGCCGGGAGACCTTGAGCTTGCGCCGGCGCGGCCGGCAACACGCCTGCGACGGCGAAGAGACTCGCAGCGTACGCTGCCAGGCGAAGCTTTTTCATGATTCCCACAGATACTCCAATGTTGGCGGGCACGCTTCGCCCGTCTCTATGCAACCGACACCGCGTTGCTCCGAGGCGCCTTGCGCAAGCAATGCGCTCCGGATCACGCGTTATTGATAATCAGTGAAGCGCGAATCCGGTGGCGACTGGGCCGGCAGCTGCGTGTACCCCGGCACTGCCGTCTTGAACGCGGCCACCAACCCGTTGTCGACGTTCGACAGTCCCTTGAGCGTAAGCTGCGCGAGAAACCGCGTTGACGAATTCGGCGTGCCCGATGTATTGAGCCCGTTCGCGTAACGCTGCAGGCCGACCCCGAGCACCCAGCAGTCGGCGTCGTACTGCATGCCGACCAGGCCGTCGACGATCCGATGGCCGTTCAGATCGTAGTTGAAGCGGCCTACGGCGTACACCCGGTGCGAGAACGGCCATTGAGCCGAGACCAGAATCTGATTGATCGGCTGGAAATCCAGCGTGGTGTTCGCGCGCGTGTAGCGGTAGGCCACGTTCAGCACGCGGCTCGTTCCCGGGCTGTACCCGAAACCGATGCTTGCCTTCGTGAGCTGGTTGTTGTCGGCATTATATTGGAACGCCGTTTCCGAAGCGAAACCAGCCCCGATTTTCAGCGCGGCGCCTGCAATCAGGTCCGAATGCGTTGCCTGGCTCGTAGTTTCGCTGGAATTGAGCGTGACGCGCTGATCCTGGAAGTAGTACTGCTGCGCGATCACGAAGCGCGCGCGCTCGTCGCCCGAAGCCGGGTCGATGAAGCGCGTGGTGAGCGCGGCCGTAATGCGGTTCGCGTCGGCAATCCGGTCGTTACCGACGAAGGTGTTCGGCGTGAAGATTTCCGCGAGGCCGAAGTCCGACTCGGCGGTATCGAAAAGGGGCGCGAACTGCTGGTTGCGATACGGCGTGTACACGTAGTACAGGCGCGGTTCCAGCGTCTGGATGTAATCCTGACCGAACAGGTGGACCGAGCGGTCGAACACGAGGCCCGTGTCGAAGCTGAAGGTCGGGATCGATTCGGTGAAGCTCTTCGGCGTGCCGACGGGCGAACCGAAGGTCGTGCCCGCCGGGCCGATGTTGCTCAGGTTGTACGACGCGAAGTGCCACTGAACCTTCGGCGTGACGAAGTAACCCGGCCCCATCAAGGAATACGACAGGTACGGATTGAAGACGACGCGGTCGCCTTCGGTCGCGTTGTCTTCCGAGATGCGGAAGCGCGAATAGTCGGCTTCCATGCCGTAGTCGAAGCCGCCGACGTTGTACTTCGCGTACTTCACGTTCAACTGCGGCTCGCGGCCATACGGCGGCGTCGACGACTCGACGGCCTGCCAGTGCTGGTAGCGGCCGAGCACGGACCACGGTCCGTTGTTGTACGTGAGGCCGGCTTCCTGCTGGTACAGCGTCTGCGTGCCGTTCAGGAACTGGTTGGCCGGCGACGACAGGTCCGACGGATAGGTGTTGTCCGAGACCTTGTTGTAGTAGACGTAGCCACCGAACCCGTTGCCGAAGTTCTGGTTGTGCTGGATGAACAGCGCGTAGCGGTTCGTCTTCGTGATCGCGTCGTCGGGCAGGAACGTGCCGGTGATCGATCCCGAGTAATTCGTCGAGAGATACCGGTAGTTGCCCTGCAGGAACACGCCACGCTTCGAGATGATTTCGGGCGTGAACGTGAAGTCGCGGTTCGGCGCGATGTTGAAGTAATACGGCAGCGAGATTTCGTAGCCGTTCGTCGAGCTGACCGAGAACGTCGGCGGCAATATGCCGCTGCGGCGGTCGCCCGACAGCGGGAACGACAGCCACGGGCTCGCGAAGATCGGCACGTCCTGGAAGAATAGCACGGCGTTGTGCGCGACGCCTTCGTCGCTGCCGGTGTCGAAATCGAACTCGCTGCCCTTGATGTACCACGCCGGGTTGGTCGAGCAGTGGCACGCGGTGTAGGTGCCGGTCGTGAGCACCGAGCGCTCGCTGTCCAGCAGGTCGGCGCGCGCGGCGCTGCCCGAGCCGCCCGTGAGCGTGAAGTGGTACTTCGGCGCGGGCATGAAGCCCTCGTTCGCCTCGACCTTCAAATGCGCCTCGGGCCCCGTGAACGTCGTCCCGTTCTGCACGACCACGACATTGCCGTACGCATTGGCCATGTCGGTGTCCTGGTCGTAATGCAGGGCGTCGCCCTTCACCAGGTTCGTACCCTGGCGCAGCTCTGCTGCGCCTCTCACCGCAAGATCGGTGTCCACCGTGCCGGTCGTCGAATCGCCGAGCACGAAGGTCGCCGGGTGCTGGCCCGACGCGTTGGGGTGATCCTCGAGTTGCGGCGCGAGCCGCAGGCTCCACGGGCCGTCCAGCTGCTGTGGCTGCGCGGCCGCGCCCGCGAGCTGGGCGTGCGCGAGCGCGGGCACCAGACCCGGTACGGCCAGGAGTGCCGCGATGAGCCGCCGCTTGCCCGGCACGCCGTCGTCACTAAGGGAGATCGTCTGGAAAAACTGTCTGGGCGGCATGTATGGTTTTGGCGAATCGGCCCGGCCGCCTGCCCTCTGCATGATGGTGGCCCGCCTGGGCACCCGCCTCCCGATCAACCGGATCGAGGCCGGGGTGCACACAATTAATTACAATTCATCGAACCCTGGAGCGGCGATGAATGCGGCAAGCGTTCCGTCATGCGGGCTTTGGCGCGAGTCGCGTCAAAAAAGTCGTGGGGTATTATATGGCAAGACGTTGATCCACTGATTTTGCCTCTGGCTTTCATGACCTTTTCCGCCGCGCATTCCCCCGCCGCCTCACCTGCCGCAGCCGCCGCATCTGCGACCGACATTCGCCGCGACCTGCTCGCCGCCTGGCTCGGCAGCCACGCCGGGCAGTACGCCCTCGACCTCGCAACGCTCGCCCCCGCCTCGGCGGACGCGAGCTTTCGGCGCTATTTCCGTCTCGCGGGCGCGCACGGCGCGACGCTGATCGCCGTCGACGCGCCGCCGCCCGAAAAGAGCCGCGAATTCGCCCAGATCGCGCAGATGCTCGAGGCCGCCGGCGTCCACGTGCCGCGCGTGCTCGAAGTCGATTTCGACGCGGGCTTCATGCTCGTGACCGATCTCGGCACCGCGCCCTACCTGCAAACGCTGCAGGAAGCCGGCCCCGGCGCGCGCTCGCGTGAGTTGATGCGCGACGCCATCGACGCGTTGATCCGCTGGCAGTTGAGCTCGCGGCCAGGCGTGCTGCCCGACTTCGACGAAACCTTCATGCGCCGCGAGATGGAGCTGATGCCCGAGTGGTATCTGGAGCGCCATCTGGGCCGCAAGGTGGACGAAGCCACGCGCGGCGTACTCGATCGCACCTTCGCGCTGCTCGTGGCGAGCGCCCGCGCGCAGCCGCAAAGCTACATGTTGCGCGACTTCATGCCCCGCAACCTGATGATCGCCACGCCCAACCCCGGCGTGCTCGACTTTCAGGACGCGGTGTATGGCCCGATCACCTACGACGTCGTCTCGCTCTTGCGCGACGCGTTCCTGAGCTGGGACGAAGAATTCGAGCTCGACTGCTTCGCGCACTACTGGGAGCGCGCAAAGAAGGCGGGCCTGCCGGTCGACGCCGACTTCGGCGAGTTCTACCGCCAGCTCGAGTGGATGGGGCTGCAGCGCCATATCAAGGTGCTGGGCCTGTTCTGCCGCATCAACTATCGCGACAGCAAACCGCATTACATGGCCGATCTGCCGCGCTTTCTCGGCTACGCGAGCAAGGTCGCGCACCGCTACCGCCCGCTCGTGCCGTTCGCACGGCTCATCGACGACCTGCAGGGCAGCGCCGTCGAAGTCGCTTACACCTTCTGAACCGGGCCGTCATGACCCAATCGAATCACACGCGGGCCAAGGCGCGCCACGGCCGCACCGCCATGATCTTCGCCGCCGGACGCGGCGAACGCATGCGTCCGCTCACCGACACCTGCCCAAAGCCGCTGCTCGCCGTGGGCGGCAAGCCGCTCATCGTGTGGCAGATCGAGCGGCTCGCCGCGGCGGGCTACACGCGCATCGTCATCAACCACGCCTGGCTTGGCGCGCAGATCGAAGCCGCGCTCGGCGACGGCGCGCGCTTTGGCGTGACGCTCCTCTATTCGCCCGAGCACGACGCGCTCGAAACGGCGGGCGGCATTGCACAGGCGCTGCCCCTCATCGAGTCGAACGGCACGCCCGAGGTGTTCCTCGCGGTGAGCGGCGACGTCTACAGCGCCTACGATTTCGCGCGCCTGAACCCGCATGCGCAAGCGCTCGCGGCGCAAGCACTGCCGGGCATGCATCTCGTGATGGTGCCGAATCCGCCGTTCCACCCGAAGGGCGACTTCGCGCTGAACGATGACGGCCGGCTCGCGCTTGAAGGCGCGCCGCGCTACACGTTCGGCAATATCGGCCTCTACGACACGCGCATGTTCCGCGATCTCGCGCCCGGCACGAAGCGCGCGCTCACGCCGTACTATCGCGAGTCCATCGCGCAAGGACGCGTGAGCGGCGAGCTATACGAAGGCGTTTGGGAAAACGTCGGCACGCCCGCGCAACTCGAAGCGCTCGACGCCGCGTTGCGAAAGTCGGCTCCGGCGCACCACGGCTAACGATCTCAAACGCCGGCGTGCGAGGCGCTTCAGTTTCCGCCTGCCGCCGGCAACTCCACTTGACCCGCTTGTTGCCCCGCTTCTGACTGCGGCGTATCGCCCCCCTTCTGCTGCTGAAGCGCCCACATCTGCGCATAGTGTCCGCCCGCGCGCAGCAACTCCGCATGCGTGCCGCGCTCGACGATGCGCCCGTGATCCATCACGATGATCTGCTGCGCGTGCACGACGGTCGAGAGCCGGTGCGCGATCACGAGTGTCGTGCGTTCGCGCGCGATCTGGTCGAGCTCGTGCTGGATCGCCCGCTCCGAGCGCGAATCGAGCGCCGACGTCGCCTCGTCGAACAGCAGAATCGGCGGATTCTTGAGCAGCGTTCGCGCGATCGCCACGCGCTGTTTCTCGCCGCCCGAAAGCTTGAGGCCGCGCTCGCCCACGGGCGTGTCGTAACCCTTGGGCAAGCTTTCGATGAACGCGTGTATGTGCGCCGCGCGCGCCGCCGCGATCACTTCCTCGCGGCTCGCCGTCGGGCGGCCATAGGCGATGTTGTAGTAGATCGAATCGTTGAACAGCACCGTGTCCTGCGGCACGATGCCGATCGATGCACGCAGCGAATCCTGCGTGACGTCGCGGATATCCTGGCCGTCAATGGTGATCGCGCCGCCGCTAGTACGGTCGAGATCGTAGAAGCGGAACAAGAGCCGCGCGAGCGTGGACTTGCCCGAGCCGCTATGCCCGACTACGGCCGTGGTCGTGCCGGCCGCAATCGTGAAGCTCAGATCGTGCAGAATCTGCCGCGACGGCTCGTACGCGAAATTCACATGCGAAAAGCGCACCTCGCCGCCGCGCACGGCAAGCGCCTGCGCGCCGGGCACGTCGGCCACTTCGCGCTCGACGGTGAGCAGCGTGAACATGCGGTCCATGTCGGTGAGGCTTTGCTTGAGCTCGCGATACACCACGCCGAGGAAATTCAGCGGAATGTAGAGCTGCAGCATGAACGTGTTGATGAGCACGAGGTCGCCGAGCGTGAGCCGCCCCGCCATCACGCCTTGCGTCGCACGCCAGAGAATGAACACGAGCCCCGTGCCGATAATCGCCTGCTGCCCGAAGTTGAGCGCGGAAAGCGAGTGCTGCGATTTGATCGCGGCCTTGCGGTAGCGGTGCAGGTTTTCGTCGTAGCGCTTCGTCTCCCACTCTTCGTTGCCGAAGTACTTCACGGTCTCGTAGTTGATGAGCGAATCGATCGCACGCGCGTTGGCGCGCGAATCGAGCTCGTTCATCGTGCGGCGATAGTGCGTGCGCCACTCGGTCACCTTCACCGTGAACACGATGTACGCAACGAGCGCAATGAGCGTGACGATCGCGTAGTACGCCTCGTACTTCACGACGAAGAAGCCGAGCACGAGCCCCACTTCCACGAGCGTCGGCAGGATGCTGTAGAGCGAGTAGGAAATGAGCTGCGTGATGCCGCGCGTGCCGCGCTCGATATCGCGCGACATGCCGCCGGTTTGCCGCTCGAGATGAAAGCGCAGCGAGAGCGCGTGCAGATGGCGGAACACCTTGAGCGCGAGCTGGCGCACGGCGCTCTCGGTCACTTTCGAAAAAAGGATTTCGCGCAGCTCAGTGAAGAGCGAGGTCGAGAGGCGCACTATGGCGTAAGCCACCACGAGCAGCCCGATGCCGCCCGCGAGCACGATGCCCGGCGCATGTTCCGCGCGACCGAGCGCGGTGAGATGGCGCACGGAAGAAAGACCATCGACGATGTGCTTCATCACGATCGGCACGCCGAGGTTGGCCACCTTGGCGCCGATCAGGCAGGTGAGCGCGAACCCCACACGCCATTTGTAGGCGGTGAGGTAAGGCAGCAGCGAAACGATCGTCTGCCAGTCGTTGCGCGGCCCGGTGGCGGGCAGCGCGGGTTCGTTGGAAGCGGGAAAGCGGCGCATGGGGCAAGCAGCGAGAAGCGTGCTGAAGGCGGCGCACGTAGGCCGGTTCAGGAACCGGAACCTGGCGCGGCGCAAGCGGCACGGCGAGTCTTGTGGGGTAGTCGGCGACGGGTTTCGCAAAGGTGGCGGGCTCTAATCGACCCGGCCCGCCGCACCTGATGCTTTCCCGTACAATTCCTGATCAACGTATTGTCGCAGAAGGCGGCACGCGCCGCTGAGCGCGCCATGCCCGCGCCGCAGCGCCGTGCGCCGTTCGATCCCTTTTCATGGATGCCCGATGACCGATTCCTTCCCGCTCCCCCAAAAATCGCCCGCGCTGCGCGTCGTGCCGCAACCCTCGGACGCCAACGTTCACGGTGACGTCTTCGGCGGCTGGATCATGGCGCAGGTCGACATTGCCGGTTCGATTCCGGCGAGCCGCCGCGCGAATGGGCGCGTCGCGACCGTCGCGGTGAACTCGTTCGTGTTCAAGCAACCGGTGTTCGTGGGCGACCTGCTGAGTTTCTACGCCGACATCGTCAAGACCGGCAACACCTCGGTCACCGTCGAGGTCGAGGTGTACGCGCAGCGCATGCGCCTTCAGGAAGAAGTCGTGAAGGTGACGGAAGCCACGCTCACCTATGTCGCGACCGGCACGGACCGCCGCCCGCGCCAGCTGCCGCCGATCGAATAAGCCCAAAGCGAACGCCCGGCCGCTGCGCCGGGCTCAATCCGTCCACGCAAGCCCGGGCGCTTCCTCGTACGTTGCGCTCGCGCGCAACAGCGCCGCGGCCTCGTCGCCGGGTAGCGGCGGCGCGAAGAAGTAGCCCTGCAGCTCGTCGCACGCGCGATCGCGCAAGAATGCGAATTGCGCCGACGTCTCCACCCCTTCCGCGATCACCTGTAACTGCAGCTCGTGCGCCAGCGCGATGATGGCCGCCGTGATCGTTTCGTCGTCGCCGCTCGTGCCGATGTCGGCCACGAACGAACGGTCGATCTTGAGCCGGTCCACCGGCAAACGCTTCAGGTAGCTCAGGCTCGAATAGCCCGTGCCGAAGTCGTCGATGGCAATGCCGATGCCGAGCGCGTGTAGTTCGTTCAACATCGACACGGCTTCTTCGGCATTGCGCATGAGCGTGCTCTCGGTCAGCTCGATTTCGAGCCAGCAGGCTTCCAGCCCGGTTTCCTGCAGCACGTCCTTCACGAGCTGCGCGATGTCGCGCTGGTGGAATGTCTTCGCCGAGAAGTTCACGGAAACGCGCACGGGCGGCAGCCCGGCGAGTTGCCACGCCCGGTTCTGGCGGCACGCCTCGCGTAGCACCCAGTCGGAGAGCGGACCGATCAGACCGCTTTCCTCCGCCACGGGAATGAACTGCGCAGGCGACACCAGCCCAACCTCCGGGTCGCGCCAGCGCACGAGCGCTTCCATGCCGACGATGCGCCCGCCCTCGATCTCCACCTGCGGCTGGTAGTGCAGCAGGAACTCGCTGTCGCGCAGCGCGCGGCGCAGGCGCCGTTCGAGATTCAGGCGCGCGCCCACATTCGCGTTCATCTCCGGCTGGAAGAACTGGAACGTGTTGCGGCCCATGTCCTTCGCGCGGTACATCGCGACGTCGGCCTTCTTCATGAGCGTTTCGGCGTCGTTGCCGTCCTGCGGGAAGACGCTCGCGCCCATGCTGCAGCCCACATACAGCTCGGTGCCGTCGATCCACACCGGCTCCGAGATCAGCGCGCGCGCCCGCTCCATCCAGCCGATCAGCGACTTCTCGTCGATGGTCTCGGTGAGCACGATCACGAACTCGTCGCCGCCGTGGCGCGCGACCGTGTCGGTCGTGCGCGTGCAACGCTGAAGCCGTTCGGCCACCACCCCGAGCAAACGGTCGCCCACGCTGTGGCCAAGGCTGTCGTTGACGTTCTTGAACCCGTCGAGGTCGATGAACACCACGGCCACGCCCGTCTCGTGCCGCTGCGCCGCGAGCAGCGCATGCTGAAGCCGGTCGCGCAGCAGGTTGCGGTTGGGCAGCAGCGTGAGGCTGTCGTAGTTCGCCTGGTACTCGAGTTGCTCCTGATAGCGGATCAGCTCGGTCACGTCGTTGATGATGCCGATGTGATGCGTGATGCGGCCATCGAGATCGGGCACCGGCGCGATTAGCAGCTGGTTCCAGAAGAGCGCGCCATCCTTGCGGTAGTTGCGCAGTACGGCGCTCACTTCGCGGTTGGACAACAGCGCCTTGCGCACCGCGATGAGGCCGTCCTGATCGCGGTCGTCGCGTTGCAGGAAACGGCAGTCCTGGCCGATCACCTCGGCCGGCTCGAAGCCCGTGATGCGGCGAAACGCAGGATTCGCGTATTCGATCAGATTGCTGCCGCCCGGACCCGGCGCGGTGATGAGAATGGCGTTGACGCACGCGTCGAGCGCACGGCTTTGCAGGCGCAGCGCGAGGTCGGCGCGCTTGCTTTCCGTGGTGTCCGAGTACGAGCCGAGCACGCCGATCACGCGGCCGTCGCCGTCGAGCAGCGGCAGCTTGCTCGTGAGCGTCGTACGGTGCAGGCCGTCGATCGTGTGGTCGTCCTCGAAGTTGATGCGCGGCAGGCCCGACTCGATCACCTCGCGATCCTGTCCGCGCATGTCGTCGGCGTAGGCGCGCCATGGCAGGTCGTCGTCGGACTTGCCGATGATCTGCTCGGGGTACGACAGGCCCGCGTCGCGCGCGAAGGTCATGTTGCAGCCGAGATAGCGCGATTGCGCGTCCTTCCAGAAGATGCGCTGCGGGATGTTGTCGATCACCGACTCGAGCATCTGGTTCGAGCGCTGCGCCTCCGCCTCGGCCTTGATCTGCTCGGTGACGTCGTCGGCGAGCACGAACACGGCGTCGCGACCGAGGAAGGTGAGCGAGTGATGCGAGATGTCGGCGCTGATGATCGAGCCGTCGCGGCGGCGATGGTGCCAGATGCCGGCCATCATGCGCACGTTCTGCGTGAGCATGTCCGAGCGCGTGAGATGTTGCTCGAGGCGCGAAACGTCCTCGGCGGGACGGATGTCGCGGATCGTCATCGCGAGGAACTCTTCCTCGCTGTAGCCGTACTGCTGGATCGCGGCGCTATTCACGGCGAGAAAGCGCAGCGTCTCGCGGTCGAACACGTACATCGGCACCGGATGCGCGTCGAAGAGCCCCTGAAACCGCTCGCTGCGCAGGCGCATGCCGCTCACGGCGCGCAGCTTCTCGCGCGCGGCGCTTTCGCGCGCGCCGAACGTGTAGATGAGCAGCGTCGCGCCCGCGAGCATCGTCACGATCAGCAGCAACAGGGCGCGGCCGCCCGAGCGCGCCGAGTCGGCGAGCGCGGCGGCGAGCGCCAGATCCTCCGCGCGCTGCAGCGCCGCGAGCTTGGCGTCGAGCTGGTCGACGAGGTTGTCGATGCGGATGTATTCGCTGGCAAGCCACGCGGCCGTGGCGGGCGACGGTGTCTCGCCGCCGGTTGTGGGCACGGCGGCGGGCAAAGGCGTTGCCGCACCGGGCAACGCGGCGGTCGACGTGATGGGATTTTGGGCGCTGTTTCCGGCGACATTTACCGCGCCGTTCGCACCGAGCGCGGCCACCGCGAGGGTATCGAGCGTCACCGCGCTCGCCGCCACCTCCGACGCGGCGTGCAGCGGCAAGATCGTGCCGGTCACGACATGGCCGGCCATGCGCGCGTCTGCGGCGCTGCCAGGCTGGATCGCCTTCGCGGCGGCAGCGTTGTGTGCGAGCGCCTCGCGCGATCCCCAAGGCGCTGCGGGCGAGCGTGCGGCATCGGCGGGCATTGCCGTACCGAATTCCTCGTTGGCCGCGCCGTCAGCCAGTACTGCCGGTGTTGCCGCGGGCGTGCTCGCCCCCGCCGCCACGGCAATCTGCCCGCGTTCGTCGGCAACGCGCTGCTCGGCGCGCGCAAGCGTGACGTCGATCTCCCCCGCGATGGCGGTGGCCTGTTCCGCCATCGCATCGAAACGGGCTGCGAGGTCGGCATTGCCGGCCAGTTCCGCGCGCAGCGCGCGGCCAGTTTCGTCGAGCATCGCAACGCGCGCCTCGTGCGCGGCCGCCGCCTCCGGCTGGCCCTGCACTGCGAACCGGCCCAACGCGCTCACGCCGCTGCCGAGTGCATCGCGATAGCGGTCGAGGTCGTGACGGATCGTCGCGGCCTGGCTCGCGCGCAGGTCGATCTGGCGCTGACCGTCGATCTGCGTCCACGCGACAAAAGCGTTCGCGCCTACGGCCGCCGCAACGACGGCCAGATTGATGAGTTGGCGCTTCGAAAAGAAGGTTCATGAATGCCGAGCGTCGTTCGCGCCCGCGCCGTAAGCGCGGGATGATGGGTCACGACTGCGCGCGACCGGTCGGCGCCTGACGCGCCAACCCGAAATAACGGCACGGCCGGCCGTCTCTTGAGGGTAAATGGGGAGAAAGCGGCGGAAAAAGACGCACGGCGGCGCGCGAGGCAGCCGCCGTTAGCGGGAACGGGGTAGGGATCGGTTAGCCGTTGGCGAGGCGGCGGCTACGAAGCGGAGCGCGCGAGATCGGCGCGAATCAGCGGCTGAACATCACCGCGGCACCGCCAGCCCGAACTCGCGCATCGCCGGCGCGAAGTCGTGATTGCTCTCGGGTTTGCGCGCGAGCTTCGCAAGCACGTAACGCTGGAACGGGTCGAGCTGCGCCCAGTCTTCGAGGCCGGGCGACTGCAGGCTGGCAAGCTCGGACTGGAGCGCAATGCCGCCCGGCACCGCGTTCACGTCGCGCCAGGCCGGCGCCTCTTCGGGCGCGAACCATTCCGGCTCGACGTTCGCATGCGTGCGCATCATCTCGAAGAGCGCGTGGTCGAAATTGGGCTCGATCTGCGTGTCTTCATCGACGGGAAAACACGCCAGCAGCCGGCGGTCTTCGTAGGGCAGCAACTGCCATTGCGCGAGAGAGATGCGCAGACCAAAGCGATCCAGGTTGAAGCGCACGCACATCGGGATATAGGTGAGGTTTTCGGACGACTCGACCTCGAACCGGAAAAGCAGCGGAGCTTCGTTCAATGCCATGACGGTATCCTCGCGAGGCGGGCAAAGGCGCAGACAAGCGCTGGCAGCCCGCTTGAGGTATTTTAGAACCTTCCGCGCGCGGCGCGGCCCCGCTGTCCACCGGCGGCGCTGCGGTGGCGCGCCGCACAAGGACTGATGGAGCTTTGCGCTTGACAACCCCAACCCCCACGCAGATCGCTGCGACGAATCCCCTGGAAACCGAAGGCCAGCCCGGCGCCATCGCGTTGCGCGTGCACCGGCACCGTGGCGGCACGGTAGAAACGCGTGAGGACCACGTGGGTCAGGAATGGCCCGTCGCGCTCGTCTTCAACGGCATTTCCCACGCGGTCATGATGTGCACGCCGCGCGACCTCGAAGCGTTCGCCGTGGGCTTCGCGATCTCCGAAGGCATTGTCGGGCGCAACGCCGACATTCAGGACATCGAGGTGTACTGGCACGACGAAGCGGATCTTCCCCACGCCGAAGTCCACTTGACGGTGGTGCAGCAGGCGTTCGTCGAGCTCAAGGAAAAGCGCCGCGCGCTCGCCGGGCGCAGCGGCTGCGGCGTGTGCGGCATCGAGAGCATCGACCTGCTCGATCTCGAGCCCGAACAGGTGCCCGACACCGGCTTCGTCGCGCGCCTGGCACCGGACGCCATCGCGCGCGCCGCCCGCGAATTGCCGCAGCACCAGGCGCTCACGAAGCTCACGGGCGGGCTGCACGCGGCCGCGTGGTGCGACGAAAATGGCGCGATCCTGCGCGCCTTCGAGGACGTGGGCCGCCATAACGCGCTCGACAAGCTCATCGGCCAACTCGTGATGGAGCGCGCCGACACGCAGCAGGGCTTCGTCTTCCTCTCCAGCCGCGCGAGCTACGAACTGGTGCGCAAGGCCGCGCGCGTGGGCATTCCGATGGTCGCGACGATCTCGGCGCCCTCCTCGCTTGCGATCGCCATCGCAAAGCGCGCCGGACTGCGACTCGTGAGTTTTTGCCGCGAGTCCGGGTATGTCGATTACGAAACGGCCTGAGTTTGCGCGAGCGGCTTAGTCGAACTGCCGGAAATCCGGCTTGCGCTTTTCGAGGAAAGCCGTGAACGCCTCGCGCGCTTCGGGCGCGAGCAGCATCTTGCCGAAGTGCACGAACTCTTCGCTCATGCGCGTCTTGACCTCGTGGTCGCTCGCACGCTTCATGAGCGACTTCGTCACGCGCAGCGACGACGCGGGCAACGCCACGAGTTTCGCCATTTGCGCGGCAACGAACGCGTCGAGTTCGGCGGCAGGCAGCACACGGTTCACGAACCCCATGCGATGCGCTTCGGCCGCGTCGAAGGTCTCGCCGAGCAGCAGCTTTTCCGCCGCGCCCTGATAGCCCGCAATGCGCGGCAGCAAGAGCGACGAAGCCGCTTCGGGGCACAGCCCCAGTTGCGTGAACGGCACGGCGAAGCGCGCGTTGTCGGCGGCGTAGACGATGTCGCAATGCAGCAGCAGCGTCGTGCCGACACCGATCGCCGGCCCCTTCACCGTCGCGACGACCGGCTTCTCGCAAGTCGAGATGGCGTCGAGAAAGCGGATCACGGGGGAATCGGCGCCGGCGGGCGGGCTCTTCAGAAAGTCTTCGATGTCGTTGCCGGCCGTGAAGATCTCTGCGTGGCCGCCAATCAGCACCGCGCGCACCGAGGCATCCTCGTTCGCGCCGTTGAGCGCGTCGGCCATCACCTGATACATCGCGGGCGTGAGCGCATTCTTGCGCGCGGGCCGGTCGATGGTGATCGTGAGCACGCCGTTTTCGCGTGCTACCAGGATTTCGTTGCTCATACGAATGTCTCCTCTGTCGACCGGCGTTGGCGCTTCAGCGCTGACTCCGGTCGCACCTGGGTCTGATACGAAAAACGGTCCGCAAACCGTGAAGTCTGCGAACCGTGTCGATAACGCCTGAGCGCCAGTGCTTACAGCCGCTCGATGATGCCCGCCGCACCCATGCCGGTGCCGACGCACATCGTCACCATGCCGTACTTGTAGTTGCGGCGGCGCAGGCCGTGCACGACCGTCGAGGCGCGGATCGCGCCCGTCGCGCCGAGCGGGTGGCCCAGCGCAATCGCGCCGCCGAGCGGATTGATCTTCGAAGGATCGAGGCCGAGGTCCTGGATCACCGCCAGCGACTGCGCGGCAAACGCTTCGTTCAGCTCGATCCAGTCGAGATCGTCCTGCTTCAGACCCGCGGCCTTCAGCGCCGCCGGAATCGCTTCCTTCGGACCGATGCCCATGATCTCCGGCGGCACGCCGCGCACCGCGAAGCTCACGAAGCGCGCAAGCGGCGTGAGGTTGAACTGCTTGAGGATCTTCTCGGAGACGACGATCAGCGCGCCTGCGCCGTCCGAAGTCTGCGAGCTGTTGCCGGCCGTGACCGAGCCCTTGTTCGCGAACACCGCGCGCAGCTTCGCGAGACCTTCGAGCGTCGTATCAGCACGCGGGCCTTCGTCGAGCTCGATCAAACGCTCCTTCACCTTCACTTCGCCCGAAGCGAGATCCGGGAAGCGCTCGACGATCGTGTACGGCGCGACCTCGTCCTTGAACTCGCCCGCCTGTTGCGCGGCGAGCGCGCGGCGATGCGATTCGACCGAGAACGCGTCCTGCGCCTCGCGGCTCACCTTCCAGCGCTCCGCCACTTTCTCGGCGGTGAGGCCCATGCCGTAAGCAATGCCAACGTCCTCATTGCGATCGAAGATATGCGGCGAGAGCGACGGCTTGTTGCCCATCATCGGCACCATGCTCATCGACTCGCAGCCGCCCGCGATCATCGCGTCGGATTCGCCCACGCGGATGCGGTCGGCGGCCATGGCGAGCGCCGTGAGACCCGACGCGCAGAAGCGATTGACGGTCACGCCGCCCACGCTCTGCGGCAGCCCCGCGAGCAGCGCGCCGATACGCGCCACGTTCAGGCCTTGTTCGGCTTCCGGAATCGCGCAACCGACAATAGCGTCTTCGATCACGCTCGTGTCGAGCCCGGGCACCTGCGCCACGGCCGACTTGATCGCGTGCACGAGCAGCTCGTCCGGGCGGGTGTTCTTGAACACGCCGCGCGGCGCCTTGCCGATGGGAGTGCGGCTCGCGGCGACGATGTAGGCGTCCTGCAACTGTTTGCTCATCTCTTACTCCAGTATCTGGTGTGCGTCGTGCCGCTTAGTTGCGCACCGGCTTGCCGGTTTGCAGCATGCCCATGATGCGTTCCTGCGTCTTCTGCGTGCCGAGCAGGTCGACGAAGGCACGGCGCTCGAGCTTGAGCAGCCATTCCTCGTCGACGAGGCTGCCCGCCTCGACGTCGCCGCCGCACACCGCTTCCGCGATGCGGCTCGCGATCAGGAAGTCGTGATCGCTGATGAAGCGGCCATCGCGCATGTTCACGAGCGACGCCTTGATGGTCGAGATCGCCGAACGGCCCGCCACCGGAATCTGCGTCGCGCGCAGCGGCGCACGGTAGCCCGCCGCGCTCAGTGCGCGCGCTTCCTTCTTCGCCGTGTCGAGCAGTTCGAACACGTTGAAGACGATGGTGTCCGAAGGCTTGAGATAGCCCATGGCGCGCGCTTCGTGCGCCGAGGCCGAGACTTTCGCCATCGCCGCGTTTTCGAACGACTTCTGCAGGAAACGGAGCAGATCGCTCGGCACCGCGCCAATCGCCTGCGCACCTTCGGCCGCGCGAATCGCCGCTTCCTTCAGGCCGCCGCCAGCGGGCACGAGGCCCACGCCCACTTCCACGAGGCCGACATAGCTCTCGATGTGCGCCACACGCTTCGCGCTTTGCAGCATGATTTCGCAGCCGCCGCCGAGCGCGATGCCCGACACCGCCGTGATGACCGGCACGTTCGCGTACTTCACGCGCAGCATCGTGTCCTGGAACTTCTTCACGAACGGCTCGATGCCCTTCGCACCACCCATCATGAACGCGGGCATCGCCTCTTCGAGGTTCGCGCCAGCCGAGAACGGGCCGCCCGGCGCGCCGAGCTTCAGCGACGTCGGTTGCCAGATCACGAGGCCCTTGTAGCCGTCTTCGGCGATGTCGATGGCCTTCACGAGCGAGTCGAGCAGGCCCGGGCCCATCGTGTTCATCTTGCTCTTGTACGAGACGATGACGACGTCGTCCTCGCCCGCGCGATCGTCCACCCAGGCGCGCAGATTTTCGTTCTCGAACAGCGTCTTGCCGTAAGTCTTCGGATCGCGTGCGCCGGTTTCACCGAACAGCGCCGCACGGAACACCTGACGCTCATACACCGGCAGATTCGAGCGCGGCACGAAGCGCGCTTCGGCGGGCGACCACGAGCCGTCCGCGCCATGCACGCCGCCGTTCGCGGCGACCGGACCTTCGAACACCCAGGCGGGCAGCGGCGCATTCGACAGCGCCTTGCCGGCGTCGATGTCTTCCTTGACCCACTCGGCCACCTGCTTCCAGCCCGCGGCCTGCCAGCCTTCGAACGGGCCTTCGTTCCAGCCGAAGCCCCAGCGGATCGCGAGATCGACGTCGCGCGCGTTGTCCGCGATCGACTGCAAATGCACGCCGATGTAGTGGAACACGTCGCGGAAAATCGACCACAGGAACTGCGCCTGCGGGTGCTGCGTTTCGCGCAGCAGCTTCAGGCGCTCGGCGGGTGGGCGCTTGAGGATGCGGCCCACCAGTTCGTCGGCCTTGCCGCCACCGTCGACGTACTCGCCCGTGTTCGCGTCGAGCACCTTGATGGTCTTGCCTTCCTTGCGATAGAAGCCGCCGCCCGTCTTCTGGCCGAGCGCGCCCTTCGCCACGAGACCCGCGAGCACCGCCGGCGTTTCGTAGACCGGGAAGAACGGATCGTCCTTCAGGTTGTCCTGCATCGTCTTGATGACGTGCGCCATCGTGTCGAGACCGACAACATCGGCCGTGCGGAACGTCGCCGACTTCGCGCGGCCAAGGCGCGAACCCGTGAGGTCATCGACTTCATCGAAACGCAGTCCGAACTTCTTCGCCTCGGCGATCACCGCGAGGATCGAGAACACGCCCACGCGGTTCGCGATGAAGTTTGGCGTGTCCTTCGCGCGCACGACGCCCTTGCCCACCACGCTCGTCAGGAACGATTCGAGCTGGTCGAGAATTTCGGGCTTCGTTTGCGCCGTCGGGATCAGCTCGACGAGGTGCATGTAGCGCGGCGGGTTGAAGAAGTGCACGCCGCAAAAGCGCGCCTTCAACGCATCGTCGAAGCCATGCGAGAGCTCGGTGATGGAAAGGCCCGAGGTGTTGGTCGCGAAGATCGCGTTCGGGGCGATGTGCGGCGCGACCTTCTTGTAGAGGTCGTGCTTCCAGTCCATGCGCTCGGCGATCGCTTCGATCACCACGTCGCATTCCGCGAGCTTGGCGATGTCGTCTTCGTAGTTCGCGGGCGTGATGTATTGCGCGTCGTCCTTCACGCCGAACGGCGCGGGCGAGAGCTTCTTGAGCGTCTCGATTGCCTTGAGCGCGATGGCGTTCTTCGGGCCTTCCTTCGCGGGCAAATCGAACAGCAGCACGGGCACGCGGGCGTTGATCAGGTGCGCGGCGATCTGCGCGCCCATCACGCCGGCGCCGAGCACGGCCACCTTGCGGATATTGAGGTTGCTCACGTTGTTCCTCCAGCGGGTATGCAATGTCGAGCGGATTGAGGTGTGAGGGCGGTGTGCCTCAAGGGGCGCCGCCTCTGGACATCGTGTTGACCGGGCGCGCCCTCGAAAGGCGCGCGCCCGTTGGCTTTTAGAACAGCGCTTCGTCGACTTCCATCAGCGTCTTCGAACCCGCGCGCGCCTGGCGGATCGAGGTTGCCGTTTCGGGCAGCAGCTTCGCGAAGTAGAAACGCGCCGTGGCCAGCTTCGACTTGTAGAACGGATCGCCCGAGCTTTCCTTGTCGAGCGCGATGCGCGCCATGCGTGCCCAGAAGTATGCGAACACGAGGTGGCCCGCCGTACGCAGATACGGCACCGCAGCGGCGCCGACTTCGTCGGGGTTCTGCATCGCCTTCATGCCGATTTCCATCGTGAGCTTCTGCATCTTGTCGCCGATGTCGGCAAGCGGATTCACGAACTCCTGCATTTCCGGCTTGATGCCTTCGGCTTCGACGAATTCCGTCACGAGCTTGCCGAACTTCTTGAGCTTCGCGCCCATGTCGCCGAGCACCTTGCGGCCCAAGAGGTCAAGCGACTGGATCGTGTTCGTGCCTTCGTAGATCTGGTTGATACGCGCGTCGCGCACGTACTGCTCCATGCCCCACTCGGAAATGAAGCCGTGGCCGCCGTACACCTGCATGCCGAGGTTGGTGCTCTCGAACGCGTTGTCGGTGAGGAAGGCCTTGATGATCGGCGTGAGCAGCGCGACGAGGTCGGCGGCTTCCTTGCGCTCGGTTTCGTCGCCGTGCGAAAGCTCCTTGTCGATCTGCAGCGCGGACCAGTACGTGAAGGCGCGCGCGCCTTCGGCCCAAGCCTTCTGCGTCAGCAGCATGCGGCGCACGTCCGGGTGCACGATGATCGGGTCGGCGGCCTTTTCGGGCGCCTTCGGACCGGTCAGCGCGCGCATCTGCAGACGCTCTTTCGCGTACGTGAGCGAGTTCTGGTAAGCGACTTCGGTGAGACCGAGACCTTGCATGCCAACGCCCAGACGCGCGGCGTTCATCATCACGAACATGGCGTTCAAGCCCTTGTTCGGTTCGCCGACGAGCCAGCCCTTCGCGCCGTCGAGGTTCATCACGCAGGTCGCGTTGCCGTGAATGCCCATCTTGTGTTCGATCGAGCCGCACTTGATGCCATTGCGCTCGCCCACTTCGCCCGCGGCCGTGGGGATGAACTTCGGCACGACGAAAAGCGAGATGCCCTTGGTTCCCGGCGGCGCGTCCGGCAGGCGCGCGAGCACGAGGTGGATGATGTTCTCGGCCATGTCGTGCTCACCGCTCGAGATGAAGATCTTCGTGCCGGTGATTGCGTACGAGCCGTCGCCGTTCGGCTCGGCCTTCGTGCGCAGGATGCCGAGGTCGGTGCCGCAGTGCGGCTCGGTCAGGCACATCGTACCGGTCCACACGCCTTCGACGAGTTTCGGCAGATAAGCCTTCTGGAGTTCGGGCGTGCCGTGCGCATGCAGACACTCGTAGGCGCCATGCGAGAGACCCGGATACATGGTCCACGCCTGGTTCGCCGAGTTCAGCATTTCGTAGAGCGCGTTGTTCACGAACGCGGGCAGGCCCTGGCCGCCGTATTCGGGATCGCAGCCGAGCGCGGGCCAGCCGGCCTCGACATACTGCTTGTACGCTTCCTTGAAGCCAGTGGGCGTGGTGACCACGCCGTCGCCGGCGTAGGTGCAGCCTTCACGGTCGCCGACCTGGTTCAGCGGAAACAGCACCTCGGAGCAGAATTTGCCGGCTTCTTCGAGCACCTGGTTGATAGTGTCGGCGTCGAGGTCGGCGTGCTTCGGCATCTGCTTCACTTCGCCTTCCACGTTCAGCAGTTCGTGCAGCACGAACTGCATGTCGCGCAGCGGCGCGGTGTACTGTCCCATGTCTTCTCTCCAAAAATTCGAGCTTCGGGTCCCTCGCGCGCCGCCGCGACTTCGATGTTGCGGCTTGCGCGCTACTGGGTCTCGCTCTGATACGAAACAATCAGCTTCTCGAACGCGGCCCACGTATGCTCGACCGCGTCCGGCAGATGCAGGAAGCGGCCGTCATGATGCAGGCCGAGCGTCACGCTATACAGTTCGAAGAGCATCAGCGCGGGATCGGTCTCCTTGCGCAAATGGCCTTCTTCGATTGCCTGCGAAATGGCCCTCAGGAGCGCTGCACGCCACATCGTCACGCTCGCCACGAGCTGCTCGCGCACCTGGCTGTCCGCGCGGTCGTCGTACTCGACAGCGCCGCTGATGTAGATGCAGCCGGTAGTGACTTCGTGAATGCGCTTCTCGAACCATCGTGAGAGCATCGCACGCAGACGCGGCAAACCGCGTGGCTCGCGCAAACTCGGAAAGAAGACTTCTTCCTCGAATCGACGGTGGTACTCGCGCACCACCTCGACCTGCAGGTCTTCCCGAGACCCGAAGTGAGCGAAGACGCCACTCTTGCTCATCTGCATGCGCTCGGCGAGCAGGCCGATGGTTAGTCCTTCAAGGCCATCGCGACCTGCGAGGTCGAGTGCTGCATCCAGAATGGCGGCTCGTGTCTGTTCGCCTTTTCGCATAGCTTTCTTTACCGTAACGATGTGGCCGCGATGTCGCTGTCAACTGCTCATTAACTGCTTACATCTGAGCCTGAATTAAATCGAACGGCCGTACTATTGTTGAGGACAGCCGTCCGCGAAACAAGGACTTTATTAGAAACCGATTTCTAACCGGTACTCTAATTTTGGGGGTTCGTGCGCCGCGCACAAGCCGACATTCTCTCGATTGCACGTGCGCGGATTCGTATGGCAGGCGCGGCTGTCTCGTTCTAGTCGTAGCCGCCCACGGTAATGAGCTTCATGAGCGCGCGATAGAACGCCCAGGCGAGCCAGTTCACGGCGCGCACATGCCACGGCCGGGCCTCATAGAGTGCGCGGTCGATCTGCGCGGCATCGCCGAATGCCGCGAGAATCTCGCCGCGCAGCTGCTCGATCTGGGGATGCTGCACGAGCAATACATTGGCCTCGTTGTTGAGCACGAGGCTGAGCGCATCGAGGTTCGAGGAACCCACGGTGCCCCAGCTCGAATCGACGACGGCCACCTTGCCGTGAAGCATCGTCTTCTCGTACTCCGCAATCTGCACGCCCGCGCTGAGCAGCTGGTGATAGAGGAACGGCACCCCGTAATCGAGCACCTTGAATTCCTTTCGTCCGACCAAAAGCTTGACGGCCACGCCGCGTTCCGCCGCGCTCACGAGCGCGCGCCGCAACCGCCGGCCCGGCATGAAATACGGGTTGGCGAGCAGCACTTCCTTGCGCGCCTCGCCGATAGC
This sequence comes from Paraburkholderia acidiphila, assembly GCF_009789655.1. Taxonomy (GTDB): domain Bacteria; phylum Pseudomonadota; class Gammaproteobacteria; order Burkholderiales; family Burkholderiaceae; genus Paraburkholderia; species Paraburkholderia acidiphila. Next base: position 2,658,055 of record NZ_CP046909.1, read on the forward strand.
GTCGAGATAAGCCTTTTCGATGGCGCGCCGATTGACCACGTTGTCGCGCGCGACAAACGCCACGCAAGGCACCTGCGCCGCGCGCGGATCGCGCACGCTCGCGCGCAGACGCTCGCGCAGGCGCGTGAAGAAGCGCTTCGCCCGAGGCGAGTCCACGGTGGGCGCGAGCGCGCGCAGCGCGTCGTCGACGATCTGCGTGGGGCGCCCGACCGTGTGGCCGGTGGGGTGCGGCGACATGAAGCCCGCGCTCGCGGGCACACCGGGCGAAATCTGCTGCGGCAGCGGCGGCCGGTAGCCGAGCCGGATGCGGCGCCACTGCTGCTCGATCGCAAGGCGCACGTCCACGACGACGGGGCCGTGCAGTTCGACGGCGAAATCCCAGCGCGAATACGGCAGCCTGTGGCCGTCCTGCTCGAAATCGTCGATCACGTTGATGCCGCCGCAATACGCGAACTGGTCGTCGATCACACAAAGCTTGCGGTGCGTGCGCGAAAAACCGAAGCGCCCGAAGATATGCGGGTTGTAGACGCGATGCTCCACGCCGACGCCCGGCCAGGTGTCGAAGAGCGCGATGCGCGGCGAGCCGATGCCGTCGGTGATGACGCGCACGCGCACGCCGCGCGCAGCCGCGCGCATGAGCGCATCGGAGAGCGCGCGGCCGATGTCGTCGTCGCAGAAGATGTAGGTTTCGAGTGCAACGTCGCGCTCGGCGGCGTCGATGCGTTCGATCATCGCGCCAAATAGTTCGGCGCTCGAGCCGAACAGGCGCACGTCATTGCCGCTCGTGAAGCGATAGCGCGAACGATAGCGCCGGCCAAGCAGCGCTTCGCGCAGCCTCACCACGCGCTGCGATTCAATGCCAGGATCGGTACTGGTCTCGCTCATGTTCGGCTCACCGGCGTCCCTCACGTCCTTCATGCAGCCGCTCAGGCAGTTGCAGAATGGCCTCGCGATTCGACCAGGAGAAGCACTTCGCCGCCGCCTGCTCGTAAGGCAGCCACACATGAGCCGTATGCTCGCGCGGCGCGAGCGTGACAACTGTGCCCGCGGGCACTTCCAGACTGAACCAGTGCTCGGTGTTGCGCGTGACGCCCGGCGCATAGCGATGGCGCCACACGGGATAGATTTCGTACTCGATCTCGTGACGCCAGTCGAGCAGCGCCGAGTGCGGAACGCCCGCCGCGCCGACCGCAATGCCCGTTTCTTCGCCCACCTCCCGCACGGCGGTTTCGGCAAACGGCTCGTCGAGCCGGTCCTTGGAACCGGTGACCGACTGCCAGAAACCGGGCCGGTCGGCGCGTTCGATGATCAGAACCTCCAGTTGCGGCGTATGGATGACGACGAGTACGGATTCCGGAATCTTCGGCGGCTTCTGCATGGCGATGGAGCGTGGGGAGGAACGCGCACTGCGCGCTTGCGGCGCGTCTAAAGGTAATTTAACGCAAAAAGCAAAAAAGGCGCACGATGCGCCTTTTTTGTTGTTGCGATGCGAAAACCCGAAGGGCCTTCGCAGCAGGGGTCTGGCGCTTACTGCGCCGCTTTCTGCTCGGGCTGACGCAGACGGATGTGCAGTTCGCGCAGCTGGCGCTCGTCCACCGGGCTCGGCGCCTGCGTGAGCAGATCCTGCGCGCGCTGCGTCTTCGGGAACGCGATCACGTCGCGGATCGAGTCGGCGCCGGCCATCATCGTGACGATGCGGTCCAGACCGAACGCGATACCACCGTGCGGCGGCGCGCCGTACTGGAGCGCGTCCAGCAGGAAGCCGAACTTCGCGCGGGCTTCTTCCGCATTGATCTTGAGCGCGCGGAACACCTTGCTCTGCACGTCTTCCTGATAAATACGCACGGAACCGCCGCCGATTTCCCAGCCGTTCAGCACCATGTCATAAGCCTTCGCGAGGCAGCGGCCCGGATCCGTTTCGAGGTATTCCAGGTGCTCGTCCTTCGGGCTCGTGAACGGGTGGTGCGCGGCCACGTAGCGGTTTTCTTCCTCGTCGTACTCGAACATCGGGAAATCGATCACCCACAGCGGCTTCCAGCCCTTCTCGACCAGGCCGTTGGTCTTGCCAAACTCCGAGTGGCCGATCTTCAGGCGCAGCGCACCCAGGCTGTCGTTCACGACCTTCGCGCGATCTGCCGCGAAGAAGATGATGTCGCCATCTTGCGCGCCGGTGCGCTCGAGGATCGCAGCGATCGACGCGTCGTGCAGGTTCTTGACGATCGGGCTTTGCAGACCGTCACGGCCCTTCGCGACTTCGTTGACCTTGATCCAGGCGAGGCCCTTCGCGCCGTAGATGCGCACGAATTCCGTGTAGCCGTCGATGTCGCCGCGCGAGAGTTCGCCGCCCTTCGGCACGCGCAGCGCCGCAACGCGGCCGTCCTTGCTGTTGGCCGGCGTGCTGAACACCTTGAATTCGACGTCCTTCACGGCGTCGGTCAGATCGGTGAATTCGAGCTTCACGCGCAGGTCCGGCTTGTCCGAACCGAAACGGCGCATGGCTTCCGAGTACGGCATGACCGGGAACTTCGCATCGAGTTCGACGCCGATCGTTTCCTTGAACACGTGACGCGCCATGTCTTCGAACAGGTCACGGATTTCCTGCTCGCCGAGGAACGACGTTTCGCAGTCGATCTGCGTGAATTCGGGCTGACGGTCGGCGCGCAGGTCTTCGTCGCGGAAGCACTTGACGATCTGGTAGTAGCGATCGAAGTTCGCCACCATCAGGAGCTGCTTGAAGAGCTGCGGCGACTGCGGCAGCGCGAAGAACTGGCCCGCGTTCACGCGCGACGGCACGAGGTAGTCGCGTGCGCCTTCCGGCGTGCTCTTCGTGAGCATCGGCGTTTCGATGTCGATGAAGCCGAGCGCGTCGAGGTACTTGCGCACGGCCATCGTCACGCGATAGCGCAGACGCAGGTTGTGCTGCATCTGCGGACGGCGCAGGTCGAGCACGCGATGCGTGAGGCGCGTGGTTTCCGAGAGATTGTCGTCGTCGAGCTGGAACGGCGGCGTGACCGACGCGTTGAGCACCACGAGTTCGTGGCACAGCACTTCGATCTTGCCGCTCGTGAGGTTGGCGTTGACCGTGCCTTCCGGACGATTGCGAACGAGACCCTTGATCTGGACGCAGAACTCGTTGCGCACGCCTTCGGCGGCCTTGAACATTTCCGCGCGATCCGGGTCGCAGACGACCTGAACGAGGCCCTCGCGGTCGCGCAGGTCGATGAAGATGACGCCGCCATGGTCGCGGCGGCGCTGCACCCATCCGCACAGCGAAACAGTTTGGCCCAGCAGCTGTTCGGTCACCAGACCGCAGTATTCAGATCTCATCGACATGATGTTCGTCTTTCGTTATGCATGAATGAACGGGAGCGGCGCGTGCAAGCGCGTCGTCCGGTATTTAAAGCGGAGGATCGATGGGGCGGCGTGGAGAGGTTGCCGGCGCGACCACGCCCATCGAAACAATATACTTGAGCGCGGCGTCGACGGTCATGTCCAGCTCGACCACCTCGCTCTTTGGCACCATCAGGAAAAAGCCCGACGTGGGGTTCGGCGTAGTCGGGACATACACGCTCACGTGATCTTCCTGCAGGTGGTTGACCACGTCGCCGCCGGGAATGCCGGTGAGAAACGCGATCGTCCACGAACCCTTGCGCGGGTACTCGATCAGGAGTGCCTTGCGAAATGCATTGCCGTTGCTCGAAAGCAGTGTATCGGAAACCTGCTGGATGCTGCCGTACAGCGGTCCGATGATCGGAATGCGGCGCACCAGCGCGTTCCACCACTCCACCAGCTTCTGGCCGATGAAGTTGTGCGTGAGGAGGCCCACCCCGAAGATGAACGCGAGCGTGAGCACCGCGCCCAAACCGGGCAGTCGCACGCCGAACACGCGCTCCGGCCGCCACGATTCGGGCAGCAGCAACAGCGTCTGATCCATCGTGCCGATCACGAGGTTCAGCACCCACAGCGTGATGGCCAACGGCACCAGCACGAGCAGGCCGGTCAGGAATACCGATTTGAACGTCGCTTTCTTGATCGTCATGTACACCGCCAAACGCGCCGCGCTGCCGGCACGGCTTCGGCGCGGCGCGTGTCCCCGGGAATGCGGGAACACGCGCCGCAGGTTTTTCAGGTCGAGGCTGCCGGGCTGGACGTGCCCGCCGGGGTGCTTGCTTGTGCGCTCGCGGCGGGCGCGGCTGCGCTCGCGTCGCTGGAACCGCTTGCAGCGCCCTCGCCGGCGGCCTTGCTGCCCTCCGACGACGCGCCTTCGCCAGCCGCCTTCGCACCGGTCGCCGCACCGCTCTTACCGGCGTTGCCGCCGCGGAAATCGGTGACGTACCAGCCCGAGCCCTTCAGCTGGAAGCCCGCCGCGGTGACCTGCTTGCGAAATGTGTCCGCGCCGCAGCTCGGGCACTGCGTCAGGGGCGCATCGCTCATCTTTTGGAGCACGTCCTTGTCGAAGCCGCACGACTCGCAGCGATAAGCGTAGATCGGCATGATCTCTATCCTGATGAAAATCTGATAATTGCTTGCAAAGCCTTGAATTATAGCCGCAAACCAGGACCGCCCTTGGCATTTACCGGGGTTGGGGTCCAGCGGGGAGGGTCGAAAGGGTCGCGGCCGCCTCAAATCACATGAGGGCAGGTTGCGCGCACATCAAGGGCGCGCGTGGCAACGCAAGACGGCGAGCGCATGGCGCACCCGCCCGGCACGGCTCAAACCTGCGACGGCGGGACGTCGTTACGGCGCCACACGAGCCAGCGTTCGCGCCCGGCGAACACGGCCAGCGAGTCGGCCACCGGCTGATCGTCCGCCAGCGTGAAGTACGGCGTGAGCAAGGCGTCGAGTTCGTCGCGCGCGATGGCGAACGGCGGCCCCTTGGGCGTTTCGCCGATAAAGAAGTAACCCGCCAGCAACGCGCCGGGCTGCAACAGCTGGGCCATGCGCACGGCGTAGCTCGCGCGCAGCGCCTTGGGCAGCGCGCACAGGAAAGCGCGCTCGAACACCCAGGCAGGCGTGAACGGCGGCGTGTAGGCGTAGAAGTCCGCCTCTTCGACGACGCCGGCGTACTGCCCCAGCGCCGTGCGCGCGCTCGCGACCGCGGCCGGCGCGAAGTCGATGGCGCGCACCGTGCGGCCGCGCTCGGCGAGCCAGCGCGCCTCCCAGGCGTTGCCGCAGCCCGGGATCAGCACCGCGGCCTCAGGATGCGCAGTCGCGAAGGCTTCGAACTCGCGCTGCACGCCCGCCTGGTCCCACGGCGTGAAGCCGCGCTCGAAGCGCTCGTCCCAGAACGAGGGCGACGCCGGGTCGCGGGTTTCGAATTCGGGCGCTTCGCCCGGTTGCGGCGGCAAGGTCGGGTCGCTCATCGTCTCACTCCTGGTTCTCGTGGTCCGTCAGCCGCCGTAGGCGAACGCGAGCCACACGCGCGCCGCCACCATGCCCACGCCCACGGCCACGCCGAACACAAGCAGCCCCTGCAGCAGGCGGTTCGTGCGGCGTTGCTCGGCGAGCATCGCGCGGATCGTCTCGTCGTTGGCGAGACCGTGCGGCTCCTGGCGGTGCAGCAGCGCCTGGTGCATAAGGCGCGGCAATTGCGGCAGCGTCTTGCTCCATTGCGGTGCTTCGATCTTGAAGCGCTCGTACCAGCCGCGCAAGCCGATCTGCTCGGTCATCCAGCGCTCGAGATAAGGCTTCGCCGTTTTCCAGAGATCGAGCTCCGGATCGAGCGAGCGCCCAAGGCCTTCGACGTTGAGCATGGTCTTTTGCAGCAGCACGAGCTGCGGCTGGATCTCCACGTTGAAGCGCCGCGAGGTCTGGAACAGGCGCAGCAGCACCTGGCCAAGCGAGATGTCCTTCAACGCGCGGTCGAAATACGGTTCGCACACGGCGCGGATCGCGCTTTCCAGCTCTTCCACGCGCGTATTGGGCGGCACCCAGCCCGACTCGATATGCAGCGTCGCCACGCGGTGATAGTCGCGCTTGAAGAACGCGAGAAAATTCTGCGCGAGGTAATTCTTGTCGAAATCGGACAGCGCGCCGACGATACCGAAATCGAGCGCGATATAGCGGCCGAAATGCGTGGGATCGAGGCTCACCTGGATGTTGCCGGGGTGCATGTCGGCGTGAAAGAAGCCGTCGCGGAACACCTGCGTGAAGAAGATCTCCACGCCCTCGCGCGCGAGCTTCGGGATGTCCACGCCTGCCGCGCGCAGCTTGTCCACCTGGCTGATCGGCACGCCGACCATGCGCTCCATCACGAGCACGTTGGCCGTGCTGAATTCCCAGTACATTTCGGGCACGAGCAGCAAGTCGAGGCCCGCGAAATTGCGGCGCAACTGGCTGCCGTTGGCGGCCTCGCGCATGAGGTCGAGCTCGTCGTGCAGATACTTGTCGAATTCGGCCACCACTTCGCGCGGCTTCAGGCGTTTGCCGTCGGCCCACAGGCGCTCGGCCCATACGGCGATGTCGCGCAGCAGCGCGAGGTCCGAATCGATCACCGGGCGCATGTTCGGGCGCAGCACCTTCACCGCCACCGGCTTGCCCGCATGCTGGCCGGACTTCACCTTGGCGAAGTGCACCTGTGCGATCGACGCGCTCGCCACCGGCACGCGCTCGAACTCGTCGAAAATCGAATCGACCGGCGCACCCAGCGACTTCTCGATCAGGCCGATCGCCACGTTCGAATCGAATGGGGGCACCTGGTCTTGCAGCTTCGCGAGCTCGTTGGCGATATCGGGCGGCAGCAGGTCGCGGCGCGTGGACAGCACCTGGCCGAATTTCACGAAGATCGGGCCGAGGCTTTCCAGTGCGAGACGCAGACGCAAGCCCGGCGGATCGTCGAAACGACGGCCGATCGTAGTGATGCGCAGGAGCAGCGCGACACGCCGGTCATTGATCCGGCTCAACATCATCTCGTCCAGGCCGAAGCGGATGACGGTGAAGAAAATCTTGAGAAAACGCAGAAAACGCATGTCTGAGGGGCCTGTTGACTAGCGCGAGCCGTACGGCGCAGCGCTCTGGCTCCCGCCGCCGGCCGGTGATTTTTGTTCGAGTCGCTCGATGCGCTTTTCCACGCGCGCCAGCGCATCGCGTGCGCGCGACAGTTCCTCATTGAAACCGTCGAGCTCGGCGCGCCGCACGAGCTGCGGATTTTCGTCGAGCAGATATTCCGTGACCGAGCCGAGCACGTTGCGGCCGGTGCGCAGTGCCTGTTCGCCTGCGGCGCGCGCGAGCGTGGCGATGCGTGAAGCCGGCGCGTCGCCAATCAGCTTCGCGAGGTCCTCTTCGGGTTCCCAGCGCAGATGCTCGGCGAGCTTGCCGATGACCTGCGCGAACTCGGCATCGCCCTCGATCTTGACGTGCTTCATGACGGCCGCCTGGCCGCCCTGCACGAACGACGAGAGCGCGCCCGCGGGCAGCGAAAGCGTCACATCGACATCGCCCGCATCGTGGTCCTCGACCGCGCCCAGATAGCCGTCCGGCTGCACGAGCAGCGTGAGCACGACAGGCGGGCACGTGAGGCGCGCCGTCTTGCCGGCATACGGGGCGAGACGCTCGCGTGCCCACGTTTCACGGGCGAGCAGGTGATTGACGGCGGCAGCGAAGGGCTTGGCGGCAAGAGTCATCGGCATGGAATAAGAAAACCCGCACGGGCACAAGCCCGGGCGGGTTCCCATTGTAACGTTCGAGCCGTCGGATCGCGCCGCCACCCTGCCCCGGCCAACGAGGCACGACGGCTAGGTGGCGCAGCACTTCGTGATTTTTATCAAATCACGAAGCGCACACGAAGCGCCCCGCGTCCTTGCAAACTCAGTGAGTTTCGATCTGCTGGATACCCGCGAGCAGCCAGCCTTCACCCGACGTGCGCGACTTCGAGAGATTCCACACCTCGGCGAACGGCTCGGCCGGCGCGCCTGCGGTCTCGCGAATCAGGCCGGAGAAGCGCACGCTCGCAAGGTATTCGCTGCCGCGCTCGTCCACGCCGAGCAGATCGGCGTTGAGCTGCACGACGTCGGTCTGGTTGGGCTGCGCGCCGCGGCCCGCGAGATCGACGCGGATCTCGGCAAACATCTCGGGCGTCGTGAATTCGCGGATGTCGTCCATGTTGCCGGCGTCCCATGCGGCCTGCAGGCGCACGAAGTAGACCTTCGCGTTACGCACGAAGGCTTCGGTGTCGAAGCCGGCCGGGATTGATGCACCAGCAGCTGCCGGCGCATCGAGCTGCGGCGTGCCGACCGGATTGGCTTCAGGCTCGAGGTACTGGCCCGTGGAAGGCGCCGTATAACGCGGCTCCTGCGGCTGATAGCCGCCCGGCGACTGGTTCAGGCTCGTCGACGAACCGTACCCGCCGCTCGTCTGGTACGCCGGTTCCTGGGCACGGCGGCGGCTCATGAACTTGCGAATCAGCCAGACGGCGATAAAGGCGATGATCGCGATCACGATCATGTTGGCCATCATGCCGGCGAACGCCTCGCCAAGACCGAAGTGCGACAGCAGCGCGGCGATGCCAAGACCGGCCGCGAGACCCGCGATAGGCCCGAGCCAGCGGTTGCGCGCCGGTGCGGCAGCGGGCGTGGGAGCCGGCGTGCCGGGCGCGCGCTGGGCGCCGGCCTGCTGCGCGGAATTAGCGGGACTCGTGGGGCTCGGCTGGGCGGGCGGCGGCGTGGTGCTGCGCTGCGAGGCCACCGACGACTGCTTGCCGAAACTGCGGCCGCCGCCCATGCGGCGAGCCTCGGCGTCGAACGACGCGAGGCTGCCGGCGATCATCACACCGGCGAGGGCCAGAACACCGATTCGTCTGGCCCACGATGATGAAAGCTTTTTGGAAGCATCGATTCTGGGCTCAGACATAACGGAAATTCCTTTAAAGACAGTGATTTGGAAACACTAATACTTTGTGCCGACGTGTAAGGCTACCACGCCAGCTGACAAATTGTAATATTTGACGGCGTCGAGGCCGACTTGTTCCATCATCGTCTTCAGTGTTTCCTGATCCGGGTGCATGCGGATCGATTCCGCGAGGTACTGGTAGCTGTCCGCGTCCTGGGCAAAGCGGCGGCCCAGCCACGGCAGCACCTTGAACGAATACACGTCGTACGCCTTCTTGAGCGGCTCCCAGACTTTCGAAAATTCGAGCACGAGCACGCGGCCGCCCGGTTTGAGCACGCGGCGCATCTCTGCGAGCGCGGCGTCCTTGTGCGTCATGTTGCGCAGCCCGAAAGCCACCGTCACCACGTCGAAGTAGTTGTCCGGAAAGGGAATTTTCTCGGCGTCGCACAAGAGTGCCGGCGTGATCACGCCGTTGTCGATGAGGCGGTCGCGGCCCACGCGCAGCATCGACTCGTTGATGTCGGTGTGCCAGACCTCGCCCGTCGGGCCCGCTTTCTTCGCGAACGCCATGGAAAGGTCGCCGGTGCCGCCCGCAATGTCGAGCACCTTCGCACCCGGCCGGATGTTGGCCTGGGCGATCGTGAACGCCTTCCACGCGCGGTGCAGCCCGCCCGACATCAGATCGTTCATCAGGTCGTAGTTCGAGGCGACCGAGTGAAACACGCCGGCCACCTTCTTCGCCTTGTCCTGTTCGTCGACTGTCTGATAGCCGAAGTGGGTTTTGCTCATCGCGCTCGTCCTTTCGCGGAAGGGTGTTCTATTGAGGTGCTGCGCCGCGTCTGTCAGAGAAGCGGCGGGGCAGGATCGTAACAGGAAGCGTCAGTGGCAGTGGCCATGCGCGGCAGGGGGCGCCGCCATCGGGGCGTCGCGCTCGACGCCCGCCGCCTTCAGTTTGGCGAAATATTCCGCCCAGAGTTCGTCCTGGCGCGTGGCGAGCTCGTAGAGCTGGTCCCACGAATAGATGCCGGTGTTGTGGCCGTCGGAGAACGTCGGCTGCAGCGCATAGTTGCCGACACCTTCGAGCGCGGTGATCGTCACCTCGCGCTTGCCCGTTTGCAGCGTTTCCTGGCCGGGGCCATGACCGCGCACTTCCGCCGAGGGCGAAAACACGCGCATCAGTTCGAAAGGCACGCGGTAGCTCTCGCCACTCGCATACTGGAGTTCGAGCACGCGCGAGAGCGCGTGCACCACGACGCCGGTTGGCACCGGCGTATCGGATTTCAGTCCACTCATGATCGTTCCTGCTGTTGGACGCCCACCGCCCGGCCCGCTCAAGCCTTAAGCCTGCTCCATTTCCTGGCGCACCGCGTCGCGCAGCAGCGTGGCCTGGGCGCGGCGCTGGCCCAGCATCGCCTCGGACACGGTGCGCTGGCGCGGCGACCAGACGGACATGGGGAAATGCGCGTCGTTCGTGAAGCGCGGGATCACGTGCCAGTGCACGTGCGGCACCTGGTTGCCGAGGCTCGCCAGATTCACCTTCGAAGGTTGCATAACGCGGCGCAGCGCCCGCTCGACGGCGTACACCGCGCGCATCAGATGTTCCCGGTCGTCCGCGCCCAGGTCCGAGAATTCGGCGACGTGCGCATTCCAGATGACCCGGCAAAAGCCGGGATAGTCGGCCTCGGCAGTCGCGAGCACGACGCGCATGCGCTCGTCCTGCCACAGCACATCGCCGCCTTCCTCACTGCAGAATACGCATGTCATCGTCGTCCCCGAACCGGTTCACGGAAAATTGAGCGCTGCCATTAGACCAGCACGCGCTCGATTCCGCCATTGTTCGCGTTCTGAACGTAGTCCGCCATCCAGTTTTCGCCAAGCATGTGTCGGGCGATTTCCACCACGATGTAGTCGGCTTCGATGTTGGCGTCTTCGTTGTACCGCGACAGACCCTGAAGGCACGACGGGCAGCTCGTCAGAATCTTGACGTCCTGCGTCGTGCCCTGCCCGCCCGCTTCCTGCGGCGTCGCCGGCTGCACGCCGTTCGCTCCGTTGCCGACGATCGGAATGCCGCGCAGCTTCGCCGCGCCCTTGCGGATTTCCTCTTCCTTGCGGAAGCGCACCTGCGTCGAAACGTCCGGGCGCGTAACGGCCAGCGTGCCCGATTCGCCACAACAACGATCGTTCTTCTCGATCTTGTAGCCGTCCTTTTCGGAACCCATCAGTTCATTGACGAGCTTGACCGGATCGATCGTCTTGATCGGCGTGTGGCATGGGTCGTGATACATGTAGCGCGTGCCCGTCACGCCATCGAGCTTGATGCCCTTCTCCAGCAGGAACTCGTGGATGTCGATGATGCGGCATCCCGGGAAAATCTTGTCGAATTCATAACCGGCCAGCTGGTCGTAGCACGTGCCGCACGACACCACCACGGTCTTGATGTCGAGGTAGTTGAGCGTGTTCGCCACGCGGTGGAACAGCACGCGGTTGTCGGTGACGATCTTCTCGGCCTTGTCGTACTGGCCCGAGCCGCGCTGGGGATAGCCGCAGCACAGGTAGCCCGGCGGCAGCACCGTCTGCACGCCCGCTTCCCAGAGCATGGCTTGCGTGGCCAGACCCACTTGCGAGAACAGACGCTCCGAACCGCAGCCGGGGAAGTAGAACACCGCTTCCGAGTCTACGTTCGTCGTCTTCGGGTTGCGGATGATCGGCACGATCTTGTTGTCTTCGATGTCGAGCAGCGCGCGCGCCGTCTTCTTCGGCAGGTTGCCCGGCATCTTCTTGTTGACGAAGTGGATCACCTGCTCGACCACGGCCGGTTTGCCCGTGGATGCAGGCGGATGCGCCGTCTGCTTCTTCACGAACTTCTTCAGCATGTCGTTGCCGAGGCGCTGCGCCTTGTAGCCCACGCCCATCATCGCGGTGCGCGCGAGATTGATGGTCTGCGGGTTCGTGGCGTTCAGGAAGAACATGCCCGCTGCGTTGCCCGCGTTGAACTTCTTCTTGCCCATCTTGCGCAGCAGGTTGCGCATGTTCATCGTCACGTCGCCGAAGTCGATCTTGACCGGGCACGGCGTCACGCACTTGTGGCAGACCGTGCAGTGGTCGGCCACGTCGTTGAACTCGTCCCAGTGCTTGATCGACACGCCACGGCGCGTCTGCTCTTCGTACAGGAACGCCTCGACCAGCAAGGAGGTCGCGAGAATCTTGTTACGCGGGCTGTAGAGCAGGTTCGCGCGCGGCACATGGGTCGCGCACACCGGCTTGCACTTGCCGCAGCGCAGACAGTCCTTCACCGAATCGGCGATCGCGCCGATGTCGGACTGCTTCATGATGAGCGACTCGTAGCCCATCAGGCCGAACGACGGCGTATAGGCGTTGCGCAGGTCGGCGCCTTCGAGCAGCTTGCCCGCGTTGAAGCGGCCTTGCGGGTCGACGCGCTGCTTGTAAGCGCGGAACTCGGCGATCTCGTCATCGGTGAGGAATTCGAGCTTCGTGATGCCGATGCCGTGCTCGCCCGAGATCACGCCGTCGAGCGAACGCGCGAGCTTCATGATGCGCGCAACCGCGTGGTGCGCGTCCTGCAGCATCTCGTAGTTGTCCGAGTTGACCGGCAGGTTCGTGTGCACGTTGCCGTCGCCGGCGTGCATGTGCAGCGCCACGAACACGCGGCCGCGCAGCACCTTCTTGTGGATCGCCTGAGTCTCGTCGAGGATCGGCTTGAATTCGCCGCCGTTGAAGATCTTGCGCAGCTCCGCGCGGATCTCCTGCTTCCACGAGATGCGCACCGTGCGGTCCTGGGTCACGTGGAAGACATTGGCGTCGGGTTGCAGGTCCACGCGATCGGCGAACTTCTCCGCCAGCGACTCGTAGCCGAGCTGAACGAGGTAGTGCTGCGCCTCGCGCAGCGACAGGTCGAGCTTCTCACCCACGAAGGTCCAGCGCTCGCGCACGCGCTTGAGCAGGTCGAGCGCCTGCTGCACGCGGTCTTCGAGCAGTTCCGCGGAGGGAATCTCGTTCGCGTCGTCCGTCTTGCCGAGCGGCAGCTTGCCTGCCTTGAAGAACGCTTCGAGCGCGTCGACCAGTTGCAGCTTGTTCTTGATCGACAGTTCGATGTTGATGCGCTCGATGCCGTCCGTGTACTCGCCCATGCGATTGAGCGGAATCACGACGTCTTCGTTGATCTTGAACGCGTTGGTGTGCTTGGCGATCGCGGCCGTGCGGCTGCGGTCGAGCCAGAAGCGCTTGCGCGCCTCGGCGGACACCGCAACGAAGCCTTCGCCGCTCTTGCCGTTGGCCATGCGGATGACTTCCGAGGTCGCGGTAGCCACGGCATCGGCGTCGTCGCCGACGATATCGCCGATCAGCACCATCTTCGGAAACGCGTTGCGCTTGCTCTTGGTCGCGTAACCCACGGCGCGCAGATAGCGTTCGTCGAGGTGCTCGAGGCCGGCGAGAATCGCCCCGCCCTGCTTCGACGTTTCGAACAGATAGTCCTTGATCTCGACGATGCTCGGAATCGCCTCGCGCGCCTGGCCGAAGAACTCCAGACACACCGTGCGCGTATGCGCGGGCATCTTGTGCAGCACCCAGCGCGCGGACGTGATGAGCCCGTCGCAGCCTTCCTTCTGGACGCCCGGCAGGCCGGCCAGGAATTTATCGGTGACGTCCTTGCCGAGGCCTTCCTTGCGGAAGCGCTTGCCTTCGATATCGAGCGACTCGGTGCGCAGCAGCTTTTCGCCCGGCGCGTATTCGCCGTCGAACCACTTCAGCTCGAAGCGGGCCACCGGAATGTCGTGGATCTTGCCCATGTTGTGGTCAAGACGCGTGACTTCGAGCCAGTTGCCCTCCGGGTCGACCATGCGCCACCAGGCGAGATTGTCGAGCGCCGTGCCCCACAGCACGGCCTTCTTGCCGCCCGCGTTCATCGCGACGTTGCCGCCGATGCACGACGCATCGAGCGAGGTCGGATCCACGGCGAACACGAAGCCCGCGGCGTCGGCGGCCTCGGTCACGCGGCGCGTAACCACGCCCGCGCCCGAGAAAATGGTCGCGACCTTGCGGTCCACGCCCGGCAGGTCGGTCATCTCGACAGGCCCGAGCTGCTCGAGTTTTTCGGTGTTGATGACGGCCGAGAACGGCGTGAGCGGCACCGCGCCGCCCGTGTAGCCCGTGCCGCCTCCGCGCGGAATCACGGTGAGGCCGAGTTCGAAGCAGGCCTTGATGAGCCCGGCGATTTCGGCTTCGGTATCGGGCGTCAAGACGACGAACGGATATTCCACGCGCCAGTCGGTCGCGTCGGTCACGTGCGAGACGCGCGCAATACCGTCGAAGCGGATGTTGTCCTTCTGCGTGCGCTTGCCCAGCACCTTGACGGCGCGGCGGCGCAGGTCGGCCATCTTCTCGAACTCGCCCGCGAAGGCGTCGATGGCGCGGCGCGTGGCGCCGACCAGTTTTTCCACGCGCGCGGCGCGCTCCACGCCTTCCTTGTCCGCATGCTCCTGCAGGTCGGCGCGGCGGCGCTTTTCGATTTCGGCGAGGCGGTGGTTCAGCGCCTCGATCAGCAGCGCGCGGCGCTTTGGGTTGTCGAGCAGGTCGTCCTGCAGATACGGGTTGCGGCGCACGACCCAGATATCGCCGAGCACCTCGTAGAGCATGCGTGCCGAGCGGCCTGTGCGGCGCTCCGCGCGCAGTTCGGCGAGCGCGTTCCATGCCTCTTCGCCAAGCAGGCGGATGACGATTTCGCGGTCCGAAAAGGACGTGTAGTTATAGGGAATCTCGCGCAGGCGCGGTTCGATGTCGGCGGCCACGGCAGCGGCGGCGCCGTTAGGATCGAAAACTTGAGGTGCGTTCATGGTTGGACGACTCTTTGAGCCAGCCCCGCGCACGGCTCGCGGCCAGTGCGACGGATGCTGACGGGGCGCGTGGGGCGCTATTCTGAAATCGTGTCCGCCTGTGGCAGGCTGCGGACGAATGGGGTGGGGAGGCACATGGCGGCAACGCTCACGCCGATGGTTCCCCGGCGCTCGGATTTAGCGACACGATCGTGCGTGGCGGGCGTGCCGCTGCGCCGCCGGGCGGGTTACGCGCCGTGCGGGCATCAAATGGGCTGTCCGAGGTTGCCAGTGCATCATCCGATCCTTGTTTCGAAAAAGGATTTTACCGCATGATCCGCGCCCGCGCTGACGCCGCGTGGGAACTTGGCGAACGCACAAGATTCACTTGCGTTGACGGGGGATTCGCGCAGGATTGCGCGCGCTTTGACGATGATTTGCCTTCCGGCCGGTCGGCGAATCGCGCCAGCGCATCGAGTGCCCGCCGCCTGAGCGCGCCGCCAGAGCGGGAGCCGTTGGCGCTATCATTTACGCTTTCCCGCCCTAAACCCGCGCCCGACGCGTCCTCGCATGGCCTCCCACGACGATTACCTGAAGAAAATCCTCACCGCCCGCGTCTACGACGTCGCCCGCGAGACCGAACTCGAGCGCGCCCCGAACCTCTCGGCGCGCCTGCGCAACGCCGTGTTCCTCAAGCGCGAGGACAACCAGCCGGTCTTCTCCTTCAAGCTGCGCGGCGCCTACAACATGATGGCGCACCTCTCGCCCGCGCAACTCGAGCGCGGCGTGATCACCGCCTCGGCGGGCAATCACGCTCAGGGCGTGGCGCTTTCGGCCGCGAAACTGGGCGTGAAGGCCGTGATCTGCGTGCCGGTGACCACGCCGCAGGTGAAGGTCGATGCGGTGCGCGCGCACGGCGGCGCGACCGTCGAGGTCGTGCAGGCCGGCGAGTCGTACAGCGATGCCTACGCCCACGCCGTGCGCCTGCAGGAAGAGCGCGGGCTGACCTTCGTGCATCCCTTCGACGATCCCTACGTGATCGCCGGCCAGGGCACGGTGGCGATGGAGGTGCTGAGCCAGCATCAGGCCCCGATTCACGCGATCTTCGTGCCGATCGGCGGCGGCGGCCTGGCTGCGGGCGTCGCGGCCTACGTGAAGGCCGTGCGCCCGGACATCAAGGTGATCGGCGTGCAGACCGACGATTCCTGCGCGATGGCGCAGTCGGTCAAGGCGGGCAAGCGCGTCGAACTCACGGAAGTCGGCCTGTTCTCGGACGGCACCGCAGTCAAGCTGGTGGGCGAGGAAACCTTCCGCCTGTGCCAGCAATATCTCGATGAAGTGCTCACAGTGGACACCGACGCCCTGTGCGCTGCGATCAAGGACGTTTTCCAGGACACGCGCAGCGTGCTCGAACCCGCGGGCGCCCTGGCCGTGGCGGGCGCGAAGCAGTACGCGGAACGCGAGGGCATCGAAGGCCAGACGCTGGTGGCGATCACCTCGGGCGCGAACATGAACTTCGACCGCATGCGCTTCGTGGCCGAGCGCGCCGAGGTGGGCGAGGCGCGCGAAGCGGTGTTCGCGGTGACGATCCCCGAAGAGCGCGGCAGCTTCAAGCGTTTCTGCGAGCTGGTCGGCACACGCAGCGTGACCGAGTTCAACTACCGCATCGACGACGCCGAGCGCGCGCACATCTTCGTGGGCGTGCAGATCCGCAACCGTGGCGAGTCGCAGCAGATCGCGAAGACCTTCGTCGATCATGGCTTCCCGACCGTCGATCTCACCGGCGACGAACTCTCGAAGCAGCACATCCGCTACATGGTGGGCGGGCGCTCGCCGCTCGCGCACGACGAGCGGCTGTTCCGCTTCGAGTTCCCGGAGCGGCCGGGCGCGCTCATGCGCTTCCTGTCGTCGATGGCGCCGAACTGGAACATCAGCCTCTTCCACTACCGCAACCAGGGCGCCGATTACAGCTCGATTCTGGTGGGTATCCAGGTGCCCGCAGCCGAGGACGCCGAATTCCGCCGCTTCCTCGCCACGCTCGGTTATCCGCACTGGGAAGAGACAGTGAACCCGGCGTATCGGCTCTTCCTCGCCTAACCGGCCGCCATCGTGTCCGTTTCGCTTTCCGACAAACTCGTCGTCGCCATTTCGTCCCGTGCCCTCTTCGATTTCGAGGAGGAAAACCACGTGTTCGAGGCCGGCGACCTGCCAGCCTACGAGACGCTCCAGCGCGAGCGCCTGAATGTGCCCGCGCGGCCAGGCGTGGCGTTCGCGCTCATTCGCAAGCTGCTTGCGCTCAACAATGGCGCGCATCATGTGGAAGTCGTGATCCTCTCGCGCAGCGATCCCATCAGCGGCTTGCGCGCGTTCAGCTCGTGCCGCGAGCATGGGCTCGACATCCAGCGCGGCGTGTTCACGCGCGGGCGCGAGCCCTGGCACTACCTCAAGCCGCTCAACGCATCGCTGTTTCTCTCCGCGAACCCGGCGGACGTGAAGAGCGCGCTCGACGCCGGCTTCCCCGCCGCACGCGTCTTTCCCGAATCGGCGACAATGGCGGAACGCAACGCGCACGAGATTCGCATAGCGTTCGACGGCGATGCGGTGCTGTTTTCCGATGAAGCCGAGCAGATCTTCCAGAGCAAGGGCCTTTCCGCCTTCGTGAGCCACGAGCGCGACAACCGCGAACTGCCGCTCGCGCATGGTCCGCTGCAGCCGCTGCTGGCAGCACTGAACCGTCTGCAAAAGCTCGCCGACGCGAACGCGCAAATGCGTATCCGCACCGCTCTCGTCACCGCGCGCTCCGCGCCAGCGCACGAGCGCGCAATCCGTACGCTGATGGCCTGGAACATCGAGATCGACGAAGCGATGTTCCTTGGCGGACTCGACAAAGGCCCGTTCCTACGCGAGTTCGAACCCGATTTTTTCTTCGACGACCAGATCCGCACCTGCGAATCCGCGCGCTCGGTCACGGCCACCGGGCACGTGGCAAGCGGCGTGACCAATCTCGCTACCGAAGCCAACGCATCATGACTCCCGACCAATCTCCGCTCGGCAAGGCCTCCACCTACACCGAGCAATACGACGCCTCGCTCCTGTTCCCGATTCCGCGTGCCGCCGCGCGCGAACAGATCGGCATTGGCGCGCAACTGCCGTTCTTCGGCAGCGATATCTGGAACGCCTACGAACTTTCGTGGCTCAACGCGCGCGGCAAGCCGCAGATCGCGATCGCCACGTTCTTCATTCCCGCCGATTCGCCGAACATCATCGAATCGAAGTCGTTCAAGCTCTACTTGGGCTCGTTCGCGCAAACGCCGTTCGAGTCCGCCGACGTGGTGCGCGACACGATCAGACGCGACGTGACGGCGGCCTGCGGCGGATCGGTTTCGGTGAGGCTCGAGCAGCCGGGCGCGTTCGGCAAGATTCCGTTCGAGGAATTCGACGGCCTCTCGCTCGATCGCCTCGATCTCGATACGGAGATCTATCACCCGGAGCCGACGCTTCTGAAAGCGGCTTTCGACGAAGCGCCGGTTGAAGAAACGCTGATCTCGAATCTGCTCAAGTCGAACTGCCCGGTGACGGGCCAGCCCGACTGGGGCAGCGTGCAGATCCACTACGTCGGGCCGCAGATCGATCAGGCGGGCCTCTTGCGCTACATCATCTCGTACCGCAATCACACGGGCTTTCACGAGCAATGCGCCGAGCGCATCTTCATGGACATCCTGCGCGAGTGCAAACCGGACCGGCTCGCCGTCTACGCGCGCTACACCCGGCGCGGCGGCCTCGACATCAATCCGTTTCGCACCAACTTCAACATGCCGATGCCGGATAACGCGCGGCTCGCGCGCCAGTAAGCCGAACATCATCGGAGCACCCGGTACAAAGCAAAACGCGCCGCAAATGCGGCGCGTTTTTTCGTTGAAGCGTTTATCAGCGAGCTTCAGTGCGGCAATTCAGCCGCCCCCATGCGCCGCGCAATCACTGCCGTGCGCTGCGCGAGATACGCCGAGTTGCGATGCTCGTCGAAGTACCTGGGACGCGGCAGCATCACCGCAAGCCGCGCCGACTGCCACGGCGTGAGCTTCGCCGCCGTCGTGCGGTAGTAGTAGCGCGCGGCGGCTTGCGCGCCATACACGCCGTTGCCCCACTCCACCGAATTCAGATAGATCTCGAAGATGCGCTCCTTGTCGAGCAGCGCCTGCAGCATCCACGTGATGATGAACTCCTGGCCTTTGCGGATGTAGCTCTGCTCGCGCGAGAGGAACAGGTTGCGCGCGAGCTGCTGCGTGATGGTCGAGCCGCCGCGCACGATATGGCCGCGCTTCTTGTTCTTTTCCCACGCCTGGAGGATGGCGTCGGTTTCGTAGCCGTTGTTGTTGACGAAGTTCGCGTCCTCGGACGCGATGATCGCGCGCTTCAGGTTGCGCGAGATCTGGTCGTACGGCACCCACTCGTGCTGGATCGAAAGACCGGGCCGGTCGGAGGACAGACGTGCGGCGTCGGTGCGCATGAACGCCGTGGTTTGCGGATCGACGAAGTTCCAGAGCGCGATTTGCGCGAAGTAGAAGAGTTGCGTGGCGATCCACGCAATCGCGAACACCGAGACGATCCAGGCGAGCCAGCGCCGCGCGCCGGGACGGTTTCGGGACTGCGCGCGCCGCCCGCTGCCGCTCGCAACTGACGCGGCTTGCGCACCGATGGCTTGCCTGCGCATGGCGTCGTCTCCGTGTTGTACGAGCGGCGCTCGGCGTTACGCAGCCTGCGCGGCCAACTGCGCGCGCAATGCCGCCAGCACCGGTGCGCCCTCGGGCCGCACGCCGCGCCACACGAAGAACGACTCGGCGGCCTGCTCGACCAGCATGCCGAGGCCGTCAGCCGCGCGCGCGCCGAGTGCCTGCGCATGGCGCATGAACACGGTGGGCTGCGCGCCGTACATCATGTCGTAGGCAAGCGTGCCCGTGCCGAACGCGCGTTCGTCGCACTCGGGCAAGGCCGCATCGAGACTGCCCGCCGTCGCGTTCACGATTACATCGTAGGGTTTGGTATCAACCGCTTGCGGGCCTCCGCCGTTCAGCAGAGTTTCGAATTCGCCCGCTGCACCCGCGAACTGCTCGATGAGCGCGTGCGCCTTGGGCGCCGTGCGGTTCACGATCGTGATCTCGCACGGACGGCGCTCGAGCATCGGCAGCACAACGCCGCGCGCCGCACCACCCGCGCCAAGCAGCAGCACGCGCGCCCCTTCAAGCGAAACGCCAAGGTTCACCTCGATGTCGCGCACGAGGCCGAAGCCGTCGGTGTTGTCGCCGAAGATACCGTCTGCGTCGAAGCGCAGCGTGTTCACCGCACCCGCCGCCGCCGCGCGTGGCGAGAGCTTGTGCGCGAGCGCGTGAGCCTCCAGCTTGAACGGCACGGTCACGTTCAGCCCGCGGCCGCCCGCCGCATGGAATGCCTGCACGTGCTCGACGAAACCGTCGAGCGGCGCGAGCAGGCGGTCGTATTCGACGCGCTCGCCCGTTTGCAGCGCAAACTGCGCGTGAATGTACGGCGACTTGCTGTGCGCCACCGGGTTGCCGACTACGGCGTAACGGTCGGCGTGCGCAACGGGCTTCGACTCGCTAACGCTCATTCGCGCGGCTCCGTAGCGTGCTGTTCGCTCGATTGTTCTGCTGGCGCGGGCGCATCGCTGGCCGTCTCGCCTTCGCCTTCGTCCGCTTCCGCGACGGCTTCCGCTTCGCTTTGCGCGGACTCGTCGGCGGCTTCGATCAGTTCTTCGTCCTCGCCCGCATCCTCTTCCGCTTGCTCGCCGCTCGTTACGACGGGCGCGTCGAGCACACGCAGCATGCGCACCGAAGCCTCGATGGTCAGCTCGTCGATCGACAGCACTTCCATCATCAGTCGCGTACCGCGGGCGTGTACGCCGAGCGCCGGCACGTGCATGAGCAGCGGCACTTCTTCAAAGCGCACGAGGTCGTCCTTCACCACGCTCGCCGGGAATTCGCGGCGCGGCTCGCGGCCGCCCTCGCCGCGCATTTCCTGCTGGAGCCAGCGCAGGCACCAGAAGTACTCCATGCGGCGCTGATGGTCGGCGTACGCGGTGTAGGTCTCGTCGAAGCCCTGCACGACGGCGAACAGATCGGCGTCCTTGGGCTTGAACGGCGCGACGAGCTTGGCGGCCACGCCATGCTCCACGCACGCGAGCAATTGCCACTGGTTCACGAGGTCCACATAGCGGCGCAGCGGCGAAGTGCTCCACGCATACTGCGCGACGCCGAGGCCTTCGTGCGGCGCGGCGTTGGTTTGCATGCGCGTGCGCTTGGGGCCGCTCGGCGCGCCGAACGCACGCTGCGAGCGATAGATGCCCGGCACGCCATGATCGTGCAGGAAAGCGCCCCATGTGGAGTTCGCGAGAATCGCCAGCTCGGCAACGATCAAATCGAGCGGCGATCCGCGGCGGCGCGGCGAGATGGTCACATGCTCGCCGTCCACATAGAAGTTGAAGTCGGTGTTGCGCTGCACTTCGCGGCGCAGGCCATAACCGGCGCGCGCCTGCTGGCGCTTCTCGAAGAGCGCTTGCGCGAACGGCCACAGCACGGCGATGTCGTCCTTGTGCGCATACTCGCCGGTGCCCGCCGCGAGCGTCTCTTCGGTGACGACCTCGTCGAGCGTGTTGTGACGCAGATTGCTCTTCACGAACACGCGCTCGGCACGCGTTTCGGTCGCGACGATTTCCTGCGTCTCGCGGTTCACGATGCAGTAGAGCGACAGCGCCGGGCGCAGACCGCCTTCCTTGAGCGTGAAGGCGTCGACGAAATCGTCGGGCAGCATCGTGATCTTGTCGCCGGGCATGTAGACCGTCGACAGGCGCGTGCGCGCGATCGTATCCGCCGTGTCGCCGCGCTCGATGCCAAGCGCCGGCGCCGCGATGTGAATGCCGATACGCACGCGGCCGTCGGCCAGATGCTCGATGGAAAACGCGTCATCGATTTCGGTCGTCGTGACGTCGTCGATCGAGAACGCCTGCACGTGCTCGGCGGCGTCGGGCAGGTCTTCGGGCAGCGTGCCCACTTCGACGGGCGGGAAGCCGGTGCCGTGCGGGAAGAAGTCCGCGAGGAAGCGCGCCTCGTGCAGCGCGCGCGGCGAAGCAATGCCGCCGCATTCGAGCATGAGGCGCGGCATCGAAATGCCGCGCGCGGCGGCCGCTGCCTCGAGCGCCTTGTATTCGATGGAATTCTTGTCGGGCTTCGTGAGGAGTCCGAGCGCCTTGCCCTTGAACGCCTCGGGCAGCCCGCCCGCCTTCAGTTCCTCTTCGTAGCCGGCCTGAACCAGCGCCTGCTGACGCTTGCGCTCGAGCGAGGCGAGCGCCATCTTGAGCTGCTCTTCGGGCGCGCGCTGATACTGGCCGCGGCCCTTGCGACGGAAGTACACGGGCGAACCATGCAGGCGCAGCACGAGCGCGGCGCGCTCGACAGGGCCATAGGTTTCGCCGAAGTATTCGCTCGCCAGCGTCGTGTAGGCGAATTCGTCCGCGGGCGCGCACTCCCAGAGGAAGTCGAGATCGATCTCCTGGGCCGCGGCGTCCGCCTGCTCCAGCAGCTCGCTCGCCGCCGGCTTCTCGAACTCGATCAGCACGTCTTTCGCGCGCACCTTGGCGCGCCGCCCGCCGGGCAGCTCGACCTGGAACGCGTCGCCTTGACGCGACAGCACGTTGCCGGCCTTGAAACTGCCCGATTCCTCAAAGAAAACGTTCACTCAATACTCTCGTTCAGACTTGCTTCGACCGCCGGCGCGACGCGCGGGCGGTGCTGTATACATATAGGCGTTCGCACGCATCAAGCGGCGTCGCAGAAACGGATCACTTCGTCGACGTATTCTGCGAACTCGCTGATGCCATGATCGCTGCCTTCGATCAGGTGTGTGGGCACACCCGGATAATGCGCGAGCATCTCGCGGTAATCGAGCACTTCGTCGCCGGTCGCGGCCATCAAATAGTAGCGCGCGGGCTGCGTCACGCGGGCGACGGCCAGGGCACGCAGCTCGTCCAGATGGCGAGGTTCGACGACGATGCTGCCGCCGCCGTGCCAGAGCGGCTGCTCGCCTAGATACTTCGACAGATCGCGGTCAGGCACTACGGCGGGGTTCAGCAGCGCGGCGCGCCAGCCATGCTTTTCCGCGAGATGCGTGGCGAAGTAGCCGCCAAGCGAACTGCCGATGAGCGTGACGCGTTCGCCCTGCTTCAGCTGCGCACCGATTTCCTGTTCGGCGATTGCAATCGCCTCCTGCGGCGAAACCGGCAGCGTCGGGCACAGCCATTCGCCGCTGCGGCCCAGCTCGGCCATACGCGCCGCCAGCAGGCGCGCCTTGAACGACTGGGGCGACGAGCGAAAACCGTGCAGATAGACGATCACGCCGCGCTCCGTGCCGAAAGTGCATCGAGCAGCTTTTGATGCACGCCGCCGAAGCCGCCGTTGCTCATCACGAGCACCTGGTCGCCGGGTCGCGCTGCCGCGACGACTGCCTTCACGAGCGTTTCGAGATCGTGGAACGCACGGGCCTTCTCTCCGAGCGGCGCAAGCGCGCCCGCGAGATCCCAGCCAAGCGCGTCCTTGCCGCTTGAGGCGCCGTAGCCGAACACGAGGTCGGCGTCGGCGAGACTGGCCGGCAACTGCGCCTTCATCACGCCGAGCTTCATCGTGTTCGAGCGCGGCTCGAGCACCGCGAGAATGCGCGTGTTTTCGTGGCCTACGCGTGTGCGCAGGCCGGCGATCGTCGTTTCGATGGCCGTGGGATGGTGCGCGAAGTCGTCGAAGACGGTCACGCCGTCCACGCTTCCGCGCACTTCCATGCGGCGCTTCACGTTGCGGAACGTGGCAAGCGAGGCCGCGGCCTGCGCGGGCGGCACGCCCACGCTGCGTGCGGCGGCAATCGCCGCGAGCGCGTTCAGGCGGTTGTGTTCACCCTGGATCTGCCAGTCGACCACGCCCACGCGCTCGCTGTTGTGATACACGGCGAAGCGCTCGTCCACGGGCACGCCGTCTTCCGCGGGCAGCGCCTGCCAGCCGCCATCCACGCCGAAGCGCTCCACGTCGCTCCACACGCCGCGCGTAAGCACGCGCTCGAGCGCGTCCGAACGGCCATTCGTGACGATGCGGCCCACGCCCGGAATCGTGCGCACGAGGTGATGGAACTGCGTTTCGATTGCGGCGAGATCGGGGAAGATGTCGGCGTGATCGAACTCGAGGTTGTTGAGCAGCGCCGTGCGCGGACGGTAGTGAACGAACTTCGAGCGCTTGTCGAAGAACGCAGTGTCGTACTCGTCGGCTTCGATGACGAAGAAGCTCGAATCGGTCAGACGCGCCGACACACCGAAGTTCAGCGGCACGCCGCCGATCAGGAAGCCGGGATTCAGGCCCGCGTCTTCGAGCAGCCATGTGAGCATCGAGCTCGTGGTGGTCTTGCCGTGCGTGCCCGCCACCGCGAGCACCCACTTGTCGCGCAGCACATGCTCGCCGAGCCATTGCGGACCCGACGTGTACGGCAGGCCGCGATTGAGGATCTCCTCCATCAGCGGGTTGCCGCGCGTGACCACGTTGCCGATCACATAGAGATCCGGGTTCAGTTCGGTCTGGCTCGCGTCGTAACCCTCGATGAGGCGGATGCCCTGTGCTTCGAGCTGGGTGCTCATCGGCGGGTACACGCCGGCGTCGCAGCCGGTCACCGTGTGGCCCGCGCTGCGCGCGAGCACCGCGAGTCCGCCCATGAACGTGCCGCAGATGCCGAGGATATGGATGTGCATAAGCCTGTCGCGCCGCGCGGGCGTCGTGAACGCGTTGATCGGATTGATCGGGTTGAAGAATGCAGAAGCTGGAACGGCGGCAGTCCTGCGCCGCCACAGCAAAGACCGCTATTGTACCCGAGGCCCCGAGCCCTATTGGCTCGACCTCGGCCGCCTCACCGACGGAAAATCCCGCACGCCTCCGACAGCGGGTGCGGCTCAGAGGCCGCGGCCGGGAGCCCAGGGCGATCTCTAGTATCATTCAAGGATGGTTCGCAGATCACATTTCGATCCCCAGCGCGTGCGCGAGGAAATTGCCATCGCCGCAGCAAGGATGATCGCCGAGGACGGCCTCGACTACGCCACCGCCAAACGCAAGGCAGCCCGGCAGGTGGTGGGGGAAACGCGTATCGAAGGCACCTGGCTGCCCGACAACGACCAGATCGAGGAAGAGATCCGCGAATATCAGGCCCTCTTTCAGAGCGATAGCCAGCCTGCGGTGCTGCGCCGCCTGCGCGAAATCGCGCTCGAATGGATGCAGCGGCTAGAGGCGTTCAATCCGTTCCTGACCGGTGCGGTGCTCAATGGCACGGCGGGCGAGCACTCCGACATCCATCTGCAGATTTTTTGCGACAACGCGAAAGATGTCGCGATCTGGCTCCTGAATGCGAACGTGCAGTACGACGTGTCGGAAACGCGCCATTTCGCGGCGCGCGGCTTCGTGGAAACGCTCAGCTTCATGTGGCGTCCGTCACGCGCCGAAGAGCCGGTGGGCATCCACGTTGCGCTCTACAATACGGACGACTTGCGCGGCGCCGTGCGCGCCGACGCGCGGGGCAGGCTGCCACGCGCCAGTGCGCAGGCCCTCCAGGCGCTGATCGACGAGAGCGGCGCCACTTCTTCCACAACCTGAATACGGCAGCGATGAATACGACGCGGATTCTGGCCGGCGTGGCAGTAGCGGCAATCGCCGCAGGCGGCGGCATACTGGCCGGGCATTGGGCGACGAGCGGCGGCGCCGGCGTGGCCGACGCGGCCTCGGTAAGCAGCAACGCGGCCTCGGCGAGCGGTAAGCAGAATGCGGTCGGCCAGCTCTGGTCGGCGGCAGTCACGAACCCGGACGGCAAGGCGCAGTCGCTTGCCATCTACAAGGGGCGGCCCATTGTGGTCAACTTCTGGGCCTCGTGGTGTGGCCCGTGCGTCGAGGAAATGCCGGAGCTTTCCGCGCTTCAGCGCGAGTATGCGAAGAAGGGCATTCAGTTCGTCGGCGTCGGCGTGGATTCGGCGGCGAACATCAAGACGTTCCTCAAGAAGGTGCCCGTCGATTACCCGATCTACATCGCCGGTTTCGGCGGCGCGGACGTCGCGCGCGCGTTCGGCAACAATGCGGGTGGCTTACCTTACACGGTGGTAATCGACGCGAACGGCGCCGTTCGCGCGACAAAATTAGGACAAATCAAGCCCGACGAGCTTCGGCGCACGCTCGACGCGCTTTGACGCAGCAGATCGTCTGACAAGATCTTAAGCGCCGTATCGCTGGTTTTACCGTGAAAATCGAGTCATTTGGCTGAAGATCGACCCAGATCCTCGCTGCGAAGCGTAGTCGGGGCCACATCCCCTCATCGGAAAACTAGACAAATTTCTCTAATCGGCGCTAAAGTTCGCGCAATTCCACGGAAAAAGAAGCGACCATGACGCGACTGCTGGTTCTGCACGGCCCCAACCTCAATCTTCTCGGCACCCGGGAACCGGAGGTGTATGGGCGCGTGACGCTGCCGCAGATCGATCAGGCGCTTTCGGACCGGGCGGCGGATGCCGGCGTCGAACTCGCGACCTTCCAGAGCAACCACGAAGGCGCGCTGGTCGACCGCATTCAGTCGGCCCGCAACGAGCAAACCGACTTCATCCTGATCAACCCGGCCGCGTACACGCATACGAGCGTCGCGATCCGGGATGCGCTGGCAGGCGTCGGCATCCCGTTCGTCGAGATTCACCTGTCGAACGTGCATCGCCGCGAGTCCTTCCGGCACCATTCGTATTTCTCCGACCAGGCCGAGGGTGTGATCTGCGGCCTCGGCTGGAAGGGTTATCTCTACGCGCTCGAATACGCGCTCGACCGGCTCGCTGCCCGGTCGGCGGCCTGATTCCCGCGCTGGATGACCGTCAATACCTGAACAACAACCCGTGTCGGGACGCGCGCGTCCCGGCACTTCACGTATTCAAAGTAAAAGGGGCTGCACCATGGATCTACGTAAGCTGAAGACTCTGATCGACCTCGTCTCCGAATCGGGCATCTCGGAGCTCGAAGTGACCGAGGGTGAAGGCAAGGTGCGCATCGTCAAGAACGCGCCGCCCGTTTACGTGCAGCCGAGCGCGCAGTACGCCGCGCCGATGGCCGGTGCCCCGCTCGCCGCGCCCGCCCATGTCGGCGAAGCCGCCGCTGCGGCCCCCGCCGCGCCCGCCGTGCCGCAAGGCCACGTCGTGACCTCGCCGATGGTGGGCACGTTCTACCGCGCGCCGTCGCCGGGCGCCGACCCGTTCGTCCAGGTTGGCGACACGGTCAAGGAAGGCCAGACGCTTTGCATCATCGAAGCGATGAAGCTGCTCAACGAGATCGAGTCGGACACGGCCGGCGTGGTCAAGGAAATCCTCGTCGAGAACGGTCAGGCAGTCGAATACGGCCAGCCGCTCTACGTGATCGCCTAAGCTTTTCTGCGCGCGGCGGCGGCCTTCTTGTTCGGCCGCGCCGCGTTTGTCGCGTTTGGCGCCCCATGATGGCGACATGCGCGACCGATCCTCTGAGGCGTCGGCACATATGACTTGCGACGCCCTTTGATGAGTCGAATACCCACCATGTTTGAAAAAATCCTCATTGCCAATCGTGGCGAAATCGCGCTCCGCATCCAGCGCGCATGCCGCGAACTCGGCGTCAAGACGGTCGTCGTCTATTCGGAAGCCGACAAGGAAGCCAAGTACGTAAAGCTCGCCGACGAGGCGGTCTGTATCGGCCCGGCGCCTTCGAACCTGAGCTACCTGAACATGCCCGCGCTCATCAGCGCGGCAGAAGTGACCGACGCAGAAGCGATCCACCCCGGCTACGGCTTCCTCTCCGAGAACGCCGACTTCGCCGAACGTGTGGAGCAGTCGGGCTTCACGTTCATCGGCCCGCGCCCGGAAACTATCCGCATGATGGGCGACAAGGTCACGGCGAAGCAGACCATGATCAAGACCGGCGTGCCCTGCGTGCCGGGCTCGGAAGGTGCACTGCCCGACGATCCGAAAGAAATCGTGAAGATTGCGCGCGCGATCGGCTACCCCGTCATCATCAAGGCGGCGGGCGGCGGCGGCGGGCGCGGCATGCGCGTCGTGCACACGGAAGCGGCGCTCGTGAACGCGGTCAACATGACCCGCGAGGAAGCCGGCCGTGCGTTCGGCAACCCGCAGGTCTACATGGAGAAGTACCTCGAGAACCCGCGTCACATCGAGATCCAGATTCTCGCCGACTCGTTCAAGAACGCCGTGTGGCTCGGCGAGCGCGACTGCTCGATGCAGCGCCGCCACCAGAAGGTGATCGAGGAAGCGCCGGCGCCGGGCATCGCGCGCCGCCTGCTCGACCGCATCGGCGATCGTTGCGCCGACGCGTGCAAGAAGATGGGCTACCTCGGCGCGGGCACCTTCGAGTTCCTGTACGAAAACGGCGAGTTCTACTTCATCGAGATGAACACGCGCGTGCAGGTCGAGCACCCGGTCACCGAATTGATCACGGGCATCGACATCGTGCAGGAGCAGATCCGCATTGCCGCGGGCGAGAAGCTCTCGTTCCGTCAGCGCGACATCCAGCTGAAGGGCCACGCGATCGAGTGCCGTATCAACGCGGAAGATCCGTTCAAGTTCACGCCGTCGCCGGGCCGTCTCACGTCGTGGCACATGCCGGGCGGTCCTGGCGTGCGCGTCGACTCGCATGCCTACAATGGCTATTTCGTGCCGCCGAACTATGATTCGATGATCGGCAAGCTGATCACCTACGGCGCCACGCGCGAGCAGGCCATTCAGCGCATGCGCATCGCGCTCTCGGAAATGGTGGTCGAAGGCATTCAGACCAACATCCCGCTGCACCGCGAACTGATGCTCGACGCGAAGTTCGTCGAGGGCGGCACGAGCATTCACTACCTCGAAAGCCGTCTGGCCGAACGCCAGGCAGTGAAGAAGGACGAAGCGTAATTCATGAGCTACCGGGAACTGATCGTCGAGCTGGATCGTAATCGCGCGGAGGCACTGTCCGACGCGCTGATCGAGCTTGGCGCCCTCTCGGTGTCGGTGGAAGACGCCGACGCCGACACGCCAGACGAGCAACCGCTCTTCGGCGAACCGGGGCTCACCCCCGATCGCACCGCGTGGCAGCATTCGCGCGTGATTGCGCTGATCGGCGCCGATCAGGATCCCGCCGTGCTGCTCGCGGCCGCTTCGAACGAACTGGGTCTCACTGAAACGCCGAAGTTCTCGCTGCGCGAAGTCGAGGAGCAGGACTGGGTGCGTTTGACGCAATCGCAGTTCGACCCGATCCAGATCGGCGAGCGCATCTGGGTCGTGCCGTCGTGGCATGACGCACCGGACCCGAACGCGCTCGTGCTCGAACTGGACCCGGGCCTCGCGTTCGGCACGGGCAGCCACCCCACCACGCGCTTGTGCATGGAATGGCTCGAACAGCACGTGCAGCCTGGCAATTCGCTGCTCGACTACGGCTGCGGCTCGGGCATCCTCGCGATCCTCGCGCAGAAGTGCGGCGCGAATCCGGTGATCGGCATCGACATCGACCCGCAGGCGGTCGAGTCCGCGCGTCATAACAGCGAGCGCAACCGCGCGGCAGTCACCTACGGCCTGCCCGACGACTGCCCTGCCGGCGAGTTCGACATCGTCGTTGCCAACATCCTGTCGAATCCGCTCAAGTTGATGGCCTCGATGCTCTCCTCGCGCGTCAAGCCGGGCGGACGCATTGCACTCTCGGGCATCCTCGCGCGTCAAGCCGAGGAAGTCGCGCAGGTGTACGCGCAGTGGATCGACATCTCCGTTTGGCGCGAACACGAAGGCTGGGTCTGCCTCGCGGGTACGCGGCGCGCTTAATCCCTTTGCCTTCCGATCAGGCTCGCGCGAGCCTGATCGCGCCCCAAGCGCCATGCCCGAAGTCGTAGACTGCGGTGGATTGCCAGTAGAATGCGGGTATCACCAATCCTCCGGTCTACCCAGATCCTCGGTCCACATGCTTCTGGCAACGCGCTGCCCCTTCTGTGAAACCGTATTCCGCGTCCAGCCCACGCAGCTCGCCGTGCGGCGCGGCCTCGTGCGTTGCGGACATTGTCAGGAAGCGTTCGACGCGTCGGGCAGTTTGTATGAGATGCCCGAAGGCGGCGACTTCACGCGCGCCGTGCCCGTTGCTGCGGAGATCGCGGCCAGCCTGACCTCGGTGCCGTCGGCGCCTGCTTCACACTTCACTGCGCGGCCTGCTTCACAGCCCGATTCACAGCCGGATTCACAGCTTGCATCACAGCCGGCTTCACAAGCCGAGTCGCAGTTCACGGCATCGCAGCAGCCTGACGTTCGGCCCGCAGCAGCGGCGCCATCGCAAGAGCCGCCTCCGCAGCTGAGCGCCACACCCAATTTCACGAATCGCGCGTGGGACCCGTGGGCTCCGCCCCAGGACAGCAAGCTCGATCCGCGCCTGAAATACAACGCCGATAAACTACCCGGGGCAAGCATCGCCCCAGGCGCCACGCCCGGCGTCACACCCGGAGTCGAGTCGCGGATTATCTTCGACGACGAGCCGACGCTTAGGCGCGAGTCACACGATGCATCCCACGAGCCGGCGGCACCAGCAGCACCCGCCGCCTCCGCAACACCTGCGACGCCGCCCGAGCAACCGGCAGCCGCCGAGCCCTTCCCGCCCGCCGCACGCTGGACGCGCAGCGAGCCGAACCTCGGCACGAGCGGCCCGACCGAACCGACCTTTTCGGCCAACGAAGCATCGGCTGCGGCTCATATCAACGACCCGGAGCCCGCGCTCGGCCCTCGCGCTCGCGAAGCCGCGCCCGAGCCCGCGTTCAGCGCGCTCTCGCCCAACGACGGCAGCTCGCCGTTCGCCGTCACCCGCGAAGCGCCGGCTCACGCGCGCGCCTCGCGCGGCCTCGTCTGGCGCGTTCTTGGTACGCTCATCGCCATCCTGTTGCTCGCGCTGCTCGTCGTGCAGCTCGCGTGGTGGCAGCGCGAAACGGTCATGGTCTACTGGCCCGACTCGCAGCCGCTCTATCAGCAGGCGTGCGAGCAGCTCGGCTGCCGCGTGCTGCCGCCGCGCGACATCGACGGCCTGCTGGTCGAGCCGTCCGATCTGCGCCAGGTCGACAACGAGCCGCATCATCTCGAACTGAAGGTGCCGCTGCGCAACCGCTTCAACGTGGCGCTCGCGTACCCCGCCATCGAGCTCTCGCTGCTCGACCGGCAGAACAACATCGTCGTGCGGCGCGTGCTGTGGCCGCAGGACTACGTCACGCCCGGCACGTCGATCGAAGCCGGTCTGCCGGCACGCACCACGCAAACCATGATCGTGCGGCTCGACACGGGCGACGTGGTGGCCTCGAACTTCCGCATCGAAATTTTCTACCCCTGATTTTTCGTCTGTACGCGGGCGCACTGGCGTGCCCCGCGCGTTTCCCGGCGTCTCGCTTCGCGCGGGCGCGCCATTCACCACAACACGCATTCCCGGAGAGCACATCATGAGTCAAGTCACGCTAGGCGGTAACCCGATCGACGTCGCCGGCACCTTCCCGAGCGTCGGCCAGAAGGCCCCGGCGTTCTCGCTCGTCGGCAAGGATCTGAAGCCCGTCGCGCTCGCCGATTTCGCCGGCAAGCGCAAGGTGCTGAACATCGTGCCGAGCCTCGACACGCCGACCTGCGCCACCTCCACGCGCAAGTTCAACGAAGCCGCGGCCGGCCTGAGCAACACGGCCGTCGTCGTGATCTCGGGCGACCTGCCGTTCGCCGCCTCGCGCTTCTGCACGACCGAAGGCATCGCCAACGTCGTCACGGCCTCGACGTTCCGCGGCCATGAATTCGCGCAAGCCTATGGCGTGGACGTGACGAGCGGCCCGCTCACCGGCCTGACCGCGCGCGCCGTTGTCGTGCTCGACGAAAACGACAACGTCCTGCACGCCGAGCGCGTGAGCGAAATCAAGAACGAACCGAACTACGACGCCGCACTCGCCGCGCTGAAGTAATCCGGCGGCGGCGCACTCGCTCAGAGCCTGCTTACGACTGATTCGCAGGCCGGTGCGCCGCCCCTTCCCCTACCACGCCTTACAGGAATTCCCGCCTTGGCTACGCTGATCTGCGGCTCGCTCGCCTACGACAACATCATGACCTTCGAGGGTCGCTTTCGGGAGCACATCTTGCCCGAGCAGGTGCACATCCTGAACGTGAGCTTCCTCGTGCCGACGATGCGCCGCGAGTTCGGCGGCTGTGCCGGCAACATTGCGTACGCGCTGCATCTGCTCGGCGGCGACGCGCGCATCATGGCGACGCTCGGCGCAGCCGACGCGCGCCCCTACCTCGAACGCCTCGATACGCTCGGCCTCTCGAAGGCGCACGTGCGCGTGCTGGACGATACGTGGTCCGCGCAGGCGATGATCACGACCGACCTCGAGAACAACCAGATCACCGCGTTCCACCCGGGCGCGATGATGCAATCGCATTTGAACCGCGCCGACGAAGCGCCGGGCATCAAGCTCGGCATCGTCGCGCCGGACGGCTTCGACGGCATGGTTCAGCACGTCGAGCAGTTCGCGAAGGCCGGCGTGCCGTTTATCTTTGATCCGGGTCAAGGTCTACCGCTCTTCGACGGTGCGTCACTGCGCCGCGCAATTGAACTTGCGACCTACGTAGCGGTCAACGACTACGAAGCCAACCTTGTCAGCCATCGCACCGGCTGGTCGTTCGACGAAATCGCCAGCCATGTCGACGCGCTGATCATCACGCGCGGCGAGCACGGCTCGCAGATCTACCACGGCGGCAAGATCGAGGAGATTCCTCCGGTCAAGGCCGCTCAGGTGCTCGACCCGACCGGTTGCGGCGACGCTTTCCGCGGCGGCCTGCTCTACGGCATCGAGAACGGCCTCGACTGGGCAACCACGGGGCGTCTCGCGAGCCTGATGGGCGCGCTCAAGATCGAGCATCTCGGTCCGCAGAACTATGCGCCCACGCGGGCGCAGATCAACGAACGGTTCAAGGAGGCATTCGGCTACGAACTGCCGAACTGAACGCGGGCGCCGCACACGAACGGCGCCCATTGGAGCTACGGGAATGAAAATAACGAGTCGTCTGATTGTTGCAGCTGTGATTGCGGGGTCGCTCGCGATGTCGGGCTGTGCCTATAACAGCAGTTCCGCCGATGTCTACACGGCCTCGCAGGCGCAGCGCGAGCAATCGGTGCGCATGGCCACGGTCGAAAGCGTGCGTGCGGTGAAGATCAGCTCGAACAACGGCCAACCTAGCGGCCTCGGCGCGATCGGTGGCGGTGCGCTTGGCGCAGTGGCCGGCAGCCAGATCGGCGGCGGCACGGGCTCGATCGTCACCGGCATCATCGGCGGCATTGCGGGCGCCGTGGCCGGCAACGCGGTCGAGAACGGCGTCGCCATGCGCGACGGCCTCGAGATCACAGTACGCCTCGACAACGGCGACTACCGGGCCATCACGCAAACAGCGACCGGCGAAGTCTTCAACGCGGGCGACCGCGTGCGGCTGCTCTCGAGCGGCGGCGTGACGCGCGTCACGCACTAACGCTTTCCCCTGTACCGCAGCGGCGCCTCGCGCCGGATGCGGATCCTCAGGCGCATGTGCTCCCCTGTGCATGCGCCTTTTTTCATGCCCGCTCGCGGCACGCGCGGCGCACGAAATATTACGAACTCCAGACGAAAAAAATCCCGCCGCGGACAACCCAGCGACGGGATCGGGATCGAGCCTTGCGTGTCATGCCGCCCGGCCCGGCCAACGAAGCGCGCGAACGATGTAGCCTGCGCGCTTCGTCTCGGACTGCTTACGGACGGCTGCCGGTCGGAAACGGCCATGCTGCGGCCGGATTCAGGGCAGTCTTGACCGTTGCTGCGGGCGCGGACGGTTGCGCAGCAGGGGCAGCAGGTGCGGCAGCGGCCTTCGCAGGCGCCTTCTTGGCAGCCTTCTTGGCGGCAGCCTTCTTCGCAGGCGCAGCCTTCTTGGCAGCAGCCTTCTTCGCAGGCGCCTTCTTGGCTGCAACCTTCTTCGCAGCAACCTTCTTGGCCGCGGCCTTCTTCGCCGGTGCTGCCTTCTTCGCAGCAACCTTCTTCACGGCGACTTTCTTGGCTGCAACCTTCTTCGCTGCGGCCTTCTTCGCCGGTGCTGCCTTCTTCGCAGCAACCTTCTTCACGGCGACTTTCTTGGCTGCAACCTTCTTCGCTGCGGCCTTCTTCGCCGGTGCTGCCTTCTTCGCAGCAACCTTCTTCACGGCGACTTTCTTGGCTGCGACCTTCTTGACCGCGACCTTCTTCGCTGCGGCCTTCTTCGCCGGAGCTGCCTTCTTCGCTGCAACCTTCTTCACTGCGGCCTTCTTAGCCGCCGGTTTCTTCTTGGCAGTAGCCATTTTTTTCTCCTTCAGGTTCAGATGAGAGTCAGTTCAAACTACACCCTTCGTCAAAACCCGCTTCTCGCGAACGCTTCTCACGGCGCACACTGCGAAGCGGGCTATTCATCGGCGTACGCTGATCCCGCGCGCTTACGCTAATGAATGCGGTAAGGCGCGCCGTGCCACGAGGCACAGCGCGCCAAGTCATTCCGGCGTCGGCTACCGACACCGGGCAACGTTCGTTGAAAGCGGCGGCCTCACAACACGCGAAGCCAGCGCGCTTTTCCGGGGGGAAGTTTGCCCATCCCTCTGAAGGGTTCGCAAAGTGCCTGTCACGTCGGTGAGCCAACCTGGCTCCGGGCATGCTTTGCATCAGGCGTTCCTGCTCCTAGTCATCTGCCGGTCGAGGCGGCTCGTGCGCCGCCTCCGGCAACCCCTAAAGACTTGCACCGCAGTGCGCCCGGGTTATTCCCAGGACAGCGCACCGCCCGTCTGATATTCGATCACGCGCGTCTCGAAGAAGTTGCGTTCCTTCTTCAAGTCGATCATCTCGCTCATCCACGGGAACGGATTCTCTTCGTTCGGGAACAGCTGATCGAGACCGATCTGCTGGCAACGGCGGTTGCAGATGAAGCGCAGATAGCTCTTGAACATCGATGCGTTCAGACCCAGCACGCCGCGAGGCATGGTGTCCTCGGCGTAGCGATACTCGAGGTCGACCGCATGCTTGAACAGTTCGGTGATCTCCGCACGGAACGCCGGGGTCCACAGGTGCGGGTTTTCAAGCTTGATCTGGTTGATGAGGTCGATGCCGAAGTTGCAGTGCATCGACTCGTCGCGCAGGATGTACTGGTACTGCTCCGCAGCGCCGGTCATCTTGTTCTGGCGGCCGAGCGCCAGAATTTGCGTGAAGCCCACATAGAAGAACAGGCCTTCCATGATGCAGGCGAACACGATGAGCGACTTGAGCAGGCTCTGATCGGCTTCGAGCGTGCCGGTCTTGAACGCGGGATCGGTCAGCGTCTGGATGAACGGGATCAGGAACTCGTCCTTGTCGCGGATCGACTTGACCTCGTGGTACGCGTTGAAGATCTCGCTCTCGTCCAGACCCAGCGACTCGACGATGTACTGGTAGGCGTGCGTGTGGATCGCCTCTTCGAAAGCCTGGCGCAGCAGGAACTGGCGGCATTCGGGCGCCGTGATGTGCCGGTAGGTGCCGAGCACGATGTTGTTCGCGGCGAGCGAGTCGGCCGTCACGAAGAAGCCGAGGTTACGCTTGACGATGCGGCGCTCGTCCTCGGTCAGACCGTTCGGGTCCTTCCACAGGGCGATGTCGCGGGACATGTTGATTTCCTGGGGCATCCAGTGGTTCGCGCAGCCCGCCAGGTATTTTTCCCAAGCCCACTTGTACTTGAACGGGACCAACTGATTGACGTCGGTCTGGCCGTTAATGATGCGCTTGTCGGCGACATTCACGCGCGCTTCGGTCGAGACCGGTGCTTGCGGCGGCGGTGCGACGGCGAAGTCGCTGGCGAAGATGTTGGTCGCCGTGGAAGCCTGAGGAGCGGAACGCAGACCAAACTGCATCTCGGCAGCCTGGACAGCCTGACCCGCGGGGTTGCGCATTGCGTTTTGCTGCGCACCGCTCGACGGAGTTACGGCCGTGATCTCGTCATCCCAGTTGAGCATAAATGTCACCATCAATTTAGATCGGTTTG
This sequence comes from Paraburkholderia acidiphila, assembly GCF_009789655.1. Taxonomy (GTDB): domain Bacteria; phylum Pseudomonadota; class Gammaproteobacteria; order Burkholderiales; family Burkholderiaceae; genus Paraburkholderia; species Paraburkholderia acidiphila. Next base: position 2,693,839 of record NZ_CP046909.1, read on the forward strand.
TACCATCTTTTCGTGAGCGATAAAAGGGTTCGCACACGAAAAATCCTGTTTTCGATTCGCGTTGCGACCTCGATACAACACTTTGTTATCACTCTGTGTCGATTGCATCGCATGAGCACTGCGTAGAGAGCACTGCTTCGTCGTGCTCACTTCGCATGTGCGATGTGCTTCGAAGGTCTTCGCGACATCGAGAGCGTGTGTGAAAGACGGTGTTCGCCGCGCGCTGTTCGCTCGCGCCGCGAGTGCGTTTTCACTCGCCGCTCACTGCCTGCCGCGCGCGGCGCTAAAAGCTCGCGCGGCCTTGAGTCTTGTCCCTGCGCGAAACTCCAGGGATTCCTTCCTGTTGCCTCTTCGCGTACTGCAACGCGCGGGGTGCGAGTTGCCGGGAGAGTCGGCGCGCATTGCGCGCGCCTCTTTCGTTGTTACATCTCGCTACGACCATCTACTACTGTTTACTAGAGACGCTTCGGTCCTCGCATGATGCGCACGGCGTTGCACCGCACGCATCATGCGTAGTCAGCTCAGCCGCCAGCTTTACTGGCAAGCCTCGCACTCTTCGAAGCCAGCATCGCCCGGACGCATCATGCACACCGGACCCTCTGCTTCCGGCGCGGCTTCGACTGCGGCTTCCGGCGCAGCCTGCATCGTGGTCGACCCTGCTGCACCGCCGAATGCGCCACCCGATGCACCGCCGAATGCGCCACCGGCGTTGCCGCCGCCTTCACCACCCGTCGGCACGGCGTTGAGCGCGCCGTGCGCAACCGTCGACTTCTCGACGTGCGTCGCCGCCATCGTGCGCAGGTAGTACGTGGTCTTCAGACCGCGCACCCAGGCGAGCTTGTAGATCTCGTCGAGCTTCTTGCCCGATGCGCCCGCCATGAAGATGTTCAGCGACTGCGCCTGGTCGATCCACTTCTGGCGACGCGAAGCGGCTTCGACGAGCCACGTCGGATCGACTTCGAACGCCGTTGCATACACAGCGCGTAGATCGGCCGGTACGCGATCGATGCGCGAGAGCATGCCGTCGAAGTACTTGAGGTCGGCGACCATGACTTCGTCCCACAGGCCGCGCGACTTCAGATCGCGAACGAGGTAGTCGTTCACCACCGTGAATTCGCCCGAGAGGTTCGACTTCACGTAGAGGTTCTGGAACGTCGGCTCGATGCAAGGCGACACGCCGATGATGTTCGAGATGGTCGCGGTCGGTGCGATCGCGATGCAGTTCGAATTGCGCATGCCGTGCTGGGCGATACGCTCGCGCAGCGACGTCCAGTCCATCGACTCGCTCGAGTCGACTTCCACATAGCCGCCACGCGCTTCGGCCAGCAGCTTGAGCGTGTCCTGCGGGAGGATGCCGCGATCCCACAGCGAGCCGCGGTAGGTCGAGTAGCGGCCGCGCTCGGCTGCCAGCTCCGTCGACGCCCAGTATGCGTAGTAGCAGACGGCTTCCATCGAGCGGTCGGCGAACTCCACGGCTTCCTGCGAAGCAAACGGCGTGCGCAGAACGTGCAGGCAGTCCTGGAAGCCCATGATGCCCATACCCACCGGACGGTGCTTCAGGTTCGAGTTGCGCGCCTTCGACACCGCGTAGTAGTTGATGTCGATGACGTTGTCGAGCATGCGCATCGCCACGCTGATGGTGCGCTTGAGCTTGTCGTGGTCGAGTGCGAACGTGCCATCGGCCTGTTCGACCATGTGCGCGACCAGGTTCACCGAACCGAGGTTACACACGGCGATTTCGCTGTCGCTGGTGTTCAGCGTGATTTCCGTGCACAGGTTCGACGAGTGGACGACGCCCACGTGCTGCTGCGGCGAACGGATGTTGCACGGATCCTTGAACGTGATCCACGGGTGACCCGTTTCGAACAGCATGCCGAGCATCTTGCGCCACAGTTGCGCGGCCGGCAGCTTCTTGAACAGCTTGATCTCGCCGCGCGCGACCTTCTCTTCGTAAGCGACGTAAGCCTTTTCGAAATCCGCGCCGAACAGGTCGTGCAGATCCGGGCAGGTCGACGGCGAGAACAGCGTCCACTCACCGCCTTCCATCACGCGCTTCATGAACAGGTCGGGAATCCAGTTCGCCGTGTTCATGTCGTGGGTGCGGCGGCGGTCGTCGCCGGTGTTCTTGCGCAGCTCGAGGAACTCTTCGATGTCGAGGTGCCACGATTCCAGGTACGCGCACACCGCGCCCTTGCGCTTGCCGCCCTGGTTCACGGCCACTGCCGTGTCGTTCACGACCTTCAGGAACGGCACGACGCCTTGCGACTTGCCGTTGGTGCCCTTGATGTGCGAACCGAGCGCGCGCACGCGCGTCCAGTCGTTGCCCAGACCGCCGGCGAACTTCGAGAGCAGCGCGTTGTCCTTCAGCGCTTCGTAGATGCCGTCGAGGTCGTCGGCGACCGTCGTGAGGTAGCACGACGAGAGCTGCGAGCGGTGCGTGCCCGAGTTGAACAGCGTGGGCGTGGACGACATGAAGTCGAACGACGAGAGCACGTTGTAGAACTCGATCGCGCGCGCTTCGCGGTCGATCTCGTTGAGCGAGAGGCCCATCGCGACACGCATGAAGAATGCCTGCGGCATTTCAATGCGCGTGCCGTGCACGTGCAGGAAGTAGCGGTCGTAGAGCGTCTGCAGGCCGAGGTAGCCGAACTGCAGGTCGCGGCTCGCGTCGAGCGCGTTGCCGAGGCGCTTGAGGTCGAACTGCTGGAGCTTGTCGTCGAGCAGGCCCGCTTCGACGCCGCGCTTGATGAACTGCGGGAAGTAGTCCGCGTAACGCACGGCCATTTCGGCTTGCGTCACTTCCTCTTCGAGAATTTCGCGACGGATCGTGTGCAGCAGGATGCGCGAGGTCACCTGGCTATACGCCGGGTCCTTTTCGATCATCGTGCGCGCAGCGAGGATGGCCGAGTCGTAGACCTGGGTCATCGGCACGCCGTCGTACAGATTCTTCACCGTTTCCGCGACGATCGGGTCAGCGTTGACCGCGTCGCCGAGACCGTCGCACGACGACACGATCAGCGCGCGCAGGGCTTGCATGTCGAGCGGGCGCGTCACGCCGTTGTCCGTGACGTTGATGCCAGGCGATGCGGGCGCTGCCGTTTCCGGCGCGTGCGCGCGTTCCTGGTTGCGCTTCTCGCGATACAGCACGTAGGCACGCGCGACGTTGTGCTCGCCGCCGCGCATCAGCGCGAGTTCGACCTGATCCTGGATGTCTTCGATATGGAACGTGCCGCCGTTCGGACGGCTGCGCACGAGTGCGCGCACGACGTTTTGCGTGAGCTGTTCGACGAGCTCGCGAACGCGCGCCGAAGCCGCGCCCTGGCCGCCGTTCACGGCGAGGAAAGCCTTCGTCATCGCGATCGCGACTTTCGAAGGTTCGAACGACACCACGCTACCGTTGCGGCGAATCACCTTGTGGTCGGCGAACTGCTGCGCGCTCGTCTGGCCGTCCTGCGGTTGGCCACCCAGCGTGTGCGCGGGCGCGCCTTCATACCGGGTCGAGACGTTATCGGTCGTTTGCATGTGCAAAGCTCCTGGGTCCTGGAAAGGTGCGAAGAGAGTTCGCGGATTAGTACGGACGCCGACGCCGCGCCCCCGTGTGCGCGATCGATCGGGCAGAGAAAAAAGTCCAGCCTGGCGAGGCTGCCGGATGCGACAAGGCAGATGAATCACGGACTGCTTCGGTCTTCATCGTGGATGTCGCGATCATTGGCTGTACCTTCTCTCTCGATTACAGCCGGTGCGCCGGTTCTCTCGGCCGACGGCACCGTACAAAGTTTCTGTTTTTTCTATGCTGGTAACGCGCGCGGCGCCTTGCTCATGAAGCGGGGCGCCGCGGTACAACACAACATATGGTGTGAAGCCTTGTTTCGGGTACCAAGTATAGTGGAAGAAACAAGACGATCAAATGGCTTTTTTTGCTGGTCCTATCTTGACAAGGCCGCAAGCCAAGCCGCGCGGGCCTTACCGGCCAATGCGCTTTCGAGTGGTCTGCGAGGCGCGCGCAAAGACCCTGCTTTTGCGCGCGAGAGGTGCTTATTTCTTGTGCAGCGACCGGGCGATTAGCCCGCGCTCGAACGTGTCACGAAGCCGCGTTCTGCGCGTCGCGCCCCTGGATATAGGGGAAGCTGGCATCGGCGAGCTGCGTATCGTGTTTGAGGCGTGCCCAGTCGAAGTGCGGGCCGGGATCGGTCTTGCGCCCAGGGGCGATGTCCGAATGGCCCGCGAGCGCCTCGATCGGATAGTGCGCAACGAGCGCCTTCACGAGCGCCGCGAGCGTGTCGTACTGCGCCGCCTCGAAGGCCGTCGTGTCGCTGCCTTCCAGTTCGATGCCGATGGCGAAATCGTTGCAGCGCTCGCGCCCGAAGAAACTCGAGGCGCCTGCGTGCCACGCGCGCTCGTCGCACGAGACGAACTGCTCAAGCGCGCCATCGCGATGAATGACGAAGTGCGCCGAGACGCGCACGCCGCGCAGGTTGGCGTCGAAGTATGGATGCGCGTCACAGTCGAGGCGGTTGAGGAACAGGTCGGCGATCTCGGGGCCGCCGAATACGTTGGGCGGCAGGCTGATGTTGTGAACGACGATGAGCGTCGGTACCGCGCCTTGCGGGCGCGCCTCGAAGTTCGGCGAAGGCAGGTGACGCGCGCCCGGCACCCAGCCTTGCGCATCGACATCGTATGTGCGCGATCCTGGCAGTTCTGGCGATGCAGCAGCGCTCATCGTGCGGGGCGATCCTGGGCCGTGGTGCGCGCGTCATAGGCGCGCGCGTGCTCCGAGCTGCAAAAAGAGCGCGTGCCGACATTCACCGATTCGCTGCGCGGCGCATGCACGCCGCACTCGGCGCAGCGGACCATCGGCTCGGGCAGCGCGGCCTGGCCGCCCGCGCTCGCGCCGCCATTGGCATTGCGTGCAGCGCCCTGCCCCGGCTGTGCGCCTTGGCCCGGTTGCGCACCGGGACGCGACTGCGTCTGCGCACGGCGCAGGGCCTTGACGAACCACTGTCCGACCACGAACAGCAGCACGAGGAGAAAAATCTGTCTCATCGGAACACGCGACTCAAGCAACTCAAACCACAGGGCGGTGCAGCAGCACCTCGAAGACGAAACGGCTGCCCACATAAGCCAGCAGCAAGGCGATGAACGACGCGATCACCCAGCGCAGCGCGGCGCGTCCGCGCCAGCCGGAAATCTTGCGCGCGGTGAGCAGCGCGCCGAACATCAGCCACGAAAGAATCGCGAAGACGGTCTTGTGATCGAGCGAGAGCGGCCGGTCGATCAACTGCTCGCTGAACACGATGCCGGAAACGAGCGTGGCCGTGAGCAACACGAAGCCCGCGCTGATCAGGCGGAACAGCAGCTTCTCCATCGTGAGGAGCGGCGGCAGCGTCTCGATCCAGTTCGACAGCCACCCGCCGCCGCGATTGCTCGCGTTGCGCTGGAAGCCGGCGCCCTTGAGCGCATGCAGCCGGCGCTCGACGGCGAGCATCAGCACCGCATGCAGCGCGGCGATCGCGAAGAGCCCATAGGCGACGTTCGCGATGACGAAGTGCAGCTTGAACATGGGCGCCGCCGCATAGGGCAGCACGCGCACGCCGCCGAACACAAGCGGCAGGATCGACGCGACCGCGGCCAGCGGCAGCAGCAAAAGACGCAGGCCGTCGAGCGCAAAGAAAAAGCTCTCGATCCAGTAGATGCCCGCACCGAGCCAGAACATGGCCGACAACGCGAAGGCGAAGCCGAACACCATTTCACTGGCCGGGAAGATCGTCATGTGCAGCAGCACGCCGTGCGCCGCGAGCGCGACAAAGAGCAGCGCGCGCGAAAGCGGGCCGAAGGTCCGCGCGCGCAGGGCGTCGCCATCCAGGCCCGCGCCTGGGCCAACCGTCACCGCAACGGGCGGCACGCTGCCAAGCAGCGGCGCGGCGCCGGCGCGGCGCAGCGCGCGCCAGTCGGCGGCGCACAATCCGCCGTACAGGAGCACGGTGAGGGCATACAGTACAATATCCATGTTCGAAGTTTACTATAGGCCCCCTGGCCGCGCGGGATCGCGACGAAACGCGACGCTTTCCCGTTTAGCGCGCGCGGGCCGGGCCGCACTGCTCACCGCCTCCCCATGCTCGACAATCTCACTCAACGGATGGCGCGCGTCGTCAAGACGCTGCGCGGCGAAGCCCGGCTGACCGAAGCCAACACGCAGGAAATGCTGCGCGAGGTGCGTCTCGCCCTGCTCGAAGCGGACGTGGCGCTGCCCGTCGTGCGCGAATTCATCGCCAAAGTGAAGGAGAAGGCGCTCGGCGAGGAAGTAATCGCCAGCCTCTCGCCTGGACAAGCGCTCGTCGGCGTGGTGCAGCGCGAGCTGACCGCCGTGATCGGCGGCGACTACGAAGGCAAGGCCGCCGAACTCGATCTCGCCGTCACGCCGCCTGCCGTCATCCTCATGGCGGGTCTGCAAGGTGCCGGTAAAACCACCACCACCGGCAAGCTCGCCAAGCTGCTGCGCGAGAAGTACAAGAAGAAGGTCCTCACCGTTTCGTGCGACGTCTACCGCCCCGCCGCTATCGCGCAGCTGAAGACGGTGACGGAACAGGTCGGCGCCGACTTCTTCCCCTCGCAGCCGGACCAGAAGCCCGTCGAGATCGCCGCCGCCGCGGTCGACTGGGCCAAGCGCCACTATCACGACGTGCTGCTCGTCGACACGGCCGGCCGCCTCGGTATCGACGAGGCGATGATGAACGAGATCACCGCGCTGCACGCGTCGCTCAAGCCGGCTGAAACGCTGTTCGTCGTCGACGCGATGCTCGGCCAGGACGCGGTCAATACCGCGAAGGCGTTCAACGACGCCCTGCCGCTCACCGGCGTCGTGCTCACCAAGCTCGACGGTGACTCGCGCGGCGGCGCGGCGCTTTCCGTGCGCCACATCACCGGCAAGCCGATCAAGTTCGTCGGCGTCGCGGAAAAGCTCGACGGCCTCGAGGTGTTTCACCCGGACCGCATGGCGAACCGTATTCTCGGCATGGGCGACATTCTCGCGCTCGTCGAGGAGGCACAGCGCGGCGTGGACGTACAGGCCGCGCAAAAGCTCGCCGACAAGGTCAAGAAGGGCGGCGACTTCGACCTCAACGACTTCCGCGCGCAGCTCTCGCAAATGAAGAACATGGGCGGCCTGTCGTCGCTCATGGACAAACTGCCCGCCCAGTTCCAGCAGGCCGCCTCGGGCGCCGACATGGGCCAGGCCGAAAAGCAGATGCGCCGCATGGAAGGCATCATCAACTCGATGACGCCCTCCGAGCGCGCCAAGCCCGAACTCATCAAGGCCACGCGCAAGCGCCGCATCGCGGCGGGCGCGGGCGTGCAGGTTCAGGAAGTGAACCGCATGCTCAACCAGTACGAGCAGATGCGCACCATGATGAAGAAGCTGAAGGGCGGCAATCTGCAAAAAATGATGCGCGGTATGAAGGGCATGATGCCCGGCATGCGCTAATCCTGCGGGCCGCGGGGCGCACATCGCGCGCACGGCGGCCCGACTCGACGCGGCGCGCGACGGACCAAATGCGCGGGTTTATGCTGTAGCGCGCGCCGCCGTTATTTTCCACACTTCATAGCTACAGCTACCTTCCCGCCAGAGTCATGAATCGCGAAGAAGCCCTGCACATTTTCCGCCACTCCGAAGAGATCGTTTCTGAGGGCGATGTCAATGCGTCGATCGGCCGGATGGCCGAAGCCATCCGCGCCGAGATCAGCGAGGACTTCCCGCTCGTACTGTCGGTCATGGGCGGCGCCGCCGTGTTCACCGGCATGCTGCTGCCGCACCTCGACTTCCCGCTCGAGTTCGACTACATCCACCTCACCCGCTACCGCAATGCGATCAAGGGCAGCGCCGAGATGCAATGGCGCGTAGCGCCGCGTGAGTCGGTGAAAGACCGCGTGGTGCTCGTGCTCGACGACATCCTCGACGAAGGCGAGACCATGGCCGCGATTCGCGACCGCATCATGGACATGGGCGCGAAGCGTTTCCTCTCGGCCGTGCTGTGTGAGAAGACCCTCGCGAAGGCCAAGCCGCTGCATCCCGACTACTGCGGTTTTTCGGTGCCGGACCGCTACGTGTTCGGCTGCGGCATGGACGCCAAGGGTTACTGGCGCAATCTGCCGACCATCCGCGCGCTGACCGAAGGCGCGTGAAGCGCGCATCGGCTTGCTGAAGCTGAAGCACCATGAAAAAAGCAGCCCACGGGCTGCTTTTTTATTGCCTGCGACGCCCGCTGCATGCGGCGTCAGAGGTGATGCACGAAGTTGGCGATGCCAGCGAGAATCATCTCCACTGATATCGCCACGAGCACGAGGCCCATCAGCCGCTCGAAGGCCGTCACGACACGCTCGCCTAGCCACTGCTGGATGCGCTCCGCCATCACCAGCACGACCGCGCAGATCACCATCGTGACAACGAGCGCCGCCATCCATTCGTAGAGTTTGCCGGGTGCCTGCGAGGTGAGCAGCATGACCGTGGCGAGCGCCGAAGGCCCCGCGAGCGCGGGAATGGCGAGCGGCACGATGAGCGGCTCGCCGCCCTTGTCGCCGCCGCCGAACGGGCCGCCCGGATGCGGAAAGATCATGCGCAGCGCGATGAGGAACAGCACGATGCCGCCGCCGATACGCAGCGACGTGTCCGTGAGCCCCATCATGCGCAGGAAGGCGTTGCCCGCCACCATGAAGATGAGCAGGATCACGAACGCAATCGCGACCTCGCGCAGGATCACGACCGCGCGGCGCTGCTTGGCAACGCCGCGCAGGCAGGTGATGAAGAGCGGAATGTTACCGAGCGGGTCGGTGATGAGGAGCAGCAGGACCGTAGCGGACAGAAAACTGTACTCCACGCTCGAAGCGCTCCTTTAACCGTGATGGATCGTCGTTAAACCGCAAGTGCCGCGCGGATCTTCTGCGCCACCGTCTGCGCAGCCTCATCGGCCGCGAGCAGCGTCGCTTCGGTGTCGCGACGGCCCTGGTATTCGATCTTGCCGTCCTTCAGACCGCGCTCGCCGATCACGAGACGATGCGGCACGCCGATCAGTTCCCAGTCGGCGAACATCACACCCGGGCGCTCGCCGCGGTCGTCGAGGATCACGTCCACGCCCGCTTCGACGAGTTCGTTGTACACACGCTCCGCGTGCTCGCGCACGAGTTCGCTGCGGTCCATGCCCATCGGGCACACGACGACCTGGAACGGCGCAATCGACTCAGGCCAGATGATGCCCTTGTCGTCGAAGTTCTGCTCGATGGCTGCACCGAGAATACGCGTGATGCCGATGCCATAGCAGCCCATCTGCATCGGCGCGGGCTTGCCGTTCTCGGCGAGGAACGTAGCGTTCATCGCTTCCGAGTACTTCGTGCCGAGCTGGAACACATGGCCCACTTCGATGCCGCGGCAGATGTCGATCACACCCTTGCCGTCCGGCGACGGATCGCCCTTCTTCACGTTGCGGATGTCGGCGACGACCGGCTCCGGCAAATCGCGGCCCCAGTTCACACCCGTGGTGTGGAAATCGACCTCGTTCGTGCCCACCACGAAGTCGCTCATGTTCGCGACCGTGCGGTCGGCAATCACCTTGACCGGCTTCTTCGTGTTCAGCGGTCCGAGGTAGCCCGGCGGCGTGCCGAACCACTCGACGATTTCCGCTTCGGTAGCGAAGCGGAAGCCGCTCAGACCTTCGAGCTTGCCGACCTTGATCTCGTTCAGATCGTGGTCGCCGCGCAGCATCAGCAGCCAGATAGTCGGCTCGGCGCCTTCGTTGTCCGTCGCGAGGATGATCGACTTGATCGTGCTTTCGAGCGGAATGCCGAGCAGCTCTGCCACTGCCTCGCACTTGGCCGCGCCCGGCGTCGGCGTTTTCGTGAGCGCTTGGGTGGGGGCGCCGCGCTGCGCGATGAGCGGCAGCGCTTCGGCGGCTTCGACGTTGGCCGCGAATTCCGAGGTCGGGCAGTAGGCGATATCGTCCTCGCCCGTTTCCGCGATCACGTGGAATTCGTGCGAGCCGCTGCCGCCGATCGAACCGTTGTCGGCCGCGACCGCGCGGAACTGCAGGCCAAGGCGCGTGAAGATGCGCACGTAGGCGTCGTACATCTTCTGGTACGACACCTTGAGACCTTCGACGTCCTTATCGAACGAATACGCGTCCTTCATGATGAATTCGCGCCCGCGCATCACGCCGAAACGGGGACGGATTTCGTCGCGGAACTTCGTCTGCACCTGATAGAAGTTCACCGGCAACTGGCGATAGCTCTTGATCTGGCCACGCGCGATGTCGGTGACCACCTCTTCGTGCGTCGGGCCCATCACGAAGTCGCTTTGCTTGCGGTCCTTGAAGCGCAGCAGTTCCGGCCCGTATTGTTCCCAGCGCCCCGATTCCTGCCACAGTTCGGCCGGCTGCACGGCCGGCATGAGCAGCTCGATGGCACCGGCGCGGTTCATTTCCTCGCGCACGATCTGCTCGACCTTGCGGATCGAACGCAGGCCGATCGGCAGATAGTTGTAAATGCCGCCAGCAATGCGACGGATCATGCCCGCGCGAACCATCAGCTTGTGGCTGACGATTTCCGCGTCAGCGGGCGCTTCCTTCAGGGTGCCGATAAAGAAACGGGAGGCTTTCATTCAAATTATCCAAAAGCGGCGGCCCGGTGCAGACCGCCCGAAGAAGTGACCAACGGATGAGTTCACGAACCCGCCATTATGACAACGCGCCAGGTGCCGCGCCGATGACGCTGGCCCTAATCGAAGCCGATCGCGCCCCGAGGCCGTTTTGCGCGGCCGCGGCCATTCGCCAACTTTCCGGACGCCGGGTCACGGACGGCGGGTGCGTGAGGACCGTTATCTGTTTATAATCAAAGCAATTTTAAAGGATTCGAAGGTGGTTGTATGCTGGATCGTGAGGGGTTTCGCCCGAACGTCGGCATCATCCTCTTGAACGCGCGAAACGAGGTGTTTTGGGGCAAGCGGGTTCGCGAACATTCCTGGCAGTTTCCGCAAGGGGGCATCAAGTATGGTGAAACCCCCATGCAGGCAATGTTTCGGGAGTTGCACGAAGAAACCGGTTTGCATCCGGAGCACGTCAAGATCGTCGGTCGCACACGCGACTGGTTGCGTTATGAGGTGCCGGACAAGTTCATCAAGCGCGAAGTGCGCGGCCATTATCGCGGCCAGAAACAGATCTGGTTTCTGCTGCGTATGGTCGGGCGCGACTGCGATATCTGCCTGCGGGCAACGGAGCATCCCGAGTTCGATGCGTGGCGCTGGAATGAATACTGGGTGCCGCTCGAAGCGGTCATCGAGTTCAAGCGTGACGTCTATCAGCTCGCGCTAACCGAGCTCTCGCGCTTCCTGCGCCGGCCTGCGCCGCGCCAGGAGCGCCTGGGCGTGCAGGCTCACGAGGTGCGTTACCCGCGCATCGTGACGTCGGCGCACGCAGACGCGGTGCATGCCGAGCCGTACGAGGTCGCAGCAGAAAGCGTGCTCGAACGTACATCGCGTACGTCTGTCGAAAGCGATTGCGCGTCGGCGCAGAGTATCATCGAGCCTGCGCAGGACGAGCAGGATCAAGGGGCTTGAGCCAACGCAAAGAACGCCCGAACCGGCGGGGCCCGGCGCATCACGCGCCGGCCCCGCCGGTTCGCATTCGCGGCGCAGTTCGTTCGTAACGCGCGCCCGTGCTTCGAGGAAAACCAATTTGAAACGATTTGCTCTTGCTGCGGCATGCGCCGCAGGCGGTGTGCTGCTTGTGTCAGGACTGGCCGCGTGCTCCAGTTCCGGTCCCACGAATAAGGACGACAGCGCGTTCGTCTACCTTCTGGACCGCAAGGGCGAATGGCAGGAAAACAAGATCGAGAGCCTGCCGCCGCTGCCGCAGGTTGGCGCGACGTTGCTGCCGTTCGACGTCTCGAACAATTCGCCGCTCAAGTTTGCGATCGACCCGGCTTCGCTCACGGTCGGCACGGATGGCGTCGTACGCTACACGATCGTCATTACGAGCCCGTCGGGCGCGCGTAACGTAAACTACGAAGGGATTCGCTGCGACACCTACGAGTGGCGCCTCTACGCGAGCCTCGACGCCGATCACAACGGCTGGGACCAGACCGTCGCGAACAACTGGTCGCGCATCGAGAACGGCACGCTCAACGCGTACCAGTCGAGGCTTTATCAGGACTACTTCTGCGCCAACAAGATGCCGATCGCGAAGGCGCCGACCCTCATCGAGAACCTGCGCTACGGCCGCACGCAGTCGACGCTGGTGCGATAAAAGCCTCGCCACCGCATGCGGAGATGGGCATGAAAAAAGCCGCTGCGGCCTTTGGCCACAGCGGCTTTTCAATTTTTGGCGATCCCCGGCTGGCCGGGAACGGCTGTCAAACCAGCACGAGATTGTCGCGGTGGATCAGCTCCGGCTCGAGCATATAACCGAGGATGCCCTCGATCTCGCCGCTCGGATGACGCTGGATCAGCTTCGTTTCCGCGCTGCTGTAGTTGGTGATCCCGCGCGCTACTTCCACGCCCGCGCCATTCAGGCAAGCGATCACCTCGCCGCGCGCGAATGCGCCCTGCACGCCGGTCACGCCAATCGGAAGCAGGCTCTTGCCGTCTGCCGTGAGCTTCTGCACCGCGCCGTCATCGATCACGACGTGGCCGCGCACCTGCAGGTGATCGGCCATCCACTGCTTGCGCGCCGCCATGCGCGCCGTGCGTGCAATGAGCTGCGTGCCGATCGCCTCGCCTGCGGCCAGCCGCACGAGCACTTCTGCCTCGCGCCCGCTCGCGATTACCGTGTTCGCGCCGCTGTGCGCGGCGCGCTTGGCAGCAAGGATCTTGGTGAGCATGCCGCCACGGCCGATGCTCGACCCCGCGCCGCCCGCCATTGCCTCGAGTCCCGGCTTGCCTGCGTCGGCTTCCTGCACGAGCATTGCGCTCGGGTCCTTGCGCGGATCGGCCGTGTAGAGGCCGCTCTGGTCGGTGAGGATGACGAGCGCGTCGCCTTCGATCAGGTTCGCAACGAGCGCACCAAGCGTGTCGTTGTCGCCGAACTTGATTTCGTCGGTAACCACGGTGTCGTTCTCATTGATGACCGGCACGACGCCCAGACGCAGCAGCGTAAGCAACGTGGAGCGCGCATTCAGATAGCGTTCGCGGTCGGCGAGGTCGGCGTGCGTGAGCAGGATCTGCGCAGTGCGGATGTCGTGCTCAGCGAAGCGGCTCTCGTACACCTGAGCAAGGCCCATCTGCCCGACTGCCGCAGCGGCCTGAAGCTCGTCGATCTCGCGCGGCCGCTTCGTCCAGCCGAGCCGCTGCATGCCTTCGGCAATTGCGCCCGAACTCACGAGCACGACTTCCTTGCCCTGCGCACGCAGCGCCGCGATCTGCGCGGCCCAGCGGCCGATTGCCGCATGATCGAGGCCGCGACCGTCGTTGGTGACGAGGCTCGAGCCGACTTTCACTACCAGACGCCGCGAATCGGCGATGACGGAACGCATGCTGCGCGGTCTCCCAAATGACTGATGACGCGTGAAGTTTCCTGGGCGCGGCCGGCGCAACTCGCGCGCCGGCCAGTGCGGCGAATTACTCCTGCGGCTGCTCCGCGTTGCCGCCTTGCCCTTCGCGGAAGCGCACGTCGGATGCGAGGTCTTCGGCCTCCTCGGCACGGCGTGCGTCCGAGTGCGCGGAGACGTAGTCGTATATCGCGTAACACAGGTTTTCGCAGCCCTGCCCCGTGAGCGCGGAGATCTCGAACACCGGGCCGTCCCACTCGAAACGCTTCACAAAGTCGGCAATGCGCGCGGCACGCTCGTCCTCCGGCACCATATCGAGCTTGTTCAGCACGAGCCAGCGCGGCTTTTCATAGAGCGTCTCGTCGTACTTGCGCAGCTCGCCGACGATCGCCTTCGCCTCCACGACCGGATCGACGCTTTCGTCGAATGGCGCGAGATCGACCAGATGCAGCAGCAGGTTCGTGCGCTGCAGGTGACGCAGAAACTGGTGACCGAGGCCCGCGCCTTCGGCTGCGCCTTCGATCAGGCCCGGAATATCGGCGATCACGAAGCTCTTGCTCGGCCCCACGCGTACCACGCCCAGATTCGGCGCAAGCGTCGTGAACGGGTAGTCGGCGATCTTGGGCTTCGCGTTCGACACCGAGGCGATGAACGTGGACTTGCCGGCGTTCGGCATGCCGAGCAGACCGACGTCCGCCAGCACCTTCAGTTCCAGCTTGAGCATGCGGCGCTCGCCGGGCTTGCCGTCGGTCTTCTGACGCGGCGCGCGGTTCGTGGACGACTTGAAATGCAGGTTGCCGAGGCCACCCGCGCCGCCCTTCGCGACCATCACCTGCTGCTCGTGCTCGGTCAGGTCGGCGATCAGCTCGCCCGTGTCCTGGTCGGTGATGACCGTGCCCACCGGCATGCGCAGCGTGATGTCGTCGCCTCCCTTGCCGTAGCAGTCCGAGCCGCGGCCGTTCTCGCCGTTGCGCGCCTGGTGCTTTTTCGTGTAGCGATAGTCGATGAGGGTGTTGATGTTGCGGTCGCCGACCGCGTAGACGCTGCCGCCGCGTCCGCCGTCACCGCCGTCCGGCCCGCCGAACGGGACGAACTTCTCGCGTCGCATCGACGCGCTGCCATCGCCCCCATCGCCGGCGATGACTTCGATCTTCGCTTCGTCAATGAACTTCATGAGTTACTCCGTCCCGTCAATTTCGATATTTTGCCCGCCATGGCCGAAACTGGCCAACCTGGCCGAACGGCCAACGACGCTCGCCACGCCAGACGGAAGCCCATTACGACCCCGAAAGACTGCGGATAAACAAAAAGGCCCCGCAAACTTCGCGGGGCCTTCTTAGCGTCGCGTGTAGCCCGCTCGCGAGCGGTCTAAAGCTTAGGCCGCTGCCGGGACGACGTTGACCTGTTGCTTGTTGGCTGCGCCCTTGATCGAGAACGAGACGTGGCCGTCGACCAGCGCGTAGAGCGTGTGGTCCTTGCCAATGCCGACGTTCAGGCCCGGGTGCATACGCGTACCGCGCTGGCGAACGATGATGCCGCCTGCGAGGATAGCCTGGCCGCCGAACACCTTCACGCCAAGTCGTTTCGACTCTGAGTCGCGGCCGTTACGTGACGACCCGCCTGCCTTTTTGTGTGCCATTTGTTTGCTCCTTTACCTGCGTGCGCTTACGCGTTGATCGCGTCGATGCGCAGTTCGGTGTAGTTCTGGCGGTGGCCGCCATGCTTCTGGTAGTGCTTCCGGCGACGCATCTTGAAGATGGTCACTTTGGCGTGTCGGCCTTGCGACACAACGGTGGCCTTGACGGAAGCCCCACTGACCAGCGGCGTACCGAACTTAATCGATTCGCCTTCGCCCACTGCGAGAACCTGGTCGAGCGTGATTTCTGCGTCAATGTCAGCCGGTATCTGTTCTACTTTAAGTTTTTCGCCAACGGCAACCTTGTACTGCTTGCCGCCGGTTTTTATGACCGCGTACATTGAGAACCTCACTCTGAGTAATCTTTTCAGGCACACTGCGCGCCCGAAACCTTAGATTATACATAGAGTTAGCTGCGCGGTCAAAAGGCATTCAACTCCGTTGTCCGAAGGATCCGGGGCCGGCAGAGCGGTCCGCGGCTGTCCGATCGGCACAGCGCCACCACCCGCGCGCCCGCCCGGGCCGCGAGAAAATAGAGGGAGCCATCGGCCGGACGGCAGCGGAGCGTCCGGCATACCGTCGATTCGCCTTATAATCCGCGGCACTACCCATATTTGCCATCATGTCGTCCACCGCCACCACATCCCCCAGCGCAGCCACCCTGCTTGCCCCCATCGCCAGTGACATGGAGCAGGTGAATCGTGTCATCCGGCAGAGCCTGGCGTCCGAGGTGATGCTGATCAACCAGATCTCCGAGTACATCATCGGCGCGGGCGGCAAGCGGCTGCGTCCGGCGCTCCTGCTGATGGTGGCCGGCGCGCTCGGCGACGTCGGCACGCAGCGCCACGTACTCGCGGCGGTCGTCGAGTTCATTCACACGGCTACGCTCCTGCACGACGACGTCGTCGACGAATCGGACCTGCGGCGCGGCCGCCAGACGGCCAATGCCCTCTTCGGCAACGCCGCCAGCGTGCTGGTGGGCGATTACCTGTATTCGCGCTCGTTCGAGATGATGGTGGGCGTCGGCAAGATGCGCGTGATGGAAATTCTCTCGGCAGCCACGACGATCATCTCCGAAGGTGAAGTCCTGCAGCTGCTGAACATGCACGACGCCGACGTGGACACCGACCGCTACATGCAGGTGATCCGCTACAAGACCGCGAAGCTTTTCGAAGCCGCGGCGCAGCTTGGCGCGGTGCTTTCGGGGGCGGATGCGCGCACCGAGGAAGCCGCGGCCGAATACGGGCGGCGCATCGGCACGGCATTCCAGATCATGGACGACTGGCTCGACTACACGGGCACGCCCGAATCGATGGGCAAGAACGCTGGCGACGACCTGCGCGAAGGCAAGCCCACCTTGCCGCTCATCTGGCTGATCGAGCACGGCACGGCGGCGGAAGCGGCGCTCGCACGCGAAGCGATCGAGCAAGGCGGCACGACGCGCTTCGACGAAATCTTTGCGGCCATTACCCGCTCGGGCGCGCTCGAGCACACGCTGCAATGCGCGCGCGCCGAGGCGCAGGCCGCCGCCGCTGCGATTTCAGCGTTCCCCCCTTCCATTTACAAAGATAGCCTGCTAGAATTATGTTCTTACTCGACGACGCGCCAGTCTTGAAACAGGCGAAGCGGGTTGTGGAGTCCAGCAGTAAATTCGGGGTGTAGCTTAGCCTGGTAGAGCGCTACGTTCGGGACGTAGAGGCCGGAGGTTCGAATCCTCTCACCCCGACCAGAATTCAAAAAAAACCGCGCATGCATTGCGCGGTTTTTTTTCGTCTGTACCTTCTGTGCAGCAGGCCACGCGAAGCCGTGCCTGCGGGGGCCTTGTCCGTTCGGCCAGTGGCCCTGGAAGTGCGGGACCCCTCTGTTATAGTTTCCCCATCCGCCCCCCTCATTTTCTCGACGCGTGGACCACCTTCCCTTATGGGCGCAGATTTGCGCCGTCTTCGTCCTGCTCATCTGCTCCAGCTTTTTCTCCATCTCCGAAACGGCGATGATGGCGCTCAATCGCCATCGGCTCAAATATCTCGCCAATCACGGCACGCTCGGCGCGAAGACTACGCAGAAGCTGCTCGCGCGCACCGACCTGCTGCTTTCGGTGATCCTGATCGGCAACAATCTGTTCAACACCATCATCCCGGTGCTGACGACCTCGATCGCACTGCACACGTTCGGCCACGACAATCTCGTGCTCTCGGTCGCAACGGGCATCGTCGCGTTCCTCATCATCGTGTTCGCGGAAATCACGCCGAAGATTGTCGGCGCAACGTTCCCCGAGAAAATCGCGCTGCCCGCAAGCCTGTTGATCGCCCCGCTCATGCGTGTGACGAAGCCGCTTATCTGGTTCGTCAACATGTTCGCAAACGGCATTCTGCGCGTCCTGCACATCAATACGCACAAGGCGCATGACCAGCGGCTCTCCACCGAGGAATTGCGTACCATCGTGCTCGAGTCGGGCAGCTTCATGCCGACCAAGCACCGCAGCATCCTGCTGAACCTGTTCGATCTGGAGAACATCACCGTCGACGACGTGATGATTCCGCGCCGGCGCATCGAGGCGCTCGACTACGACGCCCCGCTCGAAGACATCCTGCATCAGCTCGAGACCTGCTATCACAACAAGCTGATCGTCTATCAAGGCGACATCGACCGCGTGCTCGGCGTGCTGCACGTGCGCAAGACGCTGGCCGCGCTGCACAACCAGGAGTTCGAGCGCGAGACGTTGCGCGAACTGCTCGCCGAGCCGTATTTCGTCCCTACGGGTACGCCCGGGTTCCAGCAACTTCAGTACTTCCAGGAAAGCCGTCATCGCATCGCGCTCGTCGTGAACGAGTACGGCGAGATGGAAGGGCTCGTGACGCCCGAGGACATCATCGAGGAGCTGATCGGCGAGTTCACCACGTCGATGCCGCGCAGCGGCACCGGGCGCGGCGGCTGGAACGACGAAGGCGAATGCATCGTGCCGGGCAGCATGCCTTTGCGCGAGCTCAATCGCTGGCTTCATATCAAGCTGCCCACGGACGGTCCCAAGACGCTCAATGGCCTGATCCTCGAAGTGCTCGAAGAGATTCCCGAGGGCGACGTGTGCCTGCAGATCGGCGACGTGAAGCTCGAAGTGCTGCGCAGCGACGATCAGGCGGTGCGCACGGTCAAACTCTTCAAGCCAGGCGCCAAGGCACGTCAGGGCACCCTGCAAAAGGCGAAGAAGCTGCTGCCGGGACGTTAGCCGTTCGGCCAGGTGGCGGCGCGGTGCGCCGCACCCCATGATGAAGGCGTCATTTGCTCGAGGCGGCTTCGCGCCGGCATGTCGATGCTTTCCACTCCTTATCGTGTCCGCCCTTTTGCCGCCATGCCTACCGAAGGCGCGATGGGCGGCGGTGCAACGGCACGCACACCGCCCTCTGTTTCTGCACCGCAGCTCGACGACGCCCCAGCCGTGCGCCTGCTCGCCGACACGCTGCGCCAGGCCGCGCAGCGCAATGCCTCGGATCTGCACATCGAGCCAATGGAACACGGCTGGCGCGTGCGTCTGCGCATCGACGGCGTGCTGCATGAATTGGCGAGGCCGGCCGCGCATCTGCGCGATGCGTTCGTCACGCGCATCAAGGTGCTCGCACGCATGGACATTGCCGAGCGGCGCATTCCGCAGGACGGCAGGCTGCGGCTCGCAGCTTCCACGACGTCGCAAGCCGCCGAGGACTATCGCGTGAATTCGTTGCCCACGCTTCACGGCGAAAAGCTCGTGTTGCGCAGGCTCGAAGCGCTTCCCGCGGACCTCTCTCTTGCCGAACTCGGGCTCGACGAAGCGCAACAGCGCACGGTTGCCGACGCGATCGGCGCACCGCATGGTCTCGTGCTCGTCACGGGCCCAACGGGCAGCGGCAAGACGCTCTCGCTCTACTGCTTTCTGCAGCGGCTCAACGGCATGGCGCGCAATCTCTGCTCCGTGGAAGACCCCGCCGAAATTCAACTCGCGGGCATCAATCAGGTCAACGTGCGCGAAAAGGCCGGGCTCACTTTTGCGGTGGCACTGCGCGCGCTGCTGCGCCAGGACCCCGACATCATCATGATCGGCGAAATTCGCGATGAAGAAACCGCCAGCGTCGCCGTGAAGGCCGCGCAGACCGGCCATCTCGTGCTCTCGACCGTGCACACGAACGACGCAAGCGCGGCCTGTGCACGGCTCATCGATATCGGCGTCGCGCCGTACAACCTGGCGGGCTCGCTGAGGCTCGTCACGGCGCAACGTCTCGTGCGGCGGCTGTGTCCGCAATGCCGCGTGCGCGGCGACGTTCCTCAGGCGGTGCTCATCGCGGCGGGACTGGGCGCGCAAGAGAGTGACATCACGCAGCCTTATGTTGCGCGCGGCTGCGATGCTTGCCACGGCATTGGCTATCGCGGCCGCGTAGGCATACACGAAGTCTTGCCGATATCAGAGGCCATACGCGACCTGATCGTCGCCGGGCGCGGCGCACACGAAATCGCTCGCGAAGCACGCAGAAACGGTGTGGCGACCTTGCGCGAGGCGGCGCTCGCCCGCGTGAGCGACGGTACCACGAGCCTTGCCGAAGCGCTCGCCGCGACAGAAGCGTCATGACCGGCATGGGCACCACGCGCACCCATCGCGGCCCATCCGAGTGGCGCTTCGCGTGGCGCGGTCTCGATGCATCGGGCGCAGCGAAACGGGGCACGGTGATCGCGTTCGACGCCGCCGCTGTGCGCGCCGCGCTCAAGCGCGAACGCATTACCGTGCTCGCCATCGAGCGCAAGTCGAGCGCTGGCGCGCCCAAGGCGAGCCACGCAGACGTCACGCGCTTTACGCGCCAACTCGCGAGCCTCCTGCGCGCCGGCCTGCCGCTTGCGAATGCGCTCGACCTGCTCGCGCTCTCGCCGGGGCCGCACGGTATGCCGCGCATCGCCGCTGCGCTTGCGCGCGACATCGCCGGCGGGCTGCGCTTCGCAGACTCGCTCGCTCAGCATCCGGCGCGCTTCAACGCCCTCTATTGCCAGCTCGTTGCCGTTGGCGAAGCCTCGGGCGCGCTCGCGGCCGTTCTCGCCCGTCTCGCCGACGATCGCGAGCGCGCCGCCGCGCAGCGCGCCAAAGTGCGCGCGGCGCTCACCTACCCCGTCGCTGTGCTGCTGCTCGCATTCGTCATTACCGCGGCGTTGCTGGTCTGGGTCGTGCCCACGTTCAAGCAGATCTTCGACGGCTTCGGCGCCGCACTGCCCGCGCCCACGCAGTTCGTGCTGATGCTCTCCGCGGGCGCCGCACGTTGGAGCGTGCCGGCCGCTGTCACGGCGGCGACCGGCGCGCTCGCCCTGCAAGCATGCTTGCGCCGCTCGGAAACCGCGCGCATCGCGTTCGGACGCACGCTGCTGAAGCTCCCGCTCTGCGGCCCGCTGCTCACCACGCTGTGCGCCGCTCGCTGGAGTCGAGCCCTCGGCACGCTGCTCGCCGCCGGCACGCCGCTCGCCGACGCCTTCGATTCGCTCGCACACGCGAGCGGCAACGCCTTCTTCGATCGCGCGAGCGCGGGCATCAGCGAGCGCTTGCGGCACGGCGAACGGCTCGCCGCCGCCATGCGCGCGGCGGCGTGCTTTCCGGCCGACGTGGTTCAGCCCGTTGCGGTCGCGGAAGAATCGGGCGCGCTCGACGCCATGCTGCTCGATGTGGCCTCGCTCGCCGACCGGCAGGTCGATGAAAAGATCGCGCTCGTGTCGAGCCTGTGCGAGCCGCTCGTGATCGTCGTGCTGGGCGCGCTGGTCGGTGGCCTCGTCGTGGCGATGTATCTTCCCATCATTCAACTGGGCAACGTGGTGTAGCATCGCTGCCAGATTCCGGTTCCGTCCCATGCCCGTCCATTCCGCACCCGACACCGCAACGCCGCTCGCCGCCGCGCTCGCCAGCCTGCCGTTCGGCGTGCTGATGGGCTTCGCCATTGCGCTCGGGCTCGTCATCGGCAGCTTTCTCAACGTGGTCGTGCACCGGCTGCCGATCATGCTGGAGCGCGCGTGGCGCGCCGACGTGGCGGAAGCCACCGGCACACCCGGCCCGCTCTTCGAAGAAGCGCTGCCCGCGCGCTACAACCTCTGGCTCCCGCGCAGCGCGTGCCCGCACTGCGGCCACGTCTTGCGTGCCTGGGAAAACATTCCGCTAGTCAGTTGGGTCGCGCTGCGCGGGCGCTGCTCGCACTGTCACGCGCGCGTGAGCGTGCGCTATCCGCTTATCGAAATCGCGAGCGCGGCTTGCGCCGCTGGCGTATTGCTCGCCTTCGGGCCCACGGGCAATGCGCTCGCCGCCTTTGCGCTGTGCGCCACGCTCATCGCGGCGAGCGCCATCGACCTCGAACACCAGATGCTGCACGACGAGATCACGCAGCCGCTGCTATGGGCCGGACTGCTGGTCAACTTTGCAGGCACCTTCGTCACACTGCGCGAAGCCGTGATTGGCGCAGTCGCGGGTTATCTGGCGCTCTGGTGCGTCTATTGGGTCTTTAAACTGTTGCGTGGCATAGAAGGCATGGGCCACGGCGACTTCAAATTGCTCGCCGCGCTCGGCGCATGGCTCGGCTGGAGCGCATTGCCGCAAATCGTCGTGATCGCGGCTGTGGCCGGCGCGCTCGTTGGCATCATCGCTACGTTGACGGGACGCATGCGCTATGAGGAGCCGCTGCCGTTCGGCCCTTATCTGGCCGCAGGCGCGCTCGTCACATTGTTTGCGGGCACACCGCTTTATGGCGTATTTGCGTGGGGGAACTGATCAAATGTTCGCGGTCGGATTGACGGGTGGCATCGGCAGCGGCAAGTCCACCGTTGCGGATTGCTTTGCCGCGCGCGGCGTGACGATCGTCGACACCGATCTCATCGCGCATCGGATTACCGCGCCGCATGGCGTCGCGATGGCGCAAATCGCCGCGGAGTTCGGCCCTGAATTCGTCGCGCCGGACGGCTCGATGGACCGCGCGCGCATGCGTACGCTCGTGTTCGGCGACGAAGCCGCGCGCAAGCGGCTCGAGGCCATCACGCACCCGCTGATCCGCTCCGAGACCGAACGCGAGACGCGAGAGGCCAGCGGGCCTTACGTCATCGTGGTCGTGCCCTTGCTCGTAGAGTCGGGCACATGGAAGACACGTGTCGATCGCGTGCTTACCGTCGATTGCAGCGTGGAAACCCAGATTGCCCGTGTCATGCGCCGCAACGGCTTCACACGTGAGCAGGTGCTCGCGATCATTGCGCGGCAGGCCACGCGCGAGGCGCGCCTCGCGGCCGCCGACAACGTGGTGGTGAACGACAACGAGGCAACGCTCGAAACGCTCGCCCATGACGTCGACGCATTGCATCAGACGTATCTCAAGCTCGCTGCCGCAAAAGCCAGTCAAGCTTAACGCGCACCACCCGCGCGCAAGAAACGCACGTTCGCCACACCAGTCGAAACGCAGCGCAGGACAACGCTCAGGGCAAATTAGCGGGACACATCGGCAAGGGGCCGAGCCGGCGCGATTGCGACCGTAGTCCCACGGCATTAGAATGTCCTGCAATCCGTCACCTACCACGCCCGAGGCGAGCGCGCTTGATTCTTTACGAGTATCCCTTCAACGAGCGAATCCGAACGCTGCTGCGCCTCGAAGACCTGTTCGAGCGCTTCACGTTTTTCCTGACCCAGGAGGATCCGAGGGAACATCACGTCGCGCTCACGACGCTCTTCGAAATCGCCGAAGTCGCAGGCCGCGCCGACCTGAAGTCGGACCTCATGAAGGAACTCGAGCGGCAGCGCCAAACGCTCGCGCCGTTCCGCGGCAATCCCGGCATCGAGCAGAATGCGCTCGAAACCGTGCTGGGCGAAATCGAGCAAACGCTGGCCGGCCTCACGCAGATGCAAGGTAAAACCGGCCAGCATCTGATGGACAACGAGTGGCTCACGAGCATCCGCAGCCGCGCGATCATTCCCGGCGGCACCTGCAAGTTCGATCTGCCGTCGTACTACGCGTGGCAGCAGTTGCATCCCGATCAACGCCGTCAGGACATCGCGAAGTGGGTTACGCCGCTGCTGCCGCTGCGCGACGCCGCCGCCATCGTGCTGCGCCTCGCGCGCGAGTCGGGCCAGGCGTCGAAGGTAATGGCCATGCAGGGCAGCTATCAGCAAATGCTGTCGGGCCGCGCGTATCAACTCATGCAAGTCCGCGTGGCACCGGAATTGCGCATGATTCCCGAAGCGAGCGCCAACAAGTACATGCTGTGGGTGCGCTTCACCGTGCAGGATGGCGATCTGCGTCCGCGAGCCGTCGATCAGGACGTGCCGTTCCAGCTCACGCTCTGCAGCCTGTGAATCAACCTGTGAAGCCGAACACGTCGCCACGTCAGACTCAACGCAAACCAAGTTCTATCGCATGACCACTGTCGTCAAATGTCCGACCTGCGGGAAGGAAGTCCGCTGGGTGCCGGAAAACCGCTTCCGGCCTTTCTGCTCCGAGCGCTGCAAGCAAATGGATCTCGGCGCATGGGCGGCCGAAAAGTACCGCATTGGCGGCGCCGACGACGAAACGCCGCCCGAAGACGCACCGCCCACGGATACGCGTCAATAGGCGGCGCGACGCGCGCACCAAACAAAAAAGGCCGCTGTGCATCACGCGCAGCGGCCTTTTGCATCGTAGCAGCCCGTCAGGTGTTACTCGGCAGCCAGCCACTCCAGCACGGGGATCGTCGCGGGCAAAAGCGGCTCGACACTCGCCGGCAACGACTGCCAGACAAACGCCTGGCCTTCACGACCATGCGGCTCGCCGGTCCACTCAGTGACCTTGCAGAAGAAGAGCCGCACATAGGCATGCGGGTAATCGTGCTCGAGCGTGTGCCACAGGTGGCACGCCTTCACGTCGATGCCCAGTTCCTCGTGCAATTCACGCGCAAGCGCGGCTTCGACCGTCTCGCCCGCTTCCAGCTTGCCGCCCGGAAACTCCCAGTAGCCTGCATACGGCTTGCCTTCGGGGCGCTGCGCGAGCAAATAGCGGCCATCGGGCTGCACCAGCACGCCCACCGCGACTTCCGTCACGGGGCGAGCATTGGCCGACGCGTCCTTTGCGGCATTGCCTTCGGCGCTCATGCCTCTTGCGCCTTCTTGCCCGACCAGTCGCGCGCGAACTGCCATGCCACGCGGCCCGAACGCGAGCCGCGCTCGAGCGCCCAGACGAGCGCGTCGCCGCGCGCCGATTCGACTTCGGCGTCGTCGCAGCCGAAATGGCGCAGCCAGTGGCCGACGATCGTCAGGTAGTCGTCCTGCTTGAACGGATAGAAACTCACCCAAAGCCCAAAGCGCTCGGAGAGCGAAATCTTCTCTTCGACCACTTCGCCCGGATGAATCTCGCCGTCGGGCATGTGCTTGTACGTCTCGTTGTCGCTCATGTACTCGGGCAGCAGATGGCGGCGGTTCGAGGTCGCGTAAATCAGCACGTTGTCCGACTGCGCGGCCACCGAGCCGTCCAGCGCCACCTTCAGCGCCTTGTAGCCCGATTCGCCTTCCTCGAACGAGAGGTCGTCGCAGAACACGATGAAGCGCTCGGGGCGCGTCGAGATCAGATCGACGATATCGCCGAGGTCATGCAGATCGTCCTTGTCGACTTCGATCAGGCGCAGGCCGTCCTTAGCGTACGCGTTCAGGCAGGCCTTGATCAGCGACGACTTGCCGGTGCCGCGCGCACCGGTGAGCAGCACGTTGTTCGCGGGCTTCTTCTGAACGAACTGGCGCGTGTTGCGGTCGATCAGATCTTTCTGCCGGTCGATGTTCTGCAGGTCGTCGAGCGAGATCAGCGATATCGCGGGAACCGGCTGCAGGAAGCCACGGCCCTGGCGCTTGCGCCAGCGAAACGCGACGGCCGCGTTCCAGTCGATATCAGGTGCCGACGGCGGCAGCACGGCTTCGAGGCGGCCGAGCAGCGCTTCGGCGCGGGTCAGAAACTGTTCGAGCTTGTCCATGTGATAGAGGCGTGAATCAGGAACGATAGTCGGCGTTGATGCTCACGTAGTCGTGCGACAGGTCGCAGGTCCAGATCGTGGCCTGCGCGTCGCCGCGGCCGAGCAGCACGCGAATCAGGATCTCGCTCTTCTTCATGACGCGCTGGCCGTCCTCTTCGCGGTACGCCGGGTTGCGGCCGCCCGCCTTCGCGACGAGCACGTCGTCGAGATAGAGGTCGATCTTGTCGACGTCGAGGTCCTTTACGCCCGCATAGCCGATCGCGGCGAGAATACGGCCGAGGTTGGGGTCCGATGCGTAAAACGCCGTCTTCACGAGCGGCGAATGGCCAATCGCGTAGGCGATCTGACGGCATTCGGCCACGTCCTTGCCGCCTTCCACCTGCACGGTCATGAACTTGGTCGCGCCTTCGCCATCGCGCACGATCAGTTGCGAGAGCTCCTGGGCGACGGCCGTCACGGCGTCGCGCAGCGCGGCGTAAGCGGGCGTGTCCGTCGACGTAATCGCGGGCAGGCTCGACTTGCCCGAGGCGATCATGATGAACGAGTCGTTGGTCGAGGTATCGCCGTCGATGGTGACGCAATTGAACGAGCGGTCAGCCACGTACTTCACGAGTTCGTCGAGCACGGGCTGCGCGACGTTCGCATCGAAGGCGAGGAAGCCGAGCATGGTCGCCATGTTCGGCTTGATCATGCCCGCACCCTTGCTGATGCCCGTGAACGTGATGGTGTGGCCGTCGATCGTGACCTGACGCGACACGGCCTTCGGCAGCGTGTCGGTCGTCATGATGGCCTGCGCGGCGTCGTACCAGTTCGCGGCCTTGCGGTTCTCCAGCGCGGCGGGCAGGCCCGCCTTCAGACGGTCGATGGGCAGCGGTTCGAGAATCACGCCCGTCGAGAACGGCAGCACCTGCGAGGACTCGAGGCCGGCCAGGCGCGCGAGTTCATCGCAGGTTTCGCGTGCGTGCTTCATGCCCGGCTCGCCGGTGCCCGCGTTCGCGTTGCCGGTGTTCACGACCAGCGCGCGGATGCCCTTGCCGCCCGCGCGCACCTTCGCGAGATGTTCGCGGCACACCGTCACCGGCGCCGCGCAGAAGCGGTTCAGCGTGAACACGCCGGCCACGCTCGCGCCTTCGTCGACGGAAATCACCAGGACGTCCTTGCGATTGGGCTTGCGGATGTTGGCTTCCGCCCAGCCGAGCGTCACGCCGGCGACCGGATGAAGTTGAGCGGGATCAATCGAGGGGAAATTGACAGCCATGGTGGCGACCTGTCGAAATGGCGATGCCGGCCAAGGCGCTCAAGGCCTGGCCGGCATCGGGGATTCAAAACTCAAGGCCCGCCACGACGTGCGGGCCACCGGATTCAACGCTCAAGTGTGCGCGGCACCTGCGACAGGCAGATGGCAGCGCGCCCGTGCGCGGCTGCCACGCTGCGTCACGCGATCTTGCCGTGACACTGCTTGTACTTCTTGCCGCTGCCGCACGGGCACGGATCGTTGCGGCCCACCTTCGGCAGCTCGCTGCCCACCGGCGGCGTGTGGCTCATGGCCGCGCCGACCATTGCGGCGGCGGCATCGACAGCCACCGGTGCGGCGGCCGCGGGAGCCGGCGCTGCGTCGGCTTCGGCAAACTCGGCATGGCGGAACTCGACGTTCTCGACATGATGGCCCTGCTCTTCGATCTGCTCGGCCGCCTGCTCGAGCTGCTCCGGCGACTGGATCTGCACATTCATCACGATGCGCGTGACTTCGAGCTTCACGGCTTCGAGCATCGCGGCGAACAGTTCGAACGCCTCGCGCTTGTACTCCTGCTTCGGGTTCTTCTGCGCATAGCCGCGCAGATGGATGCCCTGACGCAGGTGGTCGAGCGCCGCGAGGTGTTCGCGCCAGCTGCGGTCGAGCGTCTGCAGCATGACCGAGCGCTCGAACGCGCTGAACGATTCGCGGCCCACGAGCCCGACCTTCTGCTCGTACGCTTCGTCGCCGGCGGCTTGCACGGCTTCGAGAATTTCATCGGCGTCGATCGACGACGACTCGTTGATCATCTCCTGGATCGCGAGGTCGAGCTGCCATTCGTTGCGCAGCACTTCTTCGAGCTCGGGCACGTCCCACTGCTCTTCGATGCTGCCGTGCGGCACGAACTGGCGCACGATGTCGGTGATCACGCCATGACGCATCGCGCCGATCGTTTCGGTAATGTCATGCGCTTCGAGCAACTCGTTGCGCTGCTGGTAGATCACCTTGCGCTGGTCGTTCGACACGTCGTCGTATTCGAGCAGCTGCTTGCGGATGTCGAAGTTGCGCGCTTCGACCTTGCGCTGCGCCGACTCGATCGAACGCGTGACGATGCCCGCCTCGATCGCCTCGCCTTCCGGCATCTTCAGGCGGTCCATGATCGCGCGCACGCGGTCGCCCGCGAAAATGCGCAGCAGCGGGTCTTCGAGCGAGAGATAGAAACGCGACGAGCCCGGGTCGCCCTGACGGCCCGCACGGCCGCGCAGCTGGTTGTCGATCCGGCGCGACTCGTGACGCTCGGTGCCGATGATGTGCAGGCCGCCTGCGGCCTTCACCTGATCGTGCAGCGTCTGCCACTCGTCGTTCAGTTTCTGGATGCGGCGCGCCTTTTCGTCGGCGGGGATCGCGTCGTCGGCTTCGATGAACGACGACTGCTTCTCGACGTTGCCGCCGAGCACGATGTCGGTACCACGGCCCGCCATGTTGGTGGCGATGGTCACGCGCTGCGGACGGCCTGCTTCGGCAACGATCGCGGCTTCACGCGCGTGCTGCTTCGCGTTGAGCACTTCGTGCGGCAGACCGGCCTTGCTCAGCAGGTCCGAGAGCAGTTCGGAGTTTTCGATCGACGTGGTGCCTACGAGCACCGGCTGCCCGCGCTCGTAGCATTCGCGAATGTCGCGAATCACGGCGTCGTAGCGCTCCTTCGCCGTCTTGTAGATCTGGTCCTGCTTGTCGATCCGCTTGGGCGGGCGGTTGGTCGGGACCACGACCGTTTCGAGACCGTAGATCTCGTTGAATTCGTACGCTTCCGTGTCGGCCGTACCCGTCATGCCCGAGAGCTTCGCGTACATGCGGAAGTAGTTCTGGAACGTGATCGAGGCGAGCGTCTGGTTCTCGCTCTGGATCTTCACGTGCTCCTTCGCTTCCACGGCCTGATGCAGACCGTCCGACCAACGGCGGCCGGCCATCAGACGGCCGGTGAATTCGTCGACGATGATGACTTCGCCGTTCTGCACCACGTAGTGCTGGTCCTTGTGGAACAGCGTGTGGGCACGCAGCGCGGCGTACACGTGGTGCATCAGCGTGATGTTCTGCGGCGCGTAGAGGCTTTCGCCCTGGCCGATCAGGCCCCACTCGGCGAGCATGCGCTCGGCCTTCTCGTGGCCCGATTCGGTCAGGAACACCTGACGGGCCTTTTCGTCGAGCGTGTAGTCGCCCGGCTTTTCCACGCCCGTGCCGTCGGCCTTCTCTTCGCCGATCTGCTGCTCGAGCAGCGGCGGCAGCGCGTTCATGCGCACGTAGAGTTCGGTATGGTCTTCGGCCTGGCCCGAGATGATGAGCGGCGTACGCGCTTCGTCGATCAGGATCGAGTCCACCTCGTCGACCACGGCGAAGTTCAGCGCACGCTGCACGCGCGCCTCGGTCTCGTAGACCATGTTGTCGCGCAGATAGTCGAAGCCGAACTCGTTGTTCGTACCGTAGGTGATGTCCGCCGCGTAAGCTTCCTGCTTCGTTGCGTGGTCCATCTGCGACAGGTTGATGCCGACCGAGAGACCGAGGAAGTTGTAGAGGCGCGCCATCCATTCGGCGTCGCGCTGGGCGAGGTAATCGTTCACCGTCACGACGTGGACGCCGCGGCCCGACAGCGCATTCAGATACACGGGCAGCGTGGCGACGAGCGTCTTGCCTTCGCCGGTGCGCATTTCAGCGATCTTGCCGTAATGCAGCACCATGCCGCCGATCAGCTGCACGTCGAAGTGGCGCATCTTCAGCACGCGCTTGCTCGCCTCGCGGCAAACGGCGAACGCCTCGGGCAGCAGTTCGTCGAGCGAGGTGCCTTTGGCCACGCGCTCGCGGAACTCGACCGTCTTCGCGCGCAGTTGCTCGTCGGTGTACTGCTCGATCTTCGGTTCGAGCGCGTTGATCGCCACGACCGTCTTCTGATATTGCTTGATCAGGCGCTGATTGCGGCTGCCAAAGATTTTCTGTAAGAAACCGGTGGTCATCGGATCGGTGTCTGCGTCGCGGCTTGGGCCGGGATTCCTGAGGGTGGGTTCAGCGGGTCGTGCAACGTCTGCCGACGCCTGCACTACGCATCCGGACCGGAGGGACCTCGGCGGCTTTAGCCCAAAAATGGTGGATTCGAATCGTGCATTTTAGCACGCGCCCTCTCAGCCGCCTGTGTCAGCGCAAAGACGGCTCCGGCGCGTGCGATGCCCGCACGGACGGCCTTCCCGCCATGCGGCGAAGGGCCGCGATGCGGCCCTGGCCAAATGGCCTGAAGGCGCTTGGATGGCCAGTGCGCAGGCTACAATGACGGCATCGCAGGCAACGCGATACCGCTTGCGCTCTCCCATCCTTACGCCACATGAGCCGTTTCTCGCCGTTTTCAAGGTCCAGGGCACCACGCGCCCCGCAGCCGCTCGCCGAAGTGCTGAGCCGCACGGACGCGTTCGCGCCGCTGCGCGCCGGCGTCGAGCAGATCGCAGCGATCCAGCGCGACCTGAACGCCCTGCTGCCCGACTATCTCGCGGCGAGCGTGGAGCCCGGCTTCATCAAGGACGGCACGCTGGCCCTTTTCACTGCGCACAACGCGCTCGCGGCGCGGCTGCGGCATCTGGAGCCGCGGCTCGTGGCCGATCTGCAGGCGCGCGGCTGGGCGTTGAACAGCGTGCGCATTCGTGTGCGTCCGCAAGCCGTGAAAGATCCCGCGCCGCCCAAGCAGGCGCGCATGACACCGGCTGGCGCGGCAGCGCTCCAGGCGCTCAGCGAAACGCTCGAGGCCTCGCCGCTGCAGGCGGCCCTCGCGAAGATGGCGGCACGCCACACGAAAAAGCGCTAATCCAGCGCGCGAATCTTACGAAACTACGCAGCGAATCGCGCAAATAGAAAAAGGGCAGCTTGAAGCTGCCCTTTTTACTGGCAAAGCGCGCTCGAAACTCAGGCGAATGCCGTCTGCGCCTCGTAGCCGAAGCCGCGCGGCGCCTTCTGCGGATCGTCGAACGTGACGATCTCGTAGGCGTCTTCATTCGCGAGCAGCTCGCGCAGCAGCGCGTTGTTCAGGCCGTGGCCCGACTTGTACGCGTCGTACGCCGCCAAGAGCGGATGGCCGACCACGTAGAGGTCGCCGATCGCGTCGAGCATCTTGTGCTTCACGAACTCGTCGTCGTAGCGCAGGCCGTCGTTGTTCAGGATGCGGTACTCGTCCAGCACGATCGCGTTGTCCATGCTGCCGCCGCGCGCGAGGCCCAGTTCGCGCATCATCTCGACTTCATGCGCGAAGCCGAACGTGCGGGCGCGCGCGATTTCGCGCACGTACGAGGTATTCGCGAAGTCCACTTCGAGCGCCTGGCCCGTCTTGTCGACGGCCGGATGACGGAAGTCGATCGTGAACTTGAGCTTGAAGCCGAAGTAAGGCTCGAGACGTGCGAATTTGTCGCCGTCGCGGATCTCCACGGGCTTCTTAACCTTGATGAACTTCTTCGGAGCGTTCTGCTCCTCAATACCCGCCGACTGGATCAGAAACACGAACGAAGCCGCGCTGCCATCCATGATCGGAATTTCTTCGGCGGTCACATCCACATAGAGGTTGTCGATGCCAAGGCCTGCGCAGGCGGACATCAGGTGCTCGATCGTCGAGACACGTGCGCCGTCTTTCTGCAGCACCGAGGCGAGGCGGGTGTCGCCAATCGCCATCGCCGATGCGGGGATGTCAACCGGCGTCGGCAAATCCACGCGCGAAAACACGATGCCCGTGTTCGGCGCCGCCGGACGGAGCGTCAGGTCGACCTTGCGGCCCGAATGCAGGCCGATGCCGACTGTCTTCACGATTGATTTGATGGTTCGCTGCTTCAACATGGTCTTCTTGCTCATTGAAAATCCCAATCGGGACTTTTTAATTCATAGCACGAATTATACTCCAGTTGCGGCGAGTCCGTCGTTTTCACCGGCGTGACAAACTGTTTCCCTGTGTTACCCACCAGGGATGGAGTGCGGGCCGATGCCCGGAACGGAGGCGTTCCCGGGGTGATCGGCCCGCTGGGCTCACGTAATCGCCTGTCACATTTGCGCCGCAGGTTTGCGTTGCATCAGGGCAACGCAGCGCCCGCAAACGCGCTCATGCGCGGGTCAACGTGGCAAGTATGCTCGCAGCATCGCTCACTTCGAACTTGCCGGGTGCTTCGACGTGCAGCGTCTTGACCACGCCGTCGTCGACCACCATCGCGTAACGCTGGGAGCGGATTCCCATGCCACGCGCCGACAAATCCTGCTCCAGTCCGAGTGCACGAGTCAACGCTGCGCTGCCGTCGGCCATCATGCGTACCTTGCCCGAGGTACGCTGATCGCGTCCCCACGCGCCCATGACGAACGCGTCGTTGACGGACACGCACCAGATTTCGTCGACACCCGCCGCGCGCAGCGCGTCGAAGTGTTCGACATAACCCGGTACGTGCTTCGCAGAGCACGTAGGCGTGAATGCGCCAGGCAATCCGAAGATCACCACGCGCTTGCCCGCCGCTTCCTTTCGCACGTCGAAGCTGTTCGGCCCCAGCGTGCAACCCTCGCGCGCGTCTTCGACGAACTCGAAGAGGGTCGCTTCGGGCAGCGTTTCACCCTGTTTGATCATGACTCGTCCTTCGCAACGATATGCAAGCTTGCTCAAGCCTCATGCGCTGGCGTGCGGATGGCCGTCCCACGGATGGCCGCCACTGCAATGTTGGGCAACGATGTACTCCAAGGTTACACAGGTTCGCCGGGCGACACCGCGCCTGTCCCCCACGCTCAACGCGTAGCGGGCAACCGTCCCTGCCGCGCATCCTCGCGGATGCGGCCTTGCTGGTCTTGCTCGCCTTCACTGCACCGCCGCGCACGCTCTGTCTGCGGGCGAGGGCAACGCGTGCCCTGCCGCAGTCAGATCGGCTCGCGTCAGTCCGCCTGCTTGCGCAGGAACGCCGGGATATCGTACGTGTCGACGCCCTTTTCCTGCAGCGCCTGCACGTGCGAAGCCGCGGTGTCGCGCGACGTGCGCCACACAGCCGGCGTGTCGAGCGCGCCGTAGTCGGCCGTGTTGCCGTGGCCGCTGTGCTGCGGTGCGTACGAGCCTGCCGGGGCCGGGATCGGCTGGTTGTCCGTGCCCGTGCGCAGCAGTTGCATCGGCGCGGCTTGCTGCTTCTTCGCAGCGCGGCCAAGGCCCGTTGCCACCACCGTCACGCGCAGCGCGTCGCCCATCGCGTCGTCGTACACCGCACCGAAGATCACCGTTGCGTCTTCCGCAGCGTAGCTCTTGATGGTGTTCATGACTTCGCGCGTTTCCGACAGACGCAGCGAACGGCTCGACGTGATGTTGACCAGCACGCCGCGCGCGCCCGACAGATCGACGCCTTCGAGCAGCGGGCTCGCCACGGCCTGTTCCGCCGCGAGGCGTGCGCGATCGACGCCGGCGACCGTCGCCGTGCCCATCATCGCCTTGCCCTGCTCGCCCATCACCGTCTTCACGTCTTCAAAGTCGACGTTCACGAGACCGTCGACGTTGATGATTTCGGCGATGCCGGCAACTGCGTTGTTCAGAACGTCGTCCGCGCACTGGAAGCACTTGTCCATCTCGGCGTCATCGCCCATCACGTCGAACAGCTTGTCGTTCAGGACGACGATCAGCGAGTCGACGTGATCCTCCAGTTGCTGCGAGCCGGCTTCCGCCACACGCATACGCTTGCCGCCTTCGAACTCGAACGGCTTGCTCACCACGCCAACGGTGAGAATGCCCATTTCCTTGGCGATTTGCGCGACGACCGGGGCTGCGCCCGTGCCGGTGCCGCCACCCATGCCGGCGGTGATGAACACCATGTGCGCGCCGCGCAGTGCGTCGGCGATGCGCTCACGGGCTTCTTCAGCCGCCGCGCGGCCCATCTCCGGCTTCGCACCGGCGCCGAGGCCCGTGTTGCCGAGCTGAATCACGGCCGATGCACGCGAGCGCGAGAGCGCCTGTGCGTCCGTGTTCATCACGATGAAATCGACGCCTTGCACGCCGCGGTTGATCATGTGCTGCACGGCATTGCCGCCAGCACCACCAACGCCTACCACCTTGATGATGGTGCCGTTGGTTTCCGTTTCCAGCATCTGGAATTCCATGTTGCCTCCGTCAAGAAAAAGATTCCGCTCCTCGGCCGTTATCCAGTGGAAGATCGGGCAACCTTCCACTGCGCGCTAGCCGCCGTCACCAGCGCGATTTTTCGAAGCTTGTACTTCGCCTTCTGTCCTGCGCCTGCTTTTAGAAGTTGCCGAGGAACCAGTCCTTCATGCGTGAGAAGACCTGGCCCATCGACCCCGACTGCACTGCAACCTTGCGCCCGCGCATGCGCTGCGAGCGGCCTTCGACGAGCAAGCCCATCGCCGTCGAGTAGCGCGGATTGCGCACCACGTCGGCGAGACCGCCCGCGTATTCCGGCACGCCAATGCGCACCGGCTTCAGGAAAATGTCCTCGCCCAGCTCGACCATGCCCGGCATCATCGCGGCGCCGCCCGTGAGCACGACGCCCGAGCTCAGCAGTTCTTCGTAGCCCGACTCGCGCACCACCTGCTGCACGAGCGAAAACAGCTCTTCCACGCGCGGCTCGATCACGGCGGCGAGCGCCTGGCGCGACAGCGTGCGCGGACCGCGCTCGCCAAGCCCCGGCACTTCGATCATTTCGTCCGGATCGGCCAGCGCCTGCTTCGCGATGCCGTAGCTCACCTTGATGTCTTCCGCGTCGGGCGTGGGCGTGCGCAGCGCCATGGCGATGTCGCTCGTCACCTGGTCGCCCGCGATCGGAATCACCGCGGTATGGCGGATCGCGCCTTCGCTGAAGATCGCGATGTCGGTCGTGCCGCCGCCCACATCGACGAGCACCACGCCCAGTTCCTTCTCGTCCTCGGTCAGCACCGCCAGCGACGAAGCGAGCGGCTGCAGAATGAGGTCGTTCACTTCGAGCCCGCAGCGGCGCACGCACTTCACGATGTTCTGCGCCGCGCTCACCGCGCCCGTCACGATATGCACCTTCACTTCCAGACGGATGCCGCTCATGCCGATCGGCTCGCGCACATCTTCCTGGCCGTCGATGATGAATTCCTGCGTGAGGATATGCAGCACCTGCTGATCGGTCGGGATGTTGATCGCCTTCGCCGTTTCGATCACACGCGCGACATCTGCCTGCGTGACTTCCTTCTCCTTGATGGCGACCATGCCGCTCGAGTTGAAGCTGCGAATGTGGCTGCCCGCAATGCCGGTGAATACGTTAGTGATCTTGCAGTCGGCCATGAGTTCCGCTTCTTCGAGCGCTCGCTGGATAGACTGCACCGTGGCCTCAATGTTCACCACCACGCCCTTCTTGAGACCTTTCGATTCGCTCTGGCCGAGACCGATCACTTCGTAGTGGCCTTCGCCCTTTAGTTCGGCGACGACGGCCACCACCTTCGACGTCCCGATGTCGAGGCTGACCAGCAGATCCTTATAGTCTTTACTCATATCGTGCTCGTTGCGTGTGATGTCCTGTTACTTCTTGCCCGGAGCGGGCGTGTCACTGATGAAGCGCATGCCGGCCGCCCTTATCGCAAACCCGTTCGGATAACGCAAGTCCGCGTATTCGATCTCTTTGCCCCAACGTTGCGTGACTGCCGACCATGCGGCGATGAGCCGGTGCGAACGCTCGCTGAGTGTTTCGGCGTTGCGCTCGCGGCCCAGTTCCACCTGCATGCCGTTCGAGAGCTTCACCGTCCACGCGTAGCGCGCCGAGAGCGTCACCTCGTCGGGCGTGAGCCCGATCGGCGCGAACCACTTCTCGAGGTCGCGGTAGCGCGCGACCACTTCGGGCGCGGTGCCGTCGGGGCCATCGAACGCGGGCAGTTCTTCGTCCAGCTCGCCCTGGTTCGCCGTGAACAGCTCGCCGTCCGTACTCACGAGCTGATCGCTGCCCCACGTGCCCAGCGGTTTGTACTCCTCGAGCGTGACAGCCAGCGCGTTGGGCCACACGCGGCGCACGCTCGCGTGACGCACCCACGGCATCTGCTCGAACGCGGCGCGTGCCGCGTCGAGATCGACCGTGAAGAAGTTGCCCTTCAACCGGCCAACCACGCTTGCGCGCACGGTGGGCGAGTTGATGTGCTCGGTGTCGCCCTCGATGCGGATCTCCCGCAGCGCGAAGTTCGGGCGCTGCACGAGCCAGTAGCAGCCAGCCGCCAGAAGCGCGAGCGCGAGCAGCGCGTGCAACGCGTTGGCGGTGAGGTTGAGCTGGCGTACGTTATTCCACATTTCGAGATTGTCGGGTTAATCCAGGTTCGGCAATTCGTCGGTCAGAGATTAATTAGGGGTTCAATCTTTCAGCGTCAGTGCGAGCACACGCACCACGAGGTCGCGATACTCGATGCCCACCGAGCGCGCGGCCTTCGGCGGCAGCGAGTGATCGGTCATGCCCGGCGCCGTGTTCACTTCGAGGAAATACGCGTTGCCGGCGCCGTCCATCATGAAATCGGCACGACCCCAGTCGGTGCAGCCGAGCACGTCGAACGCACGGCGCGCGAGCTTCTTCAGTTGCGCTTCCTTCTCGGGCGCGACGCCACACGGAATCAGATACTGCGTCGTGTCGAGGATGTACTTCGCGTCGTAGTCGTAGAACTCGCCCGCCGGCACGATCTTGATGATCGGCAGATCGAGGTCGCCCGCGATGCACGCGGTGTACTCGCCACCGCCTTCGATGCTCTTTTCCACCAGCACGATCTTGTCGAACTTCGCGGCTTCTTCGAGCGCCGGCACGAGTTCGCTTTCGGCCTTCACCTTGATCACGGCGACGCTCGAGCCTTCGCTCGCGGGCTTCACGAAAAGCGGCAGGCCGAGCTTCGCAAGAATTTGCGGCGCGCGCGCCGCGTAGTCGTCGCCGCGCAGCACGGCTTCGAACGGCGGCGTGGGAATGCCAAGCTGCTGCCACACAAGTTTGCTGCGGAACTTGTCGAGCCCGAGCGCCGACCCGAGCACACCCGTACCCGTATAGCGGATGCCGTAGAAGTCGAGCGCGCCCTGGATCTGGCCGTTCTCGCCATAGCCGCCGTGCAGCGCGTTGAACGCACGCACGAAACCTTCGTCCTTCAACGCCGAAAGCGGGCGCTCGGACGGGTCGAACGGATGCGCGTCGATGCCGGCGCTCTGCAACGCTTGCAGCACGAGCGTGCCCGACTTGAGCGAGACTTCGCGCTCGGCGGACACACCGCCGAACAGCACGGCTACCTTGCCAAATTGTTTGGGATCGATGCTGCTCATGTCACTCACGCCTTCTGTTCCTGGGCTGCGATCCGGCCCGGCACACCGCCGATCGAACCCGCGCCCATCGTAATCACCACATCGCCGTCGCGCACCACTGCCGCGAGCGCCTCTGGCACTTCATCCACGGTCTCGACGAATACCGGCTCGACCTTGCCCGCCACACGAATCGCGCGTGCGAGCGCGCGGCCATCCGCTGCGACGATCGGCGCTTCGCCGGCCGCATAGACATCGGTCAGCACAAGCGCGTCGACGGTCGAGAGCACACGCACGAAGTCTTCGAAACAGTCGCGCGTGCGCGTATAGCGGTGCGGCTGGAACGCCAGCACGAGACGGCGCTCGGGAAACGCGCCGCGCGCCGCTGCGATGGTCGCCGCCATTTCCACCGGGTGATGGCCATAGTCGTCGATCAACGTCCAGGCGCCGCCGCCGTTGACGGGAATCTCGCCGTAACGCTGAAAACGGCGGCCCACGCCGTTGAATTCCGCGAGTGCGCGTTGAATGTCGGCGTCCTTCACTTCGAGTTCGGTCGCAATCGCAATTGCGGCGAGCGCGTTCTGCACGTTGTGCGTGCCCGGCAGGTTCAGCACGATGTCGAGCGACGGCGCGTCTTCACGCATCACCGTGAAGTACATCTTGCCGTCGCGCGCGACGACGTTCACCGCGCGCACCTGCGCGTCGGACGCGAAGCCGTAACGGATGATCGGCTTCGAGACGAACGGCAGGATCTCCTTCACGTTCGGGTCGTCCACGCACAGCACGGCGATGCCATAGAACGGCAGACGGTGCGTGAATTCGATGAACGCCTGCTTCAGGCGCGCGAAGTCGTGCCCGTAGGTGTCCATGTGATCGGCGTCGATGTTCGTAATGACTTCGATCACCGGAAAGAGGTTCAGGAACGATGCGTCGGATTCGTCGGCTTCCGCCACGATGAAGTCGCCCGTGCCGAGACGCGCGTTCGCGCCCGCACTGATGAGCCGCCCGCCGATCACGAATGTCGGATCGAGCCCGCCTGCCGCCAGCACGCTCGCCACGAGCGAAGTCGTGGTGGTCTTGCCGTGCGTGCCCGCGATCGCGATGCCCTGCTTAAGGCGCATCAGTTCCGCGAGCATCACGGCGCGCGGCACGATGGGAATGCGGCGATGGCGCGCCGCGAGCACTTCGGGGTTGTCGCTGCGCACCGCGGTCGAAACGACCACGGCGTTGGCACCTTCGATGTTCTCTTCGGCATGGCCGATCGCGATGCGCGCGCCGAGCGCGGCGAGTCGATCGGTGACCGCGTTCTTCGCGAGGTCCGAGCCGCTTACCTGATAGCCGAGGTTCACGAGCACTTCGGCGATGCCGCTCATGCCCGCGCCGCCGATGCCGACGAAATGGATGTGTTTGACGATGTGTTTCATTGCTTTCCTCCCGCTACTGCGCCCGCCACGGCCGCGCAGATGCGCGCGACCTGATCGGCGGCGTCGGGTTTCGCGAGCGCGCGGGCGCGCCCTGCCATTTCCGCCAGCGATGTTCTGGTCTGATGCCGCAACCAGTCGGCGAGTCCTTCCGCCGTCAGGTCGCGCTGTTGCACCACGAGCGCTGCGTCCTTGTCGGCAAGGAACGCGGCGTTGGTGGTCTGGTGGTCGTCCACGGCGTAGGGAAACGGCACGAAGCATGCCGCCACGCCTACGGCCGCGACCTCGGCCACCGTCATTGCGCCCGAACGGCAGACCACGAGGTCCGCGTTCCGGTAGGCGCTCGCCATGTCATCGATGAACGGCACGAGTTGCACCGTGTCGTTCAGTTCGAGGCCGGCGTCGAGATAGTTTTGACGCAAGGCGTCGATGTGCTTTGCGCCCGCCTGATGCACGATGTGCGGGCGCTCTTCAGGTGCGAGCAGCGACAGCGCGCGCGGCACCACTTCGTTGAGCGCCGTGGCGCCGAGGCTGCCGCCCACTACGAGCACGCGCAGCGGACCGCTGCGCGCCGCGTAGCGCGCCGCCGGGGCGTCGACGTGTTCGAGCGCCTCGCGGATCGGGTTGCCGGTCCACTCGGCGTTCGGCAGCGCGCCCGGAAACGCCACGAGCACACGCTTGGCCAGCTTCGCGAGCACCTTGTTCGCAAGGCCCGCAATCGAATTCTGTTCGTGCAGCACGAGCGGACGGCCCGAAAGCGCGCTCATCACACCTGCCGGGAACGTGATGTAGCCGCCCATGCCGAGCACGACATCGGGCTTCACGCGGCGCAGCGCCGCGAGACTCTGCATGCACGCGCGCAACAGGTTCAGCGGCAGCATCAGCTTGGTCTTGATGCCCTTGCCGCGCACGCCGCCAAAGCGCACGTATTCCATCTTGATGCCGTGCTTGGGCACGAGCGTCGCTTCCATGCCTGCGGGATTGCCGAGCCACACTACGCGCCAGCCCCACTGCTCCATGCGATGCGCGACGGCGAGCCCCGGGAACACGTGTCCCCCGGTGCCGCCAGCCATCACCATGAGCGTGCGCGTTGCTGCGGTCATACCTTGCCTCCACGCATCAAGACGCGGTTCTCGTAATCGACACGCAGCAGCAGCGCCACTGCGACACAGTTCAGCAAAATGCCCGAGCCGCCGTAGCTCACGAGCGGCAGCGTGAGCCCCTTGGTCGGCAACAGACCCAGGTTCACGCCCATGTTGATGAAGGCCTGCGCGCCGAACCACACGCCAAGACCCTTGGCGACGAGACCCGCGAACGTGCGGTCGAGCGCGAGCGCCTGGCGGCCGATCTCGAACGCGCGGCGCACGATCCAGTAGAACAGCAGGATCACGACGAGCACGCCGACGAAGCCGAGCTCCTCGCCGATCACGGCGAGAATGAAGTCGGTGTGCGCTTCCGGCAGATAGTTCAGCTTCTCGACGCTGCCGCCGAGCCCCACGCCGAACCACTCGCCGCGGCCGAACGCAATGAGCGAGTGCGTGAGCTGGTACGCCTTGCCCTGCGCGTAGCGGTCGTCCCACGGATCGAGGTACGCGAAGATCCGCTCGCGGCGCCACGGCGACGCCCACACGAGCAGCGTGAAAGTGCCCACGGCCGTGGCCACGAGGCCGCCGAACAGCTTGCCGTTCACGCCTCCGAGGAACAGCACGCCCATGGCGATCGCGGCGATCACCATGAACGCGCCCATGTCGGGCTCGAGCAGCAGCAGCGCGCCGACCACGCCCACGGCAAACGCCATCGGCAAGAAGCCCTTCGCGAAGCTATGCATGTATTCCTGCTTGCGCACCGTGTAGTTCGCGGCGTAGATCGTCACGGCGAGCTTCATGATTTCCGACGGCTGCATGTTCGTGATGCCGAGCGGAATCCAGCGCCGCGCGCCGTTCACGCCCTTGCCGATGTGCGGAATCAGCACGACCACCAGCATCGCGAGCGCGATGAGAAAGAGCTTCGGCGCGTAGCGCTCCCATGTGGAAACGGGAATGCGGAACGCGATGAGCGCCGCGACCGTGGCGACCACGAGCGAAACGATATGGCGCACGAGGAACGCCCAGTCGCGGTACGAGGCGTACTTGGGCGAATCGGGCATGGCAATGGAGGCCGAGTAGACCATCACGACGCCAAGACCCAGCAGCGCGATCACGGCCCACAGCAGCGAGTGGTCGTAGTCGAGCATGCGCGAGCGGCCGGGACGCACGCCGTTGACGACGCTCGCCAGACCGCCCGAGCGCGCGCCGCCGCCCGACGAACCGCCGGCCTGGCCGCCTTCGCGCGAGAGGCGCGCACCGAACCGCTCGGACCAGCTCATATCATCGTCCCCCGTTCTGCGGCGATTTCTTCCACCGTGTCGTGGAACACGGCCGCGCGATGGGCGTAGCCCTTGAACATGTCGAAGCTCGCGCATGCAGGCGAGAGCAGCACGACGTCGCCAGGCTCCGCGAGCGCCGTGGCCGCGCGCGTGGCTTCTTCGAGCGTCGCGTGGTCGCTCATCGCGATACCGGTTTCTTCGAGCGCCGCGCGGATCTTCGGCGCGTCGCGGCCAATCAGCATCACGGCCCGGCACCAGCGCGCAACCGGCGCCGCGAGCGGATCGAAGTCCTGGCCCTTGCCGTCGCCGCCGGCGATCAGCACCGCGCGCTGCGCGAGGCCGTCGAGCGCCGCGACCGTTGCGCCCACGTTCGTGCCCTTGCTGTCGTCCACATAGTCGATGCCGTCGATCGAAGCGATCAGCTCCACGCGATGCGGCTCGCCGCGATATTCGCGCAGGCCATGCAGCAGCGGCGCGGGCGCCAGATCGATCGCGCGCGTGAGCGCGAATGCCGCGAGCGCGTTCGCCGCGTTGTGCAGACCGCGAATGCGCAGGGCGTCGGCGGGCATGAGACGCTTCATGCCGAGATTCACCGGCGCCGCTTCCTGCTGCTTGCGGCGACGCGGGGAAACAGGCACATCCGCTGCGTCGAGATCGTGCGCCTGCACGAGCCACTGCATGCCGTTCTCGCGCAGCAAACCCAGGTCGCCGTCGCTCTCGGGTTCGTTCAGGCCGAAGGTCACGACCTTCGCGTCGCCACTCGCCTTCACGGTCGCGAGCGACATGACGCGCGCGTCGTCGCGGTTGAGCACGCGCGTCGTGCGCGGCCCGAAGATGCGGCCCTTCGCGGCCGCGTAGGCGTCGAGGCCGCCGTGCCAGTCGAGGTGGTCCTGCGTGATGTTGAGGATCGCCGCGGCGTCCGGCTCGAACGTATGCGCCGTCTCCAGTTGGAAGCTCGACAGTTCGAGCACCCAGACATCGGGCAGCGCAGTGTTGTCGATGGCTTCAGCGAGCTTGTCGAGCATGGCAGGGCTGATGTTGCCCGCCACCGCCACGCGCTTGCCCGCGCGTTCGCAGAGCATGCCTGTCAAGCTCGTCGTGGTGGTCTTGCCGTTCGTGCCCGTGATCGCCAGCACCTTCGGTGCGTAGCCGCTCTCGCCAAGATGGCGCAGCGCCTGCGCGAAGAGTTCGAGTTCGCCCCACACTTCGATGCCACGCTCGCGTGCCGCCGCGATCAGCGGCACGAGATCTTCGGCGAGCGGCGAGAGGCCCGGGCTGATCGCCACGAGTTCCACGCCGTCGAGCAGCGCGGTCGAGAACGGACCCCCGATGAAATCGGCGTCGATGCCACGCGCAGCGAGTTCCGGCAAGTTCGCAGGCGCTTCGCGCGTGTCGGCAATGCGCAGGCGGCAACCATGCCGCGCGCACCAGCGCGCCATCGCGAGACCCGATTCCCCGAGTCCCAGCACGAGCACCATCGGCTTTTGCCGATCCCGAAACTTCTCGCCAAACATTGCTTGCTTCCCTTGCTTACTTAAAGGCTCAACGCAGCTTGAGCGTGGACAGACCGATCAGACACAGCATCAGCGTGATGACCCAGAAACGCACGACAACCTGCGTCTCTTTCCAGCCAGACAGCTCGAAATGGTGATGCAGCGGCGCCATCTTGAAGATGCGGCGCCCTTCGCCGTAACGCTTTTTCGTGTACTTGAACCAGGTGACCTGGAGCATCACGGAGAGCGTCTCCGCGACGAAGATGCCGCCCATGATGAAGAGCACGATCTCCTGACGCACGATCACCGCAATGGTTCCGAGCGCGCCGCCGAGCGCGAGCGCGCCCACGTCGCCCATGAACACCTGAGCCGGGTACGTGTTGAACCAGAGGAACGCAAGCCCTGCCCCGCCCATCGCCGAACAGAAGATCAGCAGTTCGCCGGCGCCGGCAATGTGCGGAAAGAGCAGATACTTCGAATAGACCGAGCTGCCCATCACATAGGCGAACACGCCGAGCGACGCGCCGACCAGCACGACGGGCATGATGACGAGACCGTCGAGGCCGTCGGTGAGGTTCACGGCGTTGCTCGCGCCGACGATCACGAAGTACGTGAGCGCGATGAAACCCCACACGCCGAGCGGATAGCTGATCGACTTGAGGAACGGCAGCAGCAGGTCGGCGCGCGCGGGAAGACCCATCGACAGGCCGCTACGCACCCAGGCCATGAAGAGATCGAACACGCGCACGTTGCTCGCTTCGGACACGCTGAACGCGAGGTACACCGCGGCGAACAAGCCGATCACCGACTGCCAGAAGTACTTTTCGCGCGAGGACATACCGCGCGGATCCTTGTAGACGACCTTGCGATAGTCGTCGACCCAACCGATCGCGCCAAAGCCGAATGTGACGAGCATCACGATCCAGATAAAACGGTTCGTGAGGTCGCCCCACAGCAACGTGGAAACCGCGATGCCCAGCAGAATGAGTACGCCGCCCATGGTGGGCGTGCCGGACTTCACGAGGTGAGTTTGCGGGCCGTCCGTACGCACGGCCTGGCCGACCTTCATTGCGGTGAGCTTGCGGATCACCCAGGGGCCGAGGAAAAGCCCGATCGCCATCGCGGTGATGGTGGCCATCACCGCACGGAACGTCAGATAACTGAACACGCGCAAGAAGCTTGCGTCATTCTGCAGCCATTGCGCCAGCGCCAGTAGCATGCCTTGTATTCCTTAGTATTTCAGTGCGCACCGGACTT
Source organism: Paraburkholderia acidiphila (assembly GCF_009789655.1). GTDB lineage: Bacteria > Pseudomonadota > Gammaproteobacteria > Burkholderiales > Burkholderiaceae > Paraburkholderia > Paraburkholderia acidiphila. The sequence continues at coordinate 2,736,993 of NZ_CP046909.1, forward strand.
GGCGTCCGGCGCAGGGTTTTGCGGATTCGTGGGCGGATTCGTCAAAGCCGCCACCACGCGCTCCATCTGCATGAAGCGCGAGCCTTTCACGAGAATCGTTGCGCCAGCGCCGTAACCGCCGCCAGTCAGCGAGCGCACGAGTTCGCCCACGTCCGCCGAATGCAGCGCCTGCGCGCCGAACGCCGCGGCGCTATCACGCGCCGCGTCGCCGAGCGTGTAGAGCGCGTCGATGCCGCGTTCCTTCGCGTAAGCGCCCACCTCGCGGTGAAACGCGGGACCGTCGTCGCCGACTTCGCCCATGTCGCCCAGCACGAGCACACGCGGCGACACGCGCGAAGCGAGCACGTCGATCGCCGCGCGAACCGAATCCGGATTCGCGTTGTAGGTGTCGTCGATCACCGTGGCGCCCGCCAGCTCGCCGAGCGCCGCGCGTTTCACCTGCAAGCGGCCCTTTACCGGCTCGAACGCCTCCAGCCCGCGGCCAATCGCTTCGAGCGATACGCCCGACGCAATCGCCGCCGCCGTGGCCGCGAGCGCGTTGTGCGCGTTGTGTGCGCCCAGCACCTTCAGCTCCACTTCGAGATGACCTTCCGGCGTCGCGATCGCGAGACGGTTGCCCCCCTCGCCGGTGAGCTTGCCGGTGACGGCCGCTTCGACCGCGCTCGTCTGCGTGTGCAGCGCGAAGTCGAGAATGCGCGAACCCGTAGCCGCCACGCGCCAGATGCTCGCATAGGCATCGTCAGCGGGAAACACTGCGACGCCCGAGGGCTTGAGCACGTGGATCACGCTTGCATGCTCGAGTGCGACGGCTTCCACCGTCGCCATGAATTCCTGATGCTCGCGCTGCGCGTTGTTCACGACCGCGACCGTCGGCTCGGCGAATTTCGCGAGCAACTCGGTCTCGCCCGGGTGATTCATGCCGAGTTCGACAACGGCCAACCGATGCGCAGCGCTCAAACGCAGCAACGTTAACGGCACGCCGATGTCGTTATTGAGGTTTCCGGTGGTCGCGAGACGCATATTTTCTCCAACGGCCGCCGCGAAGATCGACGCGATCATTTCCTTCACCGTCGTCTTGCCGTTGCTGCCCGTCACGGCGACGAGCGGCATCGAGAAGCGGCGGCGCCAGCCGAGCGCGAGCGCGCCGAGCGCCTTGCGCGTGTCGTCCACGCGCAGTGCGGGAATGCGCCAGTCGCCGGGGCTGCGCGAAACGAGCGCCGCGCTCACGTGACGGTTCGCGACATCGCCGAGAAAATCGTGCGCGTCGAAGCGATCGCCCTTGAGCGCGACGAAGAGATCGCCGGGGCCCGTGGTGCGGCTGTCGGTCGAAATGCGCTCGAACGTCGTGTTCTCGTCGCCGAGGACACTCGCGCCGGGAATCAGCGCCGCGGCTTCGCGCAGGGAAAGCATCGTCATTCACCACCTCCGCGCCCGTGCGTGGCACGGGCGGCGAGTGCAAGCCGCGCGTGGTCCTGATCGGAGAACGCGCGCTTCTTGCCCATGATTTCCTGGGTCGCCTCATGGCCCTTGCCGGCCAGCAAGACGACGTCTTCGCGCGCCGCGCCGCGCACCGCTTGCAGGATCGCGCTCGCGCGGTCCTCGATGCGGCGCGCCTTCGCGCTCTCGCGCATGCCTTGCGCGATCTGGTCGATGATCGCGGCGGGCGATTCGCTGCGCGGGTTATCGCTCGTCACGACGACCTGATCGGCGAGGCGCTCCGCAATCGCGCCCATGAGCGGGCGCTTGGTCGCGTCGCGATCGCCGCCGCAGCCGAACATGCAGACGAGCTGACCGCCGCGCGCGGCGGCCATCGGGCGCAGCGCTTCGAGCGTTTTTTCGAGCGCATCCGGCGTATGCGCGTAATCGATCACAACGAGCGGCTCGTCGTGATCGGCGCGGCCGCCAAGACGCTCCATGCGGCCGTTCACCGGCTGCAGCTTCGCGATCTCGTTGAGCGCCGCGACGAGCGGCACATTCGCCGCAAGCAGCGCCCCGAGCACCCCGAGCAGATTGCTCACGTTGAAGAGGCCGAGAACATGCACCTCGACTTGCGCCTCGCCCCAGTCCGACGTTTCCAGATGGAACGCCGTGCCCGTGGCGGTCGCGCGCACATCGTTCGCGCGCAGCCAGGCGTCGGCAACAGGTGCGTCCGCGGCGGGCGTTTCCACGCCATATGCGATCGTGCGCGCCTTGCCGCGTGTGGCGGCGATCAGGCGGCGGCCCGCAGCGTCGTCGGCGTTGATGATCGCCGCGCGCAGGCCCGGCCAGGCGAACAGGCGCGCCTTCGCGGCCTCATAGGCCTCGAACGTGTGGTGATAATCGAGATGGTCTTGCGTGAGATTCGTGAAGACGGCGATGTCGAACGAAGTGCCGTTGACGCGGCCCTGATGCAGCGCGTGCGAGGATACTTCCATCGCAATAACCTGTGCGCCCTCGCCACGCAATTGCGCGAGGCTGCGCTGCAATTGCGGCGCATCGGGCGTAGTGAAGCCCGTATGCACGAGCTGGCCTGGAAAACCGCTGCCCAGCGTGCCGACGATCGCGCACTTCTGGCCGATGGCCGTAAACGCCGAGGCGATCCACTGGCTGCACGACGTCTTGCCGTTCGTGCCCGTGACGCCGACCACGAGCATCGCGTCGCTCGGGTCGCCATACCAGCCGCTGGCGATTTCTCCCGCGAGCACGTCGAGTTGCGGCACGGCCAGCGCGATCGATGCGTCGAGCGTTTCGCCGGTATAGCCTTCCGGCTGATACAGCACGGCTGCGGCGCCGCGCTCGATGGCGCTGGCGATGTGCGGGCGGTTGTCCGCGCCCTCGACGGCGTAGGCGAGAAACACGTCGCCTGGCTTGAGCGAGCGCGTGTCGGCGTGCAGCCCCGCTGCGGGCGCGACATGCGCGCGCAGCCATGCGAGCGCATCCGCGATCTGCCGGTGCGCGGGATGCAGGGTGCGCGTGGCGCTCATCGGACGACTCCGGGTCGATTTTTCGCGTTGTCCGCGACGGTCATGTGACGCGCGGCTGCGGCGCCCCTGTTTGCAGCTGCGTTCGTCACGTGCTTCGCAGGCGTAGCCGGCGCGTTTGCCACGGCCGGGGCCGAAGCGGCGGCGCTATTGTCCTCGACGACGAGCTGCTTCACCGGCATATCCGGCGGCACGTTGAGCGAGCGCAGCGTGTCGCCGACGATGCCCGAGAACACCGGACCCGACACCGCGCCGCCGAAGTGGCTGCCAGCGGTCGGTTCGTCGACCGTGACGGCCACGACGATACGCGGATTCGGCATCGGCGCCATGCCGACGAACGACGCGCGGTACTTCGAATGATCGTAGCCGTGCGGACCATGCTTGTACGCCGTACCGGACTTGCCGCCCACGCGGTAGCCGGGCACGGCGGCGTCGGGTGAGGTGCCGTCCTTCGACACCACGCTTTCCAGCATCGTGCGCACTTCACGCGCCGTGGTCGGCGCGAAGACCTGGGTGCCCTGGACCGGCTGCGTGTCGCCTGGGTGGCGGAAGATCGTGACCGGCAGAATCTGGCCGTCGTGCGCGATCGCCGTGTACGCGCGCGCGAGCTGGAACAGCGAAACGGAGAGGCCGTAGCCGTAGGACATCGTCGCCTGCTCGATGCGGCGCCAGCTTTTCCACGGACGCAGACGGCCCGCCGCCGCGCCGGGAAACCCGACCTTCGGCGCCTGACCGAGACCGATGCTGGTGTACATGTCCCACATTTCTTCGGGCTTGAGCGTCATCGCGATCTTCGTCGCGCCGATATTGCTCGACTTCTGGATCACGCCACCGACCGTCAGAACGCCGAACGCCGCGTCGTCGGTGATGGTCGCGCCGTCGAGCGTGAAGTGGCCCGGGCCCGTATCCACCAGTGTACTCGGCGAGACGCGGTGCAGATCCAGCGCCAGCGACACCGTAAACGGCTTCATGATCGAGCCCGGCTCGAACACGTCGGTGAGAATGCGGTTGCGCAGCTGCTCGCCCGTGAGGTGCGAGCGGTCGTTCGGGTTGTAGGTCGGATAGTTCACGAGCGCGAGCACCTCGCCCGTGCGCACGTCCACCACCATCGCCGCGCCGGCCTTGGCCTTGAACTTCTCGACGGCGGCCTTCAGGTTCGAATACGCGATGTACTGGATCTTGCTGTCGATCGACAGTTCGACGTCCGTGCCATCGTGGGGCACGACCGTTTCGTCGACGTCCTCGACGATGTGGCCCATGCGGTCCTTGATGACGTGACGAATGCCGGGCACGCCCGCGAGCACCTTCTGGTCGGACAGCTCGACGCCTTCCTGGCCTTCGTCCTCGACGTTGGTGAAGCCGATCAAGTGCGCGGTGACGTCGCCTTCCGGATAGAAGCGCTTGTATTCGTTGCGCTGGTAGACGCCCGGAATGTCGAGCGCCGTCACTTTCTGCGCGACGTCGAGCGGCACCTGGCGCTTTACATAGACGAATGTCTTGTCTTCGGAGAGCTTCGCGCGCAGCTCTTTCGTGCTCATGCCGAGCAGCGTGCCGAGCTGGTTGAGCTTGTCGGCCCCGAGATCGTCGGGCACGGCTTCGGGAATGGCCCAGATTGCGCGCACGGGCAGACTCGTAGCAAGCACGAGCCCGTTACGGTCGAGAATCTTGCCACGCGTGGCCGGCAACTCGATCGTGCGCTGGTAGCGGCTTTCGCCCTGCTTCTGATAGAACGCGTTGCCTGGGCCTTGAATCCAGAACGCGCGCGCGGCAAGCGCGACGAACGCCATGAACAGCAGGAAAACGACGAGCTTCGAGCGCCACATCGGCAGGCGCACGGAGAGGATGGGGTTCGCGCTAAAGGCTACGCTCTTGCGGCGATTGTCCTTTTTCATCGCGTGCCTCCGCGGCGCGCAGGCGTGGGCGCGGCGCCCTGCGCGGGCGCCGAGGTCGGCACGGGAGCGTCGACGGCGCTGGCACTGCCGGGCGCGAGCGTCAGATATTGCGTGCGTCCGGTCGTGACGGGCTGCATCTTGAGCGAGTCAGTGGCGATCTGTTCGATGCGCGACGTTCTCGACAGCGCGCTCTGCTGATATTGAAGCTGCGCGTAGTCCTGCTGGAGCTGATGCTCCTGCGACTGCGCGCGTTGCAACTGGATGAAGATCTGGCGCTGCTGATTGGTGGCGTTCACGACGGAAAGCGCACAACCCATGACGACGATCAGCAGGAAGATGTTCAGACGATTCATGGCGTGACGCGCTCCGCGGTGCGCATCACGGCCGAGCGGGCGCGCGGGTTCGCGGCGACTTCCTCGTCGCTCGCGAACACGCGGCCGAGCAGCTTGAGCGGCGGGCTCGGCAGGTCGACGGCGCGGATCGGCAGGCGGCGGTCCACCGCCGGCGCGCTCGCGTTCGCCTGCATGAATCGCTTGACGATCCGGTCTTCGAGCGAATGAAAGCTGATGACCACCAGCCGCCCCCCCTGTTCCAGCAACGACAGTGCTGCCTCTAGAACGACCTGCAGCTCCGCAAGCTCTTGATTGACGTGAATCCGTATAGCTTGAAAGGTGCGGGTTGCCGGGTCCTTACCCTTCTCACGGGTTTTGACGACGTTAGCCACGATTTGGGCAAGCTCGCCCGTGCTGTCGAGAGGCCCGAGACGGTCGGACTCTGCCCGGCGAGCAACAAGCGCCTTTGCAATCTGAAAAGCAAACCGTTCTTCCCCATAATCTCGAATCACCTCCGTCAGTTCCTGCACCGTGGCCCGAGCGAGCCAGTCAGCGGCGGACTCGCCGCGCGTCGGGTCCATCCGCATGTCGAGCGGGCCATCTGCGCGGAAACTGAAACCGCGCTGCGGATCGTCGAACTGCGGCGACGACACGCCAAGGTCCAGCAACACTCCCGACACACGCCCTACCCCGCGCGACGCGAGCTCGTCGCGCAGCGAAGCAAAACTCTCATGCACGATCGAAAACCGCGCGTCGCCAACGGTTTGCGCCGTAGCGATCGCCAGCGGGTCCTTGTCGAACGCGATCAGGCGCCCCGCCTCACCAAGGCGAGCGAGGATCGCGCGACTGTGCCCGCCGCGGCCGAACGTGCCGTCCACATAAATGCCGTCCGCGCGCGTGATCAGCGCGTTGACCGCTTCGTCTAGCAGCACCGTGCGATGCTGCAGTCCCTGTCCCATCGCAGATGCCATAGCTTTTTAACCGCGATCAGAACGTGAAATTTTTCAGGGCGTCGGGCATGCCCTGGGCCATCGCCGCCTGTTCCTTGGCGGCGTAGGTCTGCGCATCCCACAACTCAAAATGACTACCCATGCCGAGCAGCATGACTTCCTTTTCCATTCCTGCCGCCAGACGCAATTCAGGTGAGACGAGCACGCGGCCCGCACTGTCGACATCGACGTCGGACGCATTGCCGAGAAAAATGCGGCGCCACCAATGCGCGTCCATCGGCAACGCGGCGACTTTCGAGCGGAACACTTCCCATTCGGGGCGCGGAAATAGCAACAGGCAGCCGTCCGGGTGCTTGGTGATCGTCACCCGTCCTTCTGCCTGTTGTTGCAGCGCTTCACGATAGCGAGACGGAATCGACATCCGTCCTTTCGCATCGAGTGTCAGCGCCGACGCCCCCTGGAACAATTTGCTCCCCCTAATGCGGCGCTTTTCGCCGCCCGCCTAAATCTCGGAAAATCTACCTGAATACGCGCCTGAAATCACACAAAAATACACTTTCTCACACTGTCTCCCACTTTAGAGGAACGCCCAACGAGGGTCAAGGGAGACCAGACGTTTTTTGACGAAATTTATCCGTTAGAACAAGGACTTAGCGGTACTTGTTGAAGTCGCGACAAAAGCCAAAAACCGTTATGAATGAATGAACTAACGCAGGTTCTGAAGGTGATACGTGAAAAGCGCGGCGATAAACGGCCTATGGCGGGATCGAGCGGGGGGCTTGCGAGGATTAAAACCGGGGGGCTGAAAGCTCTGAAAGATTAATACGGGTTTGGGCCGACAGCGATTGCCGGCCCAAACCGTCTAATCAGATGTAATAGGCGGTACGCGTCATGACTTTCGATGCTACACGCATGAGCGAACGCACCGGCAGAGGCAATTCGACTCCGCCCAGATCGGCGGCCGATTTCGCGTGCGCGATTTCGTCGACACGCATTTGCTCGACGACCGCACGCGACTCGAGATCGGCGGGCGGGAGGCTGTCGAGGTGGCTGTCGAGATGATGCTCGACCTGGCGCTCGGTTTCGGCCATGAAGCCGAGGCTCACCTTGTCGCCGAGGCGGCCGGCGGCAAAGCCGATCGCGAGCGCGCCTGCGTACCACAGCGGATTGAGCAGGCTCGGACGCGAATCGAGCGCCTGCAGACGGCGAGAGGTCCACGCAAGGTGATCCTCTTCTTCGCGCGCGGCTTGCTCGAAGGCGGCTTTGAGCGAGGGCGAGCGCGCCGAGATTTTTTGCGCCTGATACAACGCCTGAGCACACACTTCACCCACGTGATTCACGCGCATGAGGCCAGCAGCATGCGTGCGCTCGGCGGCAGTGAGTTCGCTGCCGGCTGGCACGGCATCGCCCTCGGGCGTCACTTCGATGGTAACGGGGGAAGGCTGCGGCATCGGACGCGTCATGCGCGACACGCCGGTGAGCGAGCGCAGGCCCCGGTCGAATTCGGTAATCAAGTCGTCTAGCAGCATCCAGCCTCCCTTTCGTTTCTTCGGCGCGCCGGAATTTCCCGCGCGCCCGGACTGCCCTCCCACCACTACACAAACTCACGGAGATCCGTCAATCCGGGGCAGCGCCGATAGATAGCCGCGTATTCTAGACCATGTTGTGTAAACGAAACAGGTACTTAGCGGTGTCCTGGCTTTTCCTTTGTGACTATTAACCCTTTTGTTACATTACGTGGCAACTTCTCGCGAAGTTAGAAGGACAGGACCCCGCACTATAAAAAACCGGTCCTGTTAAAAGACGCAAAAGATTCGCAAACACTGGAGATCATTCAATGAAGAAGTCGCTTCTCGCGCTTGCTGCGCTGGGCGCGTTCGCGGGCGTTGCTCACGCTCAGAGCAGCGTCACGCTGTACGGCATCATCGACGAAGGTTTCAACATCAACACGAATTCGGGTGGCCACCACCTGTACAACCTGTCGAGCGGCGTGATGCAAGGCAGCCGTTTCGGCCTGCGTGGCGCTGAAGACCTCGGCGGCGGCCTGAAGGCAGTCTTCGTGCTCGAAAATGGTTTCGACGTGAACACCGGCAAGCTCGGCCAGGGCGGCCTGTTGTTCGGTCGTCAAGCCTATGTCGGTCTGTCGAGCTCGCAGTTCGGCACGGTTACGCTGGGTCGCCAGTACGACTCCGTCGTCGACTACGTCGGTCCGCTCGAAGTGGGCGACCAGTGGGGCGGCTACATCGCGGCTCACCCGCAAGATCTGGACAACTTCAACAACGCATACCGTACGAACAACACGGTCAAGTTCACGAGCGTGAACTACGCTGGTCTGACGTTCGGCGGCACGTACAGCTTCGGTGGCCAGGCAGGCAACTTCTCGCAGAACCAGATCTGGTCGCTGGGCGCTGGCTACAACAATGGCCCCCTCGTCCTCGGCGTTGGTTACCTGAACGCGCGCACGCCGAATAACTTTGGCGGCCTGTTCAACAATGGCTCGACCACTGCGCCGCTCTCGAACGCCCTTGCTTCGACCAGCACCGTGTACGGCGGCTTCTCGACCGCCAACACGTACCAGGTCATCGGCGCAGGCGGTGCATACACGTTCGGCGCAGCAACGTTCGGCCTGACGTATTCGAACGTCAGCTTCCGCAACCTGGGCGCGGTGGCGGGCGCAGCAAACGGCGTTGCTTACCAGCGTGGTTCGAATGCGACGTTCAACAACGTCGAAGCGAACTTCAAGTACCAGTTCACGCCGGCTCTGCTCGCTGGCTTCGCGTTCGACTATACGGACGGCAGCAGCACGACCCTGGCGAACGGCACGAGCAACGGCGGCGCGAAGTACTTCCAGTACGCTCTGGGCACGGACTACTTCCTGTCGAAGCGCACGGACGTCTACCTGATCGGCGTCTACCAGCACGCTACGGGTACGAACTCGCTCGGCGAGCCGGCTGTCGCGTCGATCAACAACCTGACGCCGTCGAGCACCAACAATGTGTTCACGGCTCGCGTTGGTATCCGTCACAAGTTCTAATAAGAACAGACGCTGCAATCTCGAAGGCGCCTCCGGGCGCCTTTTTTCTTTGGCGCGGCGCCTTGTTTCGCGATGGTGCACAGGGCAAAAAAAAGCGGCCTGCCCTGGATAGGCAGGCCGCTTTTCGCTTGTGGCTCGCGAGCGTTTCGCTTCGTTCTTTCGCTTTCAGGCGCGACCGTCGCGCAGCTCGCGGCGCAGGATCTTGCCGACGTTGCTCTTGGGCAGATCGTTGCGGAACTCGATGATCTTCGGCCGCTTGTAGCCGGTGAGCTGCGTCTTGCAGTACTCGAACACATCCTTGTCGGTGAGCGCCGGGTCCTTCTTGACGATATAGAGCTTCACCGCCTCGCCGGAGTTCTGGTCCGGCACACCGACCGCCGCCACTTCGAACACGCCCGGCAGCTTCGCCACAACGTCCTCGACTTCGTTCGGATAGACGTTGAAGCCCGAGACGAGAATCATGTCCTTCTTGCGGTCGACGAGCTTGATGTAGCCGCGCGCATTCATGAGGCCGACGTCGCCCGACTTGAAGTAGCCATCGGGTGTCATGACCTTCGCCGTTTCTTCCGGACGCTGCCAGTAACCCGCCATCACCTGCGGCCCGCGAATGCAGATCTCACCGGCTTCGCCGAGCGGCAGTTCATTGCCGGCGTCGTCGCGAATCGAAATCTCGGTGGAGGGCAAGGGCAAACCGATCGTGCCGGTGTATTCCGTTGCCGTGACCGGATTACAGGTCACGCTGGGTGAGGTTTCCGAGAGCCCGTAGCCTTCGACGATCGGCGTACGCGTGCGCTCGTACCAGCGCTTGGCCACGGCTTCCTGGACGGCCATGCCGCCGCCGTTTGCAACGAGCAGGTGCGTGAAGTCCAGATTGCCGAAATCCGGATGATTAAGCATCGCGTTGTAGAGCGTGTTGACCGCGGGGAAACACGTGATCGAGTAGCCGTGCAGTTCCTTGATCATGCCGGCGATGTCGCGCGGATTCGGAATCAGGATCGCAAGACCGCCGGTGCGCAGCGTCAGCAGCCCGCAAACGGTCAGCGCGAACACGTGATAAAGCGGCAGCGCCGCGACTGTCACCGGCTGCGTACCGGACGGCAGTTTGGCGAGCGCGGGCTCGGTCCATGCCGCCGACTGCAGCACGTTGGCGATCAGGTTGCTATGCAGCAGCGTTGCGCCCTTCGCTACGCCGGTCGTGCCGCCCGTGTACTGAAGGAAAGCGACGTCCTCCGGCGTCTGCTCGACGCGTTTGAAGCCTTTGCGTGCACCTTCGGCGAGCGCGTCGTTGAAACGCACGTGGCCGGGCAAACTCCAGGCGGGCACCATCTTCTTCACCCGCCGCACGACGAAGTTGACGACAAAGCCCTTCGCGCCAAGGAGATCGCCCATCGCCGCGACCAGCACGTGCTTCACGCGCGTATTGGCGATGACTGCACTCACGGTGCCAGCGAAATTCTCCAGGACGACGATCGCCTCGGCGCCGCTGTCCTTCAACTGGTGCTCGAGTTCGCGCGGCGTGTAGAGCGGGTTCACGTTGACGACGACGTAGCCCGCGCGCAGCACTGCGGCGAGCGCGACCGGATACTGCAGCACGTTGGGCATCATGAGCGCGATGCGCGCGCCGCGTGCGATACCGCGCGACTGGAACCATGCGGCCAGGCGCTGGGAGAGTTGGTCCAGCTCACCGTAGGTGATCGTCTTGCCCATGCACGCGAAGGCGGGCTTTGCCCGGAATTCGCTGAAGCTCTCTTCGAGCAGCGCAGTGATGGACGCGTAACGGCTCGCGTCGATTTCAGCGGGAACGCCGGGCGGGTACGATTTCAGCCAGACTTTTTCCATGCGGCGTCTCCTCCTTGATTTTTCGAATGGTCGTGCTAAAAAATGGGATCGTAGCATGGCGACCCAACTTTTATGTCTGTAAATCAGCGAGTTAGAAAGGCCCCTCGAACTCGCATCGAGGGCCCACTCGCTGGGTCGCGGGGCGCTTTCAGGCGCGCTCGACCTCAACGAGGCAATCGTAGAAAGTCGCCGAGCCGCCAAGGTCGGTGAGCGCCTGACTCGTCACCTCGTTGGCATTGCGGCCGTCCGGCGCCAGCTTCTTCCACCAGATCGACAGCCCTACCACGAGGCCGCTACGCGCCCGGTCGGTCACACGCGCTCGCGCGCGCATCGAGCCGCGGTCGTTGAACACTCGAACCTCGTCGCCGTCGGCAATCTCCCGGCGGGCGGCGTCGGCCGGATGGAGATCCACGTGCGGTTCGCCTTCGGTCGCGCGCAGGCTCTCCACATTCACGAAAGTACTGTTGAGAAAGTTGCGCGCGGGCGGCGAGATCATCGCAAGCGGATAGCGCGCGGCAAGCTCGGGCGCGCCGTCCGCCGACTCGTGCGGCGGCAGGTAGTCGGGCAGCGGATCGAGTCCGGCATTCGCAAGCGCCTCGCTATGGAACTCGCATTTGCCCGTGGGCGTGCGAAAACCGCCGTTCGCAAACGGCGCTTCGGGAATGTTCAGCTTCAGCCAGCCTTCGCGCTTGAGCGCCGCCCAGTCGGCGCCATCGAGCGCGGGATCGCTCCAGTCGAATGCGCGGGCCGCTACGTCTTCGTCGCTTTCGAACAGCGCCGGCTCGGTCAGGCCCATCGCGCGCGCGATGGAGCGGAAGATCTCGGTATTCGGCCGCGCCTCGCCAACGGGCGCGATCGCAGGCAGGTTCGCCATGATGTGCGTATGCCCGTAGGACTTGTGGACGTCGAGATGTTCAAGCTGGGTCGTGGCCGGCAGCAGCAGGTCAGCGTAATCGGCGGTGTCGGTCTGGAACTGCTCGAGCACGATGGTAAAGAGGTCCTCGCGCGCAAAGCCAGCAGCGACCTTCGCCGACTCGGGCGCAACCGCAACCGGGTTCGAGTTGTAGACGACGATCGCTTCGACTTTCGGCCCGAATGCGGCATCGCCTGCGTGCGTGAGCGCGTCGCCGATCTGGTTCATGTTGATGATACGCGGCTGATGCTGCGGCCAGCCCGGAATCAGATCTGGACGCTGAAGGGCGTTCGTATCGACGGGCGCCCAACCGGACGACGAGAGCAGCACGCCGCCCGCGCGCTCGCGCCACGCGCCGGTCAACGCAGGGAGGCAGGCGATGGCACGCACGGCGTTGCCGCCGCCGCGCACACGTTGCAGGCCATAGTTCATGCGGATTGCCGTCTTGCGCGTCGAGGCATAGAGATGCGCAAGATCGACGACAACCTGTTCCTCGATGCCGCAGATCCCGGCGACGCGCGCCGGCGTGTAGGTCAGCGCACGCGCCTTCAACGCGTCGAAGCCGTGGGTATGGGCGGCAATGTAATCGTGGTCGAGCCGGTCCTCGGTGATCAGCACGTGCATCATGCCGAGCGCGAGCGCGCCGTCTGTGCCGGGCTTGAGTGCAATGTGCTGATGGCATTTTTCGGCCGTCAGCGAGCGATACGGGTCGATCGCGATCAGCTTCGCGCCATTGCGTTTCGCCTCTTGCGCGCGGGTCCAGAAGTGCAGGTTCGACGCGATCGGATTAGCGCCCCAGATCAGGATCACTTCGCTTTCTGCGAAATACTCCGTGAGCATGCCGAGGCTCGAGCCAAACGTATATCGCAGGCCGGCGGCGCCCGCCGCCGCGCAGATCGCGCGATCGAGACGCGACGCCCCGAGCTTGTGAAAGAAGCGCTGTGCGATGCTATCGCCCTGAACGAGTCCCATCGTCCCGGCGTAGCTGTACGGCAGGATTGCCTCCGGCGCGCGCTGCGCGATTTCGCCGAGGCGTTCAGCGGCGATCCGGTTGGCCTCGTCCCAGCTGATGGGCTCGAAACGCCCTTCGCCCTTGCGTCCGACCCGTTTCATCGGCTGCGTCAAGCGCTTCGGATGATGGACTCGCTCGGCATAGCGGGTCACCTTCGTGCACAGCACGCCCTGGGTGGGCGGATGCTCGGGGTCGCCGGTCACCTTGATCGCCCGGCCATTTTCAACGGTCACGCGCATTGCGCAGGTATCGGGACAATCGTGCGGGCAAACTGCACGGGCAGATTCGCGGGCAAATTCGGCTGGGGCGTTCATCGGAAATCCGTGGGTGAGGCGTTCTGTCTGTCGTAAGTGCGATTTTATTATGTCCCGGGCGCACGCCCCGTCCGCACCCTGTGGGTTGGCGCGAAAAAAAAGGTTCGGCGTAGAATGGTCCGTCTAGACCCGGCCTCTTTTGGAGACAACGGCCGGGTGCCCACTTTTTGAGCACCGTCAGCCATGAAACTGATCCCCGAAATCCAGGCCGCCCAAGGCGAAATTCAGGGCCTCCGACGAACGATCCACGCGCACCCCGAACTGCGGTACGAAGAAACCCAGACCTCCGACCTTGTCGCAGCGAAACTCACGGAATGGGGCATTGAAGTGCATCGCGGCATGGGCAAGACCGGCGTCGTCGGTGTGCTCAAGCGCGGCACGGGCAAGCGTATGGTCGGATTGCGCGCCGATATGGACGCATTACCGATCCAGGAACTCAATACGTTCGATCATCGCTCGCGCAACGAAGGCAAGATGCACGCGTGCGGCCACGACGGGCACACGGCGATGCTGCTTGGCGCAGCCCAATATCTCGCGCAGCACGGACAGTTCGACGGCACGATCGTCTTCATTTTCCAGCCCGCTGAAGAAGGCGGCGCCGGCGCGAAAGCCATGATCGAAGATGGCCTTTTCGAAAAATTTCCAGTGGACGCCGTTTTCGGCATTCACAACTGGCCCGGCATGCCGGCTGGCTACTTCGGCGTGACCGAAGGGCCGATTATGGCTTCGAGCAACGAATTTCGGATTGAAGTGAAAGGCGTAGGATCGCACGCCGCGTTGCCGCATAACGGCCGGGATCCGGTCTTCACAGCGGTGCAGATCGCGAACGGATTGCAAAGCATCATCACGCGCAACAAGAAGCCGCTCGATACGGCCGTGCTCTCGATCACGCAGATTCATGCTGGCGATGCGGTTAACGTCGTGCCGAATACGGCATGGATCGCGGGAACCGTACGTACCTTCACGACGGAAACGCTGGATCTGATCGAGTCGCGGCTGCGCAAGATCGCCGAGAGCACAGCTGAGGCGTACGACTGCTCGGTCGACATCGCTTTTCATCGCAATTATCCGCCGACGGTGAACAGTAGCGCGGAGGCACAGTTCGCTGCGGAGGTCATGCGGGAGGTAGTCGGCGCCGATCACGTTGACGCGAACGTTGAGCCGACCATGGGCGCCGAGGACTTCTCGTTCATGCTGCTTGAAAAGCCCGGCTGCTACGCGTTTCTCGGCAATGGCGAAGGTGGCCACCGGGATGCGGGGCACGGCGCAGGTCCTTGCATGCTGCACAACGCGAGCTACGACTTTAACGATCAACTGCTGCCGGTGGGATCGTCGTTTTGGGTGCACCTGGCGACGAAGTTTTTGGCTCAGCAGTGAGTCGGGCGCCAATGCAAAAAAGCCGTCCTTTGGACGGCTTTTTTTGTTGCCTGCCTGTCGTGTCGCGTGTTCTTCGCGCGCCCCAACGCCAGAACCCCGGTTCTCTTTCGGAGACACCGGGGTTCTGGACGTTACTGCATAAGGAGCCTGACGATTACCTACTTTCACACGGGCAATCCGCACTATCATCGGCGTGGAGCTGTTTCACGGTCCTGTTCGGGATGGGAAGGGGTGGGACCAGCTCGCTATGGTCATCAGGCATGACGGGTTGCTGCGTCGCGCGGGTTCTGGTGAACCTGGCGCCACAGCCAATCGGGAAGAAGCGTAAAGAGGTGTTGCTGAATTGGGGTTGTGTTGTTTCTGGCACAACACCGATCTCTCAACCTGTGCGTCCTGCTCTCCACTGCGGGAGCGAGGCACACCTGTTATAGGATCAAGCCTTACGGGCAATTAGTATCAGTTAGCTTAACGCATTACTGCGCTTCCACACCTGACCTATCAACGTCCTGGTCTCGAACGACCCTTCAAGGGGATCTAGTCCCCGGGGAAGTCTCATCTTGAGGCGAGTTTCCCGCTTAGATGCTTTCAGCGGTTATCTCTTCCGAACATAGCTACCCGGCGATGCGACTGGCGTCACAACCGGTACACCAGAGGTTCGTCCACTCCGGTCCTCTCGTACTAGGAGCAGGCCCCCTCAAACTTCCAGCGCCCACGGCAGATAGGGACCAAACTGTCTCACGACGTTTTAAACCCAGCTCACGTACCTCTTTAAATGGCGAACAGCCATACCCTTGGGACCGGCTACAGCCCCAGGATGAGATGAGCCGACATCGAGGTGCCAAACACCGCCGTCGATATGAACTCTTGGGCGGTATCAGCCTGTTATCCCCAGAGTACCTTTTATCCGTTGAGCGATGGCCCTTCCATACAGAACCACCGGATCACTATGACCTGCTTTCGCACCTGTTCGACTTGTGGGTCTCACAGTCAAGCACGCTTATGCCATTGCACTATCAGCACGATTTCCGACCGTACCTAGCGTACCTTCGTACTCCTCCGTTACCCTTTGGGAGGAGACCGCCCCAGTCAAACTGCCTACCATGCACTGTCCCCGATCCGGATCACGGACCAAGGTTAGAACCTCAAACAGATCAGGGTGGTATTTCAAGGACGGCTCCACGGAAACTAGCGTTCCCGCTTCACAGCCTCCCACCTATCCTACACAAACCGGTTCAAAGTCCAATGCAAAGCTACAGTAAAGGTTCATGGGGTCTTTCCGTCTAGCCGCGGGGAGATTGCATCATCACAAACACTTCAACTTCGCTGAGTCTCGGGAGGAGACAGTGTGGCCATCGTTACGCCATTCGTGCAGGTCGGAACTTACCCGACAAGGAATTTCGCTACCTTAGGACCGTTATAGTTACGGCCGCCGTTTACCGGGACTTCAATCAAGAGCTTGCACCCCATCATTTAATCTTCCGGCACCGGGCAGGCGTCACACCCTATACGTCCACTTTCGTGTTTGCAGAGTGCTGTGTTTTTTATTAAACAGTCGCAGCCACCAGTTTATTGCAACCCCTTCACCCTTCTGGCGCAAGCCAGTCAAGCTACCAGGGCGTACCTTATCCCGAAGTTACGGTACCAATTTGCCGAGTTCCTTCTCCCGAGTTCTCTCAAGCGCCTTAGAATACTCATCTCGCCCACCTGTGTCGGTTTGCGGTACGGTCACTGTGAAACTGAAGCTTAGAGGCTTTTCTTGGAACCACTTCCAGTTGCTTCTTCACCTAAGTGAATGGCCTCGCACCCTTGAATTCCGCGCCCGGATTTGCCAAAGCGCCTTCTCCAATGCAAGGACCGGGACTTCCAACACCCGGACAACCTTCCGCGATCCGTCCCCCCATCGCATTTCACAATGGTGCAGGAATATTGACCTGCTTCCCATCAGCTACGCATTTCTGCCTCGCCTTAGGGGCCGACTCACCCTACGCCGATGAACGTTGCGTAGGAAACCTTGGGCTTACGGCGAGGGGGCCTTTCACCCCCCTTTATCGCTACTCATGTCAGCATTCGCACTTCCGATACCTCCAGCACGCTTTTCAACGCACCTTCGCAGGCTTACGGAACGCTCTCCTACCATGCACATAAATGTGCATCCGCAGCTTCGGTATATGGCTTAGCCCCGTTACATCTTCCGCGCAGGACGACTCGATCAGTGAGCTATTACGCTTTCTTTAAAGGGTGGCTGCTTCTAAGCCAACCTCCTGACTGTTTTAGCCTTCCCACTTCGTTTCCCACTTAGCCATATTTGGGGACCTTAGCTGGCGGTCTGGGTTGTTTCCCTCTTGACACCGGACGTTAGCACCCGATGTCTGTCTCCCGTGATTGCACTCTTCGGTATTCGGAGTTTGCTATGGCGACGTAATCCGCAATGGACCCATCAACCATGACAGTGCTCTACCCCCGAAGGTGATACACGAGGCACTACCTAAATAGTTTTCGGAGAGAACCAGCTATTTCCAGGTTTGTTTAGCCTTTCACCCCTATCCACAGCTCATCCCCTAACTTTTCAACGTTAGTGGGTTCGGTCCTCCAGCACGTGTTACCGTGCCTTCAACCTGGCCATGGATAGATCACCTGGTTTCGGGTCTACACCCAGCGACTGGACGCCCTGTTCGGACTCGCTTTCGCTACGCCTGCCCTATTCGGTTAAGCTTGCCACTGAATGTAAGTCGCTGACCCATTATACAAAAGGTACGCCGTCACCCCTTGCGAGGCTCCGACTGTTTGTATGCATGCGGTTTCAGGATCTGTTTCACTCCCCTCCCGGGGTTCTTTTCGCCTTTCCCTCACGGTACTGGTTCACTATCGGTCGATCACGAGTATTTAGCCTTGGAGGATGGTCCCCCCCCATCTTCAGACAGGATTTCACGTGTCCCGCCCTACTTGTCGCATACCTAGTTCTTCCATTCCGCCTTCGCCTACGGGGCTATCACCCACTATGGCCGCACTTTCCAGAGCGTTCGGCTGACGGTACAGATAAAGAATGCAGGCTGGTCCCATTTCGCTCGCCACTACTTTGGGAATCTCGGTTGATTTCTTTTCCTGCGGTTACTTAGATGTTTCAGTTCACCGCGTTCGCTTCACATGACCTATGTATTCAGTCATGGATACTCCATTCGGAGTGGGTTTCCCCATTCGGACATCTACGGATCAAAGCTTGTTTGCCAGCTCCCCGTAGCTTTTCGCAGGCTACCGCGTCCTTCATCGCCTGTGATCGCCAAGGCATCCACCACATGCACTTGTTCGCTTGACCCTATAACGGGTGTGTCTCTTCCGATTCACATCCGCTACAGGTTGAGTATTCGTGTTGCGCCGTATTTCAAGGCAATCTTTCGATCACTTAAAAATACATTGATACAATCACAACCCTGATTCACCTACTCATGCCCATCTCTAGACATTTTTGGATGAATCTCTTTACTACTTCTTCCTGATTGTTAAAGAACGACAGCCGATACGTTTTCACATACCGCTCTGACTGGCTCAATCGCCAATGCGTAATCCCCGGTTTGTGTTTCACCGGACACTAGGCATTGAGGATTGGTGGAGGATGACGGGATCGAACCGACGACCCCTGCTTGCAAAGCAGGTGCTCTCCCAGCTGAGCTAATCCCCCAGTCACACATACTCGAGGGATCATTTCGCCTTATGCAGACAAAGTGGTGGGTCTGGATGGATTCGAACCATCGACCCCCGCCTTATCAAGACGGTGCTCTAACCGACTGAGCTACAGACCCCTGAGTCTGTCTTTCTTACAGCCGACAAGTGTGAGCGCTTAAAACGCGTGTGAGCGATGAGCTCTGGAAAGGAGGTGATCCAGCCGCACCTTCCGATACGGCTACCTTGTTACGACTTCACCCCAGTCATGAATCCTGCCGTGGTGACCGTCCTCCTTGCGGTTAGACTAGCCACTTCTGGCAAAACCCACTCCCATGGTGTGACGGGCGGTGTGTACAAGACCCGGGAACGTATTCACCGCGGCATGCTGATCCGCGATTACTAGCGATTCCAGCTTCACGCAGTCGAGTTGCAGACTGCGATCCGGACTACGATCGGTTTTCTGGGATTGGCTCCACCTCGCGGCTTGGCAACCCTCTGTTCCGACCATTGTATGACGTGTGAAGCCCTACCCATAAGGGCCATGAGGACTTGACGTCATCCCCACCTTCCTCCGGTTTGTCACCGGCAGTCTCCCTGGAGTGCTCTTGCGTAGCAACTAGGGACAAGGGTTGCGCTCGTTGCGGGACTTAACCCAACATCTCACGACACGAGCTGACGACAGCCATGCAGCACCTGTGTTACGGCTCCCTTTCGGGCACTCCCACCTCTCAGCAGGATTCCGTACATGTCAAGGGTAGGTAAGGTTTTTCGCGTTGCATCGAATTAATCCACATCATCCACCGCTTGTGCGGGTCCCCGTCAATTCCTTTGAGTTTTAATCTTGCGACCGTACTCCCCAGGCGGTCAACTTCACGCGTTAGCTACGTTACCAAGCCAATGAAGGCCCGACAACCAGTTGACATCGTTTAGGGCGTGGACTACCAGGGTATCTAATCCTGTTTGCTCCCCACGCTTTCGTGCATGAGCGTCAGTATTGGCCCAGGGGGCTGCCTTCGCCATCGGTATTCCTCCACATCTCTACGCATTTCACTGCTACACGTGGAATTCTACCCCCCTCTGCCATACTCCAGCGATGCAGTCACCAATGCAGTTCCCAGGTTAAGCCCGGGGATTTCACATCGGTCTTACATCACCGCCTGCGCACGCTTTACGCCCAGTAATTCCGATTAACGCTCGCACCCTACGTATTACCGCGGCTGCTGGCACGTAGTTAGCCGGTGCTTATTCTTCCGGTACCGTCATCCCCCTGAGGTATTAACCCAAAGGATTTCTTTCCGGACAAAAGTGCTTTACAACCCGAAGGCCTTCTTCACACACGCGGCATTGCTGGATCAGGCTTTCGCCCATTGTCCAAAATTCCCCACTGCTGCCTCCCGTAGGAGTCTGGGCCGTGTCTCAGTCCCAGTGTGGCTGGTCGTCCTCTCAGACCAGCTACGGATCGTCGCCTTGGTGGGCCTTTACCCCACCAACTAGCTAATCCGCCATCGGCCGCCCCTATAGCGCGAGGCCCGAAGGTCCCCCGCTTTCATCCGTAGATCGTATGCGGTATTAATCCGGCTTTCGCCGGGCTATCCCCCACTACAGGACACGTTCCGATGTATTACTCACCCGTTCGCCACTCGCCACCAGGTGCAAGCACCCGTGCTGCCGTTCGACTTGCATGTGTAAGGCATGCCGCCAGCGTTCAATCTGAGCCAGGATCAAACTCTTCAGTTTAAACCTGTTACTGTTTTCGGTTCTCTCGAACCGGTCGCTCACTCAAAGCTGACAGGAATTTGAATTACTTCAAAAACCTGACTTACTTTAGTGTGAGACTCTTGATACTTTTGCTGCTCCCGGCTTCATTCCGAAGAACGAATCCGGGTCGCCACCGCATCAAGCGCCCACACTTATCGGCTGTAAATTTTTAAAGATCGTTCGCGAAAGCGCCGTTATCAACTTCGTACTGCCCGGCGTTTTCTGCGTTGCTGCGTCAGCAGCAGAGAAATGAGATTATGAAGAATCTTTTTCGCTTCGTCAACCCCTTTTTTTCGCTTACCGCTTAAAAAAGCTGCCGACTCCTGCGTCCGCCGGTTTCCGCGGCGGCCCTCGCTGCCTGACGTCAGAGACATCGAACAGCGAAGGGGGCGAATCTTAGCGCCCCCGCCAGCGCTGCGCAAGGGGGCGGCGCGAAATAATTTCGACCGCCGCACGCTGCGATCGAATCCCGACGAGTCGTTACTTGTTCTTGAACGCGGGCTTGCGTTTTTCGACGAAGGCCGCCATCCCTTCCTTTTGATCTTCCGTTGCGAACAGCGAATGGAACAGGCGACGCTCGAAGTGCACGCCTTCCGCGAGCGTGGTCTCGTAGGCGCGGTTCACCGACTCCTTCGCCATCATGACGGCGGGCAAGGAGAACTCGCAGATGGTCGCCGCCGCCGCGAGTGTTTCATTCAGCAAATCCGCGGCTGGAATCACTCGCGATACCAGCCCCGCGCGCTCCGCCTCTTCCGCCCCCATCATCCGCGCGGTCAGGCATAGATCCATTGCCTTGGCTTTCGATACCGCGCGCGGCAGACGCTGCGTACCGCCCGCCCCCGGAATCACGCCCAGCTTGATTTCGGGCTGGCCGAACTTCGCTGTATCGGCGGCGAAGATCATGTCGCACATCATGGCCAACTCGCAGCCACCACCGAGCGCGAAGCCCGCGACCGCCGCGATGATCGGCTTGCGAATCGAACGAATCGTCTCCCAGTTGCGCGTGATGTAGTCGCCTTTGTACACATCCATGAACGTGTAGGTCGCCATCATCCCGATGTCCGCGCCGGCCGCAAACGCCTTCTCGCTACCCGTGATGACGATCGCACCAACGCCCTCATCGGCGTCGAACGCCTTGAGCGCTGCGCCCAGTTCGTCCATGAGCGCATCGTTCAGCGCATTGAGCGCCTTTGGCCGGTTCAGCGTGATCAGACCGACCTTGCCGCGCGTCTCGACCAGGATGTTTTCGTACCCCATAGCTCCTCCTTCCATCTAAAGAAAGTCCCCCAAAAAATTTTTTACGCCGAACTTTGACTAATGCTAACATTGCCCAACCAACCGGTCGGTCAATTAATTGACACGGGCCCTGTCCACCTTCTCTATCAACGTTGAGCCATGACACATTCGCTGTTCGCCAAGCATGAGGGCGCGCTTCAAAAAGCGCTTGCCGCCATTGAGACCCGTGGCTACTGGAGCCCGTTCGCCGAAATGCCTAGCCCCAAAGTGTACGGGGAAACCGCTAACGCAGATGGCGAAGCCGCGTTCAAGGCCCACCTGAATCACCCCTTCGAACTCGACCAGCCGTCGACCGGCGAAACCGTCGGCAGTGAGACCTCGCCGTTCGGCTTCGCGCTCGGCGCGCGCTATCCGAAGTCGACGCCGGATCAGTTGATCGAAGCCGCGCAGAACGCCCAGCGCGACTGGCGCGCGGCCGGCCCGCAGGCATGGGCAGGCGTGAGCCTCGAGATTCTCGAACGCTTGAACCGGGCGAGCTTCGAGATCGCCTTCAGCGTGATGCACACGACCGGCCAGGCGTTCATGATGGCGTTCCAGGCCGGCGGCCCGCACGCTCAGGACCGAGCGCTCGAAGCCGTCGCCTACGCGTACGACCAGTTGCGCCGCATTCCCGCCGACGCGCACTGGGAAAAACCGCAGGGCAAAAACCCGCCGCTTGCGATGCAGAAGCGCTTCACCATCGTGCCGCGCGGCACCGGCCTCGTGCTTGGCTGTTGCACGTTTCCGACCTGGAACGGCTACCCTGGTCTCTTCGCCGACCTCGCGACTGGCAACACCGTTATCGTCAAACCGCACCCGGGCGCGATCCTGCCGCTCGCGATCACCGTGCGCATTGCGCGTGACGTCCTACGCGAAGCCGGCTTCGATCCGAATGTCGTGACACTGCTCGCTACCGCCCCCAACGACGGCGCGCTCGTGCAAGAACTCGCGGTGCGCCCCGAGATCAAGCTGATCGACTTCACGGGCAGCACGCAAAACGGCGACTGGCTCGAACGCAATGCGCACCAGGCGCAGGTCTACACGGAAAAAGCCGGTGTGAACCAGATCGTGATCGACTCCGTGGACGACCTGAAGGCCGCCGCCCGCAACATCGCGTTTTCGCTCTCCCTTTACTCGGGCCAGATGTGCACGGCCCCGCAGAACATCTATGTGCCGCGCGACGGCATCCGCACCGCCGAAGGCCAGGTGAGCTTCGAGGCCGTCGCCCAGGCGATTGCCGGCGCCGTGCAGAAGTTCGTGTCCGACCCGGCGCGCGCCGTCGAAGTGCTCGGCGCGATCCAGAATGAAGGCGTGACCGCTCGCATCGATGAGGCCCGCAAGCTCGGCACCATGCTCGCCGACAGCCAGACGCTGGAACACCCGCAGTTCGCCGGCGCTCGCGTACGCACGCCGCTCGTGCTTTCGCTCGACGCCGCCCGCGACGCCGCCCAGTTCACACGCGAATGGTTCGGGCCGATCTCGTTCGTGATCGCCACGGATTCGACCGACCAGTCGCTTAAGCTGGCAGGCGAGACCGCGCGAGACCACGGTGCGCTCACGCTCTCCGTCTACAGCACGGACGACGCCGTGATCGAAGCGGCTCACGAAGCCGCGATCACCGGCGGGGTGGCGCTCTCGATCAACCTCACGGGCGGCGTGTTCGTGAACCAGTCGGCCGCGTTCTCGGACTTCCACGGCACCGGTGCGAACCCCGCGGCGAACGCCGCACTCGCCGACGCCGCCTTCGTGGCGAACCGCTTCCGCGTAGTTCAGAGCCGCGTTCATGTTGAACCGAAAGCGGCCCCCGCGGTAGCCAGCTGAACGGCCTATGCCGTTCGGCCGAATGGCGCCCGTTTGCCCATCCCACTAGCATGTAAGGCGTGAGTGCACTTCTGCGCTCGCGCCCCAGGAACCCGAGATGACCGAAGCCTATATCTGCGACGCGATTCGCACCCCGTTCGGCCGCTACGGCGGCGCCCTCAAGGATGTCCGCGCGGACGACCTCGCCGCCGTGCCCATCCGCGCACTCGTCGAGCGCAATCCCGGCGTGGACTGGAGCGCGCTCGACGACGTGCTTTACGGCTGCGCCAACCAGGCTGGCGAGGACAATCGCAACGTCGCGCGTATGGCCGCGCTGCTCGCGGGCCTGCCCACCGACGCGCCGGGCGGCACGCTCAACCGCCTGTGCGGCTCGGGCCTCGACGCTGTCGGCAGTGCGGCGCGCGCGATCAAGGCGGGCGAAGCGCGCCTCATGATCGCGGGCGGCGTGGAAAGCATGACGCGCGCACCGTTCGTGATGGGCAAGGCGGCTTCGGCGTTCTCGCGTGAAGCGGCCGTCTACGACACGACCATTGGCTGGCGCTTCGTCAACAAGCTGATGAAGCAGCAGCACGGTGTCGATTCGATGCCGGAAACGGCGGAAAACGTCGCCGAAGAATTTAAGATCAACCGCGCCGATCAAGACGCGTTCGCGCTGCGCAGCCAGCAAAAGGCGGCTCGCGCGCAGAAGGACGGCACGCTCGCGCAGGAAATCGTCGCGGTCGAAATCGCCCAAAAGAAGGGTGACCCGGTTCGCGTGACGCTCGACGAACACCCGCGCGAGACTTCGCTCGAATCGCTGGCCAAGCTCAAGGGCGTCGTGAAGCCGGACGGCACGGTCACGGCGGGCAACGCCTCGGGTGTCAACGACGGCGCCTGCGCCCTGCTGCTCGCCAATGAAGAGGCCGCGCAGCAGTATGGCCTGCGGCGTCGCGCGCGCGTGCTCGGCATGGCGACCGCCGGCGTCGCGCCGCGCATCATGGGCATCGGCCCCGCGCCCGCTACGCAAAAGCTGCTCAAGCAACTCGGCATGACGCTGGACCAGTTTGACGTGATCGAACTCAATGAAGCATTCGCCTCGCAAGGTCTCGCCGTGCTGCGCGCACTCGGCATTGCCGACGACGATCCGCGCGTGAACCCGAATGGCGGAGCGATTGCACTGGGCCACCCGCTCGGCGCTTCGGGCGCGCGGCTCGTTACGACGGCGCTGCATCAACTGGAGCGCACGAATGGACGCTTTGCGCTTTGCACGATGTGCATCGGCGTCGGCCAGGGCATTGCCCTCGCAATCGAACGCGTCGAGGCATAACGCACGCAGTATCGACCGGCCGCCGGGCGATGCATTCGGCGGTCTCAGGCAGCAAACTGCTTTGCATTGAGCGGGACTCGGCACTAAAGCGCCAAGTCCCGCCGACAGGAGACAACCGATGCCCTACGATGCGATTCGCGTCGAAATCGACGCATCCACCCGCGTGGCCACGATCACCCTCAACCGCCCGGACAAGCTCAACAGCTTCACGCGTGTCATGCACGGCGAGCTTGCCGCTGCGCTAGACGAAGTCGCCGCCGCCGGCGCGCGTGCCCTTGTGCTAACAGGCGCGGGCCGCGGCTTCTGCGCGGGCCAGGATCTCGCCGATCTCGACTTCACGCCGGGAGCGATGACCGACCTCGGCGACCTCATCGACGAGCATTTCAATCCGCTGATCAAGCGCCTGCAAGCGCTGCCAATGCCCGTGATCGCAGCCGTCAACGGCACCGCCGCCGGCGCTGGCGCGAATCTCGCCCTCGCCTGCGACCTCGTGCTCGCCGCACGCTCCGCCAGCTTCATCCAGGCGTTCGTGAAGATCGGCCTCGTGCCCGACTCCGGCGGCACGTGGTTCCTGCCCAAGCGCGTGGGCATGGCGCGCGCACTCGGGCTCGCCATGACCGGCGAAAAACTCAGTGCGGAAAAGGCGGAAAGCTGGGGCCTCGTCTGGCAAGTGACCGACGACGCGGAACTCGCGCAAACGGCCGGCGCGCTCGCCGCACGCCTTGCGCAGCAACCTACGCGCGCCATCGTCGCCACGCGCGAAGCGCTGCGCGCATCGGCCACGAACACGCTCGACCAGCAACTCGATCTCGAACGCGATCTGCAGCGCGAACTGGGCGCGTCTTACGACTACGCGGAAGGCGTCAAGGCCTTCATCGAAAAACGCGCACCGCATTTCGAGGGCCGCTGAGATGTCCACACAAGTCTCGCAACAGCCCGAGGACAGCATGTCGCCCGACGAACTCGCCCGCGCAGCCGCGCTGGCGATGTACGAATCCGACGGCTGCACCCGCGCGCTCGGTATGGAACTCCTCGAAGTGCGTGCCGGATACGCGCGCCTCTCCATGGCCGTGCGGCCCGAGTTCCTGAACGGCCATCAGACCTGCCACGGCGGGATGATTTTCTCGCTCGCGGATTCGGCGTTCGCCTTCGCGTGCAATTCATACAACATCAACACCGTAGCGGCCGGCTGCTCGATCGAGTTCCTGCGTCCCGTCCTGCGCGACGAGGTGTTGACCGCCGAAGCCGTCGAACAGGTGCTATCGGGACGCAACGGTGTCTACGACATCCGCGTGACGAACCGCGCAGGCGAAACCGTCGCGCTTTTTCGAGGCAAGTCCGCGCAGATTCGCGGCAATGTCATTCCCGTTGCAACGTGAAGCGGGTTTCCCCTTCTCGATTCCCTACGCGTCACGAGTAAAGTTCTTAAGATCCAGGAGACACCCATGAGTACCACGCTGCCGCTCGAATCCATCGAAAAGGCGAGCCGCGACGAGCTTGCTGCTCTGCAGCTCGAGCGCCTGAAATGGTCGCTGAACCACGCCTACGAGAATTCGCCGGTCTATCGCCGCAAATTCGACGAAGCAGGCGTGCATCCGTCTCAGGTACAGTCGCTCGCCGATCTCGCGCGCTTCCCGTTCACCACGAAGAAGGATCTGCGGGATAACTATCCCTTCGGGATGTTCGCCGTCCCGCAAGACCAGATTTCGCGTATCCATGCGTCCTCGGGTACGACGGGCAAGCCGACCGTGGTTGCCTACACGGCTCGCGACATCGACACGTGGGCAAACCTCGTCGCGCGTTCGGTACGCGCAGCGGGCGCGCGGCGCGGCGACAAGGTACACATTAGCTACGGCTACGGACTCTTTACGGGTGGCCTTGGTGCACACTACGGTGCGGAACGCGCAGGCCTCACGGTCATCCCGTTCGGCGGCGGTCAGACCGAGAAGCAGGTTCAGCTGATCCAGGACTTCCGTCCCGACATCATCATGGTCACGCCGAGCTATATGCTCGCGATCGCCGACGAAATGGAGCGCCAGGGCATCGACCCGCGCACCTGTTCGCTGCGCATCGGCATCTTCGGCGCCGAGCCGTGGACCAACGACATGCGCCGGGCTATCGAAGAGCGCATGGGCATTACGGCGGTCGACATCTACGGTCTTTCGGAAGTGATGGGTCCGGGCGTTGCCTCGGAATGCGCGGAAACCAAGGACGGCCCGACGATCTGGGAAGACCACTTCTACCCCGAGATCATCAACCCGGAAACCGGCGAAGTGCTGCCCGACGGCGAATTCGGCGAACTCGTCTTCACCTCGCTCACCAAGGAAGCGCTGCCCATCATCCGTTACCGCACGCGCGACCTCACGCGTCTGTTGCCGGGTACGGCGCGCACCATGCGCCGCATGGAAAAGATCACGGGCCGCTCGGACGACATGCTGATCATCCGCGGCGTGAACGTGTTTCCCACGCAAATCGAGGAACTGCTGCTCAAGCAGCCGGCGCTCGCGCCGCACTATCAGATCGTCCTGACGAAGGAAGGTCCGATGGACGTGATGGCGCTCAACTGCGAACCGTGCCCCGAAACCGCGCCTGATTACGGCGCGCTCGATGCGGCAAGCAAGGCGCTCGCTTACGACATCAAGGCGCTGATCGGCGTGACGTGCAAGGTGAACGTGCTGGAGGTGAACGGTATCGAGCGTTCGGTCGGCAAAGCGAAGCGCGTGATCGACAAGCGGCCGAAGTAACCGCGGCTCGTGACGTGTAGCAAAAGAAAAAGCCGGCAGTCGCCGGCTTTTCGCTTCACTCTACGTGCGCGCGACAAGCGCTGTCGCGCTCACGAGTTCGGGAACAGCAGCCACATCCGGCCGCCCTGCTTCATCTTGCCGGCCAGATCGCCGGCATCGTCGCCAAGACCCCAGAAGTAGTCGGCGCGCACGCCGCCCTTGATCGCCGTGCCCGTATCTTGCGCGAACACGAGCCGGTTGAGCGGCGTGTTCGTGAGCGGCCGCGTGGTCTGCAGAAACACCGGCGTGCCAAGCGGAATCGAGGAAGGATCGACGGCAATCGAGCGTTCCGGCGTGAGCGGCACGCCGAGCGCGCCGATCGGGCCATCCGCGCCGCCCTGCGCGTCGCCTTCGGAACCGCCCATCTCGCGGAAAAACACGAAGCGCGGGTTGGTGTCGAGCAGCGCGTCCACGCGCGTCGGATTCGCGCGCGCCCACGCCTTGATGCCCTGCATGGTCGCCTGCGCAGGCGTGAGTTCGCCGCGATCGAGCAGCCAGCGCCCGATCGACTTATATGGCTGGTTGTTGGTGCCGCCAAAGCCCACGCGCATCACGCTGCCGTCTTCCATCACGACGCGACCCGAGCCCTGCACCTGCAGGAAGAACGCTTCGATCGGATCGTCCACCCACACGAGCTCGTTGCCGTTAAGCGCGCCCGAACGTTCGAGCTGCGCGCGCGGCGGCATCGCGGCGCCCGGACGATAGCCGGACGGCCAGCGATACAGCGCGGTCTGGTAGATACCGTGACGCGTGCGCGAACCGTGCAGCAGCGGCTCGTAGTAGCCGGTCACGAGGCCGTCGAGCGTGCCGTCGGTGTTGGCGAACTGATAGGGGGTGAAATACGTTTCGAAGAATGCCCGCGCGCTCGAGGCGTCGAGGTCATCGAGTTGCGAGGCGGCCGAACACGCGCGCTGCCAACGAGGATCACGCGCGAGACGCGTGCAGTTCGCGCGCAGCGCCGCGGTCACGCCGATCAGCGAGTCGTCCTGCCAGCCCGGCACCTGCTGCCAGGCAACCGGCATGAGACGCTGCGCGGCGAGTTGCGAGGGCAGCGTGGGCGCGCCCTTGGGTGGGGCGTTGCGCACGTAGCTCGGGCCGCCGCATGCGGCAAGCAAGGCCGCCAGCGAAACGGCGCCCAACCAGCCGACTAACCGGCCTAACCCGCGGCCTGCCCCGCGCCGAAGCGCTGCCCCCGCGCGATATCTGGCCTTTGTAAATCCCGGCATCACCGGGACATCGAGACCTGATTCGACGTCAAAATCACGCCTACAATATTGGCTCTCGATGGATGCCGCCATGTCAGAACTGCTCGACGAATACCCGATGCTCATGTTTGGTCTGGAAGCGCTCCTTGCGCTGTTCCTGCTGATTTTCATCGTTGTGTGGACCGCGTCGGGCAGGAAGAAGCAAGCCTCGCGCGACGATCGGCGTCAGAACTAGCAGACCCCGAATTCTCGCGGCGGTTCAATCGCGGCGGTTCAATGCAGCATGCGCGGCATGCGCAGCACGAACTCCGGCACGGGGGCCTCGAAACGCTCGGCGTCCTCGGCCACACAGAAGTACTCGCCGCGCATCGTGCCCACCGGGGTCGCGATCACGGCCCAGCTCGTGTACTCGAATTGCTCGCCCGGCTTCAACAGCGGCTGATGGCCGACCACGCCGAGCCCCTTCACTTCCTGCACCTGATTTTCGCTGTCGGTGATCACCCAATGTCGCGCGATGAGCTGAGCGCTCACCTGACCGGTATTGCGAATGGTCAACGTGTACGCGAAGGCATATTGCCGGCGCTCCGGGTCCGATTCTTCGGGCAGGTAGCGCACCTGCGACGTCACGCTGAATTCGTACTGGCTCATCCTTGTTCCATTCGCCCGGGTGCGGCTGCTGAGTCCGTTGACTGAGACGCCCGCGCAGCAAGGCGCTCGCGAGCGCGCCGCGAGGCGCGGCACATGGTTTCGCATTCTGCTTGATGCAACGGGCACCCGCAACCCGGCGCAGCCCGTGGCACCCGCCGCGAAAGGCACTCCTACTGACGGTAAAATACGGTTTTTCCGACAGTTTTCCGATGGCCGCCATGACGCAATTCCGCATCGCCCCCAGCATTCTCTCCGCCGACTTCGCGCGTCTTGGCGAAGAGGTCCGCAACGTCGTCGCCGCCGGCGCCGACTGGATCCACTTCGACGTGATGGACAACCATTACGTGCCGAACCTCACCATCGGGCCGCTGGTGTGCGAGGCGATCCGCCCGCACGTGAACGTGCCCATCGACGTGCATCTGATGGTGCGTCCGGTCGACCGCATCGTGCCCGACTTCGCCAAGGCCGGCGCGAACCTCATCAGCTTCCACCCGGAAGGCTCGGACCATATCGACCGCACGCTCTCGCTGATCCGCGACCACGGCTGCAAGGCGGGCCTCGTGTTCAACCCGGCCACGCCGCTGAACTATCTCGATCATGTGATGGACAAGCTCGACCTCGTGCTCATCATGTCGGTGAATCCTGGCTTCGGCGGCCAGTCGTTCATTCCCGAGGCGCTCAACAAGCTACGCGAGGCGCGCGCGAAGATCGACGCCTACACGGCGCGCACGGGCCGCGAAATTCACCTCGAAGTGGACGGCGGCGTGAAGGTGGATAACATCGCTGAAATCGCGGCGGCTGGCGCAGACACCTTCGTGGCGGGCTCGGCGATCTTCGGCAAGCATGATTACAAGACCGTGATCGACGAAATGCGCGCGCAGCTCGCAAGCGTTGCCAACGCCGCCACCGCGAAATGAACGCCCCCGTCAAATTCACCGCGCCGCGCATCGAGGCGGCGCTGATCGACCTGGACGGCACGATGGTCGACACCGCCGACGACTTCGCCGCCGGCCTGAACGGCATGCTCGCGCAGCTCGACGCCGAGGAAACCACGCGCGAGGAAGTGATGGGCTACGTCGGCAAGGGCTCGGAGCATCTGATCCGCAGCGTGCTCGCGCCGCGCTTCGCGGCCGACAACGTGGAGGCGCGCTTCGACGAAGCGCTCGCGCTTTACCAGGACGAGTACGCGAAGATCAACGGGCGCCACACGCATCTGTACCCGGAGGTCGAAGCGGGCCTGGCTGCGCTGCGCGGCCAGGGCATCAAGCTCGCGTGCGTGACCAACAAGCCGCACCGTTTCGCCGTTGAACTTTTGCAGCAATACGGCCTTGCGCAGTACTTCGAAGTGGTGATCGGCGGCGACAGCCTGGCGAAGAAGAAGCCCGACCCGCTGCCGATGCTCACGGCGTGCGAGCGCCTCGGCGTGACGCCCGCAGCGGCGGTGGCGATCGGCGATTCGGAGAACGATGCGATTGCGGGCCGCGCAGCCGGCATGGCCACGCTCACGGTGCCCTACGGCTACAACCACGGCCAACCTGTACAAAAAATTGAATCGGATGGTATAGTTGCCTCGCTGCTCGACGCCGCCAAGGCGGTCGCAGCGCACAATGATCTGACTTAAGTTCTCAACTGAACGTCAACTATCCTCATGTTTCTGAATAAAAAACGGAGTCTGAGCACGATCGACCGGGGAGCCTGGCCCTGGCGTCGCTGGTCGCGCTAACCTCACCCGAGGTTCGCTGAAGTCGCGCGCAAGCCCTTCTTCAGCACCGTTTTTTACTTCGCTGCGCACTCGCGCGTGTCTCGACTCTAAACTGTTGCAGTAACCCGTCGGCTCGTCTGGCCTTGGGCTTTCGTTGTCCTTGCGTGTTGTTTCGCCGTTCGCGGCGACGTGCGCGAGGCGCGAGCGGCTACGCCTCACCTTCCGTCGATGTACTGCACGCCGGCCCGGCAGGCGCTTCAAAGCGTTCATCGGGCCGCACGAGCGAGCGCCAGCGGCCATCTAGCACTCAAAAACAAACGCCTCGCGCTTACCGCGCGCCCCGTTTTGAGCCGCACTGGGCCCGCACCCGCCGCGACCGGCAGCACGAACAGGATCGGAACATGACCGAACTCGAATTTCAGTCCCTCGCCAACGAGGGCTACAACCGCATCCCGCTGATCGCCGAAGCGCTCGCCGATCTCGAAACGCCGCTCTCGCTGTACCTCAAGCTCGCGCAGCCCGAGCGCGGCGGCGCCAACTCTTTCCTGCTGGAGTCCGTGGTGGGCGGCGAGCGCTTCGGGCGCTACTCGTTCATCGGCCTCCCCGCGCGCTCGCTGATCCGTACGCGCAATGGCGTGTCGGAAGTCGTGCGCGACGGCCAGGTGATCGAAACGCATCACGAAGATCCGCTCGAATTCATCGCGAAATACCAGGCGCGCTTCAAGGTCGCGCAGCGTCCGGGCTTGCCGCGCTTCTGCGGCGGCCTCGCGGGCTACTTCGGCTACGACGCGGTGCGCTACATCGAGAAGAAGCTCGCCGACACCTGCCCGACCGACGATCTCGGCCTGCCCGACATCCAGTTGCTGCTGACCGAAGAAGTCGCCGTGATCGACAATCTCGCGGGCAAGCTCTACCTGATCGTCTACGCCGATCCGCAAACGCCCGAGGCGTACACCAAGGCGAAACATCGCCTGCGCGAACTCAAGCAGCGCCTGCGCACCACGGTTCAACC
Organism: Paraburkholderia acidiphila; assembly: GCF_009789655.1. Taxonomy (GTDB): domain Bacteria; phylum Pseudomonadota; class Gammaproteobacteria; order Burkholderiales; family Burkholderiaceae; genus Paraburkholderia; species Paraburkholderia acidiphila. Next base: position 2,768,786 of record NZ_CP046909.1, read on the forward strand.
GCCGGTGACGAGCGCGAGCGTGCGTACCGAAACGTTCCGCGAATTCAAGAAGGACGATTACCTCGCCGCTGTGCGCAAGGCGAAGGAATACATCGCCGCGGGCGAACTGATGCAGGTTCAGGTGGGCCAGCGCCTCACGAAGCCGTATCGCGACAATCCGCTTTCGCTCTACCGCGCGCTGCGTTCGCTGAACCCGTCGCCGTATATGTACTACTACAACTTTGGCGAATTCCACGTGGTGGGCGCGTCGCCCGAGATTCTCGTGCGCCAGGAAAAGCGCGGCGAGGACCGTATCGTGACGATCCGTCCGCTCGCGGGTACGCGTCCGCGCGGCAACACGCCCGAGCGCGACGCCGAACTCGCGACCGAACTGCTCAACGACCCGAAGGAAATCGCCGAGCACGTCATGCTGATCGACCTCGCGCGCAACGACGTGGGCCGCATCGCCGAGATCGGCTCCGTGACCGTGACCGACAAGATGGTCATCGAAAAGTACTCGCACGTGCAGCACATCGTGAGTTCGGTGGAAGGCAAACTCAAGCCCGGCATGAACAACTTCGACGTGCTACGCGCCACGTTCCCGGCCGGCACGCTCTCGGGTGCGCCGAAGGTGCGCGCGATGGAGCTGATCGACGAGCTCGAACCGGTGAAGCGCGGCCTTTACGGCGGTGCAGTGGGCTATCTCTCGTTCAACGGCGAAATGGACCTCGCCATCGCGATCCGCACCGGCCTCATCCACAACGGCAATCTGTATGTGCAGGCCGCCGCGGGCGTGGTAGCGGATTCGGTGCCCGAGTCCGAATGGCAGGAAACCGAGAACAAGGCGCGCGCCGTGCTGCGCGCCGCCGAGCAGGTGCAAGACGGCCTCGACAGCGACTTCTGAGCGGAGAAAAGACCATGTTGCTCATGATCGACAACTACGATTCGTTTACCTACAACATCGTCCAGTACTTCGGCGAGCTCGGCGAAGACGTTCATACGTACCGCAACGACGAAATCACCATCGACGAAATCCGCAAGCTCAACCCCGCGCGCATCTGCCTGTCGCCGGGACCGAGCAACCCGCAGCACGCGGGCATCACGCTCGACGTGCTGCGCGAATTCGCGGGCAAAACGCCGATTCTCGGCGTCTGCCTGGGTCATCAGGCCATTGGTGAAGCGTTCGGCGGCCGCGTCGTGCGTGCGAAGACCATCATGCACGGCAAGGTGAGCCAGATCGAAACCGACTGCAAAGGCGTGTTCGCCGATCTGCCGAAGCACTTCAACGTCACGCGCTATCACTCGCTGGCGATCGAGCGCGAGTCGCTGCCCGATTGCCTCGAAGTGTCGGCGTGGACCGACGACGGCGAAATCATGGGTGTGCGTCACCGCGACCTTGCGGTCGAAGGCGTGCAGTTCCATCCGGAATCGATTCTCTCGGAGCATGGCCACGCGTTGTTCGAGAACTTCCTGAAGCAAACCAAGAGCGCTTAACCCGGAGGCCAAACACCATGATTACCCCGCAGGAAGCGCTCCAACGCACGATCGAGCATCGTGAGATTTTTCACGACGAGATGCTCCACCTCATGCGCCTCATCATGCGCGGCGAGCTTTCGCCCGTGCTTTCGGCCGCCATCATCACCGGCCTGCGCGTGAAGAAGGAAACCATCGGCGAGATCACCGCAGCGGCGACCGTGATGCGCGAGTTCGCGAATCACGTCGAGGTGAAGGACAACTCGAACTTCATCGACATCGTCGGCACGGGCGGCGATGGTTCGCACACCTTCAATATCTCCACGGCTTCGATGTTCGTCGCCGCCGCGGCGGGCGCGAAGGTTGCCAAGCACGGCAACCGGGGCGTATCGAGCAAGTCGGGCAGCGCGGATGTGCTCGAAGCACTCGGCGTGAACATCGACCTGCAGCCGGACCAGGTGGCCGCGTCGATCGCCGAAACGGGCATGGGCTTCATGTTCGCGCCCAATCATCATCCCGCGATGAAGAACATTGCCGCCGTGCGCCGCGAGCTTGGCGTGCGCACGATCTTCAACATCCTCGGGCCGCTCACGAATCCGGCCGGCGCGCCGAATCAGCTGATGGGCGTGTTTCATCCGGATCTCGTCGGCATTCAGGTGCGCGTGATGGAGCGTCTGGGCGCGAAGCACGTGTGCGTCGTGTACGGCAAGGACGGCATGGACGAGGTGTCGCTGGGCGCGGCTACGCTCGTGGGCGAATTGAAGGACGGCCAGATTCGCGAGTACGAAATCCACCCCGAAGACTTCGGCATGCAGATGGTTTCGAACCGTTCGCTCAAGGTCGAAAACGCCGACGAATCGAAAGCGATGCTGCTCGGCGCGCTCTCGAACGAAGCAGGCACCGCGCGCGAGATCGTCGCACTGAATGCTGGCACTGCGCTCTACTCGGCGAACGTGGCCGACTCGATCGCCGAAGGCATCGCGCTTGCGCGTGAAACCCTCGCCAGCGGCCGCGCGCGCGCCAAAGTCGACGAACTGGTACGCTTCACGCAACAGTTCAAACGCTGATCCAGCACCGTTTTTTGCCTCCGAACATCATGAGTGACATCCTCGAAAAGATCATTGCGGTCAAGCGCGAAGAAGTGCGCGCCGCCGAGCAAAGCGCCCCGCTCGAAGAATTGCGTCTCGCGGCCAGCACGCGTGACTTGCGCGATTTCGTCGGCGCCTTGCGCGCGAAGCACGACAACGGCGAGGCGGCCGTGATCGCCGAAGTGAAGAAGGCAAGTCCGTCCAAAGGCGTGCTGCGCGAAAACTTCCAGCCCGCCGAAATTGCGCGCTCGTACGCTGAAGGCGGCGCGGCCTGTCTTTCCGTGCTCACCGACGTGCAGTTCTTCCAGGGTAGTGCCGCGTACCTCGAAGCCGCGCGCGCCGCGTGCAATCTGCCGGTGCTGCGCAAGGACTTCATCGTCGATCCGTACCAGATCGTCGAAGCACGCGCGATGGGCGCCGACGCGATCCTGCTGATCGCCGCCGCGCTCGAGCCGGGTGAAATGCGCGACCTCGAAGCGCTTGCGCATTCGCTCGGCCTCGCGGTGCTCGTCGAAGTGCACGACCGCGAAGAACTCAAGCACGCGCTCACGCTGAAGACGCCGCTCATCGGCATCAACAACCGCAATCTGCGCACGTTCGAAACCACGCTCGATACGACCATCGGCATGCTCGACGATGTGCCAGAAGACCGCATCGTCGTGACCGAGTCGGGCATTCTCTCGCGCGCCGATGTCGAGAAGATGCGCGCGCTTTCCGTGCACACATTCCTCGTGGGCGAAGCATTCATGCGCGCCGAACATCCGGGCGCGGAACTCGCCCGCATGTTCTTCTGATCGCACAGCGATGGGTATCGAACGCGAAATCAAGCTCGCGCTGCCGCGCGGCCAGGTGGACGCGGCGCTGCGTCTCTTCGAGACGCGCGCCGGCAAGCCCGGTCACGCCATCAGACTCGAAAACGTCTACTTCGACACGCCGGCGCTCGCGCTCGCGCGCGCCAGGAGCGCGTTGCGTCTGCGCCGCGCGCCCGAAGGCTGGCTGCAGACGTTCAAGACCGTGGGCGTGGCGCAAAACGGGCTGCACGCGCGGCACGAGTGGGAAATGCCGGTGGCCGGCGAGGCGCTCGAAATCGACAGGCTGCTGCATGAGTGCGATGAGGCCGGTGTGTCGACGGCGCTCTCGGCTGCCGCTGCGAACCTGATCCCGCTCTTTCGCACCGACTTCACGCGCACGCTGTGGACGCTCGACGTCGACGGCGCGCAGGTGGAAGCGGCCATCGATCAGGGCGAAGTCACCGCGAACGTGAACGGTGAAACGCGCCGCGCGCCGATCTGCGAAATCGAGCTCGAACTGAAGGCGGGCGACGAAGCGGCATTGCACACGCTCGCGGCAGAACTCGCGAAGGGGCTCCCAGGCCTCGCGCCGGACGACATCAGCAAGGCCCAGCGCGGATATAAGCTGCGCGAAGGCTGAGGACGACGCGGCGCCGTCTTGAAGCGCCGCGCAAAGTCGCACAAAAAGCGCTGTTAGTTGCAACATCAGCGCCGAAGCCGCAAAAGCCCGCCCGGCCGCGCTCGCGCCGGATTGAATCGCTGGGCATTTGCTGCGACACTTGCCGCCCATGACCTCCACGAAACGCCCGCGCGTCGCGATGCCGGTGCAAGCGTCGCTGTTCGACGACGATCTACCCGGCGCGGCGCAAGCCACGCTCGACGATCCGCCGCTGCCCGAAATCGATCCGCGTCAGATCACGATCTTCTCGCTGTTCGACGCCGACGAATTCCCTGCGCCCGCCCGCACGCACGCCGCGACGATTGCCAATACGCCCGCATCCGACATGTCCAGCCCACCCGCCGCGCCGCAGGCCGCCATCGACACCACGCGACTCGAAGATCAGTTCGACGCACTGCCCGCCGCCTGGCGCGAATTGCTCGCGCCTTTCATCGCGAGCGACGCCTACGCGCCGTTGTGCCGCTTCGTCGATGACGAGCGCGCCGCCGGCAAGACGGTCTATCCCGCCGATGTGTTCCGCGCGCTGCGCCTCACCTCGCCCGACGAGGTGAAGGTCGTGATCCTCGGCCAGGACCCGTATCACGGGGACGATCGGGGCACGCCGCAGGCGCACGGCCTGGCGTTCTCGGTGCCGCCCTCGGTGCGGCCACCGCCTTCGCTGCGCAACATCTTCAAGGAGATTGCAGCGAGCCTCGGCATTCAGGCGCCCGCGCACGGCTGCCTCGATGCCTGGGCGCGCCAGGGCGTGCTGCTGCTGAATACGGTGCTCACCGTCGAGCGCGCCAGCGCCGCGAGCCACGCGAAGCGCGGCTGGGAACGCTGCACCGACACGCTGATCCAGCAACTCGCCGCACGCCACGAACATCTCGTGTTCATGCTGTGGGGCGCGCACGCGCAGAACAAGCGCGCGCTGCTTTCGGGTGCGCATTGCGTGCTGGAAGCGCCGCATCCGTCGCCGCTTTCCGCGCATCGCGGCTTTCTCGGCTGCGGGCATTTCGCGCAGGCCAACGCGTATCTGCAAGCGCAAGGCCGCCAGCCGATCGACTGGCGTCTGCCGGAGGAAGGCCTCGTGCTTGCCTAAGCCTCGCGACGCACCGCGACACACAATGAAAAAACGCCACGAGATCGCTCTCGTGGCGTTTTTGCTTTTACAGCCGTCAAACTTTACGCCGCCGCAATCGCTTCACGCGCGCCTGCGAGCGCTGCGCTGGCTGCGTCCGGGCCCATGTTCAGGCCTTCGGCGTAGATGAAGTTCACGTCGGTCATGCCGAGGAAGCCGAGGAACGACTTCAGGTACGGCGTCTGGCTGTCGTGCGGCGTGCCTTGATACTTGCCGCCGCGCGCCGAAACCACGTGCACCTTCTTGCCGTTCACGAGACCTTCGGGGCCGTTCGCGGTGTAGCGGAACGTGATGCCGGCACGAGCGATCCAGTCGAAGTACGTCTTGAGCTGCGACGACACGCCGAAGTTGTACATCGGCGCGCCGATCACGATCACGTCCGCTGCCTGCAGTTCCGCGATCAGCGCTTCGCTGCGTGCGGCGATGGCCTGCTGCTCCGGCGTGCGCTGCTCGGCCGGCGTGAAGAACGCGCCGAGCACGGCGTCGTCGAGGTGCGGCAGCGGATCGGCTTGCAGGTTGCGCGTAACGACTTGCGCGCCCGGATTCGCTTGGTGCAGCCTGGCCGTCAGTTCGTTGACGAGCAGCGTCGACTGGGCGCCTTGCGAGCGGGCGGCGGAATTGATTTGCAGGATCGTGGTCATGGTGGCTCCTTCGGGTCTCAGTTGCGCAACGTTGCGCGAGTGAAGGCATTGTGTTTTTTTACCGCGCCCCGAAAAAGTAGTCCGCCGATGACGGATTGTTGCAGTGATAGAACAATCCCCGGCATGAAAAAACGGCGTGGGGCAATGCGCCCACGCCGTTTCCGGTGCCGCCGAGCGCGTTACGCCGCCAGCCAGCGCTCGCGCAAACCGCGTGCGGGCGTGCGCTTGTCGGCGGCGGCGAGCTTGTAGCGCGCGACTTCGGGCGCATCGAGGGTCAGACGCGCCACGCGAAGCTCGTCGCGGCGGAATGCGTGGATCTCGACCTTCGTGCCCGGCTGGTAGCGCGAAAGCAGTGCGTCGAGGTTCGAGCCCGTCACGCGCAGACCGTCGAGCGCGACGAGCGCGTCGCCGGCAGAAAGTCCTGCCTTCTGCGCCGCGCCGCCTTCGTAGACCACGGCGAGCGTCGCATCCGCGCCGCCACGCAGCCGTGCGCCAAGCGAAGGCTTGGCGCCGCGCTCCGGCTCCCCTTCGAGCGTCACGCCGAACGGCTCGAACAGCGCCGCGAGCGGCAGGTCGCGCGTGCCGCGCACGGCGTCGCTAAAGAGCGCGCCCAGTTCCACGCCCGTCGCCTCGGCAATCAGCGCCTCGACGTCGTCCTCGCCCACGCCCACCGGCTTGCCGCGATAGAAGTCGCGACCATAGCGCTGCCACAGGAGGCGCATGACGTCGTCGAGCGATTTGCGGCCATTCGTCTGCGCGCGAATCGACAAATCGAACGCCAACGCCACGAGCGAGCCCTTCGTGTAATAACTCACGATCGCATTCGACGCGTTCTCGTCCTGGCGGTAGTACTTCACCCACGCGTCGAACGAGCTTTCCGCGACGCTCTGCTTCAGGCGCCCCGTGCCGCGCAGCACGCCCGCGATCGTCTTGCCGAGGAGGCCGAAGTATTCGTCTGCGGAAATGAGCCCGCTGCGCACGAGCATGAGGTCGTCGTAGTACGACGTGAAGCCTTCGAACAGCCACAAGAGCGAGGTGTAGTCCTCGCGCGTCAGGTCGTACGGCACGAACGCCGCTGGCTTGATGCGCTTCACGTTCCAGGTGTGGAAGTACTCGTGGCTGCACAGGCCGAGATAGGTGCGATAGCCGTCCGACGTCTCCGGCTTGCCCTTCACCGGCAGATCCGTGCGATTGCAGATAAGCGCCGTCGAAGCGCGATGCTCGAGGCCGCCGTAACCGTCGCTCACGGCTTGCGTCATGAACACGTAGCGCTCCATCGGCGCGCGCTTCGTGCGCGGCTCGAAGAGCGCGATTTGCGCCTCGCAGATCTTCTTCAGGTCGGCGGCAAGACGCTCGGTGTCGAGCGCGACCACGCGGCCCGCGATCACGATGTCGTGCGGCACGCCGTGCGCCTTGAAGCTCGCGAGCGTGAACTCGCCGAGCGTCACCGGATGATCGATCAGTTCGTCGTAATTCGCGGCCGTGTACTCGCCGAAACCATAGCGCTTGGTGCCGCGCGCTTCCGCGAGCGCCGTACCCACGCGCCAGTGGCGATACGCGTGCCCGTCCGGACGCTGGATATCGACCGCATGCTGCGCCTCCTCATGGCCGAGCGCCGCGAGAAACACGCTCGTGCCGTTGAAGAAACCCACCGTGTCGTCGAGGTGCGCCGCGCGCACCGACATATCCCACGCGTAGACCTCGTAGCGCAGCGTGAGCGCGCCCTTCACCGGCGCGGCCTGCCACGAGTGCTTGTCGGTCTTCGTCACGCGCACCTTGCGGCCTGCGTCGTTGAAGGCGCGCAGCGTAACGATGTTGCGCGCGAACTCGCGCACCATGTAGCTGCCCGGAATCCAAACGGGCAGCATGAAGCGTTGACCGTCCGGCGCAGGCTCTTCCACGGTGAGCGTCACCTCGAACAGATGCGCGGCGGGATTCTTCGGGGCGATGGTGTATCGGATCGGCTTCATCGGCGGGATCGGTGAGAGATTCGGTCAGCAGACGCGAAATGCAATTTCAGTATGCCCGGCGCTCACGAGCGGACAAAAACCGCCGGGCAAATAAAGCACCGGCCGCGAAAGCGGCCGGCGGGTTCGGGCGAGGCGTCAATGCGCGCCGTTCAGTCCGCGTTCGAGCCGGTCGGCGCTGACCGCGCCGGGCAGGCGCGTGCCGTCGGCGAGGATCACTGTGGGCGTGCCGGTCACGTTCATCTTCTGGCCGAGCGCGAGATTGCTGTCGATGGCGGCCGTGTCGCACGTGCCGGCTGCCGTGGGCGCCTTGCGGTCCACCATCCACGACTCCCATGCCTTCGCGCGGTCGGTCGAGCACCATATCTGCTTGGCCTTGGCCGTCGAATCCGGCGAGAGCACCGGATACAGGAAGGTGTAGACCGTGACGTTGTCCACGGACTTCAGCGTGTTTTCGAGCTGATGGCAGTACGGGCAGTTCGGGTCGGAGAACACGGCCATCTTGCGCTTGCCGTCGCCCTTCACGACCTTGACCGCGTTTTCGAACGGCAGCTTCGCGAAATCGACCTTGTTGATTTCGTTCAGGCGCGCCTCGGTGAGATTGCGGTGCGCCTTGGTGTCGATGAGTTCGCCGTTGAGCACGTAGTCGCCGTTGGCGTCGCTGTAGACGATCTGCGTGCCGAGGTTGATCTCGTACAGGCCCGCCATGGGCGCCTTGGTGATGCCCTTGATGTCGCTGGCGTCGATGCCGAGGCGCGTCTGCAGCGCCGAGCGGATCTTGTCGGTGGTCTGGTCGGCCTGGGCCGAGCAGCCGAGCGCCGAGGTGGCTACCGCGATCACGAGCGCGGCAAATCGAATACGCGTTTGCATGGGATGCATTCCTGATTCGGGCGCGCCGCGCAGAGGCGACGCGCGCAGAGTTCCGTTGAATGGCCGGGGCGGCATGTGCTGCGGGCGCGGCCAATACGCCCATTCTAAGCTGCACAGGCCTCAAGCAACCGAAATGCCTGCTTGACGTGTCAATGAGCGGCAAATGAGCCGTAAAGCCCGACGATATTAGCCGAGCGCCGTGGCCACGAGCCAGCGCTTGAGCAGCGGCTGCGCGCCCACCAACGCCATGCCCGTGTTGCGCACCGCGCGCGCCAGCGTGCCGGGGAACGAGAAGAGCCGCTGCAGGCCGTCGGTCGCGACGACGAGCTTCTGGATGTCCTCGCGGCGGCCGCGTTCGTAGCGGCGCAGCAGCACGATGTCGCCGAGATCGCGGAACGCCTCTTTCTTCGTGATGACGTCGACGAGCGCGGCGACGTCGCGCAAGCCGAGGTTCACGCCCTGGCCCGCAAGCGGGTGAATCAGATGCGCGGCGTCCCCCACGAGAGCGACGCGCGGCGCAACGAGCCGATCCACGGTTTGCAGCGAAAGCGGGAACCCGCGCGCAGGCGTGACGCATTCGAGCGCACCCAGCTGGCTTTGCGAAACGCGCTCGACTTCAGCGGCAAGCTGCTCCGGTTCGAGCTTCAGAAGCGCATCGGCGTGTTCGGTCTGTGCCGACCACACGAGCGACACGTGCTGATCCGGCAGCGGCAGCAACGCGACGATCTCACCCTCGCGGAACCATTGGTACGCCGTTTCGCCGTGCGGCTTTTGCGCGCGGAAATTGGCGACCACGCCGGTTTGACGGTAATCGCGCCGCTCGACCTTCGAGCCGATCTGCGCGCGCACCCACGAATGCGCGCCGTCCGCGCCGATCGCGAGGTCGGCTTCGATCGTGCGGCCATTGGCGAGGCCGATCACGGCCGCGTCGGGTTTCACGTCGAGCGTCTCAGCACGCGAATCGATCCACGCGAGATTGGGCTGGAAATGCAGCGCGGCGTCGAGCGCGCGCTCGATGACCGACGACTCGGCAATCCACGCGAGTTGCGCAACCGACGCCTGGTACGCCGAGAAATGCAACTCCGCCGCGGCGTCGCCGAACACGCGCATGTCGTAGACGGGCGTCAGGCGCGCGGCGTCGGCGGCCTGCCAGACCCGCAGCCGCTCGAACAGCGCCTGCGAGCTGCGCGAGAAGGCGTACACGCGCGCGTCGAACGCGGCGCCCGCGGGCAGCGGCGCGCACGGCTGCGCGAGCAGCGCCACGCGCAGGCCGCCCTGGGTCAGCGCGAGCGCCGCCGATTTGCCGACGAGCCCGCCGCCGATCACGGCGACATCAAAGGTCTGGTTGCTTGCTGTCATGCGCGCATTATAGCCGCGGGTGCTTGTCTGACAGGGCCGGAAGGGCGCGGATGTTGCGACGCAGCAAGTCTCCGCAGATCGGCAGACCAGGGGCACGCAGACGCCCGCGGCAAAGCCTCCCCCGGACGAGGTTACAATTACGGTTTTCGTGACTCCGCCTGACCGGTATCACGCCCCCCGACGTGCCACCTGCGCCGCCCCGCCCGCCGCTCCCGCTTTCGCGAGACGCCCGGCCCCGGGCGCTCCGCGCGCGGCGAGCCGCACGTCACCACCTGACATGCAGAGATTTTCATGAGCCTCCAATGCGGCATCGTCGGCTTGCCTAACGTCGGCAAGTCCACCCTCTTCAACGCGCTGACCAAAGCCGGCATCGCGGCCGAGAACTACCCGTTCTGCACCATCGAGCCGAACGTCGGCGTGGTCGAAGTGCCGGATCCCCGCCTGAAAGCGCTCTCCGACATCGTCAAGCCCGAGCGCGTCGTGCCGGCCGTGGTCGAGTTCGTCGACATCGCGGGTCTGGTCGCGGGCGCGAGCAAGGGTGAAGGCCTGGGCAACCAGTTCCTCGCCAACATCCGCGAAACCGATGCGATCACGCACGTCGTGCGCTGCTTCGAGGACGAAAACGTGATCCACGTGGCGGGCAAGGTCGATCCGATCTCCGACATTGAAGTCATCAACACCGAACTCGCGCTCGCCGACCTCGGCACCGTCGAAAAGGCGCTCACGCGCTACTCGAAGGCCGCCAAGTCGGGCAACGACAAGGAAGCGGCGAAGCTCGTGGCCGTGCTGGAAAAGGTGCGCACGCAACTCGACCAGGCGAAGCCCGTGCGCGCGCTCGACCTGAACGAAGACGAGCAGGCGCTGCTCAAGCCGTTCTGCCTGATCACCGCGAAGAAGACGATGTACGTCGCGAACGTGAAGGAAGACGGCTTCGAAAACAACCCGCACCTCGACGCCGTGCGCAAGCACGCCGACGCCGAAGGCGCACCGGTCGTGGCCGTGTGCGCGGCGATCGAAGCGGAAATCGCCGACCTCGACGACGAAGACAAGATCGCGTTCCTCGCCGACATGGGCATGGAAGAGCCGGGCCTCGACCGCGTGATCCGCGCGGGCTTCAAGCTGCTCGGCCTGCAAACGTATTTCACGGCTGGCGTGAAGGAGGTGCGCGCGTGGACGATCCATATCGGCGATACGGCGCCGCAAGCCGCCGGCGCGATCCACACCGACTTCGAGCGCGGCTTCATCCGCGCGCAGACCATCGCGTTCGCTGACTACGTCCAGTACAAGGGCGAAACCGGCGCGAAGGAAGCCGGCAAGATGCGTGCCGAAGGCAAGGAATACGTCGTGCACGACGGCGACGTGATGAACTTCCTGTTCAACGTGTAAGCGACGTTGCGAGGCGATGCCGAAAAAGCCCGCTCGTGAGCGGGCTTTTTTACGGCTGAGCGCGTGAGAGGCCGACGGCAGGCAAGCGTCACTCCCCCGCCGCCCGCGCCCCGTACAATAGCGCTTTGCGCGTCACCCCAATTCGCGGTTCCGACGCGGCGCACGCCGCGTTCGAGACATACTTCCGCCCCTTTTTCCCGTTTCCAAAGACACTCTCATGGCCCAATACGTCTTCACCATGAACCGGGTCGGCAAGATCGTGCCGCCCAAGCGCCAGATCCTGAAGGACATCTCGCTGTCGTTCTTCCCCGGCGCGAAGATCGGCCTGCTCGGCCTGAACGGCTCGGGCAAGTCCACGCTCATCAAGATCATGGCCGGCGTCGACAAGGACATCGAAGGCGAAGCCACGCCGATGCCCAACCTCAACATCGGCTATCTGCCGCAGGAACCGCAACTCGACCCGGAAAAGACCGTGCGCGAAGCGGTCGAAGAGGGTCTCGGCGACGTGTTCAACGCGCAGAAGAAGCTCGACGAGATTTACGCCGCCTACGCGGAACCGGACGCCGACTTCGACGCCCTCGCCGCCGAGCAGGCGAAGTACGAGGCGATCCTCGCGACCACCGACGGCAGCGCGGAACAGCAGATCGAAATCGCCGCTGACGCCCTGCGCCTGCCGGCCTGGGACGCGAAGATCGGCAATCTGTCGGGCGGTGAAAAGCGCCGCGTGGCGCTGTGCAAGCTGCTGCTCGAAAAGCCCGACATGCTGCTGCTCGACGAGCCGACCAACCACCTCGACGCCGAATCGGTCGAGTGGCTGGAACAGTTCCTCACGCGCTTCCCCGGCACCGTGGTCGCCGTGACCCATGATCGCTACTTCCTCGACAACGCCGCCGAGTGGATTCTCGAACTCGACCGCGGCCACGGCATTCCCTGGAAGGGCAACTACTCCAGCTGGCTCGACCAGAAGGAAGAGCGCCTGAAGCAGGAAGAAGCGACGGAATCGGCACGCCAGAAGGCGATCAAGAAGGAACTGGAGTGGGTGCGCCAGAACCCGAAGGGCCGTCAGGCGAAGTCGAAGGCGCGTATCGCCCGCTTCGAGGAACTGTCGAGCTCGGATTACCAGAAGCGCAACGAAACGCAGGAAATCTTCATTCCGGCGGGCGAGCGTCTGGGCAACGAAGTCATCGAGTTCAAGAACGTCAGCAAGTCTTACGGCGACCGTCTGCTCATCGACGATCTGAGCTTCAAGATTCCCGCGGGCGCGATCGTCGGCATCATCGGGCCGAACGGCGCCGGTAAGTCGACGCTCTTCCGCATGCTCACGGGCAAGGAACAGCCGGATTCGGGCGAGATCGTGCAAGGCCCGACGGTCAAGCTCGCTTACGTCGATCAAAGCCGCGACGCGCTCGAAGGCGACAAGACCGTGTTCGAAGCGGTTTCGGGCGGCGCCGACGTGCTGACGGTTGGCAAGTACGAAACGCCTTCGCGCGCGTACATCGGCCGCTTCAACTTCAAGGGCGGCGATCAGCAGAAGATCGTCGGCAACCTGTCGGGCGGCGAGCGTGGCCGTCTGCATCTGGCCAAGACGCTCATTTCGGGCGGCAATGTCCTGCTGCTCGACGAACCGTCGAACGACCTCGACGTCGAAACGCTGCGCGCGCTCGAAGACGCCCTGCTCGAATTCGCGGGCTCGGTCATGGTGATTTCGCACGATCGCTGGTTCCTCGATCGTATCGCCACGCACATCCTCGCGTTCGAAGGCGACTCGCAGGTCACGTTCTTCGACGGCAACTATCAGGAGTACGAGGCCGACAAGATCAAGCGTCTCGGCGAAGAAGCCGCGCGTCCGAAGCGTCTGCGCTACAAGCCGATCAGCCGCTAAGCGTGCTGGATCGATAGCAAACAACGGCGGCCCGCGGGCCGCCGTTGTCGTTCTGGCAGCACGCGCGGCATGGCGGTTGCTCGAAAGCCGCTACGCTTAGGGTCACTTCGGGCCAGAACTCCGGCCATTCCTCAAAGGAATTCCGCATGGCGATGCCGCTGCGCAACCGTGTTCCCCTCATCGTGGCGATTGTCGTCGCGCTACTCGTGCTCGCGGCGCTCGGCACGCTCTACGCGCTGCAGCGCGAGGCAAAGGCGTATGTGGAGGGCGCGCTGGCGCCCGTCGGCACGGCCGCGAGCGTGAACGTGGCGTTCGATCTGTCGTCCGTCGAACTCATCGACGTGCGCCTGAAACCGCCGCCCAACTGGCCCACTGCCGACACGCTGCGTGCCGCGCGCATCACGATCACACCCGACCTGCGCGCGCTGCTCTCGCACCGCGTGCATATTCGCGACGTCACCGTAAGCGACTTCACGATGACGGTGCTGCGCCGGGAAAGCGGCACGATCCTGATCCTGCCGAATCTGCGCGAAGCCATGACGCAAGGCGCCACGTCCGCGAGCGATGCGAGCGGCGCGCAGGGAGAAAGCAGCCTGCCTGAGGAAAAGGTCATCGACCATATTGGCTTCGAAAACGGCACGTTCGACTTCTACGACCGCTCGGTGAGCAATCCGCCGTGGCGCGTCACGGTGAACCGCGCGCAAGCGAGCATCGACAGTGTCCATCTGCCCGCGCTGACGGAGCCGACGCGCGTTTCGGTCACGGGCAATGTCGTCGGTCCGGAGCACACTGGACGCATGACCTTCAACGGCTGGATGCAGATCGCGAGCAAGGACTCGCAACTCCACACGACGCTGCGCGGCGTGGATGTGCGCACGATCGATCCCTATCTGCTGAAAAAGGCCGGCGCAAAGGCCAATGTAACGGGCGGCACGCTCGATCTCGATCTCAACTCGACCGTGCGCGGCTACCACCTGCACGCGCCCGGCACGGTCACGCTGCACAACCTGCAACTCGCTGAAAGCGGCGACGCCGTGGACACCTTCCTGTCGATTCCGACGCGCGCGGCCATAGCGGCATTGAAGGCACACAAGGGTGAGATCACGCTGCATTTCGTGCTCGAAGGCAACCTGCGCGATCCGAAATTCAAGCTCAACGAAAACTTGATCACGGAACTGCGCGCAGGCTTCGCGCAGGCGCTCGGCGTGAGCGCCGAAGGGGTGGCGCAGGGCGCCGGGCAAACCGCGAAGGGGATCGCCGACGCGCTGCGCAGTCTGCTGCAGCCAGTGCCGGCGCCTGCATCGAAATAGTGTGCGGGCCGCCGGCTTTAGCCTGGTCAGACCGGCAGGCCGAGTTCGCGCAGTTTCGCGTCGGTGCTGGCGTTGCTCGTGTGATGCACGCCGTGCCAGCCGAGCGCGGTGGCGGCTTCGGCGTTGTGCACGTTGTCGTCGATGAAAACGAGTTCCTCGGGCTTCACGCCCGGCAACTGCGCTTCGATACGGCGGAACATCTCGTGGAAGATCGCCGGATCGGGCTTCACGAGCTTCACGCGGCCCGAAACAACGACGTCGCGGCAGCGTCGCAGAATGCCGAAGCGCTCCCACGCCCACGGAAACGTCTCGGCCGACCAGTTCGTGAGACCGAAGATCGGCATGCCTGCCGCCTCCAGGCGCTCGAAGGTGGCGACGCCGCCCTCGAGCAGCCCGGCGACCATCTCGTGCCAGCGTTCGTAAAACGCACGGATAAGCGCCTCGTGTTCGGGAAACTTCGCGACCAGTTCCTCGGTGCCGATGGCGATGGGCTCGCCGCCGTCCTGGCGGATCACCCAGTCCATCTTGCAGACGTTCGTGAGGAACCAGCGGCGTTCATCGTCGTTGGGAATGAGCTTGCGATAGAGGTGCTCGGGACTCCAGTCCACGAGCACCCCGCCGAAGTCGAACACCACTGCCTTGATCGCCATGCGTTTGCGCTCCGCTTGAACACCCATTGATGACCTGAGGGAATCAGATCGGCTGCGTGCGCTTTTCGAGCCACGCGAGCGCATCGCCGCTCACGTGCGGCGCCACGCGCACGCGCACCGTCTGGTGGTATGCATTGAGCCATTCGCGCTCGTCCGCGCGCAAGAGCGCGAGGTCAATGCAGCGCGTGTCGATCGGGCAGAGCGTAAGCGTCTCGAAGTCGAGGAAGTCGCCGAACTCGGTCGTTTCGGCGCGCTGGTTCAGCACGAGATTTTCGATGCGCACGCCCCACTTGCCCGGCCGGTAGATGCCCGGCTCGACCGAGGTGATCATGCCCTCTTCCATCGCGGTCCAGGGCTCGGCCGGCGCGTAGTGCGAGATGACCTGCGGGCCTTCGTGCACGTTCAGGAAGTAGCCCACGCCGTGGCCGGTGCCGTGGCCGTAGTCCGCACCCGCTTCCCAGATCGGCGCGCGCGCGATGGCGTCGAGCATCGGCGAGCGGATGCCGCGCGGGAACTTCGCACGCGAGAGCGCCATCATGCCCTTGAGCACGAGCGTGAAGTCGCGCTTTTGCTCCGCGCTCGGCGTGCCCACGGGCACGACACGCGTGATGTCCGTCGTGCCGTCGAGGTACTGGCCGCCCGAGTCGATCAGCAGGAGGCCATTGCCTTCGATCACGCTGTGCGATTCGGGCGTGGCGCGGTAGTGCGGCATCGCGCCGTTCGCGTTGAAGCCCGCAATGGTCGCGAACGAGAGGGACTTGAAGCCCGCACGGCGCGCACGCGCGGCGGAAAGCTTCTCGTCGATGGTCAGCTCGGTGATGGTCTCGTGGCCAAGCGCCGCCTCGAACCACGCGAAGAATTCGGCGAGCGCCGCGCCGTCCTGCTCCATGGTCGCGCGCACGTGATCGGCTTCGGCGGCCGTCTTGCGCGACTTGAAGAACGTGCTCGGATTGACCGACTCCACGAGCTTCACCGCCGACGACACCGCCTGCAGCAAGCCATACGTCACGCGGCGCGGATCGACGAGCAGCGCGGCCTTCGCGGGCAGCGCCGCGAGCGCGGCGGCGGCCTCGGCATAAGGCGCGACGCGCACCTTGTCTTTCGCGAGCGACTGCACGAGCGCCTCGCTCACCTTGCCGTCGGCGACAAAAAGCGTCGCCTCGTCCGGCCCGATCAGCGCGTGCGCGACGAACACCGGGTTGTAGTTGACGTCCGCGCCGCGCAGGTTGAAGAGCCAGGCGAGGTCGTCGAGCGTGGAAACGAAGTGCCACTGCGCGCCCTTCTCCTGCATCGCGCGGCGCACTTGCTCGAGCTTGCCGGCGCGGCTCGTGTCGGCGTGCGGCGCGACGTGCTCGTACACGGGCTCGAGCGGCAGCGACGGGCGGCCCTGCCAGACATCGTCGAGCAGATCGAGATCCGTGCGCAGCGCGACATCGCGCGCCTTGAGCGCGTCGGCCAGCGCGCGCGCCGAGGCCACGCCGAGCACCGCGCCATCCACGGCCACGGCGCCGCCCGCGCGCACGTTCTGCGCGAGCCAGTCAATGTGCGGCGCGCTCTGCTGGCCGCCCATCATCTTCATGAGCTGGATGCCGGTGCCGGCCAGTTGCTGCTCGGCCTGCACCCAGTAACGGCTGTCGACCCACACGCCCGCGAAATCCTTCGTCACCACGAGCGTGCCCACCGAGCCGGTGAAGCCCGAGAGCCACTCGCGACCCTGCCAGCGGCGCGGCAGGTATTCGGACAGATGCGGATCGGCGGACGGCACGAGGGCGGCGTCCACGCCGGCGCGCGCCATCGCGGCGCGCAGTGCGGCAATGCGTTCGGGAATCGAGGAGGTTTCGGGGAGTCGGGCGTTCATGTTTTCACCTGCGAAGAATTCGATGCGGAAGATCTGGGTTTGTGGTCAGCCGGGGGGGCGCTTGTGCGGATCAGCTCCAGCGGGCGCGCAGCGCCACGCACACGCCCACGAAAACGAGCGCGAGCGCGGTGCAAAGCGGCCACTGGAGCAATTCGCCATCGTAGAAAAGCCCGGTCGCACTGCCGGCCGCGTTCGCGAGCGCCGCACCCAGCACACCGGCGATGGCCGCCAACGCGAATGAGTGACGTGCGGCACGGCGCAAGGGATGGAGCCACCATCCCGCACAGCCCACCACCAGACCAAGAATGACAATACCGGGCCAGCCCATCAGAGACTTGTCCTATAGGTTTTCGGATAAGTCTGATAGGACTGCCGAAGCACGAGAGCTAGCATTTGTAACTTGGTTAGTCTCTTTTAAAACTGGAAAACGGTCGGCTCGGCGCTTCCCGCGTAGCGGTTGAGTGTAGGGGGCAGGATGGCGCAAGGCAAGCGCATCCGGGCCGCTCCAGCCGCACTCTCTCGTATGCGAATCGCCCTTGTCGAACCCGACGCCCGTCAGGCCGAAACCCTCGTCCGCCTGCTCATTGCGGGCGGGCACGCATGCCAGCACTTCCCGCTTGGCGCACAGCTCTTCGAAACCCTCGAAGACGAAACCTTCGATCTCTTGATCGCGGCATGGTGGTGCGGCGACGTCGGCGCTGACGACGTCATCCCTCAGGTGCGCAAGCTGCTCCCGGGTCTGCCCGCCATCGCCCTGATGATCGCACCCCATGAAAGCGAGATCGTCGCAAGCCTGCAGGCCGGCGCGGACGACTGCATCGCGAAGCCTGTGCGCGGCCCCGAAATGCTCGCGCGCATCGACGCGCTCCTGCGCCGCGCCGGCGTGCGCCGGCCACGCAACCGCGCCCGTCACGGCTTTGGGGACTACCTCTTCGACTCCGGGCGCTATGAAGTGTCGTTTCGGGGTCACACCGTCACGCTCACGCCCAAGGAATACCGGTTCGCGCTGCTGCTCTTCACCAACGCATCGCGCCCCGTTTCGCGCGCGCGCATCCTTGAAACCGTATGGAATCTGAACCGCGACGTTAGGTCGCGCACGCTCGACACGCACGCCTCCCGGCTGCGCAGCAAATTGCAGCTTGGGCCCGAGCATGGCTGGCGTTTGACCACTTTGTACGGCTTTGGCTACCAGCTCGAAAGGCTCCCCATATCACCTACCAGAATGTCGGACTCTGTCGACGTGAATGTCGGAAGCGAGGAAAAGTTATAATATCCGCCTAAATCTTGCCCCCATGGTATGCAGCTTCTAACGATCGGAATCAATCACCACACCGCGCCCGTCGCCTTGCGCGAACGCGTGGCGTTTCCGCTCGAACAGATCAAGCCCGCGCTCGCCCTGTTCAAGGAAGCGTGGTCCGGCAAGCGTTCGCTGAGCGCGCCGGAAGCCGCCATTCTCTCCACCTGTAACCGCACCGAGCTCTACTGCGCGACCGACGCGCAAAGCTCGCGCGACGCCGCCGTGAGCTGGCTTTCGCAGTATCACGGCCTGCGCGAAGAGGAACTGGCGCCGCACGTCTACACGCTGCCGCAGTCCGAAGCGGTGCGTCACGCGTTCCGGGTGGCTTCGGGGCTCGATTCGATGGTGCTGGGCGAGACGCAGATCGTCGGCCAGATGAAGACCGCGGTTCGTACCGCGACCGAGGCCGGAGCACTCGGCACTTATTTGAACCAGTTGTTCCAACGCACCTTCGCCGTGGCGAAGGAAGTGCGCAGCACGACCGAGATCGGCGCCCAATCGGTCTCCATGGCCGCCGCCGCCGTGCGCCTCGCGCAGCGCATCTTCGACAAGATTGCCAACCAGCGCGTGCTCTTCATCGGCGCGGGCGAAATGATCGAACTGTGCGCCGCGCACTTCGCCGCGCAGCAGCCGCGCGAACTGGTCGTCGCCAATCGCACCGCCGAGCGTGGGCGCTATGTTGCCGAACGTTTCGGCGGCCGCGCCATTCCGCTCTCCGACTTGCCTACGCGCATGCACGAATTCGACATCATCGTCTCGTGCACGGCGTCCACGCTGCCTATCATCGGCCTGGGCGCGGTGGAGCGCGCGGTGAAAGCGCGTCGGCACCGCCCTATTTTCATGGTCGACCTCGCGGTGCCGCGCGACATCGAACCCGAAGTCGCCCAGCTCGAAGACGTGTTCCTCTATACCGTCGACGATCTCGGCACGATCGTGCGCGAAGGCAATGCCTCGCGCCAGGCCGCCGTCGCGCAGGCCGAGACGATCATCGAGTCGCGCGTGGCGAACTTCATGCAGTGGCTCGACTCGCGCAGCATCGTGCCGGTCATCCGCCACATGCACACCCAGGCCGACGCGCTGCGTCGCGCCGAGCTCGAACGCGCCCGCAAGATGCTCGCGCGCGGCGACGACCCAACCGCGGTGCTCGAAGCACTGTCGCAGTCGCTCACCAACAAGCTGATCCACGGCCCGACGCACGCGCTCAATACGTCGAGCGGCGATCAGCGCGACTCGCTCATCGAACTGATGGGCGGCTTTTACCGCCACGGCCAGCCGGCCAAGGCAGACGACGCCGCGCAGACTGCAGCGGATGTCACCGCCTCGCCGCGTTCCGCCGGCTCTTCTGACTCTTCCGGTTCATCGGACCGTTAGCGACGTTCACTGTCGGGCGCGCGCCATGCGCGCCGTGCACAATCGGGCCGCACGCCCGCCTCTTCTTTCTCGCAGTCCTATCCGGAGCCCGCTCCGCACCGCCCGATGAAAACGAGCATGCAATCGAAGCTCGACCAGCTGACTACGCGCCTGGCCGAGCTGAACGACCTGTTGAGCCGTCCCGACGTGACCTCGAACCGCGACCAGTACCGCAAGCTCACACGCGAGCACGCGGAACTGGGGCCGGTAGTCGAGCACTACGGCCAGTGGCGTCAGGCCAAGGACGACGAGGCCGCGGCGAAAGACCTGCTCTCCGACGCCTCGATGCGCGACTTCGCCGAAGAAGAGGTGAAAGCCGCGCGCGAGCGCATGGCGCAGCTCCAGCACGAATTGCAGATGATGCTGCTGCCGAAGGACCCCAACGACGACCGCAACGTGTTCCTCGAAATCCGCGCGGGCACGGGCGGCGACGAGTCGGCCCTGTTCGCAGGCGACCTGCTGCGCATGTATCTGCGCTACGCGGAGCGCAACCGCTGGCAGATCGAAATGATGTCGGCGAGCGAGTCGGATCTGGGCGGCTACAAGGAAGTGATCGTGCGCATTGCGGGCGAGGCGGCGTACTCGAAGCTCAAGTTCGAGTCGGGCGGCCATCGCGTGCAGCGCGTTCCGGCCACCGAAACGCAGGGCCGCATCCACACGTCGGCCTGCACGGTCGCGGTGATGCCGGAAGCCGACGAGATCGGCGAAGTCGAGATCAATCCCGCCGACCTGCGCATCGACACGTTCCGCGCCTCGGGCGCGGGCGGCCAGCACATCAACAAGACCGATTCGGCCGTGCGCGTGACGCACCTTCCGACCGGCATCGTCGTGGAGTGCCAGGACGACCGCTCGCAGCACAAGAACAAGGACCGCGCGCTCAAGGTCCTCGCCGCGCGTATCAAGGACAAGCAGTACCAGGAGCAGCATGCGAAGGAAGCGGCCACGCGCAAGAGCCTCGTGGGCTCGGGCGACCGCTCGGAGCGTATCCGCACCTACAATTTTCCGCAGGGGCGGCTCACCGATCACCGTATCAACCTCACGCTCTATCGCCTCGAAGCGATCATGGACGGCGATCTCGGCGAACTGATCGGCGCGCTCGTCTCCGAGCATCAGGCCGAGCAGCTTGCGTCGCTGGGCGACGCGGATTGAGCGTGCGCCAGATATGAGCGAAGCCGTTACCGCTGACGCACTGCTGCGCACCTCGCCGCTGCCCGTGCTGGAGACGCGCATTCTGCTGATGCACGTACTCGGCTGGCGCCGCACCGAGCTCATCACGCGCGGCGACGAGGCGCTCGAAGCGAGCTTTGTCGCGGCCTACCGCGACCTCGAAGCGCGCCGCGTGCAAGGCGAGCCGATCGCGCAGCTCGTGGGCGCGCGCGAGTTCTACGGTCTCGACTTCGACGTAACGCGCGATGTGCTGATTCCGCGTCCCGATACCGAGGTGCTCGTGGAAACCGCGCTCGCGGCGCTCGAAGGCATCGCCCAGCCGCGCTTGCTCGACCTCGGCACCGGCAGCGGCGCGATTGCGGTGGCGCTCGCCTCGGCACGGCCGGATGCGCGCGTCTGGGCCGTCGACCGCTCGGCGGCCGCGCTCGACGTGGCTGCGCGCAACGCCGCGAAGCTGCTCGACGCGCAGCGCCCCGGCGGCCCGCTCGCGTTCGTCGCGGGCAGCTGGTACGACGCGCTCGAACCGGCGCTGCGCTTCGAGGCGATCGTGAGCAATCCGCCGTACATCGCGAGCGGCGACCCGCATCTGGAACAAGGCGACCTGCGCTTCGAGCCGCGCGGCGCGCTCACCGACGAAGCCGACGGCCTCACCGCCCTGCGCGCGATCGTAGCGGGCGCACCGGCCCGGCTCGTGCCGGGTGGCGTGCTCTGGATGGAACACGGCTACGACCAGGCGGGCGCCGTACGGGCGTTGCTGGAAAGCGCCGGTTTCACGGACGTGCGCTCCGAACGCGATCTGGCCGGCATCGAGCGCATCAGCGGCGGGCGTCTTCCGTTGCCGGCTGAATAGCGCAACTGCGCTCAACGCAGGCCACGCCCGGCCCGCTCAGGCGAAATCCGCTATCATTTCATCCTGCAATCCAACGTATTCAGCATCAATTCAATCGCAAGGTCAGTCATGGACACCCAACAACGCATCAAGCAGATCGTCGACGAAAACGCTGTCGTCCTCTTCATGAAGGGCAACGCGCAGTTCCCGATGTGCGGCTTCTCCGGTCGCGCGGTGCAGATCCTGAAAGCCTGCGGCGTCGATCAGTTCAAGACCGTCAACGTGCTCGAGGACGACGCGGTCCGCCAGGGCATCAAGGAATTCTCGAACTGGCCGACCATTCCGCAGCTCTACGTGAAGGGCGAGTTCATCGGCGGCTCGGACATCATGATGGAGATGTACCAGAACGGCGAGCTGCAGCAGCTCTTCGCCGCGGCGTAATTGCCGGTTACGGGGCGGCGTCGGGCGCACCGCGTTGCGCCTGCGCCCCCCGAGCGCACGGCATGCGACGCCGGCGCTTATCGTGAGGCGCCAGGCACCTGGACTTCGCCTCGACCTCGCCTCACCTTCGCTTCGACTCCCGCCTGCCCGCCCGACGTGAATACCGCCTCCCAAGCCTCATCCGCTATCGCACACCTGCCGCAACGCCGGCTGATCGTCGCGATCACGGGAGCCACGGGCGCGATCTACGGCGTGCGCATGCTAGACACGCTGCGGCGGCTGGGCGGCGTCGAAACGCACCTGCTCGTTTCCGCCGCGGGCTGGCTCAACATCCAGCACGAGCTGCAGCTCACGAAGGACGATTTACACGCGCGCGCCGACGTCGTGCATTCGGTACGCGACGTCGGCGCGACCATCGCGTCCGGCTCGTTCGCGACCGATGGCATGATCGTCGCGCCCTGCTCGATGAAGACGCTTGCGAGCGTCGCCCACGGTCTGTCCGACAATCTGATCGCGCGCGCCGCCGACGTCACACTCAAGGAACGCCGCCGTCTCGTGCTGCTCGTGCGCGAAACGCCGTTCAACCTCGCGCATCTGCGCAACATGACGGCCGTGACCGAAATGGGCGGCGTGATCTTCCCGCCGTTGCCGGCTTTCTACAACCAGCCGGCTTCGATCGACGAGATGGTCGATCACACGGTCGCGCGCGTGCTCGACCTGTTCGCGCTCGGGCCCGCCCTCTCGCCCGCGTGGCCGGGGCTGCGCGGCGGCGACGAGTAAGCGCCCGCTGCATCTTTCCGCGCCACGTCGATTATCAATATCGGCGATACAATCAATTCCCTTTCGCCCCGTTTAATTCGCGACGGTTGGGTCTTATATTGATCGCAATACGATACTTTTGGACCGCCCCGGCGCGGCCAGCCCACGATCATGACCACCCGCACGCCTACCCTTTTCCTCTCGCACGGTGCGCCTACGCTGCCGATCGACCCGTCGCTGCCTTCTGGCGGCTTTACCGCGCTCTCGCAGCATTTGCCGCGTCCGCAGTCGGTGCTCATGCTCTCCGCGCATTGGGGCACGATGCGCCCCACGGTGAGCACCGCCACGCAGCCCGAAACGATCCACGACTTCTATGGCTTTCCGCGCGCGCTCTACGAAATCCAGTACCCGGCGCCAGGCGCGCCAGAGATGGCGCAGCGCGCAGCGGCGCTGTTGCGCGAGCAAGGCGTTCCCGTCGATGAAGAGGCGCATGGCCTCGACCATGGCGCGTGGGTGCCCATGCTGCTGATGTTCCCCGAGGCCGACGTGCCCGTGGCTCAACTCTCGGTCCAGCCGCGCGCGAACGCCGCACATCACTTCGCGCTGGGCCGCGCGCTGCGCTCGCTGCGCGACGAAGGCGTGATGGTGATCGGCTCGGGCCAGATCACGCACAACCTGCGCGAGGCGGACTTCTCGGCGCGCCCGGAAGACGCCGATCCGCGCGTGGACGAGTTCACCGAGTGGTTCGAGAATCATCTCGCCGCGCGCGACATCGACGCATTGCTCGACTACCGCCAGCGTGCGCCGCACGCCGTGCTCATGCACCCCACTGACGAGCATCTGCTGCCCGTCTTTACCGCGCTCGGCGCAGCGGACGATGACTACACGCTCGGTGTGCAGTCGCTCGGCACCTACCAGCGTGCGCTCGCGATGACGAACTACGTATTCGGCAGCGCGGTGCAATAACGCCGCCACTGCGAGCCGACACACGGGCTCCGCGTTTGCTCAGAAATCAAAAGCCCGCCTGAATCGCTTCAGGCGGGCTTTTCGTATTGCGCGACGCTCAGTTGATACTTAGTGCGCGCCAATACCTTCGAGGACTTCGTCGTGCTCCTGGCGTTCCGCGAGGTACGGCGAGCGGTAGCCCGAATTCACGCCCCAGTAATAGAACACGAGCGAGATGAGCGCGACGACCAGCATGTCCCAACCATAGGGGAGCAGACCGCTGCCGCCGAACTGCTTGCTGCCGACGAGTGAGAGGAGCGCCATGATCGGCAGGTACGCGCACAGCCACCATGCAGCCTTCAGATCCTGGCCCCAGCCTTCGTAGCCCTGCTTGCCCTGGAAGTAGAAGTACACCGGCAGCGCGACGACCATCAGCAGAATGATTTCGCCGGTCAGCGGCCATTTCGCCCAGTACAGGATCATCGAGGCACAGACGAATGCGAACGGCGCGATCACCTTCATGAACGGTACGCTCAACGGGCGCTCGATGTCCGTGGCGGCACGCTTGAGCGCCATCAGGCTGATCGGGCCGGTCAGGTACGAAATCACCGTCGCAACCGAGATCACCGCCGCGAGCGAACTCCAGCCGCGGAAGAAGAACATGAAGATGAACGAGACGAGCAGGTTGAACCACATCGCGTTGCGCGGCACGCCGTAGAACGGGTGCACGTTGCCGAACATCTTCGGCATCGTGTTGTTGCGCTCCATCGCGTAGATCATGCGCGAGGTCGTTGCCATGTAGGTCGTACCGGTGCCGCTCGGGCTCACGAACGCGTCGACGTAGAGCAGGATCGCAAGCCAGTTCAGGTTCAGCGCGATCGCGAGTTCCGCGAACGGCGACTTGAAGTTGAACGTGTTCCAGCCCTTCGCGACGTCAGCCGGATTGACCGCGCCGATATAGGCGATCTGCAGCAGCACGTAGATGACGAGTGCGCAGAGGATCGAGCCGATGACCGCGAACGGCACGCTCTTCGCCGGATTGCGCGCTTCGCCCGCGAGGTTGATCGGGCTCTGGAAGCCGTTGAACGCGAACACGATGCCGCTGGTGG
The DNA here is from genome assembly GCF_009789655.1 of Paraburkholderia acidiphila. Taxonomy (GTDB): domain Bacteria; phylum Pseudomonadota; class Gammaproteobacteria; order Burkholderiales; family Burkholderiaceae; genus Paraburkholderia; species Paraburkholderia acidiphila. The sequence goes on from NZ_CP046909.1 coordinate 2,793,796, forward strand.
CAACCGCCGTGAACACCGCCGACCAGCCATACGGCGCAAACGCGGTCGTCTGGCCGAAGTTCTCGTGGTGGAAGCTTCCAGCCATCAAGCCAATGATCGTCAGACCGGGGATGATGAACTTGAAGATCGTGATCGCGCTGTTGGCACGCGCGAACAGCTTCACACCCCAATAGTTGAGCATGAAGTAGATGATCACGAGAATCGCCGAGAGCCCGAGCCCTGAATGCGTCAATGACCCGTCGACGAAGAGCGCGTGCGCCCAGTCATAGGGCCAGGTGCTCATGTACTGGATCGAGGCTTCGGCTTCGATCGGGATCACCGAGACAATCGCGATCCAGTTTGCCCACGCGCTGATGAAGCCCACCAGTGCGCCGTGCGAGTAGCGGGCGTAGCGGACCATACCGCCCGACTCCGGGAACATCGCACCGAGTTCAGCGTAGGTGAGCGCGATGGCCAGAATGACCACGGCGCCGATGATCCAGGCGCAAACGGCCGCCGGACCTGCGATTTTCGCCGCCTTCCACGCGCCGAACAGCCAGCCCGAACCGATGATCGACCCGAGGCCGGTGAACATCAGCGCGAACGGGCCGATGTTCCGTTGAATAGAACTTTTCACGTCTTCTCCTGTTTCAAGAGCAGCTCGACACCGCGTTTATCCCGTCTGTTGTGCGGGCGGGTTTCCTGCGGTTGTCGTACCTCCACACGAAAGATTGCGCCTGTAGGCGCAACTTCAGCGCGGCGCGTAGTTTAACCGGTTGCACCACCGAAGGGCGCCAAAAACGACGGCCTAATACAAAAAAGTCATTTGCTTATCAAGCTTTGTAAGGGTCAGTTTGGACCCTGTAGCAAAAAAATACGAACTTTCCCGGGGACCTAGTTGACCTTCCCAGCGTTTAGCCGTATAAAGTTCGGGCAGGATTTCAAGCGGCGAGTGTGAATAGGTCTTTCGTAGTTCGCCCATCAACGGTACTCCGGCTGGTCCCATACCCCTTCCTTGATTTTCGTGCACCTCTCGGGCTTCGGCCTTCATTCATTTTTAGGAAAGTAATATGGAAACCGGTACCGTCAAGTGGTTCAATGACGCTAAGGGCTTTGGCTTTATCACTCCGGACGGCGGCGGCGAAGACCTGTTCGCGCACTTCTCGGAAATCAAGGTTGACGGCTTCAAGACGCTGCAAGAGAACCAAAAGGTTCAATTCGAAGTCCGCACGGGCCCGAAGGGCAAGCAAGCTGCCAACATCAAGCCGGTCTAAGTACTGCGCTTATTGGTCTGCTACGGCTTTTAGGATCTGAACGCCGCTTTTGCGGAGATCCTGACTAGCAAGCTTACCGAAAAACCCCACGCTTCTTCTCGAAGGTGGGGTTTTTTGTTGCCTGCGTTTTTTAGAGCGGCTTTCAACGGGGTTAAGCGCCCCTGGAGGTTCAGCCGAAAAGACGCTGCGCGTGAATGCCAAGGCCCGTTGCCACGCTGGCAAGACGGTCGCCGAACACGGCCTGCGACTGCGGAAACGCCTCCGCCAGCGCCTGCGTCAGGAACGCGAGGCCGGTCGAGCCGCCGGTGAAGTAAAGCGCGCTGACCTGCCCGGGCGCCACACCCGCCGCCTGCACCGTTTCGCGTGCGGCCTGCACGATGCGCCGCGTCTCCTCGCGGCCCGCCTCGACGAGCTGCGCGTCGCCGAACGCGAGGCGCAGGTCCGCTTCGACCGTTTCGAGATCGATCATCGTCTCCCCGCCCGCCGAAACGCCAATCTTCGCCTCTTCGGCGCGCGCCGTGAGCGCGTGGCCCAGGCGCTCGTCGACCACGCGCATCAGCCGGTCGTGATGGCGCGTGTCGGGATACAGATGGCGCATGAGCTTAAGCTCGGTCGCGCGCTTGGGCGTGTAGATCGTATTGATGAGGTGCCACGTCGCCAGATCGAAATAGATGCGGTTCGGCACTTCGCGGCCTTCGGGGTCGAGCGACTGGTAGCCCAGTTCGCGCAGGATGGTCGCGAGTTCGACTCGGCGGTCGAAGTCGGTGCCTGCCACGTGCACGCCGTGGTGAGCGAGCACGTCGTCCTTGCGCTCGAGCCGCGTCATGCGATCCGGTCCCACGCGCACGAGCGAGAAGTCCGACGTGCCCCCGCCAATGTCGGCCACGAGCACGAGCCCCTCTTGCGCGAGGCGCGACTCGTAGTCGAACGCCGCCGCAATCGGCTCGTACTGAAATTCGATTTCGCGAAAGCCCACGCGGCGCGCCGCCGCTTCGAGCTGGTCCTGGGCGAGCTTGTCGGCGCGCGGGTCTTCGTCGACGAAGAAGACGGGGCGCCCCAGCACAGCGCGCGTGATGGGCTGACCCGAGCAACGCTCGGCGCTGCGCTTCAGGTGCTCCAGGAAGATCGTGATGATCTCGGTATAGGGCATCGCGCTGCCGTCGCCGAGGTCGGTCGTGCTCTCGGCGAGCGGCGAGCCGAGGATGCTCTTCATTGAGCGCATCAGCCGGCCGTCGAAGCCGTCGATATAGGAGGCAAGCGCCGCACGCCCGAATTCGCGGGTATGTTCGTCGACGTTGAAGAACACCGCCGTGGGCAAGGTGGTGTGTGCGCCTTCCACCGGCGCGAGGCGCATCGCGCCGTCGGCCGCTGCCGGGAGCGCCACCGCCGAATTGGAAGTTCCGAAGTCAATCGCGCAGAAGCTGGTCATGGCAAGAGCGCGCCGCAGCGAATGCGCGCGCAAGAGAGGAAAGGTCGGGGGGATCGGCTTTGTAGCACGAAAGCGCGGCGCGCGGCAACCGCAGGCCCATGATGCGGCCCCGCAAGGAAAAAACGCGCGGGCCGGGCCGCGCGTTTTCGCTCAGGAAGAAATGCCGCAGCCCGCGTGGGCGTTGGTCTACGCCCGGCTCAGCCCTTGAACGGTTGCTTCCAGCCGTTCTCGTAGGCGATCTCGCCCATCGCCGAACGCGTGCGCTCCGCTTTTTCGCGGTCGCGCAGCACCGGCTCCAGCTTCTCGGCTTCGCCGTAGTGGCCGATCGAGATGATCGACAGCGGTTCCACGTCGTTCGGCAGCGCGAATTCCTTGCGGAACGCCTGCACGTCGAAACCGCTCATCTGGTGCGCAGCGAGGCCCAGCGCATGCGCCTGGAGCACGAGCGACATCGCCGCCGCGCCCGCATCGTATTGCGCCGTGCGATTCACTTCACCCTTCGCGTTGAGCGTATGCGCCGTCACGGCGATCAGCACCGGCGCCGGTGCATTCCACTGCTGGTTGAACGGCACGAGCGTCGAGAACGCGCGCTTGAACGCGATTTCGTCGGCGCTGCGGTCGAACACGATAAAGCGCCACGGTTGCAGGTTGTAGCCCGAAGGCGCCCAGCGCGCCGCCTCGATCACCGCGTGCAGCGCCTCGCGGCTCACCGGCTCGCTCGAATAGGCGCGCGGGCTCCAGCGGCCGGCGATGAGTTCGTGAATGGGCACGGCTGTCGGTGCGGGTTTGTGCTTCGTCATGCCTTGTGTGTCCTTGGGGTGGCGGGCGGCTTGCCCGGGGGTCACTAGAATAACCGCAGCGCGTGAAATACGCTCAAACGCAACGGGCGACGCTGATGCGTCGCCCGTCGGGATGTGCCGAAGTATGAACCGGCGCGCTGAAGTCGCGAGCGCCGCGTCAGGCCGTTTGCACACCCACTGCGCGCGGCCCGCGGTTGATGCGCAGCACGAGGAACGACGCCACGAGACACAGCCCCCCCGAAATCATCGACGCCACCGTGTAGGTGCCGAGGCTCGAGCGCAACAGGCCCGCGCCGAACGCCGCGAACGCCGCGCCGAGTTGATGCCCCGCCACGACCCAGCCGAACACGATCGGTGCGCGCTCCTTGCCGAACACGTCAGTGGCGAGGCGCACGGTAGGCGGCACCGTCGCGATCCAGTCGAGGCCGTAGAACACCGCGAAAATCGGCAGCCCGAAGAAGTCGATGCCGAACGCGTGCGGCAGATAGATCAACGAAAGTCCGCGCAGCCCGTAGTACCAGAACAGCAGCACGCGGCTGTTGAAGCGGTCCGAGAGCCAACCCGAGAGCGTCGTGCCGAACAGGTCGAATATGCCCATCGTGGCGAGCAGCGAGGCACCCTGCACTTCGGTCATGCCGTAGTCGCCGCACATGGCGATGAGGTGCGTGCCCACATAGCCGTTCGTGCTCGCGCCGCAAATGAAGAAGCTGAAGAAGAGCAGCCAGAAGTCCCGCGTGCGGCTCGCCGAGAACAGTGCGTCGAACGCGATCTTCAGCGGATTTTGATGCGGCGGCGGCGGCGCTACGGGCGTGCTCTCATCCTCGCCGAACGGACGCAGATTCACGCTCGCGGGCCGCTCGGGCAGCAGGAACAACACGAGCGGCAGCACCGCGGCGGCGGCCACCGCGACCACGAGCACCACCGACTGCCAGCCGTGCTTCTCCACGATCGCCGCGAGGAGCGGCAGGAACACGAGCTGGCCCGTCGCCGAGCTCGCCGTGAGGATGCCCATGGCAAGCCCGCGGTGCGAGTGGAACCAGCGCGTGACAACAGTGGCCGAGAGCGAAAGCGCCGCTACGCCGGTGGCGCCGCCCACCATCACGCCCCAGATCAGGATCATCTGCCACGGATGCGTCATCAGCGCGGAAAGCGCCACGCCCGCCGCCATCGTGCCGAGCGCCGCGAGCAGCGTGGGCCGCACGCCGAAGCGCTGCATGGCCGCCGCCGCAAACGGGCCCATCAGCCCATAGAGCGCGATGTTCACGGAGATGGCAAGCGAGATCGTCGCCCGGCTCCAGCCGAACTGATGCTCGAGTGGCACCATCATCACGCTGGGCGTCGCGCGCGTGCCGGCCGCCGCCAGCAACACCAGAAACACCACTGCCACAACGAGCCAACCGTAGTGGAAACGCCCGCCTATTCGCCTCGCTGCCCAGTTCATTGATGCTCCTGTCGCGGCGCCTCCGGTTCGATACGCCGATGTTTTCGTTGATATGACCGCTCGCTGCGACGATTCGCCATCGCTCGATTGTTACCGATCGGTCACAAGTGTGTTGCGATAGTAGTTACCGCTCGGTAACATGTCAAGCAATCACCCCGATCGCGAGATGCCCTCATGAAACACGAAGGCCACGACAAAACGTCTACCGCCTCTGCACGCACGCCCCGCCCCCGCGCGCAGACGGCCGGGGCGCGCGCCCACGAGCACCTGCTGCGCGCCGCCGACGAGCTGTTCTACCGCGAGGGCGTGCGCGCGGTCGGCATCGAGGCAGTAGTCGAGCGCGCCGGCGTCAACAAGATGAGCCTGTACCGGCAGTTTTCGTCGAAGGACGATCTCGTCGTCGCGTACCTGCAGCGCTGCGATGTGCGCTTTTTCGAGCGCTTCGACGATAGTCTCGCGAAGCATCCGGGCGAGCCGGTCAAGCAGTTGATGCAGTATTTCGAGGACCTCGCACGCCGCGCTTCGGCGCCGGGCTATCGCGGTTGCCCGTTCGTGAACGTGGCGACCGAATTTCCCGACGCTACGCATCCCGCGCGGCGCAGCGTCGACAGCAACAAGACGAAGCTCATGGCGCGGCTCACCGCGCTTGCGCAGGAAGCAGGCGCCAGCGATCCGGTCGCGCTTGCGGAGGAACTCGCGCTGGTCGTCGAAGGCGTCTATGCCGCGAGCCAGACTTACGGCCCCGGCTGCGGGGCGATTCTCGCGGCACCGCGGATGGCCAGGCTGTTGATCGAGGCGGCGTGTGCGCGGCGCCAGGCGCCCGTAAAATGGCACGATGAACGAAACCGCTGATCTGCCCCCCGACCACGCCGCCATTCTCGACGCGACCCGCCACTGGCTCACGCGCGCCGTGATCGGCCTGAACCTCTGCCCGTTCGCGAAGAGCGTGCACGTGAAAAACCAGATTCGCTACGTGATCAGCGAGGCGACCGATCTCGAAGGTGTCCTCACCGATCTCGAGCGCGAACTGCAGACGCTCGCTCAAACCGACGCCACGGAAATCGACACGACGCTCCTGATCCTGCCCCGCGCACTTGCCGACTTCGCCGATTTCAACGATGCGAGCTGGTTTGCCGAGCGCCTCGTGCAGCAGTTGCGGCTGGAAGGCACGTTGCAGGTGGCGAGCTTTCACCCGCAATTCCAGTTCGAGGGCACCGAGCCCGACGACATCGAAAACTACACAAACCGCGCGCCCTATCCAATCCTGCATTTGCTGCGGGAGGCAAGCATCGAGCGCGCGGTCGAGGCATTCCCCGACGCCGCCGACATCTACGAACGCAACCAGGAAACGCTGCGCAAGCTCGGCTTCGATGGTTGGCAAGACTGGATGAACAAGCGCGACTAACGCCGCGCCGCCCGCACACTCAAGCTTCGGTTGCCGGCTCTGAGGCCGCCTCGCCCTCGTCGGCGAAAAAGCGCTCGCGCAGGTCCGCCAGCCCGAAGGTATCGAGAATCTCGTTGAGCCGCTGCGCGGGTCGGCGCCGCGGCAAATCCTTGTACTGGGCGATGATGAGTTCGTTCTTCATCGAGTGCTCCCAGCCCACCAGCTCCGTCACGCTCACCTGATAGCCGTGCGCCTCGAGTTGCAGGCAGCGCAGCACGTTGGTGATCTGGCTCCCGAATTCGCGTGTATGCAGCGGATGGCGCCAGATCTCCGTGAGCGCCTGCCCGAGCGACTTGCCCTTATTGCGGCGCAGCACGCCCGCCACCTCGGCCTGGCAGCACGGCACCACCACGATGTAGCGCGCGTGCTTCTTCAGTGCGAAGCGCAGGGCGTCGTCGGTGGCGGTGTCGCAGGCGTGCAATGCAGTGACGATATCGACGGTCGCAGGCAGTTGCGACGACGTGATCGAATCGGCAACCGAAAGGTTCAGGAACGACATCCCGCCAAAGCCCAGGCGTTTCGCCAACTCCAGCGAGTGCTGCACGAGCTCGTCGCGCGTTTCGATTCCATAAATGTGTGACCTGTCGCGCTGATCCTTGAAGAACAGGTCGTAGAGAATAAAGCCCAGATAGGACTTGCCCGCACCGTGATCGACGAGGGTCACGTCGCGGCCATCCTGCTTGAGATCCTTGAGCAGCGGTTCGATGAACTGGAACAGGTGATAGACCTGCTTCAGCTTGCGGCGGCTGTCCTGGTTCATTTTCCCGTCGCGCGTCAGGATGTGGAGCTCCTTGAGGAGTTCGACAGACTGGTTCGGACGGACTTCGTAAGTCTTGCTGGACATCGGCGTGGTCAGATGAAAGGCGTGGTATGTCGCGAAACGTGCGACAGGCGACAGATGGGCTGCAGTAATTCTGTCATTTTACGAAAAAAGCTAGTCGAGGCTGCCGAACCCATAAGAGCAGCGAGTGTCGTAATAGCGTCCAGGCACGCTGACCCACGTGCGGACAGGAGGGAGGGGTTGAGTAGAAGAGACACGAGGATTTTCGTCCCCGATGCCCAAAAAAGGACCAAAACGTAGCGCGACCCGCCGGCAACGAATCGACAGGCGCGCATTGGGAGGTCGCACCGGGAGTGCCGGTTGCGATGAATCAGGCTGGCGCAGTCCTCGCTGCGCGAAGAGCGCACGACACTGTATGGCCTTGCATGGGGCATGCAATGAATACGATACCTGACGGAAACGCAGAGCAAAAATTCCAGGAACTGCTTACGAAACTCGTCACGGTTCCCGACTGGACGGAAAAGCAGCAACTGGAGCTGGAAATGGCGCGCGACATCTCGGTGGAGATGCTGCGCGTTGCGGAAAGCATGCGCGACGGCCCCTCGGATCTCGAGACCTGCCTGATCCTGCTGAAGTACGCGAAGGTGCTTGATTTCGTGATGTCGGCGCTGGCGTCGCGCCGCGATATCAAGCCGCAAACGCTGCGCGTGATTTTCAAGCTGGCAGGACTCAAGGTCGACGAGGCTTATCCAGGGTGAAGCCGATGTGAACCTGACTTGAATCCGGCGCGGCGGCCTACGCCGCCGACGCCGATGCTCGACTCCCACACGGGCCATTGCCGGTCCGTACTCTTCTTTTTTGCCAACGCTTTACCCCGCCGCCGGCTCACTGCGCGCGCACCTTGAGGCGCCACAGAGAAGTCAGCTCGGCCACGCGCGCACGATAGAGCGGATCGCCCGGATCCGAGGCTTTCGGGTGCCGCGGGCGAATATCCTCTCGGCCCACCACTTCGAGTCCGGCCTGCACGATCATTTCGACGAGCGATTCGCGCGTGCGCAGCCCGAGATGCTCCGCGAAGTCGGAGAGGATCAACCACCCCTCGCCGCCCGGTTCGAGATGGTCCTTGAGACCACCGAGAAAGCCACGCAGCATGCGGCTCTCAGGATCGAACACGGCGTATTCGATGGGCGACGCGGGACGCGCCGGCACCCACGGTGGATTGCAGACGACGAGCGGCGCGCGCCCCGGCGGAAACAGATCCGCCTCGACGACCTCGACCTGCGCGGCGTAGCCCAGGCGGTCCAGATTCTCGTGCGCGCAGGCCAGCGCGCGGGCATCCTGATCGGTGGCGACCACGTGCTTCACACCGCGCGAGGCGAGCACGGCGGCGAGCACGCCCGTGCCCGTGCCAATATCGAAGGCCTTTTCGAGCGACGGCAGCGCCGTGCGCGCGACGAGATCGACATATTCGCCGCGCACGGGTGAAAACACGCCGTAGTACGGGTGAATACGCGCGCCGTTCAGCGCCGCAATCTCGACGCCCTTCTTGCGCCATTCGTGCGCGCCAACCAGACCGAGGATTTCACGCAACGACACCGCAGAAGCTTCGCCGTCGGGCGCGCCCCACGCCTCTTCGCACGCCAGCCGCACGTCGGGCGCGCGGCGCAGGTCGATGCCGTAATCGCCTTCGAGCGGAATCAGCACCATGGCGAGCATACGGGCACGCTGCGCCTGCGCCTGGCGGTGCAGATGAAACGCTTCGAGCGGCGAAGCGGGCGCCTTGGGCGGCGCAGCCTTGCGGGGCTTGCGCTCCGCGCGGCGCGCCATGGCCAGCAGCAGCTGACGCGCGTTCTGAAAGTCGCCACGCCACAGCAGCGCAGTGCCTTCGCAGGCGAGGCGGTACGCGGCGTCCGCAGTCGTGCGGTCGTCGGCGATGACCACGCGCTTGGGCGCCGGCACGCCAGCCTCGGAGCGCCAGCGCACCGTGCGCGGGCCTTCGGTGTCGGGCCAGGTGAGTGTGGGATGTTCGGTCATAGGTCGGATAGTCGATGCGGCGGGCCGGTTCGTAGCGTCGTTGCCGGCCCGCGGGTTGGCGCCGCGGGGCGCCTCGCGCGGCGCCATCATATAGCACAGCGACACGGCACGTTCCGCCGTATCGCCTTTGCAGGGATGATCGCTCAGTCGGGCGGGCGCGTCGACTCGGCCAGACGGCATAGGACGAAACGTAAGCGGGCGGCAGTAAAATGTGCGCCGTCCACGCCTCGCCAGCCCACGCCCACCCGCACAAGACCATGCCAGAAACCATCCCGCCGACACGCCGCGCGCGCAGATCGCGCACGCGCCGCGCCAGCGCCGGGGGTGGGCTCGACGAACGGTTTTACGCCGAACTGCTGCATATCCTGGGGCTGCGGGAGAGCGTTTCCGGCACAGGGCGTACGGTTGCGCGACTCGCGCCGGACACGCGATCGCGCGGCGCATTAATCGAACTCGCGCTCTCGCGTCTCGCCGCCTGCGAGCTCGAGAGCACGAGCGAGCGGCCCGAGGCCGATCGCTTCGAACTCGCACTTCGGCTTTGCATCGCTTGGATCAGCCGCCTCGTTTTTCTCAAGGTGCTCGAAACGCGTCTGCTGACGCTCCACGACGGCCGTTCGCCCTACGCGTTTCTGAACGCACGGCATATCCGCTCGTTCAGCGATCTCGACGCACTGTGCGACGCCGTTCTAGGCTCGGATGAGACCGCGCCCCCAGTTCGCTTCGCCCACCTCCCCCGCTTCGACGGTTCGCTTTTCGAGCCGCAAGACCTGGACCCAGGCCTGCTCGACATAGGCGCACTCGACGAGAGCACGACGCTGCCGCTTTTCGCCGCGACCGTGCTCACCGATGCCAGCGGCGAACGACATGTGCTGGCGTATCTGCTCGATTTTCTCGCCGCCTTCGACTTCTCCGCCGGCTTGGTCACGCAAGCGCCAGCCGCGGCGAACCGCGGTTGCCTCGACGCCTGGGCGCTCGGGCTCGTCTTCGAAAAGCTCAACGGCTACCGCGATGGCGCCTGGTACACGCCAGGCAGCGTCGCGATGCAACTCGCCCGTCCCGCCGTCACGCATGCGGTGCTGAATCGCCTGAATCGCGCCAAGGGTTGGCAGTGCACGAACATCGATCAGCTATCCGAATCGATCGAAGACCGCGACGAAGCTCGGGCGATTCTGGACTCGCTGCGCATCTGCGATCCGGCTGTGGGCTCGGGGCATCTGCTCGTTTCAGCGCTCAACGAGTTGCTCGCGCTGAAAGTGCGCCTCGGCTTGCTGAACGCGTGCGAGCGCGAAGCACTCAGCGCTTGCCGCATCGACGTCATGGCGGACCGGCTTTGCGTCACGCGCGCGAACGGCACACCGTTCGTACGCGGGCGCGATGGCGAGGCCATTCGCAAGATCGAGACAGTGCTCTTTCGCGCCAAGCGAGACATCGTCGAGCACTCGCTTTTCGGTGTCGATATCAACGCCGGGTCGGTCGGCATGGCGCGCTTGCGGCTGTGGATCGAACTGCTCGAACATGCGGATTTCACCGTTACGCTGCCGAACCTCGAGACCAACCTCAAACAAGGCAACGCGACGCTCAGCCGTTTTGACTTCGACACACCCATTCGCGAGAACGCGGAGCTAATCGCGAACTATCGCGCGAGCGAGGCAAGATTGCGGACGGCAAACACACGCGCCGCAAGACATGCCGAAGCCACTCGATTCGTACACCTGCGCGACGCGTTACACGACACGCTCGCGAAAGACCCGGCCGAGCCGCCCGAAGAAGCCGCGGCGTTCGAATGGCGTATCGAGTTCGCCGGCCTCCTCACCGACGAGGGCGACTTCGAGCGCTTCGACGCCGTCATTGCGAATCCGCCCTACATCGACTCCGAGCGCATGATCAATCAGGGCCAGCGCGCGCTGCGCGAGCAGCTGGCGCAGCGCTGGCCGAGCGCGAAGGGCAACTGGGACCTGTACATCGTGTTTATGGAGCTCGGCCTCGCGCTCCTCAAGCCCGGCGGCGCGATGGCGTATCTCACGCCCGACAAGTGGCTCTCGAAGCCCTTCGGCAATGCGTTGCGTGCGCGGCATCTGGACAAGATCGAACGCGTCGTCGGGCTCGGGCGCGGCGTGTTCGAACAGGCGCGCGTGGACTCGATCATCACGGTCTTTCGCGAGTCGGGCACGCCCGCCATCGCGACCGCGCGCATCGAGGGCGACACGCTTTGCGAACTCGCGCTAACCGACAAACGTACGCTCGAGTCGCCCTGGCCGCTCGACGCGTTGCTCTCGCCGCACGCGGCGTTCGTGCAGCGGATCGGCCGCGCGCACGCCAGGCTCGGCGCCCTGCTGCTCTGCGAAAACGCGTGCGCGACGTCGGACGCCTACCGGCTCGCGCCTCTTGTCGAAGAGGCCGAAGGACATTGCCTCGCTGAGCGTCACTACCGCGTGGTGAACACCGGTACGCTCGGGCGCTACGTCGCGCGCTGGGGCAGCAAGTCGATGACCTATCTCGGGCGACGCTACGACGCACCCGTGGTCGAACGCGAACGCTTCGCTTCGACCTTCGCGAACGGCTACGGCGCGAAAGCCCCTGCGAAAAAGGTGATCGTGAAAGGCCTCACCCGGCTCGACGCGGCACTCGATCTCGCTGGCGACACCATCCCAGGCAAGACCACGCTGATCCTGCGCTCGGACGACGAACCCCTGCTGAAGTTCGCGGCGGCGCTGCTCAACTGCCCGCTCTCGGTTTTCCTGATCCGTGCGAAGTACGGTTCGTCGAGCTACAACGGCGGCGTGGCGTTCACGAGAGCGATGATCGATGCGTTGCCCGTGCCAGGCGGCGCTTCGCTGCGCGGCGAGATCGCCGAGTGCGTTACCCGGTTGCTGCGCGCGCACGAGTCTGGATGCGGCGCGCAGGAAGCACGAGACATCGAGCGCGAGATAGATCGACGCCTCTACGCGGCATATGGATTGTCGGCGCGCGAGATCGACCTCGTGGAAGGCCGCGCTGGCCCGATCGCGCGCGAAGCAAGCTGACCGGACAGCCGCGCGACGGCGTCACGGCGAGTCGGCTAGTCTTGCTCATCCTCGCGCTGAGCAGACATCATGGAACGGCTACGATTCTTCAGTACTTCCGACGAGAGCAGCGTGCTGACGCTATCGATCGCGACGACGTTGGTGATCGCCTTCATCGGCATCCTGTTCGGCCTGATCTCCGGCTCGTTTTCCATTGTGTTCGACGGCGTGTATTCGCTCATCGACGCAAGCATGAGCGCGCTTGCGCTCGCCGTCGTGCGGCTCATCACCTCCTACGCGGTCAATGTCGACCTGCCGCGCAAATGGCGCGAGCGCTTCACCATGGGCTTCTGGCACCTCGAACCCATGGTGCTCGGCCTGAACAGCACGCTGCTCGTGGGCGTGGCCGTCTATGCATTGATCAACGGCGTCACGAACCTGCTCTCCGGCGGCCACGAACTGCACTTCGGCCCGGCTCTCGTCTACGCCGTGCTCACCGTGAGCGCTTGCGTGGCGATGGCGGTGTTCGAATCGCGCGCGAACCGCCGAATCCACTCGGACTTCCTGCGCCTCGACATCAAGTCGTGGATCATGTCCGCGGGCATCACGGCGGCGCTGCTGATCGCTTTCAGCGTCGGCTATGCGATTCAGGGAACGGCGTGGGAGCCCCTCACGCCCTACGTCGACCCGGCGGCGCTCGTGCTGGTGTGCGCCGTGATCATTCCGATTCCGCTCGCGGAAATTCGCCAGGCCCTGCTGGACGTGCTGCTCGTCGCGCCCGCGGATCTCAAGCAGCATGTCGATGTCGTCGCGAAGCGCTTCGTCGAGCGTTACGCCTTCGAGTATTACCGCGCCTATGTCGCGAAAGTGGGCCGTTCACGCGAAATCGAGTTGTATTTCGTCGTGCCGTCCGACATGCCGCCGAAGCGCATCGCCGAATGGGATGCGATCCGCGACGAAATTGGCCGGGCCATCGGCGGGGACGAGTCGCACCGCTGGCTCACGATCATGTTCACGAGCGACCCGGAATGGGCGGAGTGAGCCCAGAAAGCACAAAGGGTTACGTGAACTTCACGTAACCCTTTGTCTTGATGCTTTACTTCGAATTTGGTGCCGGCTGCAGGACTCGAACCCGCCACCTGATGATTACAAATCAACTGCTCTACCAGATGAGCTAAGCCGGCGTAGCCCGCCATTCTACTTCATTTCACGATCTTGAGGTGGCCCTTGCCGCCCTTGTTGCCGCCTTCGTCATCTTTGTCGGCAGCGCGCGACGCGACGGGCGCAAGCGGTGCAGCGGATTCCTCGGCAGGCTCGTCACGCACTTCGTGTGCTTCGGCTTCCTCGTGGTCCTCGGAGGACAGCACGTCGTCGGCGTCGCCCGCCGGCGACTCGACCGGGAACGCCATGCCCTGGCCGTTCTCGCGCGCGTAGATCGCGAGCACGTTCGGCACCGGCACCTCGATCTTGTGCGACTTGCCCGAGAAGCGCGCGTGGAACTCGATCATCTCGTTGCCCATCTGCAGCTGGCTCGTCGCCTCGAAGCTGATGTTCAGCACGATCTCGCCGTCACGCACGAACTGGCGCGGCACGCGCGTGCGGTTGTCGACCCGCACCGCGATATGCGGCGTGAAGCCGTTATCGGTGCACCACTCGTACAGCGCGCGCAGCAGATACGGCTTGGTGGAAATCTCTTGCATCAACAATCCTTTCGCGAGGCGGCATCCACACCCACGCTGTGCACGCCGCCTCTGTTACCTGCAACCGCCAGGATACGACTTAACGACGCATGACCTTTTCAGACGGCGTGAGCGCTTCGATGTACGCCGGACGGCTGAAAATGCGCTCAGCGTACTTCATGAGCGGCGCGGCATTCTTCGACAGTTCGATGCCGTAGTGGTCGAGGCGCCACAAGAGCGGCGCGATCGCGACGTCGAGCATCGAGAACTCTTCACCCAGCATGTACTTGTTCTTCAGGAAGATCGGCGCGAGCTGCGTGAGGCGGTCGCGGATCGCGAGACGCGCCTTCTCGTGGTTCTTCTCTGCCGCCTTGCCCTTCTCGTTTTCGAGCGTGCTCACGTGCACGAACAGTTCCTTCTCGAAATTGAGCAGGAACAGACGCGCGCGGGCGCGCTGGACCGGGTCGGCCGGCATCAGCTGCGGATGCGGGAAGCGCTCGTCGATGTACTCGTTGATGATGTTCGACTCGTACAGGATCAGGTCGCGCTCGACCAGAATCGGCACCTGACCGTACGGATTCATCACGGCGATGTCTTCCGGTTTGTTGAACAGGTCGACGTCGCGGATTTCGAAGTCCATGCCCTTTTCGAACAACACCAGCCGGCAACGCTGGGAGAACGGGCAGGTAGTGCCGGAGTACAGAACCATCATGATTTACATTTCCTCAATAAACCCAAAAGGCCAGCGGGCGAAAAAACCGCCTGACGGTCCCTGAACCGTCAAACGGCATCTCGTCGCACCGGCCCCACGTCGGTCAGGACGTGCCTATTTGATATCTTTCCAGTACGCGGCGTTCAATCGCCACGCGAAAAAGCTCAAGACGCCGAGGAACAGGAGCACCCACACGCCAAGCTGCCTGCGGGTTTTCTGCTCGGGTTCGGCCATCCAGCCGAGGTACGCCACCAGGTCGGCCACGTCGGCATCATAATCCACAGGCGAGAGCGTTCCGGGCGTGACCTGCTGGAACCCGGCAAAGCGACGGACTTTTTCCCCGGTTTCCTCGTCTGTCGTGTCCTCGAACTTCGCCGTGCGTATGCCCTGCAACTGCCACAGCACGTGCGGCATGCTCACGTTTTCGAACACCAGGTTGTTCCAGCCAGTCGGCCGCGTATCGTCGCGGTAGAAGCTGCGCAGGTACGTGTACAGCCAGTCGCGCCCTTTCGCCCGCGCTTCCACGGAGAGGTCCGGCGGCGCCACGCCGAACCACGCCTTCGCGTCGTCCGGGCGCATCGCGATGGACATCGTGTTGCCGACCTTGTCGGTCGTAAACAACAGATTATCTTCGATTTGCTTCTGCGGAATGCCGAGATCCTGCAACCGGCTGTAGCGCATCAAGTTCGCACTATGGCAATTCAGGCAATAGTTTACAAACAATTTGGCGCCGTGCTGCAGCGAAGCAAGATTTTCGCCGTTATCGGGAGCGCGGTCGAGCGGAAAGTTTTCCTGTGCCGCCACAGATCCGACCCCGAATACACATGAGAGCGCCAGCGCGGCCAAGCCGGCGCGGATGCCGGCAGCCCGTATGCTCGCCTTCGCGAGCGTCGAAAAAAGAGTTTTTCTCGTCATAGCTTCCTCGCTCGTCATTTAATGGGGCTTGAATCGCACGCGTTCGGGCGGCTGCTTGAACGTGCCAAGCCGAGTCCAGAACGGCATGCCGAGGAAGAAGGCGAAGTAGACGAGCGCGCAGATCTGGGCGATCAGCGTGGCCGCCGGCGATGGCGGTTTCGTGCCGAGGAACGCGAGCGTCAGGAACGCCAGCACGAAGATGCCGAGAAACACCTTGTGGAAGAACGGCCGGTAGCGGATCGACTTCACCGGCGAGCGATCGAGCCACGGCAGGAAGAAGAGCGAGATCACCGCCGTGCCCATCACCACCACGCCCCAGAACTTCGACTCGGTGAAGTACATGGCGAGGATCACGAGCACCGCCAGCACCGGCAGCCCGGCGCGCCATTTGCCGCGGGCGCGCACGAGCGCGAGCAGGCCCAGCAGCGCGATCACGATCATCAGCACGATCTTGAACGGGTCGGTGGTGGCCCGCAGCATCGCGTAGAACGCCGTGAAGTACCAGACGGGCGCGATTTCGGGCGGCGTTTGCAGCGGGTTGGCCGGCACGAAGTTATTCGACTCCAGGAAGTAGCCGCCCATTTCCGGCGCGAAGAACACGATCGCGGCGAAGATCATCAGGAAGATGCACACGCCCATGAAGTCGTGCACCGAGTAGTACGGATGGAACGGAATGCCGTCGAGCGGCACGCCGTTCGCGTCCTTCTTCTCCTTGATCTCGACGCCATCCGGGTTGTTCGAGCCCACTTCGTGCAGCGCGATGATGTGGCAGATCACGAGCCCGACCAGCACGAGCGGAATGGCGATCACGTGGAACGCGAAGAAGCGGTTGAGCGTGACGTCCGACACCACGTAGTCGCCGCGAATCCACAGCGAGAGATCCGGGCCGATGAAGGGAATCGCCGAGAACAGGTTCACGATCACCTGCGCGCCCCAGAACGACATCTGGCCCCACGGCAGCAGGTAGCCGAAGAACGCCTCGGCCATCAGGCACAGGAAGATCGCGCAGCCGAAGATCCACACCAGCTCGCGTGGCTTGCGGTAAGAGCCATACAACAGCCCGCGGAACATGTGCAGATACACGACCACGAAGAACATCGACGCTCCCGTGGAGTGCATGTAGCGGATCAGCCAGCCCCACGGCACCTCGCGCATGATGTACTCGACCGATGCGAACGCGAGCGTCGCATCGGGCTTGTAGTTCATGGTGAGGAAAATGCCGGTGATGATCTGGTTCACCAGCACGAGCAGCGCGAGCGAGCCGAAGAAGTACCAGAAGTTGAAGTTCTTCGGCGCGTAATACTCGGTGAGATGCGCTTTCCAGGTCGAGGTCATCGGAAAGCGCTTGTCGATCCAGCCCTGCAGGCCGGCCGTCTCCCCCACATCCTTTTCGGTTCCCGTCGCCATCACGCTTCTCCTTTTTCGTCCTTGCCGATCACGATCTGCGTCGGGGACGCGAACATGTAGCGCGGAATGTCGAGGTTTTGCGGCGCCGGCTTGTTCTTGAACACGCGGCCGGAGAGATCATAGGTGGAGCCGTGGCACGGGCACAGGAAGCCGCCCGGCCAGCTGTCCGGCAGGTTGGGCTGCGGGCCTTCCTGGAAGCGCGGCGTGGGCGTGCAGCCCAGATGGGTGCAGACGGCCACGGCCACGAGAATGTTCTGATGCTCGGCGCGCGAACGGAATTCGTTCATGCAGTACTCCGGCATCGGCATCGAGAACGGATGCTCGGAGTTCGGGTCGGCCAGATCGGGATCGGCCTTCTTCACGTCGGCCATCATGCGATCCGTGCGGTACAGGATCCACACGGGCTTGCCACGCCAGGCCACGGTCATCATCGAGCCGGGCTGCAGATTCGTGATGTCGGCTACGACGGGCGCGCCGGCGGCGCGGGCTCTTTCGGATGGTGCAAAGGAACCTACGAAGGGTACGACAGTGGCCACGCCTCCTATGCCACCTGCTACGGACGTCGCAATCAGCCAGGTTCGGCGGCTGCCATCGACGCGGTCATTCTCGTTGTCTCGCATCACATCGCCCCACTTCTGAGTTGGATTTTTCCGTCACGCCAGCTTACCCGCGGTGCTGCCGAACGCTAGTTTGCTCGAATGGAGTTGGCATTTACAAGGGGCGTTCTCTAAAAAGCTTCGGAAGTCCTTGATATCTCGGGGTTTTCCCGCAGAAAAGAGGGCCACTTTCTTTTCAGCTTGTAAATGCCTGATGAATAAAACGATGCTGCACCACGACAATTTTCGCCATGCGGGCGCCAAATGCCCGCAGTGAAAAACCCGCTTAAACGGGATTGTCGATGTCGATAAAAAGATGCTCGATGTTGAACGCTTCCGAGAGGTGCGCGCCCACCGCCTGGACGCCAAAGCGCTCGGTTGCGTGGTGGCCCGCCGCGAGGAACGCCACCCCGCTTTCCGCCGACGTGTGCGTAGTCTGCTCGGAAATCTCGCCAGTGAGGAAGACGTCGGCGCCGGCTTCGATCGCGGCGTCGAAGAGACTTTGCGCCGCGCCCGTGCACCAGGCCACGCGGCGCAGTTGCCAGTCGGGGTCGCCCAGCACGAGCGGCGTGCGGCCGAGCGTCTGCTCGACCTCGGCGGTAAAGTGCGCGAGCGTGATCGGCATGGGCAGCGTGGCCATCCAGCCAAGATCCTGTTCGCCGAAGCGTTGTTCGCCGATCCAGCCGAATCTGGCGCCCAACTGCGCGTTATTGCCCAGTTCGGGATGGCTGTCGAGTGGCAGGTGGTAGGCGAACAGGTTGATATCGTTCGCGAGCAACGTCTTCAGACGCCGATACTTGCGGCCCGTGATTTGCGGCGCTTCGTTCTTCCAGAAGTAGCCGTGGTGCACGAGCACGGCGTCGGCGCCCCACTCGAGCGCGGCTTCGAGAAAGGCGAGTGAGGCGGTCACGCCCGTGGCGATCTTCTCCACGCGACGCCGCCCTTCGACCTGCAGGCCATTGGGGCAGTAGTCCTTGAACCGCGCGGATTCCAGAAGATTGTTCAGATACAATTCCAGTTCGATCCGATCCATATAATCCTCTAATCTTCAGATGCTTAGACGCTTTTGGCTGTTCTTCGCCCAGGCGGTGACGGTCCTGCTGGCGTTGATGTTCATCATCGCCACGCTCAAACCGCAGTGGCTGCAGCACCAGGGGCAGTTCGGCAAGCAGCTCGCCGAACCGATCGTCGCACTGCGGGAGGTGGCGCCAGGCATCGGTGGAGGCGCCGCCCAGGGCTCCTATGCGGACGCCGCCCAGAAGGCCATGCCCGCGGTCGTCAACGTGTTCTCGAGCAAGGATGGGTCGCTGCCGCCCGATCCCCGCCAGAACGACCCGCTATTTCGCTACTTCTTCGGCGATCGCAACAAAAACCACAAGCAGCAGGAGCAGCCTGCCGCCAACCTCGGTTCGGGCGTCATTGTCAGTCCGGACGGTTACATTCTAACGAACCAGCACGTGATCGACGGCGCGGACCAGATCGAAATCGCGCTTTCCGACGGCCGCACCACGAACGCGAAGGTGATCGGCATCGACCCGGAAACCGATCTCGCGGTGCTCAAGATCAACCTGCCGAACCTGCCCACCATCACGCTCGGCCGCATGGACCAGACGCGCGTGGGCGACGTCGTGCTCGCCATCGGCAACCCGTTCGGGGTGGGTCAAACGGTCACGATGGGCATCATCAGCGCGCTGGGCCGCAATCACCTTGGCATCAACACGTTCGAAAACTTCATTCAGACCGACGCGCCGATCAACCCGGGCAACTCGGGCGGCGCACTCGTCGACGTGAACGGCAACCTGCTCGGCATCAATACGGCCATCTACTCGCGCTCGGGCGGCTCGCTCGGCATCGGCTTCGCAATTCCCGTTTCCACGGCGCGCAGCGTGCTGGAGAGCATCATCACTTCGGGCTCGGTCACGCGTGGCTGGATCGGCGTCGAACCGCAGGACGTGACGCCCGAGATCGCCGACTCGTTCGGACTGAAGGAGAAGTCTGGCGCGATCGTCGCAGGCGTGCTGCAGGGCGGCCCCGCCGATAAGGCCGGCATCAAGCCCGGCGACGTCCTGACCTCGGTGAACGGTGAGGCCATTACGGACACCACACGCCTTCTGAACGTGATCGCGCAGATCAAACCGGGCACCGATGCGAAGATCCACCTCGTGCGCAAGAACAAGGACATGGATCTCGACGTGCTGATCGGCAAGCGCCCGCCGCCGCCGAAGCAGCCGGCCCAGGAAGACGGCGAAGGCGACGACGACGGAGGCTGAGCAGGTGCAGGCCGGGCGCCGCGCCCCGCCCGCATCCAGAAAACAAAAGGCCGCGAACCCGGGTTCGCGGCCTTTTGTTTTCCTGCGGTTTTCCTGTGCCTGGCCGGCGAGGTTAGCTCGCCGCCTGACTTTCGTCCGCAGGTTTCTTCTCGCCAGTACCGACGAAGATACGCGCCGCGATAATGCCCAGCTCGTAGAGGACGATGAGCGGCAGCGCGAGAATGAGCTGCGAGAACACGTCCGGCGGCGTCACGACGGCCGCGACAATGAATGCGCCGACGATCACGTAGGGCCGCACCTGCTTGAGCTTCTTCACGGTGACCACCCCCATGCGCACGAGCAGCACGACGATGATCGGCACCTCGAAGGTCACGCCGAACGCGATGAACATCGTGAGCACGAAGCTCAGGTAATTGTCGATATCGGTCGTCATCTCCGCGCCGAGCGGCGCGTTGTAGTGCGCCATCACGCGGAAGATGGTCGGGAACACCACGAAATAAGCGAACGCCATGCCGCACAGGAAGAGCGTGTAGCTGCTCGCCACGAGCGGCACGACGAGCTTCTTTTCGTGCTGGTAAAGACCGGGGGCGACGAACGCCCAGATCTGGTAGAGCACGACCGGCAACGCGATCACGAAGGCCACGAGCATCGTGACCTTCATGGGCACGAAGAACGAGCCGGTCACGTCGGTGACGATCATCTTGCCGTCGCGCGGCAGGTTCTGCATGAGCGGACGCGCAAGCAGACGGAATATGTCGGGCGCCCAGTACACGAGCCCGATGAACACGACGATCACGGCAAGGCCCGCGCGAATGATGCGGTCGCGCAGTTCGACGAGATGGGAAATGAAGGTCTCTTCGGAGCCTTCTTCCAGTTTTTGCTGGGGGTCGCTCACACCGGCCCTCTGTTGGAAATGGTCGTGCGCAAAGGCGGATCCGCGTCAGAAAAACCGCGTGGGCCGGCGCAGGCTGGCCGGCGTGTGCTGCGCCACGCGCGCAGCGCCGGATTGGACCCGCGTGCGGCGCAGCGTAGCGCGTTTGTACCAGACAGGCGCGGCGCTTTGCTTCACGCGCCAGTTCTTGCGCTTCGCACCGCTCGCGCTCGGGTTGCCGGAGCGCCAACCCGATGGCGTTGTGGAGCCGTCAACCACATTGGCGGCAGCGCCTTCCAGGCTGGCAGGATCGGCGCCGCCCGCAATGCTCGGCGACACCGACGTGCCCGCGTTCCACGCGTCGTTCAACTCGGTTTCATGCTTGCGCAGGTTGTCCTGAACATTCTTTTCGACGTTCTGCGCCGCCTCCTCGAACTCGGTCTTCATGCGGCGCAGTTCGTCGAGTTCGATCTCGCGCGTGACTTCCGCCTTGACGTCGTTGATATAGCGCTGCGCGCGCCCGAACAGCGCACCCGCCGTGCGTGCGACACGCGGCAGCCGCTCCGGTCCGAGAACGACCAGCGCGACGACGCCGATCAGCGCCATCTTGGTTAAACCGAGATCGAGCATGAATGGAGTTTTCCGTCAGCCTTGGTTGCCTTATTGATCACAAGCCGTGCTCACGCGCTGGATTCAAGCTGAAAAACAAGTGGCGGCGAGAAAAGGCCACCACGCGTTTTAGCGGTAGTCGTTCGAGCGCTGCGTCTTGTCCTTGGCTTCGACGTCGACTGCGCCGCCGTCGGCCGGCAGCTCGCGCTTCGGCGCTTCGGCGCCTTCGTTCTCGCGCATGCCTTCCTTGAAACCCTTCACCGCACCGCCCAGATCGCTACCGATATTGCGCAGCTTCTTGGTGCCGAAGACGAGCGCAACGATCAACAAGACGATCAGCCAGTGCCAAATGCTCAACGAACCCATGATTGACTCTCTCCTTAACCCCGCCGCCGCGCGATGTGCACGACGCGACAAATTGTGCCTGTTTGATGTTGCATCGACGTGGCGTGCGACCCTTTAGCGCAACATCGGGTTCGCCCCACGCCATCCGTCATTTATACCGACTTTCGCCGCCCTCGGCGCTCAGCCCATGCGGTGCCATGGACGCGGCCCAGCCAGCAAATGCGCGTGCAGATGATAGACCTCCTGCCCGCCACCCGGCCCGGTATTCACCACCGTGCGAAACCCGGTGTCGCCGCCCGTGTACGAGACGCCCAACTCCTTGGCGAGCCGTGCGACCAATACAAACATTCTACCAAGCAGCGGTGCGTCGTTTTCACCGCAATCGGCAAGGGTGGAAATATGCTGGCGCGGAATGACGAGGACGTGTGTTTCGGCTGCGGGCCGGATATCGCGGAAGGCGACGAATTCGTCGTCTTCGTACACCCGCGTGCTGGGGATATGGCCATCGGCGATCTTGCAGAAGAGACAGGTGCTGCGGTCGTGAGTCATGGTGCTCCTGGTGAGCAGAGCCGCACGCGCACCCGGCTACCCTCAAAACCAGGCACGCGGGTTGTGCAGCGGCTTGTTGTCGTACAAGTAAAGCCAGCCTTTGATGATACGGTACAACGTCCAGATTGCGACAGCCCACAAAATTGGAATGCCGACCAGCACGAAGATGAGCACGCCGCCGATCAGATGCCCGGCGAGGCCGAGCCAGAACGTGCGGATTTGCCAGGTGAAGTGCTGCTCGTAGGGTGTGCCGAGCGCTTCGTCGCGCTTGAGGTAATTGAGGATGATGGCCACCAGCACCGAAATGCCGCCGGTGAGCCAGTACACCGCATAGAGCGCGTACAGCACGTGCGTGAAAGTGCGCAGGCTGCGTAAGCGGTCCGCGTCAACGCCGTTGCGGTACGAAGGGGGCGGATAGTCGCCAGACGTGGACATGTCGTTCATCTCCTGTCGATCCGGAGTTAGCGCTTTAGCGCTTACTCCGGTCCCATGCAAAGCTGTCGATCCGGAGTTAGCGCTTTAGTGCTTACTCCGGTCCCATGCAGAACGTGGGGGGTTTGCGCAACGCGCGAGCCTCAGTCGCCGTTCTCTTCGCGCTCGCGGCTCTTGCGCAGCGCCTTTTCTTCAAGACCCGAAAGACCTTCGCGGCGTTCCAGTTCCGCAAGCACGTCGGCGGGACTCAGATCGAAGTGCGAGAGCGTGACGAGGCAATGAAACCACAGGTCGGCCATCTCGCCCACCAGCGCCTTCGGTGCGCCGCCCTGGCGCACGTCCTTCGCAGCCAGCACGACTTCCGTCGCTTCTTCGCCAACCTTCTTGAGCACCGCGTCGTCGCCCTTGTGAAAAAGGCGCGCGACGTAGGAGGCGTCCGGATCGCCGCCCTTGCGGCTGTCGATCACCGCCGCGAGGCGCAGCAGGGTGTCGTTGGTGTTCAGTTGCGTCATTTGTAGATGTGTTCGGGGTCTTTCAGCACAGGGTCGACGGCGACCCAGCGGCCTTCGTCGACGGTGCCTTCGAATTGCTGGAAAAAGCACGAGTGGCGGCCCGTGTGGCACGCGATGCCCGACACCTGCTCGATTTTAAGCAGCACGACGTCTTCGTCGCAGTCGAGGCGGATGTCGCGCACGTGCTGCACGTGGCCCGACTCCTCACCCTTGAACCACAGGCGCTGGCGCGAGCGCGAGAAGTACACGGCGCGGCGCAGTTCCACCGTCTTCGCGAGCGCTTCGCGGTTCATCCACGCGAACATCAGCACGTCGCCGGTGGTGGCTTCCTGCGCGATCACCGGCACGAGGCCGTTGGCGTCCCAGTTGACCTTGTCGAGCCAGTTGGCGTTGGCAAGGTCGTTGGCTTGTTCGTTGCTCATCGCGTCACATCCTCACCGAGATGCCCTGATCGGCCATGAAGCGCTTCGCCTCGCCCACCGTGTGCTCGCCGTAGTGGAAGATGCTCGCCGCCAGCACGGCGTCGGCACGGCCCTTGACGATGCCGTCTGCGAGATCCTGCAGGCCGCCCACGCCGCCCGAGGCGATCACGGGGATCGGCACCGCGTCGGACACCGCGCTCGTGAGGGCGAGGTCGAAGCCGCTCTTCGTGCCGTCACGGTCCATGCTCGTGAGCAGGATCTCGCCCGCGCCCAGCTCCGCCATCTTGCGCGCCCATTCCACGGCGTCGATGCCCGTAGCCTTGCGGCCGCCATGCGTGAACACTTCCCAGCGCGCGGGTTCGCCCGGCGCGGACGTACGCTTCGCGTCGATGGCGACAACGATGCACTGCGAGCCGTATTTGTCGGCGGAATCGCGCACGAGTTGCGGATTGGCAACGGCCGACGAGTTCATGCTGACCTTGTCCGCACCGGCGTTGAGCAGGCGCCGCACGTCCGGGACGGCACGCACGCCGCCGCCCACGGTGAGCGGAATGAAGACCTGCGAAGCCACCGCCTCGATGATCGGCAGGATCAGGTCGCGCTGGTCGGAGGTCGCGGTGATATCGAGGAACGTGAGTTCGTCGGCGCCCTGGTCGTCGTAGCGGCGCGCGATTTCGACGGGGTCGCCCGCGTCGCGCAGCTCGACGAAATTGACGCCCTTCACGACGCGCCCGGCGGTCACGTCGAGGCAGGGGATGATGCGTTTGGGTAGAGCCATAATCTTGCCGAAGTTGCCAGTCGGTGGGAGTGCGGCGAGCGCCTTTCGCGAGAAGGCCGCCGGCCCCGGTTGAGGCGTGGCGCGCAGCCCATTGTCGCGCGCTTTGCGGCTTGCCTTGCGCCTTCAGGCGAAATTATCCCGCGCGAGCGCCAGTCTCCATGGAGATGGCGGCGCAGCACCAAAAACAAAAGGCCCCCTGTTACGGAGGCCGGCGTTCGACGCTTTACGCGTCGTCCGATTCGCGCAGGCTGTCTGCGCGCGTTTGCGCGGCGGCGAAATCGAGGTCGCCCGAGTAGATCGCACGACCGCAGATCACGCCTTCCACGCCTTCGTCCTCGACCTCACACAGTGCGTCGATGTCGCCGAGGTTGGAAAGACCGCCGCTCGCGATGATCGGAATCTTCACCGCACGCGCGAGGCGCACCGTCGCTTCGATGTTGATGCCCTGAAGCATGCCGTCGCGGCCAATGTCGGTGTAGATGATCGACTCGACGCCGTAGTCCTCGAACTTGCGTGCGAGGTCCACGACTTCATGGCCCGTGAGCTTGCTCCAGCCGTCGGTCGCGACCTTGCCGTCCTTCGCGTCGAGGCCGACGATGATATGGCCCCCGAATGCCGTGCACGCTTCCTGGAGGAAGCCCGGGTTCTTCACGGCGGCGGTGCCGATGATCACATAGGACAGGCCGTCGTCGAGATAACGCTCGATGGTGTCGAGGTCGCGGATGCCGCCGCCAAGCTGCACGGGGATCTCGTCGCCGACTTCGCGGATGATCTCGCGAATCGCGTCTTCGTTCTTCGGCTTGCCGGCGAACGCGCCGTTCAGGTCGACGAGGTGCAGGCGCCGCGCGCCGCGCTCGACCCAGTGTCGGGCCATAGCCGCCGGTTCCTCGGAGAAAATCGTCGCCTGGTCCATATCGCCTTGTTTGAGGCGCACGCAGTGACCGTCTTTGAGATCGATGGCCGGAATCAGCAGCATAGCTTCGGGTGTGTCTGGGAATGAGGTTGAAGTCTGCGGCGCCGGCGGAAAAAAGACCCGATCCGACGCCGTTTCGCTAGTTTAGTACAACTCTTTCGGCAGCCTTGCTGACGCAAATCGTATGCCGCGGCGCTCGTGCGCAAAGGCGGCTGCGAGCGTCAGCGCCGCAGGAAATCAGGGGTTCCAGTGGACGAAGTTGCGATAGACGCGCAAGCCCGCAGCGGCGCTCTTTTCCGGGTGGAATTGGGTGGCGAAGATGTTATCCCGCGCCACTGCCGAGGTAAAGGCCGCGCCGTACGGCGTTTCGCCCACGGTGTGCGCCGCATCCGCCGGAACCACATAGTAGCTGTGCACGAAATAAAAGAAGCTTTCGTCGGGCACGCCGTCCCACAGGGCGTGCGCGCGCGCCTGGCGCACGCGGTTCCAGCCCATTTGCGGCACTTTGAAGCGCGAACCGTCGTCCTGCAACTGGCCTTCCAGATCGAAGCGCACGACCTTGCCAGGCAAGAGGCCCAGGCCCTTCGTGTCGCCTTCCGCGCTCCAGTCGAACAGCATTTGCTCGCCCACGCATACGCCCATGAGCGGCTTCGTGCGCGAAGCTTCGAGCACGGCGTCCTGCAGGCCCGACTCCGCCAGGCTGCGCATGCAGTCGGGCATCGCGCCCTGCCCCGGCAGCACTACGCGGTCGGCCGCGCGGATCGCTTCGGGACGCTCGACGATAGCCACGTCGGCTTCCGGTGCGGCCTGCCTCAGCGCCTGGGCCACCGAACGCAGGTTGCCCATCCCATAATCCACAATCGCAATTGAAGTTTTCATCTCGAATCCGGCCTGCTCATCAGGCCCTGCCCTTGGCTGTGTGGGCGCCTGTGCGCCGCGATGTACCCTGATCTGCCTTCGAAGCCGTCAATGTACGCCACTCGGCGCGCGCAAGCCCATAAGCCGAACGGCTAACGTCGCGCGCATGCTGCATGCTCGTGACGGCCCGGCCCGGCGCGCTCGATGTCCTGCCGAGGCCCGCGCCTGCACCGTCCACGTCGCGCGGGCCGCCTTCTGGCCGGTGAAAGGCGTCGCTTAGAGGCTGCCCTTCGTCGACGGGATCTTGCCCGCCTGACGTTCGTCCAGTTCGGCGGCCTGACGCAGCGCGCGGCCAAATGCCTTGAACACGGTTTCCATCTGATGGTGCGCGTTGAGTCCGCGCAGATTGTCGATGTGCAGCGTCACGCCCGCGTGGTTCACGAAGCCGCGGAAGAATTCGATCGACAGGTCGACATCGAACGTGCCGATGCGCGCACGCGTGAACGGCACATGGAATTCGAGGCCCGGGCGGCCCGAGAAGTCGATCACGACACGTGAGAGCGCTTCGTCGAGCGGCACATAGGCGTGGCCGTAGCGGCGAATGCCCTTCTTGTCGCCAATGGCCTGCGCCACCGCCTGGCCGAGCGTGATGCCGACGTCTTCCACCGTATGGTGGTCGTCGATATGCGTGTCGCCATGCGCCTCGATCTCCAGATCGATCAGACCGTGTCGTGCGATCTGGTCGAGCATATGGTCGAGAAACGGCACGCCGGTTGCGAGCTTTTGCTCGCCGGTGCCGTCCAGATTGAGTTTCACACGGATTTGCGTTTCGCTGGTGTTGCGAACGACTTGCGCGACGCGCATGGCAATTTCCTTCAAACAACCCGTAACAGGAGAGTGGGAGAGCGAAGCTTCGCCTTAACGGAGCACGAGCTTCAGGGCAGCGAGCAATTGCGCGTTTTCGTCGGGGGTGCCAACGGTCAGGCGCACACAGTTCGCAAGCAATGGGTGCATTTTACCCACGTTTTTGATCAGAATCCGGGCAGACAGCAGCGTGTCAAAAACTGCCGCCGCGTCGGGCACGCGCACGAGCAGGAAATTGCCGGCGCTTTCGAACACCTGGGCGCCCGGCAACTTCGCCACTTCGGCCGCGAGCGTCGCACGCTCGGCGCGCAGTTGCGCGGCCTGCGCATCGAGCACATCGACATGATCGAGCAGCAGATCGGCGGCCGCCTGCGTGAGCACATTCACGTTATACGGCGGACGCACCTTGTCGAACTCGTTGAGCCACGTCGGACGCCCGGCCAGATAGCCAAGGCGGATGCCCGCGAGCCCGAGCTTCGACATCGTGCGCATCACGACCACGTTGTCGAATTCGCCCACGCGCGGCATCCAGCTTTGCATCGCGAACGGCTGGTAGGCCTCGTCGATCACCACGAGGCTCTTCGCCGCCGCGGCCGCCGCGATCACGCGCTCGATGTCGGCGTCGTCGAACAGCGTGCCCGTGGGGTTGTTCGGATACGCCAGCCAGATCACGGCCGGCGTGTGCTCCGCGATGGCCGCGAGCGTCGCTTCGAGGTCGAGCGTGAAGTCGGTCTTCAGCGGCACGCCGACGAACTCCACCTGCGCGAACTTCGCCGACATCGCATACATGACGAAGCCCGGCACCTGCGCGAGCACCTTCGCGCCCGGCTTCGCGCACGCGGTGGTGATCATGCTGATGATCTCGTCCGAGCCGTTGCCGAGCAGGACGTCGCAATCGGCCGGCACGCGCATGACCTGCTTGAGCTTGGCGATCAGCGCTTCGGGGCGCGGCGCGGGATAGCGGTTCAGCGCCACTGCCGCCAGGCGTTCGCCCAGTTGCTCTGCAAGTTCGGCGGGCAGGGCAAACGGGTTCTCCATGGCATCGAGCTTCACGAAACCGGAAGCGTCGGGCACGGGGTAACTCGTCATCGCGAGCACGTCGCGACGGATGATGTCTTGTGGTGTCGTCATGTCGAAAGGCGGCTCGCGAAAAGCGGGGCCGCCGGCACGGGCAGCTCGGCAAGCCGGCCGCCCTGGTTATCGTCGTGGTCTCTGCTGCGTGTGGGTCACACTGCGGGTCGAACCGCGAATCAAACTACTGCCCCCGCGCACTTGCGGAGCTTGCCGTCGCGCAGCGTCTCCATGCCGCGCGGCAGCTCGTTCAGCCGGCTTCTACAAGTTGCGAGGCGCGCCTTACACCTGCTTCATGCGAAATTCGGCGCTACGCGCGTGAGCTTGCAGGCCTTCGCCATAGGCCAGCTCGGCCGCGATCTCGCCGAGCGTTTGCGCGCCTTCCGCGCTGACCTCGATGAGGCTCGAGCGCTTGATGAAATCATAGACGCCGAGCGGCGAGGAGAAACGTGCGGTACGAGACGTAGGCAGCACGTGATTCGGCCCCGCGCAGTAATCGCCGAGGCTTTCGCTCGTGTAGCGGCCAAGGAAGATCGCGCCCGCGTGGCGGATTTCGGCGCCCCACTTCTGCGGCTCCAGCGCCGAGATTTCGAGGTGCTCCGGCGCGATCTCGTTGGCGATGGCGCAGGCCTCCGCCATGTCGCGCACCTTCACGAGCGCGCCGCGATTCGTGAGCGACGTGGCAATGACTTCGGCGCGCGGCATGGCGGGCAGAAGTTCGGTGATGGCGTCTTCCACGCGCTTGATGAAGCTTTCGTCCGGGCACAGCAGGATGGACTGCGCGAGCTCGTCGTGTTCGGCCTGCGAGAACAGGTCCATGGCTACCCAGCGCGGATCGGTCGTGCCGTCGCAGATCACGAGGATTTCCGAAGGGCCCGCGATCATGTCGATGCCCACCGTGCCGAACACGCGGCGCTTGGCCGAAGCGACATAGGCGTTGCCCGGCCCGCAGATCTTGTCGACGGGCGGAATCGTGTTCGTGCCGTACGCGAGCGCGGCCACGGCCTGCGCACCGCCGATCGTGAACACGCGATCGACGCCGCCGAGCAGCGCCGCCGCCAGCACGAGCGGGTTTTTCACGCCGTCGGGCGTGGGCACGACCATGATGATTTCGCGCACGCCCGCCACCCGCGCGGGAATGGCGTTCATCAGCACGGACGACGGATACGCAGCCTTGCCGCCCGGCACATACAGGCCCACGCGGTCGAGCGGCGTGACCTTCTGGCCGAGCACCGTGCCGTCGGCTTCGGTGTATTGCCAGCTATGCGAGCCGCACTCGATGCGCTGCTTCTCGTGGTAGCCGCGCACGCGCGCCGCCGCCGCTTCGAGCGCCGCGCGCTGCTTGGGCTCGAGGCTCTCCAGCGCCGCTTCGAGTTCGGAAAACGGCAGTTCGAGCGCCGCGACGCTGGTGGCGCTCAGGCGGTCGAAGCGGTTCGTGTAGTCGAGCACGGCGGCGTCGCCGCGCGCCTTCACGTCGGCGAGAATCTGCGCGACGGAGCGCTCGATGGCCTCGTCCTCGCTCGCCTCGAAGGCGAGCACCGCGTGCAGCGCCTTTTTGAAGCCTTCGGCGCTGGAATCGAGTTTGCGCATCGTGATAGCCATGCTGGTATCCATCCGTTACGTTGTGCGCGCCACGTCTTTCGAGATACGCCACGCGCGAGGCGGCGCGTCATTGCGCCTGCCCTTAGTGCTCGTTGCTACGACTCGATCAGCCTGCTCTGGCCGACTAATCAAGCCGACTGCGCACCGCGCGACGCGCGTTCGAACGCGTCGATGATGGGTCGCAGCGCGGCGCGCTTGAGCTTGAGCGCCGCCTGATTCACGACGAGGCGCGACGAGATCTCCATGATCTCTTCCACCTCGACCAGATTGTTCGCGCGCAGCGTGCCGCCCGTGCTGACGAGGTCGACGATCGCGTCCGCGAGGCCGACGAGCGGTGCAAGCTCCATCGAGCCGTACAGCTTGATGAGGTCGACGTGCACGCCCTTGGCCGCGAAGTGCTGGCGCGCGGCTTCCGTGTACTTGGTCGCCACGCGCAGGCGCGCGCCCTGGCGCACCGCGTTCGCGTAATCGAAGCCCGCCTTCACGGCCACCGAAAGACGGCAGCGCGCGATGTCGAGATCGATCGGCTGATACAGGCCGCCGCCGCCGTGCTCGTTGAGCACGTCCTTGCCCGCCACGCCGAAGTCGGCCGCGCCGTACTCCACGTAGGTCGGCACGTCGGTGGCGCGCACGATGATCACGCGCAGGTTCGGGTCGGTGGTCGGCAGGATCAGCTTGCGCGAGGTTTCCGGGTCTTCGGTCACATGCACGCCGGCCGCGGCGAGCAGCGGCATCGTCTCTTCGAAGATGCGGCCCTTCGAGAGCGCGAGCGTCAGCGGCGCGCTGGCCGCGGCCGCTGGCGTCGGCCGGGACTCGACGGTGCTCATGCCGCGCTCCCCTTGATCCGCTTCACGTTCGCGCCGATCTTCGTGAGCTTCGCTTCCATGCGGTCGTAGCCGCGGTCGAGGTGATAGATGCGGTCGATCAGCGTTTCGCCGTCGGCGCACAGGCCCGCGATCACGAGGCTCGCCGATGCGCGCAGGTCGGTTGCCATCACCTTCGCGCCCGAGAGCTTTTCGACGCCGGCGACGAGCGCCGTCTTGCCGTCGATCGTGATATGAGCGCCGAGGCGGTTCAGTTCCTGCACGTGCATGAAGCGGTTTTCGAAGATATTCTCGACCACTTGCGAGGTGCCGTCCGCGATCGTGTTGAGCGCCATGAACTGCGCCTGCATGTCGGTCGGGAACGCCGGGTATTCCGAAGTGCGCACGTTCACGGCGCGCGCGCGCTCGTGCATGCGCACGCGCATCCAGTCGTTGCCCTCTTCGATCGTCACGCCCGCTTCGCGCAGCTTGTCGGTCACGGCATCGAGAATGTGCGGACGCACGTTGCGCAGCGTGACATCGCCGCCCGCGGCCGCGACCGCGCACAAGAACGTGCCCGCTTCGATCCGGTCGGGAATGACCGTGTGGTGCGCGCCGTGAAGCTTGTCCACGCCTTGAATGACGAGGCGGTCCGTGCCGATACCCTCGATCTTCGCGCCCATCGCGACGAGCAGGTGCGCAAGGTCGCCCACTTCCGGTTCGCGCGCGGCGTTCTCGATCACCGTTTCGCCCTCGGCGAGCACGGCGGCCATCAGCAGGTTTTCCGTGCCGGTGACCGTGATCATGTCGGTGACGATGCGCGCGCCCTTCAGGCGCTTCGCGCGCGCCTCGATGAAGCCGTGCTCGATGTTGATCTCGGCGCCCATCGCCTGCAGGCCCTTGATGTGCTGGTCCACGGGGCGCGCGCCGATCGCGCAGCCGCCCGGGAGCGACACCTTCGCCTCGCCGAAGCGCGCGACGAGCGGCCCGAGCACGAGAATCGAAGCGCGCATGGTCTTCACGAGCTCGTACGGCGCCACGAGGTTGTTTACCTTCGAGGCGTCGAGCTGCACGCGGTGGCCGTCCTGCTCGGTGCGCACGCCCATCTGGCCAAGCAGCTTGAGCGTGGTGCGCACGTCCTGGAGGTCAGGCACGTTGTCGAGATGAACGGGCTCGGCGCTCAGAAGGCCTGCGCAGAGAATGGGCAGCGCCGCATTCTTCGCACCGGAAACAACCACTTCCCCTGCGAGCTTCTGCCCGCCGACGATGACGAGTTTATCCATGCCTGAGGTTTCCTGATCGGTGCGGCCGGCTTGCTGGGTCGCTTGATGTTGAGCTGCGCCGCTCGCGGCGGCGTCTTTGTCCTGGGTAATTCGCACTGAGATTCCAGATTATGCGTTCTGCCATTCGGCGGGCGTGAGCGTCTTCATGCTGAGCGCGTGGATTTCCTCGCGCATGCGGTCGCCGAGCGCGGCGTAGACGAGCTGATGGCGCTGGATCAAGCGCTTGCCGTCGAATGCGGAGGAGACGATCGTCGCAAAGAAATGCTGTCCATCGCCTTCGACTTCGAGGTGCTCGCACGCGAGCCCTGCCGAGATGTACTGCTTGATCTGTTCCGGAGTCGGCAACATGAGTATGGCTCCTGCTTAGTGACGCAGCTTGTACCCGCTCGCGAGCAAACGCATGGCGAGCGTGGCCAGCGCCACGAAAAACACGAAAACGATCGAAAGGCTCACGAGCGGGTTGATGTCGGACAGGCCGAAGAACCCAAAGCGGAAGCCATCGATCATGTAGAAGAACGGATTGAGCCGCGACACCTCGCGCCACACGGGCGGCAGCGTATGCGTCGAATAAAACACGCCCGAAAGAAACGTGAGCGGCATGATGAGAAAGTTCTGAAACGCCGCGAGCTGGTCGAACTTCTCCGCCCAGATCCCGGCGATCAGGCCGAGCGTGCCGAGGATCGCCGAGCCGAGCACCGCGAAAGCGATGATGTAAAGCGGCGCTGCGAAGCTCATCGGAATGAACCAGATCGTCACGACGAACACGCCCGCGCCAACGGCAAGGCCGCGCACGATCGAGGCGAGCACGTAGGCTCCAAACATCTCCCAGGCGGCGAGCGGCGGCAATAGCACAAATACTAAATTGCCCGTGATCTTCGACTGGATCAGCGACGACGAGCTGTTCGCGAACGCGTTCTGCAGCACGCTCATCATCACGAGGCCGGGAATCAGGAAGCTCGTGTACTCCACGCCCGGATACACCTCGACGTGACCGCGCAGCGCGTGGCCGAAGATCGTGAGATACAGCAGCGCGGTGATGACGGGTGCGAGCACGGTCTGGAAAGCGACCTTCCAGAAGCGCAGCACTTCCTTGTAAAACAGCGTACGGAAACCGCTCATGCGAGACCCTCGAGCACTTCAGGACCGTTCATCACCTGCACGAAAACATCCTCCAGATCGGCCTTGCGCACTTCCACTTCTTCGAGCTTGCAGCCGTTCGCGCGGCACTTGGCAAGAATGCGCTCCACGTCGTCGTAACTCGCGAGGCGCAGCAAATGTTGATGCGCGCTCGCGTTGGACGGATCGACTTCGAGCGCGCGCAGATCGCTCGGTAGCACGCCTTCCGAGAAGCGCAGGAAAAGCTGCGTGCCCGCGAAGCGCTGCAGCAGCGCAGTCGTGCGCTCGAGCGCGACCATCTCGCCGCGCCGCAGCATGGCGATGCGGTCGCACAACTGCTCGGCTTCTTCGAGATAGTGCGTGGTGAGCACGATGGTGTGCCCTTCCCGGTTCAGGCGCGAGATGAACTTCCAGAGTGTCTGGCGCAGTTCCACGTCCACACCTGCGGTGGGTTCGTCGAGCACGATCACGGGCGGACGGTGCACGAGCGCTTGCGCGACCAGCACGCGGCGCTTCATGCCGCCTGACAGCGCGCGCATGTTCACGTCGGCTTTCTCGGTGAGATCGAGATTAGCCATGACTTCGTCGATCCACGCGTCGTTATTGCGCAGACCAAAGTAGCCCGACTGGATGCGCAGTGTCTCGCGCACGGTGAAGAACGGATCGAATACCAGTTCCTGCGGCACGACGCCCAGATTGCGGCGTGCGTTGCGGTAGTCGGCGACGACATCGTGACCGCGCACGGCGATCGAACCCTCGTCCGCGCGCGCGAGGCCGGCAAGAATGCTGATGAGCGTCGTCTTGCCCGCGCCGTTCGGGCCGAGCAGCCCGAAGAACTCGCCGTCTTCGACCGTGAAGCTGACGCCCTTGAGCGCCTGAAGCGACTTGTAGCGCTTCTTGACGTTACGGATTTCTATGGCTGGCATGACTAATACGCCGCCCGTTGCGAACGGCGCGGCTCAAGAGTGCATCAATGCTGCGGGGAAGACCGGAATTGGGGACGGCTTACGAGGCCGGCTTTGCTGTCTCAGTGCACGCTTTTTACCTGACAAGCGATGCTTTTTGCGCCGAGGCAGCGCCCAAAAAACGGTTGATTATAGGCCAAGTCGGAAAGCACGGCCTGGCCCTGGAGGGGGAACTGCGTCAGCCTGGCTGTGCGGCAGCAGTGGAGCGACAAGCCACTCGAACGCAATCGTTCGGCCAGGCGACGCGGGTCAATGTCGCTCGTTCAGGAGCGAATCGACGCCGTAGGCGCGCGCGAGAGACGCGAGCGCGGGGGGCAAGTTGAGCACGGCAAGCGATGCGCCGCGCTCACGCGCGGCACGCTGCCAGGCGATCAGCACGGCAAGTGCCGACGAATCGAACTGGGTGAGCGCTGCACAGTCCACGGCGGTTGCGCCCGCCGATATCTGCGCGAACCCGGCCGAGAGCGCGGCCTTCGCGCTCTCGTGGGTCAGGTTTGCGCCGGTGGCGAAGCGCTCGCTCACGAGGTCGCCTTGCCCGATGCGAGTTGCTGGTTACGCTGCGTGAGGAACTGGATCAAGCCGTCCACACCGCCTTGCTGGATCTTTTCCTGGAACTGCTGCTGGTACGCCTGGATGAGCCATGCGCCAAGCACGTTGATGTCATACACGCGCCAGCCTTGCGGCGTCTTGTAGAGGCGATAGTCGAGTTCGATCGGCTGGCCGCCGTTCATGACCGTCGAACGGACCACGACGTCGGTGTCATCCGGGTTCGCACGGAACGGCTTGTACTGGATCTGCTGGTCGCGCACCTGGGCGAGTGCGCCCGAGTACGTACGGATCAGCAGCGTCTTGAACTGCTCGATGACCTGTTGCTGCTGCTCCGGGGTGGCAGTGCGCCAGTTGCGGCCCATCGCGAGCTGCGTGGTGCGGCGGAAGTCGGTGTACGGCAGGATCTTATCGTTGACGAGCTGCGTGATCTTGCTGATGTCGCCGGACTGGATGGACTTGTCACCCTTGATCTGGCTCATAACCTGCTGCGTGACCGTCTGGATCATCGCGTCGGGATTGCTGGTGTCTACCGTCTGGGCGAACGCTCCACTGGCAAACGAAAGAAACATGGCGTAAAACGGGTACAGAAAGAATTTTTTCATATCCAGTCCTGCTAGTTGGGGGACATCGCCCCGTTGGAGCCAACGATAGCACGCGAGTTGTATCTCGCTATGTCAAAAACTGCCAGCAAAGTGCGACAAGCGTTTCTGCTTGTTACGTCAGACGTTTATGTCGGAAGAACACGCCGGCGAGGCGTTACGCCACGCCGGCGTGTAGCGCTCAATGCAGACGCAGCATGCTCGGGAAGCCGATGCGCGCCGGCGGGATCATCTGATCGCCCGGCACGGTGGTCTCCGACGAGCCCACCGGCGCCGACGCAGCGGCCGGGCCTTCCAGCGTGGCCGGAGCGGTCGTTTCGCCGTTGGGGTACGCGGGCGCCATGCTGGCCGCGGTCGGCGTAGCGGCACGCCCGGTGCCCGAAGCGGGAACCGCTGCACCGGTAGTTGCGCCCGCGGCCGCGCCCGATGCGGGCGCCGCCGCACCGGGCGCCGCGCCTTCGTCGGTGTCGTCGTACTTCGGCAGCGGCGCGCCATCGCCGTAATCCGGCAGATTGTTGTCAGACGCGCGGCCATCCGAAAGCAGATAGCGGCGGCGCTGCAAATAGGCGTTGCGGATGAACGAGTACTTGTCGATCGCCGCGCCTTCGAGCAGGTCGCTCGCGCCCAGCAGGTTGGCGCGCGTGCTCACCACGTTCAGGCCGTAGAGGCCCCACGAGAGCGCCGCCGGATCCACATAGGTGAGCGGATTGATGAAGTAGTTGGGCACGAGACCCACGCCGTCGCGCACCGTGCTCGGACCGAACAGCGGCAGCACGAGGTACGGGCCGGGCGGCACGCCGTAGTGACCGAGCGTGAGACCGAAGTCCTGATTGTGCTTGGGCAGCTTCGCGAGCGTCGCGACGTCGAACAGGCCACCGAGGCCAAAGACTGTATTGATCACGATCCGCATGATGTCCTCGACACCATCGGTGATCTTCAACTGCAGGAAGTTGTTCGCGGCGTTGTAGACGTCGCCAATGTTCGCGAAGAAGTTCGTCACGCTGTCGCGCACGGGCTGCGGCGTCACCTTCACGTAGCCCTGCGCCACCGGCTTGAGCGCGTACGTGTCAACCTTGTCGTTGAACGTGTAGATCGTGCGGTTGAACCCTTCCCATGGATCGTCCTTCGACGGCGTCTGCACCGTCGAACATCCCCCGAGTGCAAGCGCTGCGACGCCAAGCGTAATGGCGCGCATGCGTATGGTCGTCATTCTTTTTCTCCTTCTTATTGAGCCGCCGAGGCCGCCGGTGCTGCTGCCGGGGCTTGAGCCGGTGCGGGCGCGGGTGCCGCAGCAGGCGCCGCATCCGTGCCCGCGCCGCTGGACGGCTTGGCGGCGCCCGAATCGGCCGCCTTGCTATAGAGGAACTGGCCGATCAGGTTTTCGAGCACGATGGCCGACTGCGTCATCGAGATGGTGTCGCCGGCCTTGAGCATTTCGGAGTCGCCGCCCGGCTCGAGCCCGATGTACTGCTCGCCGAGCAGGCCGGACGTCAGGATCTTCGCCGACGTGTCCTTCGGAAACTGGTACTGCTGGTCGAGATTGATCGTCACCAGCGCCTGATAGGTGTTGGAGTCGAAGCCGATCGAGGCCACGCGGCCCACCGTCACGCCAGCGCTCTTTACAGGCGCGCGCGGCTTGAGGCCGCCGATATTGTCGAACTTGAGCTTCACCGGATAGGTGGCCTGGAACGACAGCGAACTCATGTTGCCGGCCTTCAGCGCAAGGAACAGCAGCGCGATAAAGCCCAGCACCACAAACAGGCCGACCCAAAAGTCGAGAGCATTCTTTTTCATCGTCATCCCAATGAGAATCCGTTGCGGCGACGCTCATACGCGCGCCGCACGGCCGGGTCGCTGCCCGGCGTCTTTAGCTGAACATCAGCGCGGTGAGCAGGAAGTCGAGGCCGAGCACCGCGAGCGACGCGTACACGACCGTCTTCGTAGTCGCGCGCGACACGCCTTCGGGCGTGGGCTTCGCCTCGTAGCCCTGGTAGAGCGCGGTGAAGGTCACGGCGAAGCCGAACACGATGCTCTTCATCACGCCGTTGCCCACGTCTGCCCAGACGTCCACGCCGCCCTGCATTTGCGACCAGAACGCGCCGGCATCCACGCCGATCAGCAGCACGCCGACCACGTAGCCGCCCAGAATGCCGACCGCGCTGAAGATGGCCGCGAGGATCGGCATGGCGATCACGCCCGCCCACATGCGCGGCGCGACCACCACGCGCACGGGGTCCACGGCCATCATTTCCATGGCTGTGAGCTGCTCGCCCGCTTTCATGAGGCCGATCTCGGCCGTGAGCGACGTGCCCGCGCGGCCCGCGAACAACAGCGCGGTGACAACGGGCCCGAGTTCACGCACGAGCGAGAGCGCGACCAGCAGCCCGAGCGCCTGCTCGGAGCCGTAACGGTTGAGCGTGTAGTAGCCCTGCAGGCCGAGCACGAAGCCCACGAACAGGCCCGACACGGCAATGATCAACAGCGAATAATTACCGACGAAGTGGATCTGCTTCGTGACAAGGCGCGGCCGGCGCAGCAGCGGGAAGAATTCGAGGACGAGGCGCACGAAAAAGCGCGTGGCATGCCCCGCGCGTGCGATGGTCTCGAGCACCGTGCGCCCGATCGAACTGATGGTGCCGATCATGAGCGTCCTCCGTCGATGCCGAAGTCCGCTGCGAGCGGCTGGTTCGACGGGTAATGGAACCGGAACGGGCCGTCCGGCGCGCCGTCGATGAACTGGCGCACGATCGGATCGGTCGAGGCGCGCAGTTCGTCGGGCGTGCCCTGCGCCTGCACCCGGCCGTTCGCCATGAAATACACGTAATCGGCGATCGCGAACGACTCGGGCACGTCGTGCGTGACGAGAATCGAGGTCGCGCCGAGCGCGTCGTTGAGTGTGCGAATGAGATTCGCGGTGATGCCGAGCGAAATCGGGTCGAGACCCGCGAACGGCTCGTCGTACATCATGAGTTCGGGGTCGAGCGCAATGGCGCGCGCGAGCGCGACGCGGCGCGCCATACCGCCCGAGATTTCCGACGGCGCGAGATCGCGCGCGCCGCGCAGGCCGACGGCGTTGAGCTTCATGAGCACGAGGTCGCGGATCAGTTCTTCAGGAAGGTCGGTGTGTTCGCGCAGGGCGAACGCCACGTTCTCGAATACCGACATGTCGGTGAAGAGCGCGCCGAACTGGAAGAGCATGCCCATCTTGCGGCGCAGGGCGTAGAGGCCGTCGCGCGATTGCGCGCCGACGTCCTGGCCGCCGAACAGCACCTGGCCGCGCTGGGCGCGAATGAGGCCGCCGATCAGGCGCAGCACTGTCGTTTTTCCGCCACCGGAACCGCCCATGACTGCCACGACCTGACCGCGCCCAAAGCGCATGTTCAGGCCGGACAGGACGAGCCGATCGCCGTAACCGAAGTCGACGTCGCGCAGTTCCAGCAGGGTCTCAGAGGTTGAGGGCACGTGGCTGACTGTCCATTTACACGAAGGCGGGATTATAGGGCCATCGTGTAAAAGCTGCCGTGACGCACCCTGATCCGTGGATATTAGCCGCGTCGCCCGTTACTGCGGGTTGCGGCCCCCCATGGCCTGGGGTTGCGCGCGCAGCGCAGCCTCCAAGCCAGGGCGGACCATTATTGCGTAAACGCGTTGCGCAATGCAGCAACGGCGACAGCCGGGTCGGCCGCCTCGGTCACGGCGCGCACCACCGCCGCGCTGCCCGCGCCGGTGGCAAGCACTTCGGGCAGCACGTTGCCGTCGATGCCGCCGATCGCCACCATCGGCACGACGCCGTCCAGCAACTTCACGTAGCGGGCGAGACGCGCAAGGCCTTGGGGCGCCGTGGGCATCGCCTTGGTCGTGGTGGCGAAGACGGCGCCGCACGCCAGGTAGCTCGGACGGAAATGAAGCGCCGTGAGCATTTCGAAGTAGCCGTGCGTCGAGAGGCCCAGACGCACGCCGGCTGCCGCAATCGCACCGAGGTCCGCTTCGCGCAGGTCTTCCTGGCCGAGATGCACGCCGTACGCGCCGGCCGCGACGGCCTCCTGCCAGTGATCGTTGATGAAAAGCTGCGCATCGTGCTTGCGTCCCGCCGCGACGCAGCGCTCGATTTCGTTCGTAAGCGCCGGGGATTTCGGCTGCTTGCTGCGCAGCTGCACCGTCTTCACGCCGTAGTCGAGCACGCGCTCGACCCAGTCGGCCGTGGGCAGCACCGGATACAGGCCGAGCTTCGCAGGGCACGGTGCGAACGGCTGCGCGGGCGCGGCAGGCAAGCCCAGCACGCGCGGGAAGCGCTTGATGTCGACGGGCCAGGCGTCGGCCTGCTGCTCGTCGCCGTCGCGCCAGGCGAGCGCGAGCACGAGCGCGTCGTGCGGATCGAACCCGCAGTCGAGGAATGCCGCCAGCGCCGGGATCCAGTCCTCCGCCAGTTCGCCTTCGAGCGCGTAGCGCTCGCCCCCCAGATGCAGCGTGGCGCGCGCGGCTTTCGGGTTCTCGCCGGCGGCTTCGATCACGCCCGCGCCGTCGGTCATCCAGCGCGCGATGTTGGCCAGATGCGGCGCCGCGTCGGTCACGATGATGAGGTCGCCGCCGTTGGGCGCGTCAGGCGGCGTGAGACAGATGCGCCACGGCGCGTGCGTGGGCTGCCAGTCGCCCAGGCGCGCGCGGATGCGCTCCGCCGTTTCGGTCAGTTCGTCGGCGGGCGGCCAGAACAGTTCGCGGTCCTGCAGTCGCAGCGTTTCAGTCATCGCTTGTCTCCATCTTGATGCCAGAACGGCATGCCGACCACGGGCGTACTCGCTACCGCCGCCTCGCGCTCGGCCATCGGCCCGGCGAGAAACGCGGCGCGGCCCGCCTCGACGCCGAGCGCGAACGCGCGCGCCATCGCCTCGGGGTGCGTGGCCTGCGAAACGGCCGTGTTGAGCAGCACGCCGTCGAAGCCCCACTCCATCACCTGGCAGGCATGCGACGGCACGCCGAGGCCCGCATCGACGATGAGCGGCACATCGGGCAAGCGCTCGCGCAGCACGCGCAGACCGTACGGATTGATGACGCCCTTCCCGGTGCCGATCGGCGCGCCCCATGGCATCAGCGCTTCGCAGCCTGCGTCGAGCAAACGCCGGCCGATCACGAGGTCCTCGGTGCAATACGGCAGCACCTTGAAGCCATCCTTCACGAGGCGCGCCGCGGCCTCGATCAGGCCGACCGGGTCGGGCTGCAGCGTGTAGTCGTCGCCGATCAGTTCGAGCTTGATCCAGTCGGTTTCGAAGACTTCGCGCGCCATGTGCGCGGTCGTGATCGCCTCGTTGACGGTGAGGCAGCCGGCCGTATTCGGCAGGAGCGGCACACCCTGGCGCTTGAGCAGGTCGAAAAAGCCCGCTTCGGCGGTGCCCTCGTTCATCTGGCGGCGCAGCGCGACGGTGATCATGCCGGGGCGCGCGGCCGCCATCGAGTCGGCGAGCGACTGCAGCGACGGATAGCGCGACGTGCCGAGCAGCACGCGGCTCGCGAAGCTTTCGCCGTAGAGCGTGAGCGCGTCGGCGGTGGAAGTGGTGGTCATGGGTTGGAATCCTTGGGCGGTGTCGTGAAAGCGCTGGCTACTCCTGTGCAACCGGTGCAATCAGCAGCGATGCGCGACCGGTGGCCTTTAGCGAGCGAGGCTCAGCCGCCGGCCACGGGGCTCACGACGTCGAGGCGGTCGCCCGCCTGGAGCGAGCGCGCGCCATGCTGGGCGCGCGCCACGAAATCGCCGTTCAGCGCAACGGCGAACGGCGGACGCGCACCGAATGCGGCGAGCGCATCGGCGACAGTCGCGCCCTCGGGCAGCGTGATCGGCTTCTGGTTGATATGAATGTCCATGGCAAATACGTTCTCAGACTACGGTTTGTTTCTGTTGACGCTTCAGGCCGGCTCGTGAGCGCCCTGCGCGTGCAGCATCTCGCCCCAGCGCGACGCGCGGCGCAGAGACTCGAAGGATTCGGCGTCGTTCACGCGCGCGTCGAGCAGCGCCTGTGCGATACGCGCGGCTTCGTCGGCGACTGCCGGCGCGATCATGAAGCCGTGCCGGTAGAGGCCGTTCACGCGCAGCGTGGTTTTGCCGTCCCAAATGAGCGCCGGACGGTGGTCGGGCAGCGTCGGGCGGCACTGCGTGTTCAACTCGAGGATGCGCGCCTCGCCGAACGCCGGATGCACCGCAAACGCCGCGCTCAGCAGTTCGAGCGCCGAGCGCACGCTCACGGGCGAACGGTCCTCGCCTTCGATCTCGGTCGCGCCGATCACGAAGACATCGTTTTCCTTGGGCGCGATATAGAGCGGATAGCGCGGATGCAGCAGCCGCACGGGGCGCGTGAGCGTGATGCCCGGCGCGTGCACGCGCGCGACTTCGCCGCGAATGCCGCGCAAACCCGGCAGCGCAGGTTTGGCGCCTAGCCCGCGGCAGTCGATCGTCACGCGCGCGGGCGGCGGATTGGCCTCGTCGACCGTGGTGTGCCAGTGGGCTTCCACGCCACGCTCGGCGAGCCCCGCCGCCAGCGCGGCCAACGCCTGGCGATTGTCGAGCTGCCCCTCGCCTTCGAGCAGCCAGCCGCGCGCGAAGCGCCCGGCGAGCGCCGGTTCGGCGGCGTCGAGTTGCGCGCCTGCGAGCGCGACGAAGTTCGCATCGGCGAGAGCACGCGGCGCGTTGGCGCGCACGCGGCGCTCGAAGAGCGGCGCTTCGGTGCGATCGGCGGTATGCCAGACCACGAGCGTGCCATTGCGCTGGAAGAACACGGGCTCCGGCAACTCGGCGAGGATGCGCGGCCACGTGTCGAGCGACGCGACGCCAAGCTCGGTGATCAGCAACTCGGCAACGGCGGCCTCCGCGAGCGGCGCGAGCATGGCCGCCGCGACCCAGGCCGCGGCCTCGCCGCCTTCGGGGCCGCCACGCTCGTAGAGTGCGACGCGATGGCCCTCGCCGGCAAGACGCCATGCGACGAGTCGGCCGCTCAAGCCGCCGCCGAGCACGGCGAAGTCGGGCACGCGGCCCGCGCTGCGGTGATGGGCGCGACTCATGACGGCGCTCCGTCACGCAGGGCGAACGCGATAAAAATCGGGGAACAAAGAGAATAGGCGGTCATCGTATCCTTTCCGTACGGCAGCAGCAGACGTACCCAAGGACGAAACCGGCTGGCAAGGCCGACCGTGGAGGCTATGCGGCGCAGACGGCCCGTACGTCCTGATAGGGAATGCGTACGAACCCGTGCGCCCAAAGCGCAGCCCGGCGGGAATCCTGGCGCCCCTGCACATGCTGGGCGCTCCGGTAAGACTTTCTGGAAACTTCCCGCGCCGGTATTACCCGGATCGGGTGCGAAGGGTCTCTCTCAGCCTCAGTACGGCATGCCCGGCATACCGGTGAAGCACCCCTGTTTCGTCAAGGTCGATTAGACCACAAAAGGCGCGCGGCCCGCAAACCTCGGCGGAACGGGAGTCCCGCTCTGGCACAATGGTCCGAACCCGCCTCTTTCGCCTCCCGAGCCCGCGCGGTGAGACAATGGGCGCCACGCTACGGCGGCGCCGGCGTGCGCTTTTGCCTCCGTTTTTTGCCCATTAAGACTCACTTAAGCGCCCGGCGACAGAATCGCTGCAAAAAATCGCTGCACCGCCGCCATGCGGCGCAAAGCGCATGCCCCCAGCGGGCCGCCACATCTTCAGGACGCACATGACCAATCAACCTGCCCGCGCCACGCCCGATCAGAACGAGCACCAGAAGATCACCGCGTGGAGCCTGATCAAGCCCTACTGGGTATCCGAGGAACGCTGGATCGCCTGGGGGCTGCTCGTCGCGATCATCGTGATGAACCTGCTAGTCGTGTGGATCAACGTGCGGCTCAACGGCTGGAGCGCGGAGTTCTACAACGCGTTGCAGGCCAAGGACGTCAAACGCTTCCCGCCGTTGTTGATGACCTTCACCGAACTGGCGTTCGGCTTCATCATCCTCGCGGTGTATGGCCGGTATCTGCGCCAGATGCTCGGCTTTCGCTGGCGCCAGTGGCTCACCACGCGCTTCCTGAGCGATTGGCTCGGCAAGGGCGCGTTCTACCGTATCGAGCGCGACCGCCTCGCCGACAACCCCGACCAGCGGATCAGCGACGACCTCCAGTCGTTCGCCACGACCACGCTCTCGCTCACGCTCGACCTGCTCTCCACGGTCGTCACACTCATCTCGTTCATCACGATCCTGTGGACGCTCGCGGGTGCGCTCACGATCACGCTGGGCGGCACGCCGCTCGCGATTCCGGGCTACATGGTGTGGGCCGCCGCGCTCTACGCCGTGTTCGGCTCGCTCGTGATCCAGAAGGTCGGCCACCCGCTCGTGTCGATCAACTACCAGCAACAAAAGGTGGAGGCGGACTTCCGCTTCGGCCTGATCCGCCTGCGCGAGAACGCCGAGCAGATCGCCCTCTACGACGGCATGGACACCGAGCGCGGCAACGCGCAAGGCCTCTTCCAGCACATCCGCGAGAACTGGTGGCGCGTGATGAAGTACACGAAGCGCCTCACCTTCGTGCTGAGCTTCTACGGCCAGATCGCCATCATCTTCCCGCTCGTCGTGGCCGCGCCGCGCTACTTCGCGGGCGCCTTCACGTTCGGCGTGCTGATGCAGATCTCGCAGGCGTTCGGCACCGTGAGCGACTCGTTCTCGTGGTTCATCAACAGTTACTCCACGCTGGTCGAATGGCGCGCTACCGTGAATCGTCTGCGCGAATTCGTGCGTGTGGTGCACTCGCCGCGCCTGAAGGAATCGGTCTCGCCCGCCACCGAGCACGGCGGCATCAACCTGCACTTCATCGACAGCAGCGAGCTCGCCACCGAGCACCTCAAGCTCGCGCTGCCCAACGGCATGCCGCTCTCCGAAGTGCGCGACATCGCCATCAAGCCGGGTTCGCGCTGGCTCGTGCGCGGCCCCTCGGGCGCGGGCAAGAGCACGCTCATGCGCGCGCTCGCGGGCCTTTGGCCATTTGGCGAAGGCTCGATCGACGCGCCTGTCGATGCGCGCATGATGTTCATCCCGCAGCAGAGCTATCTGCCCATCGGCACGCTCAAGGCGGCGCTCACCTATCCCTCGCCCGCCGACGACTATAGCGACGAGGACTGCCGCGAAGCGCTGCGCGCCTGCCGCCTCGACGAGTATGCGGATCGTCTCGGCGAGTCGGCGCACTGGTCGCGCGTGCTCTCGCCGGGCGAGCAGCAACGCCTCGCGGGCGCGCGCGTGCTGCTGCACAAGCCCGACTATCTGTTCCTCGACGAAGCGACGAGCGCGCTCGACCCCGATAACGAAAGCCGTCTCTACAAGCTGTTCGTGGAGCGCCTGCCGAAGGCGGCGATCGTGAGCGTGGCGCACCGCGAGTCGCTTGCGGCGTACCACCACGAAACGCTCGAGATCGAGCGCATGCCTGAAGAGCGGGTTGCCGCGTGAGCGCAAGTTCGGCGCGCGTCGTCCTGATTACGGGCGCGGGCTCGGGTATCGGCGCGGCGCTCGCGCGTCGCATCGCAGCGCCTGGTGTGTCGTTGATGCTGCACGCACGCGGTGCGGATGAGGCGTCGCGTGCGCGGCTCATAACCGTCAGCGCGGACTGTGAGCAACGGGGCGCCATCTGCGCCACGACATGCGGCGATCTGGCGGAGCGCGGCAACGCAGCGGCGCTCGTGGATGCCACACTCGCGTACTTCGGCGCGCTCGACCAGATCGTCGCCAACGCCGGACATGCGCAGCGCCAAACGCTCGCCACGCTCGACGCCGCGTCGCTCGAAAGCGCATTCGCGGCCATGCCCGCCGCGTTCGCTGCGCTCGTGCAACGCGCGCGGCCGGCGCTGGAGCGCTCGGCGCGCGCCCGCGTCGTCGCGCTGAGTT
This sequence comes from Paraburkholderia acidiphila, assembly GCF_009789655.1. GTDB lineage: Bacteria > Pseudomonadota > Gammaproteobacteria > Burkholderiales > Burkholderiaceae > Paraburkholderia > Paraburkholderia acidiphila. The sequence continues at coordinate 2,838,586 of NZ_CP046909.1, forward strand.
CGTTCGTCGCGCACCGCTACCGCGCCGGCGCGCCGTTCGCCGCGACTGGCGCCGCGAAGGCCGCGCTCGAATCGCTCGCGAAAACCGCCGCCGCGGAGCTGGCGCCGCACGGTGTGACCGTGAACTGCGTCGCGCCCGGCTATACGCGCAAGGACCAAGGCCCCACGCCGGAAAACGCGCCGGTGTGGGAGCGCGCGGCGCAGGAAACGCCGCTCGGCCACGTGGCGGATCCCACCGATGTCGCCGAACTCATCGCCTTCCTGCTTTCGGACGCCGCGCGCCACATCACGGGCCAGGTGATCCACATCGACGGCGGGCTCACGCTGTAGCGCCGTGCGGCCCCGCGCGCGCCATCGTTCGCTTGCTATCGAACTAAACATCGGATTGAGACGATAGCGGACGCCCCAAATTGCCCCTCGCCTCAGTACGCTTTCGCACCGTAAAATACCCACCCAGCACACCGGGGACGGGCGGCGTTGCACCGCGCAGCCCGCCAGCGTCGAGCGCACACGCCACCCAGGGCGTTTGCGCCAGCCGGGTCGCAAGCGCCGCACGCGCCGCCTGGCCGGCTCGTTGCGCGCACAACAAATATGGGGGAAGACACGCGATGGGCTACTTTCAATGGTTCACCGAGTTGAACGCGCGCGAGCGGCGCACGCTCTACGCGGGTTTCGGCGGCTACGCCGTCGACGCGTTCGACTTCATGATCTACTCGTTCCTGATCCCGACGCTCATCGCGACCTGGGGCATGACCAAGAGCGAGGCCGGCATGATCGCGACCAGCTCGCTGATCTCCTCGGCAATCGGCGGCTGGCTCGCCGGCATCCTCGCCGACCGCTACGGCCGCGTGCGCGTGCTGCAGTGGACCATCGCCACCTTCGCGGTCTTCACCTGCCTCTCCGGCTTCACGCACTCGTTCTGGCAGCTGCTCGCCACGCGCACGCTGCAAGGCATCGGCTTTGGCGGCGAATGGACGGTCGTCACGATGATGATGGCCGAAACGATCCGCTCGCCGCAGCATCGCGCCAAGGCCGTGGGCACGGTGCAGAGCAGCTGGTCGTTCGGCTGGGGCGCGGCCGCCATCCTCTACTGGGCCTTCTTCGCGCTGCTCCCCGAAGAGTACGCATGGCGCGCGTGCTTCTGGATCGGCATCGTGCCGGCACTGTGGATTTTCTATGTGCGCCGCAACGTGAGCGACCCCGATGTGTTCGTCGCGACGCGCCGCGCGCGCGAAAGCGGCGCGATGCGCAGCCACTTCATGCAGATCTTCGCGCCCGCGCATCTGGCCACGACCCTGCTCGGCAGTGCGCTGTGCACCGGCATGCTCGGCGGCTACTACGCGATCACCACGTGGCTGCCCACCTACCTCAAGACGGTGCGCCACCTCTCGGTGTTCAACACGAGCGGCTATCTGATCGTGCTGATCGTCGGCTCCTTTACGGGCTATATCGTCGGCGCGATTCTCTGCGACAAGATCGGCCGGCGCGCCTCGTTCATCCTGTTCGCCATCGGCTCGTTTGCGCTCGGCATGGCCTACACGATGCTGCCCATCACCGACACCGCCATGCTCCTGCTCGGCTTTCCGCTCGGCATCGTCGTGCAAGGCATTTTCGCGGGCGTGGGCGCGTATCTCTCCGAGCTCTACCCGAACGCGATCCGCGGCTCGGGCCAGGGCTTCTGCTACAACCTCGGGCGCGGCCTCGGCTCGTTTTTCCCCATTCTCGTCGGCGTGTTCGCGCAAACCACCTCGCTCGTGAAAGCGATCGGCGTGGTGGCCGGCGCGGGCTATCTGCTTGTGATCGTCGCGGCGCTCTGCCTGCCGGAGACGAAGGGCAAGGTGCTGACCGAGGAAACCCCTGCTGCTGCGGGCGAGCGCCCGTCTGCGGAGTCCACTGCACGATGAGCGCGAACATGCTGCAATACCGACCGTCCCTCCCTGTTGTGCGACCGGCATGAAAACGATCGTCCTCGGCGCCGGTGTGATCGGCGTCGCTACTGCGTACTATTTGAGCGAACGAGGCTGCGACGTCACGGTCGTCGAACGGGAACCGGGCGTCGCGCTCGGCACGAGCTTCGGCAACGCCGGCGTGATCGCGCCCGGCTACGTCACGCCGTGGGCCGCGCCGGGCATGCCCGCGAAGCTCATCAAATATCTGCTCAAGCCCACCTCGCCGCTCATCTTCCGGCCCACGCTCGACGCCGCGCAGTGGCGCTGGATCGCGCGCTGGCTGCGCGAATGCGATCTCGCGCGCTTTCGCGTGAACAAGCAGCGCATGCAGCGCATCGCCTATTACAGCCGCGAATGCCTGCACGCGTTTCGCGCCACGCACGCGTTCGAGTACGGCCGCAGCCAAGGCTATCTGCAACTCTTTCGCAGCGAGTACGACCTCGAACTCGCGCAACCGGCGCTCGGCGTGCTGCGCGATGCGGGCATCGTCTACCGCGAGCTCGATGCCACCGCCTGCGCTCAGGTCGAGCCCGGGCTCGCCTGGTCGCGCGTCAAACCGGTGGCAGGCGTTTATCTGCCCGAAGACGAGGCCGGCGACTGTGCACGCTTCACGCGCGAACTGCGCTCCGTGTGCGAGGCGCGCGGCGTGACGTTTCTGTTCGATACCGAGGTGCTCGCGCTCGAAGCCGCGGGCGGCAAGGTGAACGGCGTGCGCGTGCGCGCGGTGCCCGGCCGCCGCAAGGCGAACAACCGCAAGGACCGGCGCGAGCAGCGCCGCGCGCCGGCCGAGGTGCTGCGCCCGGCCGAGCGCAGCGAGCCCGCCGACGACACGCCGCACACGCTCGCCGCCGATGCCGTCGTGGTCGCACTGGGCGTGGAGAGCGCGGCGCTGGTCGCACCGCTTGGCGTGCGCGTGCCGCTGTATCCGGTGAAAGGCTATTCGGCCACGCTGCCCGTGGTCGACGAACAAAAGGCCCCGCGCGCCGCGCTCATGGACGAGTCGCTCAAGACGGCGATCACGCGCTTCGGTCCGTATCTGCGCGTCGCGGGCACGGCGGAGCTGGGCGACCACCGCGCGACGCTGCGCGAGCAGGCGCTGCAAACGCTCATGAAGGTGCTCGACGACTGGTTCCCGCATGCGGCGACGCCTTCGTCGGCGCAATTCTGGGTGGGACGCCGGCCCATGGTTCCGGACGGCGCGCCGCTCCTCGGCACCTCGGGCGTCGATGGCCTGTGGCTGAACGTCGGGCACGGCTCGACCGGCTGGGCGATGTCGATGGGCTCGGGCCGCGTGCTCGCGGACCTCGTCACGCAGCGCGAGCCGGAAATCGATCTCGATGGTTTGACGCTGGCCCGGTATCGCCATTAATCGGCGGCAGGGACTCCCACGCGCGGCGGCAACTCACTCGAGCGCAACGCTCGCCAACGCCTCGTAGCGCGCGCCCTGCTTCGCGAGCGTGCTCGAATACAGCACCAGCGACTCGAAGCACAACGGCGGCAGCGCTTCGGCGCCGCTTGCCGCCGGCGCACCCACGGCGTCGCGCGCGAAACGCGCGAGCGTCACGTGCGGGCGGAACGCGCGCGCGTCGAGCGGCAATCCCACGTCTCCGATTAGCGAGCGCACGCGCCAGTCGAGCGCCGTGAAGGCGTCCGACATCGCGAGCACGGCCACCATGAGGCGCGGATGCGCGCGTCCCGGCCAGCATTCGATATGCGTGACCGGCGCGGGCGGAATGAGCGGCGCGTGCTCCGCGAGCCGCCGCGAGAGCACGTCGCCCTGGTCGAACGACATCGCGCCGATGAATGTCACCGTCAAATGGAGTTGTGCGTACGGCACGCGCCGCGCGTTGGACGGCACGTCCAGCGCGGCGAGCGCATCGCGCGAGGCCGCAGTGGGCGCAAGCGCGATGAAGCAGCGCCGCCATTGCTGCGTGTCACGATCGGTCTCGCGGGCTTCGGACATGATCGGCGGGCCTCGTTCGGTCGGGCAATCGCGTCATGGTAACCCTGTCTGTCGGCCTGAGTGGCACGCGCGTAAAAAAGCCGGGTCACCCTTGCGGGTGCCCGGCTTCTGTCATTGTGTCTCCTGCCGTCTCCCGTATGTCCCGTCTAGTGCGGGACACACCGGATTTAACGCGGCAGCTCCGAGCTGCCCATCAAATACGCATCGACGGAACGTGCGCATTGACGGCCCTCACGTGTCGACCAGAGTTAGCGCTTTAGCGCTTACTCTGGTCCCAGATCCGGCTTTAACGCGGCAGCTCCGAGCTGCCCATCAGATAGGCATCGACGGAACGTGCGCATTGACGGCCCTCACGGATCGCCCACACCACGAGCGACTGGCCGCGGCGCATGTCGCCAGCGGTGAAGACCTTGTCGACCGACGTGTAGTACGCCTTTTCGCCTTCGGTCGAAGCACGCACATTGCCGCGCGCATCCTTCTCGACGCCGAATGCTTCGAGCACCGGCGAAACCGGCTGCGTGAAGCCCATGGCGAGCAGCACGAGATCGGCCTTCATTTCGAATTCCGAACCCGGCACTTCGACCATCTTGCCGTCCTTCCACTCCACGCGCGCGGCGATCAGCTTCTCGATCTTGCCGTTCTTGCCTTCGAGGCGCTTGGTCGCGACCGACCAGTCGCGCGAGCAGCCTTCGTCGTGCGACGACGACGTGCGCAGCTTGATCGGCCAGTACGGCCACACGAGCGGCTTGTTCTCTTCCTCCGGCGGCTGCGGCAGCAGTTCGAATTGCGTGACGCTCTTCGCGCCGTGACGGTTCGAGGTGCCCACGCAGTCGGAGCCCGTATCGCCGCCGCCGATCACGACCACATGCTTGCCCTTGGCGAGCAACTGGTTCGGCAGCTTGTCGCCGGCGTTGACCTTGTTCTGCTGCGGCAGGAACTCCATGGCGTAGTAGATGCCTTCGAGTTCGCGGCCCGGCACCGGCAGATCACGCGGCGTTTCCGAACCGCCCGCGATCACGACCGCTTCGAACTGATCCTTGAGCTCGTCCGGCGAGATCGTTTCCTTCGCCGTGTTGCCGATGTAAGCAGGCAGCTCGCCCTTGCCGATGAACACGTTGGTGCGGAACGTCACGCCTTCGGCTTCCATCTGGCGCATGCGGCGATCGATCAGCCACTTTTCCAGCTTGAAGTCGGGGATGCCGTAGCGCAACAGGCCGCCTACGCGATCGTTCTTCTCGAACACCGTCACCTCATGGCCGGCGCGCGCGAGTTGCTGCGCGGCGGCGAGACCCGCGGGGCCCGAACCGACCACGGCAACCTTCTTGCCCGTCTTGTGCTTCGCGACTTGCGGCGCGACCCAGCCTTCGGACCAGGCCTTGTCGATGATCGCGTGCTCGATCGACTTGATGCCGACGGGATCGTCGTTGATGCCGAGCGTACACGCCGCTTCGCAGGGCGCCGGGCAGATGCGGCCCGTGAACTCGGGGAAGTTGTTCGTGGAATGCAGGACGTCGATCGCGCTCTTCCAGTCCTGGCGGAACACGAGGTCGTTGAAGTCCGGAATGATGTTGTTGACCGGGCAGCCGTTGTTGCAGAACGGGATGCCGCAATCCATGCAGCGTGCGCCCTGGACCTTCGCGTCGGCGTCGGAGAGCGCCGCCACGAATTCCTTGTAGTGCTTCACGCGCGTGAGCGGTGCTTCGTACGCCTCATGCTGGCGCTCGAACTCGAGAAAACCGGTTGCCTTACCCATAGGGTTCTCGTCTATCTCTATCTATTCGGTGAGGGGACCGCGCCCGCCGCCGCGTTTCTTCTCGCGCGGCGGGCGCTTCGTCGTCTTGGAATTGCTTCGTCGCGGCTCGGTTGGCAAATCAGGCGGCCAGTTCTTCCTGGCTTGCCTTCTTCGCGCCGAGTTCGCCCAGTGCGCGCTTGTATTCCGTCGGGAACACCTTCACGAACTGGCGGCGCGCCGCATCCCAGTTTTCGAGCAGCGCCTTTGCGCGCGGCGAGCCCGTGAACTGGAAGTGACGCTCGACGAGTCCCTTGAGCAGCGCTTCGTCGGTCTGGCCCGTGTGCCACAGTGCGCGGTCCACGGTGCGTTCCTGTTCGGCCTGTTGCAGGACCGGGTCGAGCGCGACCATCGACTTGTTGCACTTGCCGGCGAAGGTGCCGTCCGGGTCGTACACGTAGGCGATACCGCCCGACATGCCCGCCGCGAAGTTACGACCCGTTTCACCGAGCACGACCACCGTGCCGCCCGTCATGTATTCGCAGCCGTGGTCGCCCGTGCCTTCGACAACCGCCGTCGCGCCCGAGTTACGCACCGCGAAGCGCTCGCCCGCCACGCCGCGCAGGAAGGCTTCGCCTTCGAGTGCGCCGTACATCACCGTGTTGCCGCAGATGATGTTTTCTTCGGACTTGCCGCGGAAGTCGTTGGTCGGACGGATGATGATGCGCCCGCCCGAAAGGCCCTTGCCGACATAGTCGTTGCCGTCGCCCACGAGGTCCAGCGTGATGCCGCGTGCGAGGAACGCGCCGAAGCTCTGACCCGCCGTACCCTTCAACTGGATATGGATCGTGTCTTCCGGCAGACCGTCGTGGCCGTACTTCTTCGCGACGACGCCCGAAAGCATCGCGCCGACCGTACGGTTCACGTTGCGCACCGGCTGGATGAACGAGACGTGCTCGCCCGTTTCGATCGCGGCCTTCGCCTTCTCGATCAGCGTGTGATCGAGCGCGCGGTCCAGACCGTGGTCCTGCGTATCCACGTGCTTGCGGGCGACTTCCTCGCCAACCGACGGCTGATAGAACACGCGCGAGAAGTCGAGACCCTTCGCCTTCCAGTGTTCCACGCCACGGCGCGTGTCGAGCAGATCCGCGCGGCCGACCAGATCGTCGAACTTGCGGATACCCAGTTGCGCCATGATTTCGCGCACTTCTTCAGCGATGAAGAAGAAGAAGTTGACGACGTGCTCGGGCTGACCCGAGAACTTCGCGCGCAGCACCGGATCTTGCGTCGCGACGCCAACCGGGCAGGTGTTCAGATGGCACTTGCGCATCATGATGCAGCCCTGCACGACGAGCGGCGCCGTCGCAAAGCCGAATTCGTCCGCGCCGAGCAGCGCGCCGATCACCACGTCGCGGCCCGTCTTCATCTGACCGTCGGCCTGCACGCGGATACGGCCGCGCAGCTGGTTCAGCACCAGGGTTTGCTGCGTTTCGGCGAGACCGAGTTCCCACGGCGTGCCAGCGTGCTTGAGCGACGAGAGCGGCGATGCGCCCGTGCCGCCGTCGTGACCGGCGATCACGACGTGGTCTGCCTTGGCCTTCGCCACACCGGCTGCCACCGTGCCCACGCCCACTTCCGACACCAGCTTCACCGAGATCGACGAAACCGGGTTCACGTTCTTCAGATCGTGAATGAGCTGCGCCAGATCTTCGATCGAGTAGATATCGTGGTGCGGCGGCGGCGAGATGAGGCCCACGCCCGGCACCGAGTAACGCAGCTTGCCGATGTACTCCGAAACCTTGTGGCCCGGCAGCTGACCGCCTTCGCCCGGCTTCGCGCCCTGCGCCATCTTGATCTGGATCTGATCCGCCGACGACAGGTACTCCGCCGACACGCCGAAGCGGCCCGACGCAACCTGCTTGATCTTCGAGCGCAGCGAGTCGCCATCCTTCAGCGGGATGTCCTTGATGACTTCTTCGCCGATGATCGAACGCATGGTGTCGCCGTTCTTGATCGGAATGCCGCGCAGCTCGTTGCGATAACGCTTCTCGTCTTCGCCGCCTTCACCCGTGTTCGACTTGCCGCCGATACGGTTCATCGCAACGGCGAGCGTAGCGTGCGCTTCGGTCGAGATCGAACCGAGCGACATCGCGCCAGTCGCAAAGCGCTTGACGATTTCCTTGGCCGGTTCGACGTCGTCGATCGAGATCGCGCGCGCCGGGTCCAGACGGAACTCGAACAGACCGCGGAACGTCATGTGGCGCTTCGTCTGATCGTTGATCAGGTGCGCGTATTCCTTGTACGTCTGATACGAGTTGCTGCGCGCCGAGTGCTGGAGCTTGGCGATCGCGTCCGGCGTCCACATGTGGTCTTCGCCGCGCACGCGGTAGGCGTACTCGCCGCCCGCGTCGAGCATGTTGGCGAGAACCGGGTTGTCGCCGAATGCATCGCGGTGCAGACGGATCGCTTCTTCCGCCACTTCGAACAGGCCAATGCCGCCCACCTTCGAGGCGGTGCCCTTGAAGTACTTGGCGATCAGATCGTCAGCCAGACCCACCGCTTCGAAAATCTGCGCGCCCGTGTACGACATGTACGTGGAGATGCCCATCTTCGACATCACCTTGAGCAGGCCCTTGCCCACCGCCTTCGTGAAGTTGTAGACGGCCTTCTCGCCCGACAGATCGCCCTTCAGGCCCTGCGCCATTTGCGCGAGCGTTTCCATCGCGAGGTACGGGTGCACGGCTTCCGCGCCGAAACCGGCGAGCAGCGCGAAGTGGTGCGTTTCGCGCGCCGAACCCGTTTCCACGACGAGACCCGTGCTCGTGCGCAGACCGTGCTGCACGAGGTGCGAGTGGATCGCCGAGGTGGCGAGCAGCGCGGGAATCGCGACGTTGTCGCGGTCCGCACGGCGGTCCGACACGATCAGGATGTTGTAGCCCGACTTGACCGCATCGACGGCTTCCGCGCACAGCGACGCGAGACGCGCTTCGATGCCTTCCTTGCCCCAGGCCACCGGATAGCAGATGTTCAGCTCGTAGCTGCTGAACTTGCCGCCCGTGTACTGCTCGATCGCGCGGATCTTCGCGATGTCCTTGAAGTCGAGCACCGGCTGCGACACTTCGAGACGCATCGGCGGGTTGATGTTGTTGGTGTCGAGCAGGTTCGGCTTCGGGCCGATGAACGACACGAGCGACATCACCATGTTTTCGCGGATCGGGTCGATCGGCGGGTTCGTGACCTGCGCGAACAGCTGCTTGAAGTAGTTGTAGAGCGTCTTGTTCTTGTTGGACATGACCGCCAGCGGCGAGTCGTTGCCCATCGAACCGACCGCCTCTTCACCCGACATCGCCATCGGCGCCATCAGGAACTTGAGATCTTCCTGCGTGTAGCCGAACGCCTGCTGACGGTCGAGCAGCGCGGCGGCTTCGGCGCGCGCGGTCGCGACGTCTTCCGCCTTCGGCTCGATCTCGTCGAGCTTGATGCGCACGGCGTCGATCCAGCTCTTGTACGGCTTGGCGTTGGCGAGGTTGTCCTTCAGTTCCTTGTCGTCGATGATGCGGCCGTGTTCCATGTCGATCAGGAACATCTTGCCCGGCTGCAGACGCCACTTCTTGACGATCTTCGACTCGGGGATCGGCAGCGTGCCGGCTTCCGACGCCATGATGACCAGGTCGTCGTCGGTGACGATGTAGCGCGCCGGACGCAGGCCGTTACGGTCGAGCGTGGCGCCGATCTGGCGGCCGTCGGTGAAGGCGATCGCGGCGGGGCCGTCCCACGGCTCCATCATCGCAGCGTGGTATTCGTAGAACGCCTTGCGGTTCTCGTCCATCAGCGTGTGCTGTTCCCAGGCTTCCGGGATCATCATCATCATCGCGTGGACGAGCGGGTAGCCTGCCATCACCAGCAGTTCGAGACAGTTGTCGAACGATGCCGTATCCGATTGGCCCGGATAGATCAGCGGCCAGAGCTTCGGCAGGTCGTCGCCGAGCACGTGCGAGGCGATCGCGCCGGTACGGGCGTTCAGCCAGTTCACGTTGCCCTTCACGGTGTTGATTTCACCGTTGTGGGCGATCATGCGGTACGGGTGAGCCAGTTCCCACGCCGGGAACGTGTTCGTGGAGAAGCGCTGGTGCACGAGCGCCAGTGCCGAGACCACGCGCTCGTCCTGCAGGTCGCGGTAGTACACGCCGACCTGGCCCGCCAGCAGCAGACCCTTGTAGACGACCGTGCGCGCCGAGCACGACGGCACGAAGTATTCCTTGCCGTGCTTGAGCTTGAGCGCCTGGATACGGTGGCTCGCGGTCTTGCGGATGATGTACAGCTTGCGCTCGAGCGCGTCCGTGACCATCACGTCCTTGCCGCGGCCGATGAAGATCTGGCGGATCAGCGGCTCGCTCGCCTTCACCGTGGGCGAAATCGGCATCGTGTGATCGACCGGCACGTCGCGCCAGCCCAGCACGACCTGGCCTTCGGCGCGCACCGTGCGCTCGAGTTCCTGCTCGCACGCGAGACGCGAGGCGTGTTCCTTCGGCAGGAAGATCATGCCGACGCCGTATTCGCCGAACGGCGGCAGCGTCACGCCCTGCTTGGCCATCTCTTCGCGGTAGAACGCGTCCGGAATCTGGATCAGGATGCCCGCGCCGTCGCCCATCAGCGGGTCGGCGCCCACTGCGCCCCGGTGGTCGAGGTTTTCGAGAATCTTCAGGCCTTGCTGAATGATTTCGTGGCTCTTCTTGCCCTTGATATGGGCGACGAAGCCGACGCCACACGCGTCGTGTTCGTTTTGCGGGTCATACAGACCTTGCGCGGCGGGCACCGCGGCGCGCTGCTGGTGATCGTTCATGGGGACACCGTCAGAGTGGGGCTGTTGCCAGCCGTTGTGTTCTTTGATTCCCGCCGCTTGCGTGACCGCTGTACGGCGTTGCGCGGGGTATTACGTGCTTCCCGCGTTATGCGCCCAGGAGAGCCGAAAGGCGAATATACGCGACGAATCAAGGGGATGCAAATAAAACGTGGTGATTGAGCCCCAATTATCGAGTTGGTGCATCCGCACATTTTTTTAATGGTGCCATACCAAATTCGGGCAAAAGAAAACGGCATCCTAAGACGCCGTTTATCTCGTAAACACTTGATCCGAAAAGCAATCAGTGGGTGCCGGTGCCTGGCTTGCGCTCCTCGTGCTCCGAACTCGAACCGGTCGAACCGCCACCACCGGAACCCGGTGAACCGCCGGAATGGCCACTCTGGCCCCCTGTATTTCCACCCGGTGTTGTAGCCGAACCACTCCCGGCGTGGCCGCTCCCATGCGTTGCCGCCGAACCGGCCGGATTGGCGCCGGAGTGCGGCGTCGAATAAGGGGCGGATTGACCTGCGCCGCCGCCGGATCCGGCCGCAGGCGTCGAAGCCGGACTCGCCGTGGCCGCCGCGCCAATTGCGCCCGGAGCTGCCGGGGCCGCGCCCGGCGCTTCACGCACCTTGCGCGGGCGCCCGCGCGGCAGCGGCGAGACGCGCCGGTTCGCCGTGCGCGACGCCCAATCGCGGTAAGTGTCGCTGCCGAGCACCCAGCCCTTGAGCGTGGCCTGCATGAGCTGCGTCGTTTCGCGTTCGTCGAGCGCCTGCTCGCAGAGTTCGCGATACGCGCGCTGACGCTCGAACGGCGTGTTGCCGAGCGCCCAGTACAGCGGATGGTCGGTGATGAGGCTGTCGACGGTGAGACCGATGTGATGGCGGTAGCTCGACCACCGATAGTCCTCGGGCGCCGTGACGAGATGGCTGCGCACTGGCGCGAGCTCGACGACGCGGCTCGCCAGCAGGAAGAAGCGCTCGCCCTCGATGACCGTCGCGCGGTAGCGCCCCTCCCAGAGCGTGCCGCGACGCGCATAGCGCCGGTTGAAATGCGCCACGTAGCGCCGGCCGACCGCCTGCATTGCCTTAGGCAGGCTGGATTCGTCGGAGGGCGTGACGAGCAGTTGCACCGCGCCGGGCATCAAAACCCACGCATGAACCGCCAGATGATGATCGCGCGCCGCGGCCTTCAGGCAGTCGATGAACAGTTCGTAATCCTGGTCATCGACGAACGCGGGCTGCTGATCGAGTCCGCGCAGGATCACATGCTGCGGCTGATCGGGAACATAAAGACGTGCAAGCCGTGCCATGCTCGATTTTCCTGGTTCCGTTGGTGAATACCCGCAGACCCGCCAGGCCCCACCAGCGCTAGTTCTCGCTGGCATGCGGCTTCGGCGGAAAGCTCGCGGCGCTTAGTAAAAAAGCTCTAACGGTCGCGTATGGTTTGTTGCAAACGTTGTGTTCATAATGGGCGGGCCTTTCATGGAGGAGCATTAATATGAAATTAAAACAGGCGCTGGCAGGGGTCGCCGCGCTCGCCAGTTTCACGGCAGCACACGCACAATCCGCAAACACGTTCTACGTCACCACCGGCTGGTTCCGCTTCATGCCGCAGGACACCAGCGACCCGCTAAAGATTGACAGCGCAGGCGGCACGCCCGTCAACATGTCCATTCCGAACACGGGCGCCAGCATCGGTTCGGCCGACACCCTGGGCGTCTCCATCGGCTACTACATCACCGATCACTTCGCCACCGAAGCCGAACTGGGCATTCCGCCGAAGTTCGACATCTCCGGCGGCGGCACCTTCAGCAGCTTCGGCAAGGTCGGCGAGGCGAAACTGTGGAGCCCCGCGCTGCTGTTCAAGTACTACTTCAACAGCCCTGAAGCAAAATTCCGTCCTTACCTCGGCATTGGCGTCACCTATGCCTGGTTCACCGACGCTCACATCACCAACGGCGCCTTCGAACAGGGCGTGCTTGGGGGTCCGACCAGTGTTTCGACAGATCGTTCCTGGGCCCCCGTGTTTAACCTGGGCTTCAACTACAACTTCACGAAGCACTGGTTCGCCGGCTTCTCGCTCTCGTACATTCCGATCAGCGTGACCGCGACGTACAACACGACGGTCAACAACCAGCTCGGCACCCAGCGAGTCGCGGAATCGAAGATTCACCTGAACCCGCTCGTGACATACCTGAAGGTCGGCTACAACTTCTAACGCGCTCCGGCGCCCCGCACTACCTCGCGCCGGCCCTTCGCCTCGCCCCTGCGGCACCTGGCGAAGGGCGGCGTTTTCCGCCCTGCCACGCCCTTCCTGCCTTAGCGTCTCCATCGGATTTTCCCCGCCTTCGCATGGGCTTATCCTGATTCTATGCCTCTGGGAAAAAGCGTGCTGTCCCCGTAATCACCTGTTTTGTCACCAGAGCGCGAAGCCCCGTCTGGCGGGCGTTTGCGACTGACTTGCTGCACTCGTTCAAGTCCCGGGCACCGGAATTGCGCAATACTTGCACTCCGGTTCTCGCCCTCCTGCGCCCTTTTTCGTGCGCGCCGCGGCGAGCCTTTTACCTGTGACTTTTCAACGACGGAGCCATACATGAGCGCCTTTCCGAACACGCGAGAAGCCCTCGGAGATTCCTGGACGCGCACGAGCCGCCACGCGCGGCGCATCGCGCGCCGCGGCCGCAGCGCCGCCGCCGATATCACCGACGAGTTGCGTGATCTGCTCGCCGAGCTGGAAAACACGCTGGGCGAAGGAACCCAGGCCGATGCCGCCGCGCTGCGCGCCGACATCCGCAAGCGTCTCGACGCCGCCCGCGAGCGGCTAGAAGTGGCGCGCGCCACCGCGCGCGAACATACCGACGCGGCCATTGCCGGCGCAGACGACTACGTGCACCGCAACCCTTGGCAGGCCGTAGCGATCGTCGGTGGCGTGGCGCTGGTGGTGGGCGCGCTGCTAGCGCGCGCCCGCTGAGCGACGGTCCGGGCGCTGGCCGCCCGGATCAAGTGCAAGCGCTGCTCAGGCGTCGAGCGCGTACGGCCCGATCAGGTCGATGCGGTCGGTGCAGACCGTGTCGACGCCCCAGCTCGCGAGCTGGCGCGCGCGGTCGAGGTCGTTCACCGTATAGGCGAGGATGAAGAGCCCCGCCGATTTGATGCGTTTGACGAGCGCCTCGTCCAGGTGGCGATGGCTCGCGTGGAGCGACACACAGTCGAGCGCTGCGGTCTGCTCGCGCCAGTCTGCCGGCACGTGCTCGAACAGCAGGCCGCGCGGCAGGTCCGGCGCGCTCTCGCGCGCCGCCTCAAGAGCCGCATAGGAGAAAGACGAGAGCAAAGGCGGCATGCCCACCTGCCCTTCGTTCTCCGCTTGCCAGAGACGCGCCGTTTCGGCGCCGACAATGCGCCCCGTCTCCACGTCGCGGCCCGTGCAGGGCTTGATCTCCACGTTCGCCGCGAGCCCCAGCTCGCGACAACACGCGGCGACTTGCGCGAGCGTCGGCATCGGCTCGCCGGCAAAGCGCGCGTCCCGCCAGCTGCCCGCGTCCAGCGCGGCAAGCTCCGCGTAGCGCATGCGCGCCGCCGCGCCGCGACCATTCGACGTGCGCTCGACCGTGTCGTCGTGCAGCAGGAAGGCGACATTGTCGGCAGACAGCTTGGCGTCGAATTCGACCAGCTTATGACCGAAGCTCGCGCCGACGCGCAGGCCCGCCAGCGTGTTCTCGGGCGCAAGCGTGCCGCCCCCTCGGTGCGCGGCAACGCGCGGATACGGCCAGGACTTGATCAAATGAGCTCCCGAAATCGGCAGGGGCAGTGAGGTGGGGGGAGTCGCGCGATCAAACGTCGTCGGCAACGACGAAAAGACGGCGGTACTCCTTCAGGGCATAGCGGTCCGTCATGCCCGCGATGTAATGCGCGATCAGCCGCGGCTGCACGGCGGCGTCCTGCGTCTGGTACGGGGGCGGCAACAGGCGCGGGTCTTCGCTGAACGCATCGAACAAGCCCTTCACCACGCGCCGCGCCTTGTTGGCCATGCGCATCACACGATAGTGGCGGTACAGGTTGCGGTAGAGAAAGCGCTTGAGCGCGGCCGCCTGCGCGGCCACGCGCTCGCTGTGCGCAACGAGCGGCGGCGCGGCGCGCACGTCGTCGAGCGACTGCGGCGCGCATTCGGTGAGATTGCGCCGCGTCTGCCCGATCAGATCGACGATCAGCGTGTTGATGATGCGCCGCACGGTTTCGTGAATCAGCCGGCGGCCTTCGATCTGCGGATATTCGGCGCGCGCGGCGTCGTAGTGCGTCTGCCAGAGCTCGACTTCGGCGAGCTGCTCGATAGTGAGCAGGCCTGAACGCAGGCCGTCGTCGACGTCGTGGTTGTTGTAGGCGATCTCGTCGGCGATGTTGGCAATCTGCGCTTCGATAGACGGCTGCCTGCCGAGCAGAAAGCGCTCGCCCAGATCGCCTAGCCGACGCGCATGCTCGCGCGAGCAGTGCTTGAGAATGCCTTCGCGCGTCTCGAAGCACAGGTTCAGGCCGTCGAACGCGCCGTAGTGCTCTTCGAGCTCGTCCACGACCGCGAGGCTCTGCAGATTGTGCTCGAAACCGCCATGCTCGCGCATGCACTCGTTGAGCGCGTCCTGGCCCGCATGGCCGAACGGCGTATGGCCGAGGTCGTGCGCGAGCGAGATCGCCTCGACCAGATCCTCGTTCACGCGCAGGTTCCGCGCGACCGAGCGTGCGATCTGCGCGACTTCCAGGCTATGCGTGAGCCGCGTGCGAAAGAGATCGCCCTCGTGGTTCACGAACACCTGAGTCTTGTATTCGAGCCGGCGAAACGCCGTGGAATGGACAATGCGGTCGCGGTCGCGCTGGAATTCGCTGCGCGCGGCAGGCGGCGGCTCGGGATAGCGCCGCCCGCGCGAGCGCGAGGCGTGCGCCGCGTAAGGCGCGAGGCCCGCCTCGAACGACGCTACGAGCGCGGCGCTGGCATCGGCGGCCTGAGAAGGAACATCACGACCCGTGTCACTACGGGGATCACTACGAGGATCACTACGGTTATCGCTGCGGGTGTCGCTCACCGTTCCTCCGCAAGGGGTTATCGCCGGCGGTGCATCAGCTCTGCGTCGTGGCGGCGAGCGTGGCCTGCACCGCTTCGTCGGGCGCGCGGCCGATGTGGGTCTCGCCAAAGCGCTTGAGCAGGATGAACTTGATCGCCCCGCCCTCGGCCTTCTTGTCGACCTGCATCAGCTCGACGTAGCGGTCTGCGCCGAGCGCGGGCGCGCGCACCGGCAGCTTCGCTGCCTCGACCACGCGCACGAGGCGCGCGCGCGATGGTTCGTCCAGCATGCCCACGCGCACCGAGAGATCGGCCGCCATCACCATGCCGCAGCCCACCGCCTCGCCATGCAGCCACTCGCCGTAGCCGAGCCCGGCCTCGATCGCATGGCCGAACGTGTGGCCAAAGTTGAGGATGGCGCGCAGGCCGCCTTCGCGCTCGTCGGCGGCCACGACCGAGGCCTTGATCTCGCACGAGCGCTTGACCGCGTGCGCGAGCGCTTGCGGCTCGCAGCGGTTGAGCGCCTCGACGTTGGCTTCGATCCAGTCGAAGAATTCGGCGTCGGCGATCGCGCCGGTCTTGATGACTTCGGCAATGCCCGCCGCCAGTTCGCGCTCCGGCAGCGTGGCGAGCGCGCCGATATCGGCGATCACGGCTTGCGGCTGGTAGAACGCGCCGATCATGTTCTTGCCGAGCGGATGATTGATGCCCGTTTTGCCGCCCACCGACGAGTCGACCTGCGAAAGCAACGTGGTCGGCACCTGGATGAACGGCACGCCGCGCATGTAGCAAGCGGCCGCGAAGCCTGTCATGTCGCCCGTCACGCCGCCGCCCAGCGCGATGAGCGTGGTCTTGCGGTCGGCGCGTGAGGTGAGCAGCGCGTCGAAAATCTCGTTGAGCGTTTCCCAGTTCTTGTGCGCCTCGCCGTCGGGTAGCACGACCGTGTTGACGTCCTTGCCGAGCGGCGCGAGCGCGGCGCGCAGCGTCTCGCCATAGAGCGGGTCGACGACGGTGTTCGTCACGATCGTGACCGAGTTGCCGGCAATATGGGGCGCGAAGAGCGCCGTCTGGCCGATCAGGCCGGAGCCGATATGGATGGGGTAGGCGCGGTCGCCCAGTTCGACGTTGACGGTAATCATGCTCTGAATCTTGTGGGTTCCGATGAGTTGCCTGGCCTGCGAGATAACCGCGCGACCTGCGCCCTACTCGCGCGCCGTGGCCCGCGCGACGCCGGCCATGTCGAGCTGCATCAGCACCATGTTGACGAGTCCGTTGACTGAGGGCCGGCCGGTTTCGATCACGAAGTCCGCGACTTCGCGATAGAGCGGGTCGCGCACCTCGTAGAGCGCTTCGAGCCGCGCCTTGGGGTCTTCGGTTTGCAGGAGCGGGCGGTTCTTGTCGCGCCGCGTGCGCAGCCACAGATCGTGCGGATGCGCGCGCAAATACACGACGAAGCCGCGCGCCTTGAGCGCCGCGCGATTCTCGGGCCGCAGCACGGCGCCGCCGCCCGTGGCGAGGACGATGTTTTCGCGGCCCGTGAGCTCTTCGATCATCTGGGCCTCGCGGTCACGAAAGCCCGCTTCGCCTTCGAGCTCGAAGATCACCGGGATACGCGCGCCCGTGCGCGCCTCGATCTCGTGATCGGAGTCGAAAAACGGACGCTCCAGCCGGCGCGCGACCGCCCGGCCCACGGTCGTCTTGCCGGCGCCCATGAGCCCTACGAAAAATACATTGGCGTTTGCGTCCCGCACTTGCAGCGTTTCCTACGAAAGGTTGGTGCCGCAGCTTACTGGCAAAGCGGCGGCGTTGTCGAGCCTGCGTCCCCGGCGTTCCGGCCCCGCAAGCACATGCCCGCGCACGCGGGACGGGTTCGCCCGGAGAATGAGGGTCAATTCGACTCCACGACGCGCGGCGTGATGAAAACCACCAGTTCGCTGCGCTGATCCCGGTGTGCGCGATGTGAAAAAAGCGCGCCCAGAACCGGTATTTTGCCCAGGAGTGGCACACGCGTCACATCTTCGCGGTCATCCGTCGCGTCGATGCCGCCGATCGAGACCGTGCCGCCGTCCTCGATCTCCACGCGCGTCTGCACGTGTTTGGTGTTGATCGCAGGCCCGGCGGCCGTTTGCTCGCCGACACTGTCCTTCGCCACGTCGAGATCGAGAATCACGCGGCCATCGGGTGTGATCTGCGGCTCGACCTCGAGTTTCAGGCTGGCGCGCCGAAACTGCACGCCCGACACGCCCTGCCCGACCTTGGCTTGATAAGGCAGTTCCGTCCCCTGCTCGACAACGGCCTTCGTGCGGTCGGCGGTAACGACACGCGGACTCGACACTACGCGCCCGCGCCCTTCGGCTTCGAGCGCGCTCAACTGGATGTCGAGCAACCGCGTGGCGCGCGCGGCCAGCAGCGTGAGGCCAAGGCCCGCGGCCTCGAAGCCGGAGATCGGGCCCGCCGCAAGGTCGTAGACCGTGCCGTCCGCTCCCGTGGTCACGCCTCGGGCCATCGCGCCGTCCGCATTCGCCGGCGTCACGCCAAGACGCACGCCCAGTTCGCGCGAGAGCCCCTCGTCGCCCTCGACGATACGCGCCTCGATCAGCACCTGGCGCGCCGGCGCATCGAGTCGCCGCACCAGTTCGCCAATCTGGTCGAGCCGCGCCGGCAGGTCGGTGACGAACAGGAGGTTCGTGCGCGCGTCCGCTACCGCCGTGCCGCGCTTCGACAGTGCGCGCTGCGTGCCTGAGCCCGTCAGGAACCGGCGCAAATCCTCGGCACGCGCGTAGTGCAGCTCGAACGAGCGGCTTGCGAGCGGCTCCAGCTCCGCCGCCCGTGCGTGCGCCTCGTAACGCTGCCGCTCGCGCGCGGCCACCTCCGCGGCGGGTGCGACCCAGATCACATCGCCGATGCGCGACATCGCAAGGCCGTTTGCCTCCAGCAGCAGGTCGAACGCGGTGCGCCATGGCACGCGTTCGAGGCGCAGCGTCACCTGACCTCGCGCCCGTTCGCTCGCGACGATATTGAGTTTCGTGAACTGGGCAAACGCGTGCAGAACGGCCGTGAGATCGGCGCGCTGGAAATTGAGCGTGATCGGCCGGTCGGGCGGCAAGCCGTCGTTTGCTGTCGAGGCGTCGCCAAGGCGCAGCGGCGCGCGCATGGGTACGGGCGGCCCTTCAAGCGACGCGGGCGCAGGCGTGTCGTTAGCGGGTTCGCGCGACGGTTGGGCGACGGGCGTCGTCACGCCGGGAGCGCCGTCCGCATTGTCGGGCGAGCCGTCTTCCGACGTGGCTTGAGGCGTAGGTACTTCGCTGGCTCCCGTGAACGGATTGGCGATCCAACGCGTTGCTTCGGGCTCGGCCGCCCCATCGGGTAACGGCGGCGCTTCGTAGCGCGCGAGCGCCACCGGCGAACGCACCCATGCGGGTTGCGGCAACGGCACCGCGGCCCATGCAGCGCACCCGGCAACGCTAACCATCACAGCGACGAGGACACGAACGCCCCACTTGAGCACGCTCATTTCACTGCCTCCGCCCAGCCGAGCGCGCGCGTCGTCCCGCCCGCCGCGACGACGACCCGCGCCGGGCCGATCTCCAGCACGCGAGTGTCGCCGATCGCCTCGCCCGCCCGCGCAGTTACGACGCCCTCAGGTGTTTCCACGAGCGCGACGATGCGCTGCCGATCCTGGAGGATGCCGGCGAGGCGCCACCCGTCTTCCGCTCCTCCGCCCGCCGCCGCGTTGGCGAAAGGATCGCGAGCCGGCGCTGCGGGCGACGCCGTCTCAGAAGATTCCGACACCAGCGGCACAGCGGGAAGCGCATCGTACACACGCAACGTAGCCGAGACTGACAACCCCGTTCCAGTGCGCCGAATGGCTAGCTCGGATGGCGCCGTGAGGGCCGGCTCGCGCGCCAACCCTTCGAGCAGTCCGCGCAGTTGTGCGAAGCTGCCTTGTGCGACCAGCTTGATCGCGCGGAACGTATCGACTTGCGTACCGCCCGCGGCGCCTAGCTCGAGGGCATGCAGTACGAGACCCGATTGCGCGGCGAGTTGCGAGACGCGGCGAATGTCGTCGGCGGAATTGCCAGTGCGGGGAGCAGGCGAAGGCGTGCGTGCTGCAGCTTCGCGCAGCGCGGGCAGGCCAGCCAGGACTTGCCGGGCGTCGCGGTACCGCTTTTGAGCGTCCTCCAGCGCGGTGCGCGCTGCATGCACGCCAAGCGGATCGCCGACGATGCAAGCCCCGCTCGCCGTCGCGAAGGCAAGCACCGCAATCGTCAGTGCGGCAGTTAGCCGGCGGCGTGCGTTCCACGCGTGAAGCGGCGACCATCCGCGCAACGCGTTGCCCGCGCCCGCCTGAGTCGAAAGAAGCCCTCGCTCCCGATCCTCGTGCGCCGAAATCGTGCTCATGTGGCCTCCTTCGCCGCGGCACCGCTCGACGCTCGCGCCGCCTCGCGCGCTCGTGGTACGCCGGGCCGCGGCGAAGCGTTCGCGCCTTGCCAGACGAGATGCGCCGCCACGCGTATCGGTTCGCCGTCGGGCGCCGTGCCGCGTGCAGCCCCAGCAGGTGCGCCGCGTTTGAGTTCGCGCACGCTCACGGCTTCGACATCGGGCAGCGAGCGTAGCTGGCCAAGCCAGGCCGCCGCCGCCGATTCGTCCGCCGCGCTCGCCTGAATATCGGTCTCATCGCCGGATTGCGCGAGCTGCTGCAAGCCGACGCGAGGCGGCACGTCGCTCGCCAGCGCATCTGCAAGGGCGAAAAAGCGCGTCGTAACCCGCGCGTACAGCCGAGCGTGCTGGTCGCCAACGCGCCGCGCTTCGCTTTCACGCGCAAGACGCTGGGCCTCGGCGAGCGGCGCACGCCACTGCGCCAGCGGCCCTTCGAGCGCCTCGCGCCGATCCACGAGCGCGCGGCATTCGACGTGCTGCCAAAGCACGACGCCAAGCGCGCACACGCACCCGCCGAGCGCCGCGGCGCCCCATTCGACGAGGCGCCTGCGACGCAGCCGGCGGATGGCGCGCTGCCGCCACGGCAGCAGGTTGAATCCGCCGATGGCCCGGCGCGGCAACACGCGCACGGCGCGCGCGAGCGTCATTCCGCCACCCCGCGCAACGCGAGTCCGAACGCCACCGCGCAGGCCGGATCGTGCAAAAGCGATGCCGCAAGCGGCCACTCGATGTCGGCCAGCGGCCCACATTCGAAGGGCAGCACCGGCGCGGCCAGCGCGTCGCCAATGTCGGCCAGCGTGAAGTTCACGCCGCGCAGCATGGCAAACTCGCCCGAGATCTGCACGCAGCCGGGCTGCTCGCCGCCGACGAGGTCGCGCAGCGCCTCCACGAGATCGGCATGTTCGAGCGCGGGAAAGCGCGTGTGCCGGATGACCGAGTCGTCGGCGAGAAACCAGCCGTGCACGCCTTCCGGGCCGACCCAGATCGCGACCCAAGGCTCGTGCGGCGGCAACTCGTACACCGCAGCGTGACGCATGGCGCGTAACGCGGCGTGCGCCTCGTCGTCGACGGCGCAGAGCGTCACGCCCGCCATTGCTGCGCATTCGATGCGCGCTTCGAGATGCTGCCGTGCGGTCGCGGCGATCATCACATGCGCTTCGTGGCTGCGTGGCGTGGCCGGCAACACACTCCAGTCGACCGCCAGCTCGCCGCGCTCCATGCCCGCCACGCGTTCCGCCTCCGCGAGCACGAGCGGCTCGAGCGCCGCGTGAATGCCGGACTCGTCCACCGCGCCCGCTGGCGCAAGACGCGCAAGCGGCACGGTCGCGATGAGCGTGGCGCTCGTGGGCATCGCCATGGCACAGCGCAGCGACGCCGTGGCACTGGCGCGCGGCAACTCGCCAAACACGCTGCGAAGCGCGGCGACAATGGCCGCCCGGTCGATGATCTCCGCACCCGCCATCGCCTCGCGCGCGAGCGGCGCGCTCGCCAGCCATTCGAGCCGGACCGGCCCCGCCCCGACAATGCGCTGGCTCAACACGACCAGCGTGACACCTCGCGGGCCCAGATCCACGCCTGCGGCAAAGCGGCGCGCGCCCAACAACACCGGATTCCCGAAACCCATTGCATTCCTCCCATACTTGCGCGCGCCGCAAACCGTTCGCAGCGCGTCGATGGGGAAATTGTGCGAAATGGGGCCAAGCGCGAATACTCGGCCGAACGGCCAACGGTCGAGGTAAGCGCTATCCACGCGCGAGGGGCGCGTCTACAGTGCCAATATGAGTCACAGCGTGAGTGACAGCGTGAGCAACAGCGGGCTGAGCGCTCGCCAGCGCCGCCCATGTAAGCATCTCGAAAGGCCGCGGGCGAGCGGCGGCTATAATCGCGGGACCGTTTTTCTGGTGTTCGTATGCAAGATCAGCTTCCTTCGTCCGTACCGCCTTCCACGCCGCCCGAGCCGCCCCGGCGGCGCAAGCGCCCGTGGTGGGCCACACTGCTGATCGCCTTTTTCGGCCTCATCTTCGCGGGCGTGGTGTGCGCGGCGCTGGTGCTCGGCTATGCGCTCGTCGTCGCCACGCCCAACCTGCCGTCGCTCGAGGCGCTCACCGACTATCGTCCGAAGGTGCCGCTGCGCATCTATACGCGCGACCACGTCCTGATCGGCGAATTCGGCGAGGAGCGGCGCGATGTCGTCCATTTCAAGGACGTGCCCGATAACCTGAAGAAGGCCATTCTGGCCATCGAAGACGCGCGCTTCTACGACCACGGCGGCGTCGATCTCGCCGGCATCGCGCGCGCGGGCTTCGTCGCGCTCACCAATGGCCACGCCACCCAGGGCGCCAGCACGATCACCATGCAGGTGGCGCGCAACTTCTTCCTTTCGAGCGAAAAGACCTACACGCGCAAGATTTACGAGATGCTGCTGGCCTACAAGATCGAGTCGAAGCTCTCGAAGGATCAGATTCTCGAGGTGTACATGAATCAGATCTATCTGGGACAGCGCGCGTATGGCTTCGCGAGCGCCGCGCGCGTGTACTTCGGAAAGGATCTGAAAGATCTCACGCTCGCCGAATGCGCGATGCTCGCAGGCCTGCCCAAAGCGCCGTCGGCCTATAACCCCGTTGTCAATCCGAAGCGGGCGAAGGTACGGCAGGAGTACATCCTCCAGCGCATGCTCGAGCTGCACTACATCACCCAGCAGCAATACGACGACGCGGCGCAGCAGCCGCTCGTGGTCAAGGGTCAGGGCAAGGAGTTCAGCGTCCACGCCGAGTACGTCGCGGAAATGGTGCGCCAGATGATGTACGCGCAGTACCACGAGGAGGCGTACACGCGCGGGCTGAACGTCGTCACGACCATCGACTCCGCCGACCAGGACGTCGCCTATCGCGCGCTGCGCCGCGGGCTGATGGACTACGAGCGGCGCCACGGCTATCGTGGGCCCGAGGCGTTCATCGACCTGCCCACGGATACCGACGAGCGCGAACAAGCCATCGACGACGCGCTCGTCGAGCACCCCGACAACGGCGAACTCGTCGCAGCCGTCGTGACAGCGGCAAGCCCGAAGGAAGTGCGGGCCACATTCATGGACGGCAACACCACGAGCATCACCGGCGACGGACTGCGCTTCGCGCAGTTCGCGCTGAGCGCGCGCGCCCAGCCGTCGCAGAAAATCCGGCCGGGTGCGATCATCCGCGTGGCGCGCAACAACGCAGACGAATGGTCGATCACGCAGTTGCCGCAAATCGAAGGCGCGTTCATCTCGATCGTGCCGCAGGACGGCGCGATCCGCGCGCTCGTGGGCGGCTTCGACTTCAACAAGAACAAGTTCAACCACGTCACCCAGGCGTGGCGCCAGCCGGGTTCAAGCTTCAAGCCGTTCATCTACTCGGCGTCGCTCGATAAGGGGCTCGGACCGGCGACCGTCATCAACGACGCGCCGCTCTTCTTCAGCGCCGCCGAAACGGGCGGTCAGGCATGGGAGCCGAAGAACTACGGCGGCGGTTTCGACGGCCCGATGAGCATGCGCACGGCGCTCATGAAGTCGAAGAACCTCGTGTCGATCCGCATCCTCAACCATATCGGCACGAAGTACGCACAGCAGTACATCACGCATTTCGGCTTCGACGCCGACCGGCACCCCGCCTACCTGCCGATGGCGCTCGGCGCGGGTCTCGTCACGCCGTTGCAGATGGCCGCCGGCTACTCGGTGTTCGCCAACGGCGGGTATCGCGTGAATCCGTACCTGATCGCCGAGGTCACCGACCAGCGCGGCATGGTGGTCGCGCAGGCTCAACCGCTCGTGGCGGAGCAGAACGCGCCGCGCGCGATCGACGCGCGCAATGCGTACATCATGAACAGCCTCCTGCAGAGCGTGGCGCAGCGCGGCACGGGCGCGAAGTCGAACGTCCTCAAGCGCACCGACCTGGGCGGCAAGACCGGCACGACCAACGACTCGCGCGACGCGTGGTTCGCGGGCTACCAGCACACGCTGGCCGCGATCGCGTGGATCGGCTACGACAACCCGCGCAGCCTCGGCGACAAGGAAACGGGCGGCGGCCTCGCACTGCCGGTGTGGATCGACTATATGCAAAAGGCGCTCAACGGCGTGCCCGAGTACAAGATGGCGATGCCGGACGGCGTCATCACGCTCGGCGACGAGCTTTACTACGCCGACGCCACGCCGGGGCACGGCTTCGTCTCGACGGTGGGTATCAGTCAGGCGGCGCTCGAGGCTTCGGCGAGCGGCGCATCGGGCGCGGGCGGCGACTCCGCGGATGCCGCGCCCACGCCCGAGCACGTGAACGCGAAGGAAAAGGAAGACATCATGAATCTGTTCCGCGGACACTGACGCTCGCCGGAACCGGGGCAACGAAAAACGGGCGCCAGCTTTGCAACTGGCGCCCGTCATTTTTTTACGTGCTCACGCGCGCGCTTACGGCTCGAACCGCACCGGTTCGCCCGCCTGCTCCGTCGCGTAGGCCGTGAGCGCCGAAAAGAATTCGGTGCCCGTGCGCGTGTCGCGCCATTCGCCGTCGATGAAGCGATAGTGGAAACCGCCCGCCTTCGCCGCGATCCAGATTTCGCGCATCGGCGGCTGCAGATTCACGATGATCTTCGTACGATTCTCGAATTCGAGCGTCAGAACGTTGCCGCTACGTTCGAGTTCGATGTCCGCTTCGGCCTCGTCTACGGCCCGCTCCACGGCCGCCAGCACGGCCTCCGCGCGGCTCAGGTAGTCATTGTCTGGCATGCTAAACTCCACCGGTTATTCATTCAGGGACAATTATGCGTGTCATTTCCCGGACGCGCGCAGCGGCCCCCAGCGCATGGACGCCCCGCGCGATTCTAGCGGCTTTTGCGATCAGCGCCGTCGCGCTCGCAGGCTGCGGCCAACGCGGCGCGCTCTACATGCCCACCGTGCCGCCGCTTCCGCCCAAGCCCAATTTCGAAACCGCCCAGCCCGAAACCGGCGCGGCGACGCCTGCCAGCGCGCCCGAGTCGGCATCGGCGCCGGTCGGCACGATTCCGGACACCTCGGGCACGCCGCTCTCGTTGTCCCCCGACTCCGAACTCAACTCCGCACCCGCGACCACCGGCAGCCCGCAACCGGCTTCCGACGCTACGCCAACCCAGTAAATCGCTCGCATGACCCAGTCCGCTTTTCACCGCGCTAACGGCACGCTCTTCGTAGAAGGCGTGTCGGCCGCCGATCTCGCCGCGCAGTACGGCACGCCGCTCTATGTCTACTCGCGCGCGGCGCTCACCGCCGCGTGGCACGCCTACGCCGACGCCTGCGCCGGCCGCCGCGCCAAGGTGCACGTCGCGGTCAAAGCGAACAGCAATCTCGCCGTGCTCAACGTGTTCGCGCGCGAAGGCGCGGGCTTCGACATCGTTTCGGCGGGTGAACTCGCACGCGTGCTCGCGGCAGGCGGCAAAGCGCAGGACGTGGTGTTCTCGGGCGTCGGCAAGACCGCCGGCGAAATGCGCGAAGCGCTCGAAGCGGGCGTGAAGTGCTTCAACGTCGAATCGATTCCCGAACTCGACCGCCTGAACGACGTGGCGGCCAAGCTCGGCAAGAAGGCGCCGGTTTCGCTGCGCGTGAATCCGGACGTCGATCCGAAAACGCATCCGTACATTTCCACCGGCCTGAAGGCAAACAAGTTCGGCGTGGCATTCGAAGAGGCGCGCGCAACTTATCGCGCTGCCGCGGCCATGGCGCACCTGGACGTGGTTGGCATCGACTGCCACATCGGCTCGCAGATCACCGAAATCGCGCCGTATCTCGACGCCATCGACAAACTGCTCGAACTCGTCGACCAGATCGAAGCCGACGGCGTGAGCATCCGCCACATCGACGTGGGCGGCGGTCTCGGCATCACCTACGACGACGAAACGCCGCCCGACATCGGCGAATTCGTGCGCACGGTGCTCGACCGCATCGAGGCGTATGGCGTGAAAACGGGCAAGACCCGCGAGGTTTACTTCGAGCCGGGCCGCTCGCTCGTGGGCAATGCGGGCATCCTGCTCACCACGGTCGAGTTCCTGAAGCCGGGCTCGGAAAAGAACTTCGCGATCGTCGACGCCGCGATGAACGACCTCGCGCGCCCCGCCATGTATGACGCGTATCACGCGATGGAGCCGGTCGTTGAACGCCAGTCGGCCCCGCAGACCTACGACGTGGTCGGCCCGGTGTGCGAAAGCGGCGACTGGCTGGGCCGCGCACGCTCGCTCGCGATCGAACCGGGCGACGTGCTCGCGATCCGCTCGGCGGGCGCATACGGCTTCGTGATGAGCTCGAACTACAACACGCGTGCGCGCGCGGCCGAAGTGATGGTCGACGGCACGCGCGTGCATCTCGCGCGCGAGCGCGAAAACGTCGCGCAGTTGTTCGCGAGTGAGCGCGTGTTGCCGGACTGAGTCTTTCGTCCGCTCGGCCATGAAAAAAGCGACGCCACGGCGTCGCTTTTTTGTTGTCGCAAAGGCGTGAACCTCGCCTACGCGGCGCCCGCACCCGAGCGCGAGGCACGCCACCTTGCAAGCAGCCACGCACCCACGCGCCAGCCCAGCAGCACGAGCATGATCGCGCCGTAAAGCTTGGGCAAAACGAGGTCGTGTTTGCCCGCCTTCATCCACCAGAAGTGCAGGATCGCCAGCACGCCGATCGCGTAGACGAGCCGATGCAGCGTCTGCCAGCGGCGTCCGAGCCGGCGCGCCATGGCGCGCGTGGAGGTGGCAGCAAGCGGAATCAGCAGCACGAATGCCGCGAAACCCACCGTGATGAACGGCCGCTTGCCGACGTCCTTGAACATCGCAGCGACGTCGAACCACTTGTCGAACCAGATGTAGGTCGTGAAGTGCAGCGTCGCATAGAAAAACGCGAAGAGGCCCAGCATGCGTCGAAAGCGGACCAGCGTATTCCATCCAGTCAGGCGACGCAGCGGCGTGACAGCCAGCGTGATGCAGAGGAACACCAGCGTCCAGAGCCCGGTGGACCGCGTGATGAACTCGATCGGATTCGCACCGAGCCCATCCGTGAAGCCGAACAGCACGAGGCGCGCGAGCGGATACAGCGCCGCGACGAATACTGCCACCTTCGCCCACGGCAGCCAGCGCGGGCCCGCCGCACTGGCTGCTCCCGCCTTTCGTGCAGGGCGCGCCTGAACCGCGCCCCCGCGCGCGGCGGCCTGTGGTGTCGTCGTCGATTCCATCTCTCGCTCCATCACGCTCGTTGCTCAGAAGTTCTTGCGCAGATCCATGCCCTGATACATCGACGCCACGAGGTCGCCGTAGCCGTTGTACATAAGCGTCTTGCGCTTGGGCTGGAAGAAGCCATCCTCGCCGATACGCCGCTCCGTGGCCTGGCTCCAGCGCGGGTGATCGACGTTCGGGTTCACGTTCGAATAAAAGCCGTATTCGGTCGGTGCGTACTTGTTCCAGCTCGTGGGCGGCTGGTTCGCGACGAAGCGGATCTTCACCAGCGACTTCGCACTCTTGAAGCCGTACTTCCACGGCACGATCACACGCACCGGCGCGCCGTTCTGGTTCGGCAGCACCTGGCCGTAGAGCCCCACCGTGAGCAGCGTGAGCGGATTCATCGCCTCGTCCATGCGCAGGCCTTCGGAATACGGCCAGTCGAGGATCGGCTCGGCGAGGCCCGGCATCTGCGAGGGATCGGCGAGCGTGATGAACTGCACGTAGCGCGCGTTGCCCGTGGGCTGTGCGCGGCGAATCAGTTCGGAGAGCGAAACGCCGATCCACGGCACGACAATCGACCAGCCCTCCACACAGCGGTGGCGGTACACGCGCTCTTCGAGCGGCGCGAGCTTGAGAATCTCGTCGATGTCGTAGACCTTCGGGTTCTTCACCTCGCCCTCGACGCTCAGCTTCCACGGCCGCGGCCGCAGCGTGTGCGCGTTTTGCGCCGGATCGCCCTTGTCCGTGCCGAACTCGTAGAAGTTGTTATAGGTCGTGATGTCCTTGTACGGCGTGACCTTGTCGAGCGCGACGAACTTCGTGTTCGTTTGCGCGGCGAGCTTCTGCGCCTTCGGGTCGCCGGGTGCGTATTCCGCGAACGCCTGCGTGGCGCCGAACGGCCCCGCCATGCCGCCGAGCGCAAGCGCGCCCGCCGCCTTCAGAATGCGCCGACGCTGTTCGTACACCTTTTGCGGCGTGATTTCGCTCGCGGGGATGTCGTCGCCGTTGAGCAAGATCCTGCTGCTCTGCTTGGTCCACATATCGCTGCTCCTGCTTCTCGCATGGCGTGCGCCGCCAGTACATTGATCGTATCTCGACCCGATCTGCCGTGCCGCGCACGAAGTGGATCGACTGGATGGCCTCAAGCGGGCAAACGCGCAATTCGCAGAAAACTTCCCGTCGGACGAAAAAAAACCGTCGGAGCGCGAGGCATCCGACGGTTAGTTCGTCTTGCGGGCCGATTCGGTTACAGCTTGCCGTAGCTGTGCAGGCCCGAGAGGAACATGTTCACGCCCAGGAACGCGAAGGTCGTGACGAGCAGGCCCGTGAGCGCCCACCAGGCCGCCACGCCGCCACGCAGGCCCTTCATGAGACGCATATGCAGCCAGGCCGCGTAGTTGAGCCACACGATCAGCGCCCAGGTTTCCTTCGGGTCCCAGCTCCAGTAGCCGCCCCAGGCCTGCGCGGCCCACAGCGCGCCGAGAATGGTCGCGATGGTGAAAAACGCGAAACCCACGGCGATCGACTTGTACATGACGTCGTCGAGCACCTCGAGCGCGGGCAGGCGGTCCGCCAGCACGCCGCGCTCCTTCATGATGTATGCCACGCCCACCATGGCCGACAGCGCGAAGCTGCCGTAGCCGATGAAGTTCGCCGGCACGTGGATCTTCATCCACCAGCTTTGCAGGGCCGGCACGAGCGGCTGGATCTGCTGCGCGTCGCGCGAGATCGAGTACCACATCAGGAAGCCGACGGCCGCGCTGATCACGAGCAGCACGAATGCGCCGAGCGCACGCGTGTTGTAGTGCTTTTCGTAATACAGATAGAAGAGCGCGGTAATGAGGCTGAACAGCACGAACACTTCGTAGAGGTTCGAGATAGGAATGTGGCCGACGTCCGCGCCGATCAGATAGGACTCATACCAGCGCACCATCAGGCCGACGAAGCCCATGAGCACCGCCGCCCACGTGAGCTTCGAGCCGATCGAGCCGCCCGAGGGCGAGCGCGAAAGCAGGCCGATCCAGTAGAACAGCGTGGCGAGCACGAAGAGCGCGCTCATCCACAGGATGGCCGACTGGCTGGAGAGGAAGTACTTGAGGAAGAAGGCCTGGTCGGCGCGCGCGAGGTCGCCCTGGTAGATCTGGATCGCGAACAGCGCGAGCACCGCGATACCGGCCATGAGCAGCCGCGCCGGCTTCCAGCGCCAGCCCAGCACGACGAGCGCCGGCGTCGTGCCGCAGAGCACCAGCTTGTCGTAGTAGTTCATGTGCGCGTGATAGCGCGAGAGCGCGAAGCCCGCGCCCGCCACGAGCGCCAGCGCGAACAGCCAGTCCACCACCGTCAGGCGACGCAGGAGGGGGCGTTCGTCGAACAGGGCGTCGGCGAGAGGATCGTGTGCCGCAGCGGCATTGGCCACCTGAGCACGTTCGGCGCGGCGGGCCTTCGCGGTGGAGGAAACCTGAGACAAGTCCATGGGCTTACCGGTGTTGATCGTGAGTGGCTGCAATCACGTGCGTGGATCAGGGCGCACGGTCCGTGCCGCTGCCGTTCGTGTCGCCCGCTTCGCTCGCTGCGCCGGTTTGCGGCGCAGCGCCTAGCGCACGGCCGACCGCGTCGCGGGTACGGGTGAACTCCTTCTCGAAGTCGAGGGTACGGCGGGCGGTCGACATCGCCATGATGACGTCGACGCCGTGGTCCTGATCATCCTGGCCCTTGCGGTCCTTCAGCCAGAACCACAGTCGCCGCTCACGCACATAGAACATCGAGAAGATGCCGAGCACGAGCAACAGGCTGCCAAGATACACGACTTTCTTGCCCGGCGCGCGCGTCAACTGAAATACCGAAGCTTGCACCTGCTTGAATGAATCGAGCTGTAGATAGACGGGTGATCCATACAGGAAGCTGTCGGATATCGCGTTGATCGAGTCCTGCACGAAGCGCGCGGCGTCGGCGTCGGGCTTCAGGTCGGGTTCGCCGGCCTGCTCGCGCGCGAGTTGCCAGAGGTCCCACGTCGCCCCTTCCAGCATGCGCAGCAGGAGGCTCGCCGCCTTTTCCTGCTGATCCTTCGGCACCGACTTGTCGATGAATGCGGCCACGGCCTGGAAGCCGCCCGAGGCGCCTGCGGCAACGCCCGGTTGCGGTGCGTCCGAGCCCGAGAAAAGGGTCAAGACACGCTCGGCACTGTCTTCCAGATGTTGTTGCAGTTCACGGTTCGAAGCGGGGACCGAGCGCGCGGCAAAGCGCTTCGCTGCCTGCGCGCGCAAGGCGGGATCCTCGAAGGCAGCGCGCAGCATCATCCACTCTTTCGGCGTGCCGCCACTGTCGGCGGGAATGCGCAGGTAGCGGAACGCATCGTCGGGATTCTCTCGCATGCCCGCGAGGAACATGCGGTCGCCGCCGCCCACATCCACCGGCAGCATGTAGTTGTTGTACTCGCGCGCCTGGCCGTCCTTGTCGCGCACCTTGTACTGCACCGAAGGGCCGACGTTATGCAGATCGAGCGGCTTCGAGCTCTTCGCACCGGACCCGAGACGCTCGTCGAACGCTTCCTTGAGCGACTGGTGCGCCACGCCGCGCGCGTCGTTCGCGCCGCTGCCGTTCGAGATGTTTTCGACGTTGATCGCGCGGAAGTCCGCGAATTCGATGGTTTGCCCGTCCACGCCCGGCACCGTCTGCCCCGCGGGCACCGCGAGCGGCGCCGAATTGCCGATCGTGCCGCCGAACGGGAAGCTCTTCGCGCTTGCGCCGGCCATGGGCCACGCCGTCATCGACATCTGCGAGCCGCCGTCCTGGAAGCTCGACTGGTAGATCGACACACCGTCGTACTCGAATGGCTCGTTCACCTCGATGCGCGCGGGAATGCGCTGACCCGTCTTGTGGTCGATCACGACGATGTCGCTCGCAAAGAGCTTTGGCATGCCGGTCGAGTAGTAGTCGACGATGAACTTGTTGAGCTGGATCGAGAACGGCAGGTCCTGGATCAGCGAGCCGTCGGGCTGGTTCAGGATGGCCGTGGAAACGAACTGGCCCTCCGGCACCCAGGCGTAGCCACGGAAGGTCGGGTTCGACTGCGAGAGCCGGTGCTCGGGCGGGATGTCGTTGATGACCGCGTTGCTGCGGATGGGCGTCTTGTCGAAGAGCCACATCTGGAATTTGATCGGCAGATTGCTGTCGAGCAGGCCACCGAGGCAGATGATCACGATGGCGAGGTGCGCGAAGATGTAGCCGATCTTCGTGAGCGCACCGCGCTTGGCCGCGATGAGCGTGGCGCCGTCGGACTCGCGCGTGACGAACCGGTAGCCCATGCGTTCCGCCAGCTTGCCGAGCGTGGCGGCGGTTTGCTCGCGCGTGCCGCCTTCCACGGCGAACTCGCCCTTGTGATGGAACGCGCGCAAGCTGCCTTCGCGGACCTTGTCCTTCCAGCTCTTCATGTCCGCGAGCATCTTCGGCGCGTTGCGGAGCACGCACAGCGAGACCGACACGACGAGAAAGCCGAGGATCGTCATGAACCACCACGCGCTGTAGACCGTGTAGAGGCTCAGCGAGCGGAAGATGTCGGCCCAGAAGGGGCCGAACTGGTTGACGTAGTTCGGGTACGGGTCGTCCTGCGTGAGCACCGTGCCGATGATGCTCGCAATCGCGAGCACGACGAGCAACGCAATCGCGAAGCGCATCGAACTGATCAGTTCGACGGCGCTCTTCACCGCCTTCTGGCGAACATTCAACTGCAAACCCTGCGTGGTGACGCTCATTCAAACTCCGCTTTTCGCTTTTGCCGGCTTCTTGCCGACTCCTTGCTGATGAGGCGCTACAGCAAAAAAGGGTGCAGGCGCGCCGTCAGCAAGACGACGCCCTCACCCTTTTCTTGTTCTTCGGCTGGCCGCTCGATCAAACGCGCGGCAAACCGACTACGCTCAATGCAGGCCGGCGGCGTAATCGGCGACGGCCTTGATCTCGTCGTCCGAGAGCCGGTGCGCGATGGTGCGCATCGGATCGTTATTGTTACGCGTACCCTGCTGGAAGGCATTGAGCTGTGCAACGATATATTCCGACCACTGGCCCGAGAGGCGCGGATACTGGATCGGAATACCCTGGCCCGTGG
This sequence comes from Paraburkholderia acidiphila, assembly GCF_009789655.1. Classification (GTDB taxonomy): domain Bacteria; phylum Pseudomonadota; class Gammaproteobacteria; order Burkholderiales; family Burkholderiaceae; genus Paraburkholderia; species Paraburkholderia acidiphila. The sequence continues at coordinate 2,870,859 of NZ_CP046909.1, forward strand.
GCCCGTGGCAGGCCGCACAGGCCGGCACGCCCTTGTCCGCGATACCGCCACGCCAGATCGACTGGCCGAACGGCACAGTCTTCGCGTCGCGCGCGTAGCCGGGTTTGGGTGTCTGGGAGGCGAACCAGGCGGCCACGTTGATCATATCCTGGTCTGACAGCGCCGCAGCGAAGCCCGCCATGATGGGGTTCGCGCGCGCCGCTGGCTTGCCGCCGGGCTGCGGTTTGAAGTCCTTGAGTTGCTTGACGAGATAGTCGGCGTGCTGGCCGGCAAGCTTGGGATAGGCGCCGCCGGTGCTGTTGCCGTCGGCCGCGTGACAGGCCGCGCACACCTGCGCGGCAATGGCTTGTCCCCGGGCGATGTCGGGCTTGGCCGGCGTTCCCTGATCCGCCGCGCTTGCCTGCCCCGCCATCATGAATAAACCAGCTGTAAGACCCGACGCTATCGCACTCTCGAACACCTTCAAGCACTTGCCCAGTCGATTCATTCGCGCACCTTGTTTCGTCTTGTGGGAATCAGGTTCTGCAATGGACGACAGCGACCGATCTACCTCGAAAGGCCCGCGCTGGCCTCACTGGTATTCAGTAAACCATCGCATTGTACAATAGCGCGCAAGGCAGCACGGCGCCAGTCGGGCCTGCCCCCGATATCCCAGATTTCATCCCGGGCGCTTCCGGGCCCGGCGGGCCACCCGCCGCGTTGTTTCATATTGTGGTCCTATTCCGATGGCCTTCCTGCTGCACCAAGCCCGCTTCTTCACGACGGTGAACCATATGCGCGACCTGCCCGCTACGGCGCGGCCCGAGGTTGCGTTCGCCGGCCGTTCGAACGCCGGCAAATCCACCGCCATCAACCTGCTGTGCAACCAGAAGCGGCTCGCCTTCGCCTCGAAGACGCCGGGCCGCACCCAGCATATCAACTACTTCTCGGTCGGCCCCGCCGACGACCCCTCGGGCTACCTCGTCGACCTGCCCGGCTACGGCTATGCCGAAGTGCCGGCAGCCGCGAAGGCGCACTGGGAGCAGTTGCTCTCGCTCTATCTGCAAACGCGCGCCCAGCTCTCGGGCCTCATTCTGATGATGGACGCCCGCCGCCCGCTCACCGACCTCGACCGCCGCATGGTCGAATGGTTTGCACCGACCGGCAAGCCGATCCACGCGCTCCTCACGAAGTGCGACAAATTGACGCGTCAGGAAAGCGTGCTCGCGCTGCGTACGACGAACAAGGCATTCGACGAGTACAGCAAGCAAGGCTATGAAGGGAAGCTGAGCGCCCAGCTTTTTTCGGCGCTCAAGCGCGTGGGGCTCGACGAGGCGCACGCTGTGATCGAGAGCTGGATCGTGCCGCAGGAATCAGTCGGCGAGACCGGCACGCAAGCCGAATAACGTCTCCGGCCTGCCGTCTCAGGCAGGCCATCAGCTATCTAAAGGCCCTCATCGTCGGGCTTTTCACAGGCTTTCATCAGATCTTTTCGCGCGACAGGCGCGGCGTTTGCCGCGCTATGTGCGCTACCGCACACAGGCCACGCCGACGCCAGGCACAAGCGCTTTTTCGATCCTCGCCGCAGGCCGTTGCTACGCCATTTCCGGCGCACATAAAAAAACCCGCCGTGATTTCCGGCGGGTTAAACAGCCTTATCGAAAAACGACAGGCACCCGCTCAGGGAGGAGAAGCGGGGAGCTCGGCGCCAGGCGCCTCGCTCGATCGGTATGATATACCATTGTCCCGAAAAGTTTCCTGCGCTCCGGGACCCATCCCGTTTCAAGATATCCGCCGACATGAGCTTCTATCCGCATCATCGTCCGCGCCGCATGCGACGTGACGATTTCTCGCGCCGTCTGATGCGCGAAAACCTCCTCACCACCAACGATCTGATCTACCCCGTGTTCGTCATTGCGGGCAACAACGTGCGCGAAGCCGTGCCGTCGATGCCCGGCGTCGAACGCGTGTCGATCGATCTGCTGATGGGCGTCGCCGAGCAGTGCGTCGAACTCGGCATCCCCGTGCTTTCGCTCTTCCCCGTTGTCGATCCGGCGCTCAAGACGCCCGATGGCATCGAGGCGACGAATCCCGACGGCGTGATTCCGCGCGCCGTGCGCGAGCTGAAGAAGCACTTCCCCGACCTCGGTGTGCTGTGCGACGTCGCGCTCGACCCGTACACGAGCCACGGGCAGGACGGCGTGCTCGACGAGAACGGCTACGTCATCAACGACGAAACCATCGAGATCCTCGTTACGCAGGCGCGCGCGCAGGCCGAAGCGGGCGTCGATATCGTCGCGCCTTCGGACATGATGGATGGCCGTATCGGCGCGATCCGCGAGATGCTCGAGAGCGAGAATCACATCCACACGCGCATCATGGCGTACTCGGCCAAGTATGCTTCGGCGTTCTATGGGCCGTTCCGCGACGCCGTAGGTTCGGCGTCGAATCTGGGCAAGGGCAACAAGATGACCTACCAGATGGACCCGTCCAACTCCGACGAAGCGCTGCGCGAAGTGCGCCTCGACATCGAGGAAGGCGCGGACATGGTGATGGTCAAGCCCGGCATGCCGTACCTCGACATCGTGCGCCGCGTGAAGGACGAATTCCGCTTTCCCACCTACGTGTATCAGGTGAGCGGCGAGTACGCGATGCTCAAGGCCGCGGCGCAGAACGGCTGGCTCGATCACGACAAGGTGATGATGGAATCGCTGCTCGCGTTCAAGCGAGCGGGCGCCGACGGCATCCTCACGTATTTCGCGCTCGACGCCGCGCGTTTGCTGCGCGCACAGAAGTAAGCGCCGCGCGCATCGCATGAAAAAAGGCACGTCTGCGGACGTGCCTTTTTGTTTTTGGCGAATGTGCGATGCCGCCGATCAGGCCGATGGCGCTCCCTGCGTCTGCGGCGCCGGAGCCGTCAAGCGATCGAGACGCGCGAGGAAGCGGTCGGCGTTCTCGTAGCCGACCACGCGCAGGACTTCCCGGCCCTGCGTATCGAAGAAGATGATGCCAGGCGGTCCGAAAAGTCCAAAGCGCTTGAGGAGTGCCTTGTCGTCGGCATTGTTGGCCGTCACGTCGGCGCGCAACAGACCCAGCTCCGCGAGGCGTGCCTGCACGCGCGGGTCGCTGAACGTGAACTTCTCCATCTCCTTGCAGCTCACGCACCAGTCGGCGTAGAAGTCGAGCATCGACGGCTTGCCTGCCGTCTTCAGCGCCGCGTCGAGTTGCGCCGGCGAGCGCACGGGCGCAAATACCAACGCGCCTTCTGCGCTGCCGCCGGCGGACTGCGCCCCGCCTGTTGCCGCAACTTCGCTCGCACCGCCCACGCGCGCGGCCAGCACCGCAAGCGGACGCAGCGGATCGGTCGAACCCGCCGCGAGGCCCACGATCAGCGTTGCCGCCCAGATCGCGAACGCCGCACCGAGACCGCGCCCGAGCCGACGCCAGACGTTGGCCGCGCCCGCGTTCGGCGTGAAAAGCCCAAGCGCGGCGGCCGCCAGCAGCAGCCAGAGGGCGGCGAGCAGCATCTGCGCGGTGGCGCCAAGCACGGGCCAGACGATCCACAACGCGGCCGCCAGCAGCACGACGCCGAAGAATACCTTCACACCATCCATCCATACGCCCGCACGAGGCAGCAGCGAGCCCGCACCGAGGCCGAGGATCATCAGCGGTACACCCAGGCCCAGGCCCATCGCAAAGAGCGCTGCGCCGCCCAGCATGGCGTTGCCCGTGTGCGCGATGAAGGCGAGCACGGCGAAAAGCGGCGCCGTCATGCAGGCGCCCACCACGAGCGCGGAGAGCGCGCCCATCACGGCGACCGCGGCAAATTTGCCGCCCGAACGGCCCTGCGTGGCGCGCGAGGCGCCTTCCTGCCAGCGCTGCGGCAGCGCAATGTCGTAGCCCGCGATCAACATGACAGCGAAAGCGCTTAGGAGCACCGCAAACACGCCGAGCACCCACGGATTCTGCAGCCACGCGCCAAGGCTCTGGCCAACCAGCGCGGCGGCGATGCCCAGCAGCGTGTAGACGAGCGCCATGCCGAGCACGTAGACGAACGAGAGCGCGAAGCCGCGCGAGCGAGTAACGCGGGCGCCCTCGCCGACGATGATCGCCGAGAGGATCGGGATCATCGGGTACGAGCAGGGCAAGAGGCTCAGCACCATGCCCGCCACTAAGTACAGGCCGATCACGGCGAAAAAACCGCCGCCCTGGAGCAACGACTGCGCGTAGTCGGCGCTCGTAGCGCGCTCGTACCAGGGCTCCTCGGTGTCGCCAGCCGCGGGCGCTGCGTTGGATTGCGTCGGGGGCGCGGGCGTCGCGTTCGCCGCGCCCGGCACGGCGCTCTGGCCGCCCGCAGCGGCCTGCAAAGCCGCACCGCTGACGTGATAGACGTGCTCTGCAGGCGGATAGCAGATGCCGGCATCGGCGCAGCCTTGCGACGTCACCGCGAGATCGAACGAACCGCTCGCCTTCTGCACCGGCACGCGGATCGTCAGCTCGCCACGATAGGTTTCGACATTCTTCTGGAAAGTCGGATCGAACTTGATGTGGCCGGGCGGAATTTGCACCTCGCCCAGCTGCACCGTACCGTTGCGCGCGGCAAAAGCGAAGCGCTCGCGGTACATGTAGTAGCCGTCCGCGATCTTGAAATGCACGTCGACCATGCCCGGTGCTTCGCTCGCGCTGAAGGTGAAGGCCTGGTCGGGCGGCAGGAAGTCGTCGTCTGCGGCGCGCGCCAGGGAAGTGCCGAACAGCAGAGGCAGCACGCAGCAGACGAGCAGGAGGAAGCCGGACAGCGAAGCGTACGGCGCGACGCGGGAGCGCCGATCGAAGCGGTTAGACATGTAGGGTACGCTGAGTCTCGGCATTGACCCACTGACCGTAGGCGTTCGACGCCGTGGCTTGCCACGAGAGAATCTCGGGCGTTTCGTAGGGGTGCTGGGTCTGGATGAACTGTTCGAGCTCGGCCGCGCGGGCGAGGCTCGTCTTGAAGAGCAGCTGAATTTCGTTGCCCGACTCGATGCTGCCCTGCCAGTGATACTGCGAGTGCACCGCGCCAAGGCGCGTCACGCATGCCGCGAGGCGCTGCGCGAGCGCGCCGGAGGCGAGCTTTTCGGCAGTGCCCTCGTCGGGCACCGTGGTCAGCATCAGGGTCACATTGAGGGTCACGACGAACTCCGGCGTAACGCCCGCGTACGGCGGCACGAGCGGGCTTTGAGGCAGAACGTTATCGTACCATCGGCTCCGATTGCCTTCACTCGGGTGCCGTGTGGCAAAAAAGGGCTGCGACCAGCAAACACGGTCAGGCTCACTTTAATCCACGCCACAAAACAAAAAAGCCAGGCTAGGCCTGGCTTTTTTGCGCGCCGCTCGATCTGCAGTCAACAACTGCGTCAAGCGACGGAAAGCTTATTCCGCTTCCTGAATGTTCTCTTCCGTGACTTCCGGACGGTCGAGCAGTTCGACCAGTGCCATCGGTGCGTTGTCGCCAACACGGAAACCGAACTTCAGGATACGCAGGTAGCCGCCCGGACGGTTCGCGAAACGCGGACCGAGCACGTCGAACAGCTTCGTGACCGAGTCACGATCGCGCAGGCGGTTGAACGCCAGACGACGGTTTGCGAGCGACGGCTTCTTGCCCAGCGTGATGAGGGGCTCGACAACCTTACGGAGTTCCTTCGCCTTCGGCAGCGTCGTCTTGATGACTTCGTGCTCGATGAGCGAGTTGGACATGTTACGGAGCATTGCCAGACGGTGGCTGCTCGTGCGGTTCAGTTTCCGCAGACCATGACGGTGACGCATTTCAATTTCCTTGAAACAAAGTTTTAGTCCAGCTCTTCTATCGCCTCTTTATGAGGCACGGGCCGGTACGTGAAAAAGGCAAGACGCGGATTTTAAAGGAAAATCCGCGTCCGCGCCAGACTTCTTACTTGTCGAGACCAGCCGGCGGCCAGTTTTCGAGCTTCATGCCGAGCGTGAGACCGCGCGAAGCGAGCACTTCCTTGATCTCGTTGAGCGACTTGCGACCCAGGTTCGGGGTCTTGAGCAGCTCGTTCTCGGTGCGCTGGATCAGATCGCCGATGTAGTAGATGTTCTCGGCCTTCAGGCAGTTCGCCGAGCGAACCGTGAGTTCGAGATCGTCCACCGGACGCAGCAGGATCGGGTCGATCTGCGGTGCGCGCGACGGCGCTTCCGCTGCCGTTTCCGTGCCTTCCAGTGCAGCGAACACCGACAGCTGATCCACGAGGATGCGCGCCGACTGGCGGATCGCTTCCTCAGGCGAGATCACGCCGTTGGTTTCGATGTTCATCACGAGCTTGTCGAGGTCGGTACGCTGTTCGACACGCGCGCTTTCCACGGCGTAGCTCACGCGGCGAACCGGCGAGAACGACGCGTCCAGCACGATGCGGCCGATGATCTTGGCCGACTCGTCACCGTAACGGCGCACGTTGCCCGGCACGTAGCCACGGCCCTTCTCGATCTTGATCTGCACGTCGAGCTTGCCGCCCTTCGTCAGGTGCGCAACCACGTGTTCCGGGTTGATCACTTCGCAGTCGTGCGAGAGTTCGATGTCGCCAGCGGTGACAACGCCTTCGCCTTCCTTGCGCAGCGTAACCGTCACTTCGTCACGGTTATGCAGCTTGAAAACGACACCCTTCAGGTTCAGCAGCAGGTTGACCACATCCTCTTGCACACCATCGAGCGTCGAGTATTCGTGCACGACGCCTGCGATCGTCACTTCGGTCGGCGCGTAGCCCACCATCGACGACAGCAGCACGCGCCGGAGCGCGTTACCCAAGGTGTGGCCATAACCGCGTTCGAACGGCTCCATGACCACTTTCGCGTGGTTGTCGCCGAGCGATTCCACAGCGATGATCTTGGGTTTCAACAAACTGGTTTGCATAGGTTTTCCTTTTCAATACCCTCGGCTCGTTACACCGATAAGGCTGAGATGGCAACAACCTGAAAAAAACGGCCGAGGCCGCCTCCTGCGCGAAGCACAGAGGTTACCCCGGCCGTCAATCCGATTACCGCGAATACAATTCGACGATCAGGCTTTCGTTGATGTCGCCAGCGATGTCGCTGCGCTCAGGCATGCCCTTGAACGTGCCTTCGAACTTCTTCGCGTCGACCGACACCCAACCGGCCATGCCACCTTGCTCAGCGAGCGAGAGGGCTTCGACGATACGCGCCTGCTTCTTCGCCTTTTCGCGAATCGCGACGACATCGCCAGCCTTCACTTGCATCGACGGGATGTTCGCAACGACGCCGTTCAGCGTGAGAGCCTTGTGGCTCACGAGCTGGCGCGCTTCGGCGCGGGTCGATGCGAAGCCCATGCGGTACACGACGTTGTCGAGACGCGACTCGAGCAGTTGCAGCAGGTTTTCGCCGGTGTTGCCCTTGATACGGTCAGCTTCCGCGAAGTAGCGGCGGAACTGGCGCTCGAGCACGCCGTAGATACGCTTCACTTTCTGCTTTTCGCGGAGCTGCGTGCCGTAGTCGGACGTACGGGCGCCCGAAGTGCGGCCGTGCTGGCCCGGCTTGCTGTCAAGCTTGCACTTGTCAGCGAGCGAGCGGCGTGCGCTCTTCAGGAAGAGGTCGGTGCCTTCACGGCGGGACAGCTTGGCCTTCGGGCCGATATAACGTGCCACGTTGCTTTCCTTCGATAATTGATCACGCGAAACCTGAGTGGGAAAACCCGCGGGTATCGCGCTAGTCCGGCCCTTTGGACCGAACGGTGGGCTTAGTCAATTCAATAACGCCGAGAGCCTGGGTCGCCGTTTCCGGCGGCTCAGGCGTTCGGCTCAAACGACGCCTTAGATACGGCGGCGCTTCGGCGGACGGCAGCCGTTGTGCGGGACCGGCGTCACGTCGGAGATCGCGGTGATCTTGATGCCAAGACCATGCAGCGCGCGCACCGCCGATTCGCGGCCAGGACCGGGGCCCTTGATCCGCACTTCGAGGTTCTTGACGCCGTATTCCATTGCAACACGGCCAGCCGATTCGGCTGCGACCTGAGCTGCGAAGGGGGTCGACTTACGCGAGCCCTTGAAGCCCTGACCGCCCGACGTTGCCCAGGCGAGTGCATTGCCTTGACGATCGGTGATCGTGATGATGGTGTTGTTGAACGACGCGTGAACGTGAACCACGCCCTCGGCGACGTTCTTCTTAACCTTCTTGCGAACGCGTTGCGCCGCGGAGTTGTTCGAAGCCTTAGCCATTACGTTTTCCTGTAACTTTCAGTTCCGCTTACTTCTTCAGCGACTGTGCTGCGCGGCGCGGACCCTTACGCGTACGTGCGTTGGTACGCGTACGCTGGCCACGCAGGGGCAGCCCCTTGCGATGGCGCACGCCGCGGTAGCAGCCGAGGTCCATCAGGCGCTTGATGTTCATCGTCACTTCACGGCGGAGATCGCCTTCGACGACAAACTTGCCCACTTCCTCACGCAGCTTTTCCAGATCCGCGTCGTTCAGGTCCTTGACCTTCTTGTTGAACGGCACACCGGCGGCCACGCAGATGTTGCGCGAACGCGTGCGGCCAACACCGAAAATTGCCGTCAGGCCGATTTCAGTGTGCTGGTGGTTCGGGATGTTAACCCCTGCAATACGAGCCATTGTTTTTCCTCAAACAAAAAGCGCAAGCGCGCTAATCAGCCTTGGCGCTGCTTGTGGCGCGGGTCCGAGCTGCAGATCACGCGAACGACGCCGTTGCGCTTGATGATTTTGCAGTTGCGGCAAATGCGCTTTACCGATGCCATCACTTTCATGATATTACCCTTTTTCCTAAATCACTTCGCCCGGAACACGATCCGCGCACGCGACAGATCGTAAGGCGTCAACTCAACCGTCACCTTGTCGCCCGGGAGAATGCGGATGTAGTGCATCCGCATCTTTCCGGAAATATGTCCCAGAACGACATGGCCGTTTTCCAGCTTCACCCGGAAGGTTGCGTTGGGGAGGTTTTCGATCACCTCGCCTTGCATCTGGATTACATCGTCTTTGGCCATAGGTCCTTTTAACGCATCGGGACGCCGCCGCCCTTGAAGTTAGCCTTCTTGAGCAGCGATTCATATTGTTGCGACATCACGTACGACTGCACCTGCGCCATGAAGTCCATTGTGACGACGACAATGATCAGCAGCGACGTTCCACCAAAATAAAACGGCACATTCCAGCGCAGCACCAGAAACTCCGGCAGCAGGCAAACGAACACGATATAGATCGCACCGGCCAGCGTCAGACGCGTGAGGATGCGGTCGATATAGCGTGCCGTCTGATCGCCCGGGCGGATGCCAGGTACGAACGCGCCACTCTTTTTCAGGTTGTCGGCCGTTTCCCTGCTGTTGAACACCAGTGCGGTGTAGAAGAAGCAGAAGAAGACGATCGCCAACGCGTACAGCAACACGTACACGGGCTGGCCAGGCTTGAGGGCTTCGGCCACATTGTGCAGCGTGTCCGCAAACCAGCCGGTTCGCGACCCCGAACTGAACCAGTTCAGGATAGTTGCCGGGAACAGGATGATCGACGACGCGAAGATCGGCGGAATCACACCCGACATGTTCAACTTGAGCGGCAGGTGGGACGACTGCCCGCCGTAAATCTTGTTACCGACCTGACGCTTCGCATAGTTCACGAGGATCTTGCGCTGGCCGCGTTCGATGAACACCACCAGGTACGTCACGGCTGCGATCAGAACGACCACGATGATCGCCGAGATGATGCTCATCGAGCCGGTGCGAACCAGTTCGAAAAGCCCACCGAGCGCATTCGGGAAGCCTGCCGCGATCCCGCCGAAGATGATGATCGAGATACCGTTGCCAAGCCCGCGTTCCGTGATCTGCTCACCAAGCCACATCAGGAACATCGTGCCCGTTACGAGCGTCACGACCGTCGTCAAGCGGAACACCATGCCCGGATCGATCACGAGGCCGGGCTGATTTTCCAGCGCGACCGCGATGCCGAACGCCTGAAACGTCGCCAGCACCACCGTGAAGATCCGCGTGTACTGCGTGATCTTGCGTTGCCCAGCCTGCCCTTCTTTCTTCAGCGCTTCCAGCTGCGGCGAAACAATCGCCATCAGCTGCAGGATGATCGACGCCGAGATATACGGCATCACACCCAGCGCGAAGATCGTGAACCGCGACAGTGCGCCACCCGAAAACATGTTGAACATGCCAAGGATGCCGCCCGACTGGCTCTGAAAGAGCTTGGCCAGCTGGTCCGGATCGATACCCGGAACCGGAATATGCGCGCCGATACGATAAACGACCAACGCCAGCAGCAGAAACACTGCCCGCCGACGCAGGTCGCCGAACTTCGGAGCGCTGCGACCGGTTTTTGCGAGACTCGGGCTGTTAGCCAAGTAGCTTCTCCGATGCAGATGCTAGTGACGGCGGGCAAGCCCGCGCGCACCACTCACAATCACTCGGCAAAAGAACCGCCTGCTGCTTCAATCGCAGCACGCGCATTCTTCGTCGCACCCAGACCCTTAACGACGACCTTGCGCTTGATCTCGCCGGTAGCGATGATCTTCGCGCTGCGGGTCAGTTCGCCAACGAGGCCTGCCTGCTTGAGAGCCAACAGATCGATTTCGTCGACCGGCAGCTTCTCGATGTCGGCGAGGCGCACTTCACCGACGAATTCCTTCGTCAGCGAGGTGAAGCCGCGCTTCGGCAGACGACGTTGCAGCGGCATTTGACCGCCTTCGAAGCCAACCTTGTGAAAGCCGCCCGAACGCGATTTCTGACCCTTGTGACCACGGCCAGCGGTCTTGCCGAGGCCCGAGCCGATGCCGCGACCAACGCGACGCTTAGCGTGCTTCGCGCCTTCTGCCGGCTTCAGGTTATTCAATTCCATTTCAAACTCCTGGAGTCTTTTGGTCCGCGTGCGCGTTAACCGATGACCTTGACGAGGTACGAGACCTTGTTGATCATGCCGCGCACAGCCGGCGTGTCCTGCAGCTCGGAAACCGAGTTCAGGCGGCGCAGGCCGAGACCGCGCACGGTGGCACGGTGCGTTTCGCGGGTCCCAATCAGGCTCTTGACGAGCTGAACCTTGACAGTTTTTTCAGACATGGTGCCCACCCTTAGCCCAGAATGTCTTCGACGGACTTGCCGCGCTTCGCTGCGATGTCAGCCGGGGTCGACTGCTTGCGCAGACCGTCCAGCGTGGCACGAACGAGGTTGTACGGGTTCGTCGAACCGTGGCTCTTGGCCACGACGTTCTGCACGCCCATCACGTCGAACACTGCGCGCATCGGGCCGCCGGCGATCACGCCCGTACCTGCCTTCGCCGGAGCGAGGAGGACGACCGATGCGCCGTGCTTGCCGTGCACTTCGTGTTGCAGGGTGCCGTTCTTCAGGGGCACCTTGAACATGTTGCGGCGAGCTTGTTCCATCGCCTTCTGGACAGCAACGGGCACTTCCTTCGACTTGCCCTTGCCCATACCGACGCGGCCATCACCGTCGCCAACCACGGTCAGTGCGGCGAAGCCGAGAATACGGCCGCCCTTCACAACCTTGGTCACGCGATTGACCGAAATCATTTTTTCGCGAAGGCCGTCGTCGCGTTCGTCAGCCTGAACTTTCGCTTGCATCTTTGCCATGACGAATTCCTTCCTTAGAACTTGAGCCCGGCTTCGCGCGCAGCATCAGCCAGCGCCTTGACGCGGCCGTGATAGCGGAAACCCGAGCGGTCAAAGGCGACGGATTCGATGCCGGCGGCCTTAGCCTTTTCTGCAATACGCTTGCCGATCAGCGAGGCAGCGGCGACGTTGCCACCCTTGCCCGACTGGTCAGCCAGTTGCGCACGCACTTCAGCTTCAAGCGTCGACGCGCTGGCCAGCACCTTGGTGCCGCAGGGCGAGAACACTTGCGCATAGATGTGCGTGTTCGTGCGATGCACGGCCAGACGCGCGACCTGCAGCTCAGCGATCTTGAGACGCGTCTGACGAGCGCGGCGCAGGCGAGATTGAGTCTTATCCATGATTGCGCACCCTTACTTCTTCTTCGTTTCTTTGAGGATCACAACCTCGTCGGCATAACGCACACCCTTGCCCTTGTAGGGCTCAGGCGGGCGATAACCGCGCACTTCTGCAGCGGTTTGGCCGACTTTCTGCTTGTCGATCCCCTTGATCACGATTTCCGTTTGCGACGGGGTTTCAGCCTTGACGCCTTCCGGCATCTGGTGCACCACGGGGTGCGAGAAACCGAGCGACAGGTTCAGCTTGTCGCCTTGCGCTTGAGCACGGTAACCGACGCCAACCAGCGTCAGCTTGCGCTCGAAACCCTTCGTCACGCCTTGCACCATGTTCGCGACGATCGCGCGCATCGTGCCCGACATCGCATTGGCTTCGCGGCTTTCATCGGTCGGCTCGAACTTGAGCGTACCGTTGTCGTTCACCACCTTCACGAGGCGGTTAGAAGCTTGCGAAATCGTACCCAGCGGGCCCTTGACGGTAATCTTCTCGTCGCTGAGCGTCGCTTCTGCGCCTTGCAGCGCGATCGGGCTCTTACCTACTCGAGACATGTTTCTTCTCCTTAGGCCTTAAGCGACGTAGCAGATAACTTCGCCGCCGACGCCAGTAGCGCGCGCCTTGCGGTCCGTCATCACACCCTTCGGCGTCGACACGATCGCAACGCCCAGGCCATTCATGACCTGCGGGATGTCGTTGCGGCCGCGGTACACGCGCAGACCCGGCTTCGAGACGCGTTCGATGCGCTCGATAACGGGACGGCCAGCGTAGTACTTCAACGCGATGTTCAATTCCGACTTCGCACCTTCGGTTTTCACCGCGAAGTCGTCGATATAACCTTCGTCCTTCAGAACCTGCGCAATCGCAATCTTCACTTTCGACGAGGGCATAGCAACCGAAACCTTCTCGACCATCTGCGCATTGCGGATGCGAGTCAGCATATCGGCGATAGGATCACTCATGCTCATTTATGTTTCTCCTATTACCAGCTCGCCTTGGTGATGCCAGGGATCTCACCACGGAACGCGATTTCACGAATCTTGTTACGTGCGAGACCGAATTTGCGGAACGTGCCACGCGGACGGCCCGTGATCGCGCAGCGGTTACGCTTGCGGGTCGGGTTCGAGTTGCGGGGCAGTTGTTGCAGTTCGAGGCGAGCTGCGTAGCGCTCTTCTTCCGACTTGCTTTGGTCGTCGATGATCGCCTTCAGCTCTGCGCGCTTCGGCGCAAATTTCGCTGCCAGACGAGCGCGCTTCTTTTCACGTTCGATCAGTGCCAGTTTAGCCACGGTAACCTCAGTTTCTGAACGGGAACTTGAAGCCGGCGAGCAGTGCCTTTGCTTCTTCGTCGGTCTTCGCGGTCGTCGTGATGCTGATGTTCAGCCCACGCAGCGCGTCGATCTTGTCGTAGTCGATTTCGGGGAAAATGATCTGCTCTTTCACACCGATGTTGTAGTTACCACGGCCATCGAACGCCTTGCCCGACACACCACGGAAGTCGCGCACGCGGGGCAGCGCAACCGTGACGAAACGGTCCAGGAATTCGTACATCGCGTTGCCGCGCAGCGTGACCATCGTGCCGATCGGGTAGCCTTCGCGGATCTTGAAACCAGCGATTGCCTTACGCGACTTGGTGATGACGGGCTTCTGGCCGGCGATCTTCGTGAGGTCGCCAACGGCGTGCTCGAGGACCTTCTTGTCAGCGACGGCTTCACCGACACCCATGTTCAGGGTGATCTTGGTGAGGCGCGGCACTTCCATGACCGACTTGTAACCGAACTTCTCGATCAGGCCAGGAACGACCTTCTCTTTATAAAATTCTTGCAAACGTGCCATTTTTTACTCCGCAGCGTCAGGCGCTCAGAACAGCACCGGTCGTCTTCAGGAAACGAACCTTCTTGTCCCCTTCGACCTTGATGCCCACGCGCGACGGCTTACCGTTCGCGTCGACCAGTGCGACGTTCGAGATAGCCAGCGGCATTGCCTTGGCTTCCACGCCACCCGTCGTACCCTTCATGGGGTTCGGCTTCACATGCTTTTTCGCGATGTTGATGCCTTCGACAGTGACGCGCTCTTCGCCGATGGCCAGCACGACGCCGCGCTTGCCCTTGTCTTTGCCAGTGACGACGATGACTTCGTCACCCTTGCGAATCTTGTTCATCGCGACTCCTTACAGCACTTCCGGCGCCAGCGAAACGATCTTCATGAATCGTTCGCTACGCAGCTCACGCGTAACCGGCCCGAAAATACGGGTGCCGATCGGCTCAAGCTTGGTATTCAAAAGCACGGCGGCGTTGCCATCGAACTTGATCAGCGAGCCGTCTTGACGGCGCACGCCCTTCGCAGTGCGAACCACAACAGCGTTGTAGATTTCGCCCTTTTTCACGCGCCCGCGCGGCGTTGCTTCCTTGACGCTCACCTTGATGATGTCGCCAATGCTGGCATAACGACGCTTCGAGCCGCCGAGCACCTTGATGCACAGGACTTCACGTGCACCCGTGTTGTCGGCTACTTCAAGCCGAGTTTCGGTCTGGATCATGGTTTATCTTTCCCAACTTAATCCGGTCGCGCCACCATGGCACATCCGGTCAGTCTTGGTCCCGTCAGCCGCGCCGCCACTAGAACGACCGCTCAGCTGCTTGGGTAAGAACAGCAGCGACGGCAAACGAAACCGGCCATCGCATTCCGGTGAATCTTGCTAACCCGGACTGGCGTCCAGATTTGCTCCCCCACCCACATTCGCCCGCTGCTTTGCCAACAGCAAGCCCAAAAGGAGGGAAGACCAAGATTATAACCAGACAATCTTGGCCTCGCAAGCGAAATCTTTAGCGATTTCAACTACTTCTACACCCCGGGAAATGGCTCCCCGGGGTGTTACGTCACGTTTTAGATGACGCGTGCTGCTTCGATCAGCTTCGACACGGTCCAGGCCTTCGTCTTCGAGAGAGGACGGGTTTCCTGGATTTCAACGAGGTCACCCTCGTTGTACGTGTTCGCTTCGTCGTGAGCGTGGTACTTCTTCGACTGCACGACGTACTTGCCGTAGATCGGGTGCTTGACGCGGCGCTCGACCAGGACGGTGACCGTCTTGTCCATCTTGTTGCTGACGACTTTGCCGACCAGCGTCCGCTTAAGCGAGGTTTTCACGCTTTCGTTCATTTCTGGTTCGCCTTCTGAGTCAGGACGGTCCGCACACGTGCGATGTCGCGACGAACCTTCTTCAGCTGGCTCGTGTTCGTGAGCTGCTGGGTCGCGAGTTGCATGCGCAGGCCGAATTGCGCCTTCAAGAGGTCCGACAGCTCTTTGTCGAGCGCGGCCTTGTCTTTCTGAAGAAGTTCAGATGCCTTCATCAATCACTCCTTAGGCGCCGAGCTGGCGAACCATGAAGACCGTCTTCAGCGGCAGCTTGGCTGCAGCCAGACGGAAGGCTTCACGGGCCAGTTCTTCGGACACACCATCCATTTCGTACAGCATCTTGCCCGGCTGAATCTCGGCGACGTAGTACTCAGGGTTACCCTTACCGTTACCCATACGCACTTCCGCCGGCTTTTGCGAGATCGGCTTGTCCGGGAAGATACGGATCCAGATGCGGCCGCCACGCTTGATGTGACGCGTCATTGCACGACGCGCTGCTTCAATCTGACGCGCGGTCAGGCGACCACGACCGATAGCCTTCAGACCGTATTCACCGAACGAAACTGCGTTGCCGCGCGTTGCGACGCCGGTGTTACGACCCTTCTGCTCTTTGCGATACTTCCTGCGTTTCGGTTGCAGCATCGTTATTCTCCACTCTTGCCGTCACCGCCGGCGCCACGGCGCGGGGCGCCACGACGGGCACCCGGTGCACCTTCGCCATCACGGCGCGGACGACGATCGCCCGGACGCGCGTTGCGGCGCGGACGCTTTTCTTCGGCGACTTCTTCCACCACCGGTGCGTCGTTGCGGCCGAGCGTGTCGCCCTTGTAGACCCAAACCTTCACGCCGATGATGCCGTACGTCGTCTTCGCTTCCGAGGTTGCGTAGTCGATGTCAGCACGCAGCGTGTGAAGCGGCACTCGACCTTCGCGATACCACTCGGTACGTGCGATTTCGATACCGTTCAGACGGCCGGCGCTCATGATCTTGATGCCCTGGGCACCCAGACGCATTGCGTTCTGCATCGCGCGCTTCATTGCGCGACGGAACATGATGCGGCGCTCGAGCTGCTGCGTGATCGAATCGGCGATCAGTTGAGCATCGGTTTCCGGCTTGCGGATTTCTTCGATGTTCACGTGAACCGGAACGCCCATGCGCTTCTGGAGTTCGGCCTTGAGGAGTTCGATGTCCTCGCCCTTCTTGCCGATCACCACACCCGGGCGCGAGCTGTAAATCGTGATGCGAGCGTTCTTTGCCGGACGCTCGATCACAACACGGCCCACCGAAGCGTTCTTCAGCTTCTTCTTCAGGTATTCACGAACACCGATGTCTTCCTTCAACATCGCCGCGAAATTGTTGTTGTTCGCGTACCAACGCGAAGCCCAATTGCGGCTGACGGCCAAACGGAAGCCAGTCGGATGAATTTTCTGTCCCATCGTATGGCTCCTTAATTCCCGACCGTCACAGTGATGTGACAGGATTGCTTCTCGATGCGGTTGCCGCGGCCCTTGGCGCGCGCGGTGAAACGCTTCAGCGAAGCTGCCTTGTCGACGTAGATGCTCTTGATCTTGAGCTCGTCGATGTCAGCACCTTCGTTGTGTTCCGCGTTTGCGATCGCCGAGAGCACAACCTTTTTCACGATGCCAGCCGCTTTCTTCGGCGAGAACGTCAGAACGTTCAGCGCCTTGTCGACCGGCAGACCGCGGATCTGGTCAGCCACAAGGCGCGTCTTCTGCGCCGAGATGCGGGCACCGCGATGAATTGCCTTCACTTCCATCTTGATTGCCCCTTATTTCTTGGCCTTCTTGTCGGCTGCGTGACCCTTGAACGTACGGGTCAATGCGAACTCGCCAAGCTTGTGGCCGACCATGTTTTCCGTGACATACACCGGAACGTGTTGACGGCCGTTATGAACGGCGATCGTCAGGCCGATGAAGTCCGGCAGGATCGTCGAACGACGCGACCAGGTCTTGATCGGTTTCTTGTCGCGCGTAGCTGCAGCCGCCTCAACCTTCTTCAGCAAATGGGCGTCGCAGAACGGACCTTTCTTAATAGAACGTGCCATTGCCTACTCCTTAACGCTTGTGACGGCGCTGGACGATCATGCTCGTCGTGCGCTTGTTGCTGCGGGTGCGATAGCCCTTCGTCGGCGTGCCCCACGGGCTCACCGGGTCGCGACCAGCCGCAGTCTTGCCTTCGCCACCACCGTGCGGGTGGTCGACCGGGTTCATTGCAACGCCACGGACCGTCGGGCGGATACCGCGCCAGCGGTTCGCGCCAGCCTTACCGATTTGACGGAGGCTGTGCTCTTCGTTGCCGACT
Organism: Paraburkholderia acidiphila; assembly: GCF_009789655.1. Taxonomy (GTDB): domain Bacteria; phylum Pseudomonadota; class Gammaproteobacteria; order Burkholderiales; family Burkholderiaceae; genus Paraburkholderia; species Paraburkholderia acidiphila. Next base: position 2,888,268 of record NZ_CP046909.1, read on the forward strand.
TCACCGATCGTTGCGCGGCATTCAACGTGCACGCGGCGAATTTCACCCGAACGCAGACGAACCTGCGCGTAGATGCCTTCGCGTGCCAGCAGCATTGCCGACGTACCAGCCGAACGCGCGATCTGCGCGCCCTTGCCCGGCAGCATTTCGATGCAGTGGATCGTCGTACCGACCGGAATGTTGCGGATCGGCAGCGTGTTGCCTGCCTTGATCGGCGCTTCCGAACCCGACATCAGCTGCGTGCCAACCGTCACGCCCTTCGGCGCGATGATGTAGCGGCGCTCGCCGTCTGCGTACAGAACCAGTGCGATGTTCGCGCTACGGTTCGGGTCGTACTCGAGACGCTCGACCTTCGCTGCGATACCGTCCTTGTTGCGACGGAAATCGATCATGCGGTAGTGTTGCTTGTGACCACCACCCTGGTGACGCGTCGTGATACGACCGTTGTTGTTACGACCGGCCTTCGAGGACTTCTTTTCGAGCAGCGCTGCGAACGGCGCACCCTTATGGAGGTCCTTGTTGACGATCTTGACCATCGCGCGGCGACCCGGCGAGGTCGGCTTAACTTTCACGATTGCCATGATTACTTGGCCTCCGCTTCAAAGTTGATTTCCTGGCCGGGCTTCAGGCAGACATACGCCTTCTTCACGTCCTTGCGCTTGCCGTTGAAGCGGCCAAAGCGCTTGGCTTTACCCTTCTGGACCAGCACGTTGACGGACTCGACTTCCACCTTGAACAGCAGCTCGACAGCAGCCTTGACTTCCTGCTTGTTCGCGTCCGGCGCGACTTCGAAGACGACTTGCTCGTTCTTCTCCGCAACCAGCGTCGCCTTTTCGGAGATCACCGGTGCGAGCAGGACCTGCATCAAACGATGATCGTTCTTGCGAATCTCGCTCATGACAGCAACTCCTCGATCTGGGCGACCGCTGCCTTCGTGATCAGGATCTTCTTGAAGTAGATCAGCGAGAGCGGGTCGGCAAAGCGCGGCTCAACGACTGCCACGTGGGGCAGGTTGCGCGACGCCAGGAACAGGTTCTCGTCGACCGTGTCGGTGATGACCAGCACGGATTCGAGACCCATGGCCTTGAATTTTTCGGCCAGCAGCTTCGTCTTCGGCGCTTCGAGCGAGAGCTCTTCAACGACCGAGATGCGGCCTTCGCGGGCCAGCTGCGAGAAGATCGAGCAGAGACCTGCGCGATGCATCTTCTTGTTGACCTTGTGCGAGAAGTTTTCTTCCGGCGAATTCGGGAAGATGCGACCACCGCCACGCCACAGCGGGCTCGACGACATACCGGCACGAGCGCGGCCCGTACCCTTCTGACGCCACGGCTTCTTGGTGGTGTGCTTGACTTGTTCGCGGTCCTTCTGCGCGCGGTTACCGCTGCGCGCGTTCGCCTGGTAGGCAACCACGATCTGGTGGATCAGCGCTTCGTTGTAGTCACGACCGAACACGACGTCCGATGCGTTGACTGCTGCGCCTTCCTGACCATTAGCGTTCAGGAGCTTGAGTTCCATTATTGCGCTCCTTTCTTGGCGCGGGCCTTGACAGCCGGCGTCACGAAAACCTTGCCGCCCTTTGCACCCGGGACAGCACCCTTCACGAGCAGCAGCTTGCGCTCTGCGTCGATACGGGCGATTTCGAGGTTCTGCACCGTCACGGTTTCGTCACCCATGTGACCGGTCATGCGCTTACCCGGGAAAACACGACCCGGATCCTGCGCCATACCGATCGAGCCCGGCACATTGTGCGAGCGCGAGTTACCGTGCGAAGCACGACCCGAAGCGAAGTTGTAACGCTTGATGGTACCGGCGTAGCCCTTACCGATCGAGGTGCCTTGCACGTCGATCTTCTGGCCTTCTTCGAAGAGTTCCACACCGATCACAGCGCCAGCGGACAGTTCGGCGGCCTTAGCGGCGTCGATCTGGAATTCCTTGAGGATTTCACCGGCTTGAACGCCAGCTTTGGCGAGATGACCTGCGAGCGGCTTCGTCACGCGCGATGCGCGGCGAGTGCCGAAAGCAACCTGCACGGCCGTGTAGCCGTCGGTTTCAACAGTCTTGATCTGCGTCACGCGGTTGTCGGACACGTCCAGCACGGTCACGGGAATCGAATCCCCTTCGGCCGTGAAGATACGGGTCATGCCAACCTTGCGACCTACGAGTCCAAGGCTCATCGTTTTCTCCATTCCCGACTGCGATTGGTCGGGGCTAATTTACAAAGTACCGGCATGTTTTCGAGGTAAAGGCTCGAAAGGGACACACCGATTTTTTGCGCAAACGCGCGAAAAGACGTCAAGTATAACGTCCTTTCTCGTTTTCCGCAAGCAATCAAAGACTTAGCGCCACCGGAAGATTCTGGCAGCGCTAGAGGCTCTTACTGCAGCTTGATTTCGACGTCCACGCCAGCCGGGAGGTCCAGCTTCATCAGTGCGTCAACGGTCTTGTCCGTCGGGTCGACGATGTCCATCAGGCGCAGGTGGGTGCGGATTTCGAGCTGGTCGCGCGACGTCTTGTTGACGTGCGGCGAACGCAGGATGTCGAAACGCTGGATACGCGTCGGCAGCGGCACCGGACCGCGGACGATTGCACCCGTGCGCTTCGCCGTATCGACGATTTCAGCAGCCGACTGGTCGATCAGACGGTAGTCGAAAGCCTTCAGGCGGATACGGATTTTTTGGTTCTGCATGATGATTCCTTGAAAAGAGCGAGGCGGACTTGCGCCGCCAGACGATATAAAGAGCGCAGGACCACCCCGCGGCAAGGCGCCGCAAGGTGGTCCCAGGGTACATCAACTTCTACAGCGAGCCGAGTATTCTACTCGATTTACTCGATGATCTTTGCAACCACGCCGGCGCCGACGGTACGGCCACCTTCGCGGATTGCGAAGCGCAGACCTTCTTCCATCGCGATCGGAGCGATCAGCTTCACCGTGATCGACACGTTGTCGCCCGGCATGACCATTTCCTTGTCCTTCGGCAGCTCGATCGAACCCGTCACGTCCGTCGTACGGAAGTAGAACTGCGGACGGTAGTTGTTGAAGAACGGCGTGTGACGGCCGCCTTCGTCCTTGCTCAGCACGTACACTTCAGCCGTGAAGTGCGTGTGCGGCGTGATCGAACCCGGCTTCGCCAGAACCTGGCCACGCTCCACGTCTTCACGCTTCGTGCCGCGCAGCAGGATACCGACGTTGTCGCCTGCCTGACCCTGGTCGAGCAGCTTGCGGAACATTTCCACGCCCGTGCAGGTCGTCTTCACCGTCGGCTTGATACCGACGATTTCGATTTCCTCGCCGACCTTGACGATGCCGCGCTCAACGCGACCCGTCACCACCGTGCCGCGACCCGAGATCGAGAACACGTCTTCCACCGGCATCAGGAACGCGCCGTCAACCGCGCGCTCCGGCGTCGGGATGTACGTGTCCAGTGCGTCGGCCAGGTTCATGATCGCCACTTCACCCAGTTCGCCCTTGTCGCCTTCCAGCGCCAGCTTGGCCGAACCCTTGATGATCGGCGTGTCGTCGCCCGGGAAGTCGTACTTCGACAGGAGTTCGCGCACTTCCATTTCGACCAGGCTCGAGCAGCTCGGCGTCGTCGACCATGTCGCACTTGTTCAGGAACACGATGATGTAAGGCACGCCAACCTGACGGGCGAGCAGGATGTGCTCACGCGTTTGCGGCATCGGACCGTCAGCGGCCGAGCACACCAGGATTGCGCCGTCCATCTGTGCCGCGCCCGTGATCATGTTCTTCACGTAGTCAGCGTGGCCCGGGCAGTCGACGTGTGCGTAGTGGCGGTTAGCCGTTTCGTACTCGACGTGCGCGGTGTTGATGGTAATACCACGTGCCTTTTCTTCCGGCGCGGCGTCGATCTGGTCGTACGCCTTCGCTTCGCCGCCGAACTTCGCGGTCAGAACCGTCGTGATCGCTGCCGTCAGCGTGGTCTTGCCGTGGTCAACGTGACCGATCGTGCCCACGTTCACGTGCGGCTTGGTCCGTTCGAATTTACCTTTTGCCATGTTTCTCTTCTTTCAAAAAAGTGGTGAATCGGTGACTGAGCGATGCGGACCGGGCTCACGCCCGATCCGCTTATGCGCCGATGCTTACTTCGCCTTCGCGCTGATGATCGCGTCGGCCACGTTACGCGGTGCTTCTGCGTAGTGCTTGAATTCCATCGTGTACGTTGCACGACCTTGCGTCAGCGAGCGCAGCGACGTCGAATAGCCGAACATTTCCGACAGCGGCACTTCGGCGCGAACGATCTTGCCGCCGCCAACCATGTCTTCCATGCCCTGGACGATACCGCGACGGCCCGACAGGTCGCCCATCACGTTGCCCATGTAGTCTTCCGGCGTTTCGACTTCAACAGCCATCATCGGTTCGAGGATGACCGGCTGCGCCTTGCGCATTGCTTCCTTGAACGCCATCGAACCGGCCATGCGGAACGCATTTTCGTTCGAGTCAACGTCGTGGTACGAACCGAACGTCAGGTGAACCTTGACGTCGACGACCGGGAAGCCCGCCAGCACGCCTGCCTTCAGCGTGTCCTGGATACCCTTGTCGACCGCGGGGATGTATTCGCGCGGAATCACACCGCCCTTGATCTCGTCGAGGAACTCGTAGCCCTTGCCCTGCTCGTTCGGCTCGAGCGTGATGACCGCGTGACCGTACTGGCCGCGACCACCCGACTGCTTGACGAACTTGCCGTCCACGTCCTTCGCCGTTGCGCGGATCGTTTCACGGTAGGCAACCTGCGGCTTGCCGACGGTCGCTTCCACGCCGAATTCGCGCTTCATACGGTCGACCAGAATTTCGAGGTGGAGCTCGCCCATACCCGAAATGATGGTCTGGCCCGATTCTTCGTCCGTCTGGACGCGGAACGACGGGTCTTCCTGCGCCAGGCGGTTCAGGGCGATACCCATCTTTTCCTGGTCAGGCTTCGTCTTCGGCTCGACGGCCTGCGAAATCACCGGCTCCGGGAACACCATGCGTTCCAGGATGATCGGGTTCGCCGGGTCGCACAGCGTGTCACCCGTGGTCGCTTCCTTCAGGCCCACTGCTGCAGCGATGTCACCTGCACGAACTTCCTTGATTTCTTCGCGGTTGTTCGCGTGCATCTGCAGAATACGGCCGAGGCGTTCCTTCTTGCCCTTGGTCGAGTTCAGCACGGTGTCGCCCGAGTTGACGATGCCCGAGTATGCGCGGAAGAAGATCAGCTGACCGACGAACGGGTCGGTCATGATCTTGAACGCGAGTGCTGCGAACTTCTCGTCGTCGGCTGCGCGGCGCTCTGCCACTTCGCCGTTTTCGAGTTCGCCCTTGACCGGGGGAATATCCACCGGCGACGGCAGGAAGTCGATCACGGCGTCGAGCATACGCTGGACGCCCTTGTTCTTGAACGCGGTGCCGCACAGCATCGGCTGGATTTCGCACGCGATCGTACGGTCGCGCAGTGCCTTGACGACTTCCGCTTCCGAGAGCTCTTCGCCGCCGAGGTACTTTTCCATCAGCTCTTCGCTGGCTTCAGCCGCCGACTCGATCATCTTTTCGCGCCACTCGTTGCACGTGTCAACGAGTTCAGCCGGGATGTCGACGTAGTCGAACTTCGTACCTTGCGAGGCTTCGTCCCAAATGATCGCCTTCATCTTGATCAGGTCGACCACGCCAGTGAACGTGTCTTCCGCGCCGATCGGCACCACGACCGGAACCGGATTAGCCTTCAGACGCGTTTTCAGCTGGTCGTAGACCTTGAAGAAGTTCGCGCCGGTACGGTCCATCTTGTTGACGAACGCGAGACGGGGAACCTTGTACTTGTTCGCCTGACGCCACACCGTTTCCGACTGCGGCTGCACGCCGCCCACTGCGCAGTACACCATGCACGCGCCGTCGAGCACGCGCATCGAGCGCTCAACTTCAATCGTGAAGTCGACGTGGCCCGGGGTGTCGATGATGTTGATGCGGTGCTCGGGGTAGTTGCCGCCCATGCCCTTCCAGAACGCGGTCGTAGCAGCGGACGTGATCGTGATACCACGCTCCTGTTCCTGCTCCATCCAGTCCATGGTCGCGGCGCCGTCGTGAACTTCACCAATCTTGTGGTTCACGCCGGTGTAAAACAGAATGCGCTCGGTCGTCGTCGTCTTGCCGGCGTCGATGTGAGCGCTAATACCGATGTTACGGTAGCGCTCGATAGGAGTCTTGCGAGCCACTTTGATCCTCTATCGTGAGGTGCACGCCGGGTCATCCCGACCGGGTTGATCCCAACGCGCCTGAACACAAACGGGCGAGGCGCTTGATAAGCGCACCCGCCCGGAATTTTTTCCGTTTTTTGAGCAAACCCCGGTAGGGGTCTTCTCTTAGAAGCGGAAGTGCGAGAACGCCTTGTTCGCTTCTGCCATCCGGTGAACTTCGTCGCGCTTCTTCATCGCGCCGCCTCGGCCTTCGGCCGCTTCGGTGAGTTCACCTGCCAGACGCAGGGCCATCGACTTCTCGCTGCGCTTCTTCGCGGCTTCACGCAGCCAACGCATCGCCAATGCCATACGACGCGAGGGGCGCACTTCGACCGGAACCTGATAGTTCGCACCACCAACGCGGCGGCTCTTCACTTCCACCACCGGCTTCACGTTGTTGAGTGCGACAGTGAACACTTCCAGCGGGTCCTTGCCACCCTTGGTCTGGATCTGTTCGAAAGCGCCGTACACGATACGCTCGGCAACCGACTTCTTGCCGGAGAGCATCAGCACGTTCATGAACTTGGCTACATCAACGTTGCCGAACTTCGGATCCGGCAATATTTCCCGCTTGGGGACTTCGCGACGACGCGGCATGTTTCTTCCTTTAACTTTTCAGTTGAAGCGCGGGTGAATCCCTTGCGCTCCGCGGCCACCAACTAACCCGATTCATCCATTACGACTTACCAGCCTGGTCGGGTGACCACTTACTCGACAGCACCGGCCAATCCGGCACCTGTCGCTTTTATCGCCTGCTCTCGAAAAAGCGGGACGACGCTTGACTCTTACTTCGCAGCCTTGGCGCGCTTTGCACCGTACTTCGAACGAGCCTGCTTACGATCCTTGACGCCCTGGGTATCCAGCGAGCCACGAACCATGTGGTAACGCACACCCGGCAAGTCCTTCACACGGCCGCCGCGGATCAGCACGACCGAGTGTTCCTGCAGGTTGTGGCCTTCACCACCGATGTACGAAATGACTTCGAAGCCGTTCGTCAGGCGCACCTTGGCGACCTTACGGAGTGCCGAGTTCGGCTTCTTCGGCGTCGTCGTGTACACGCGAGTGCACACGCCGCGACGCTGCGGGCAGTCCTGCAGGGCCGGCGACTTGCTCTTCGTAGCTTCCGAAGCGCGGCCTTTGCGAACCAGTTGATTGATGGTTGGCATTGTTTATTCCTGAAATTGAACAAAATCGACGCATTTATTTCCGGGCAAAGCGGAAATGCATGCGTATCGAACTCCGGAATTCGCTATTCGACGTTAGTTTTCGTCAAATCAATCGACGAGCACAAACATCCCAAAGACCGGAACCCAGCATGATATTCCGAAAATACCAAGCGAGTCAATGGCTTGCGACATTTCGGACGACGGAGGAAGTGACAGCAACATGACAATCGGGCGGCGCCCGGAATGCCCGGAGGCAACGCCCCCGGCCTTATTCGTCGCCGACGACCTCGACGAGCTCCTCGCCGAAGCGCTCGAGCTTGCGCGCGCCGATGCCCGGAATATCGCGAAGCTCGTCCACCGACTCCGGGCCGTTGCGTGCGATTTCCGCCAGCGTGGCGTCGTGGAAGATGACGTAGGCCGGCACGCCCTCGCTCTTGGCGGTTTCGGTGCGCCACAGTCGCAGGCGCTCCCAGCGCGAGCGCTGACGCGGGCTCATACCGAGGGTTGGATCGGCGCGCTCGCTCGTGCGGCTCGACGACGTGCGCGTACGCGTGGGCTTCACGTAGCGGCGCATCGTGACGTTCTGCTCGCCCTTGAGCACCGGCTTGCTCGCCTCGGTGAGCACGAGCGAACCGTAGCCGTCGTGGTCGACGGTGAGATAACCGAACGCCACCAGCTGCCGGAAAACCGCGCGCCATTCCGGTTCCGAAAGCGCCGAGCCGATGCCGAAGGTCGAGATTTTCTCGTGACCGCGCTGCAGGATCTTCTCGGTGCTGTTGCCGCGCAGGATGTCGATCAGGTGGCCGGCGCCGAAATTGAAGCCGCTCGCGCGCTGCGCTCGGAACACGCACGAGAGCGCCATTTGCGCCTCACGCGTCGCATCCCACGTGGCGGGCGGCTCGAGGCACGTGTCGCAGTTGCCGCACGGCTTGCTCTCTTCGCCGAAGTAAGCGAGCAGCCGCACGCGCCGGCACGTGGCCGCTTCGCACAGGCCGAGCAGCGCGTCGAGCTTGCCCGTCTGTACACGCTTGTGCTGCTCGTCGGCTTCGGACTCGTCGATCATCTTGCGCTGCTGCACCACGTCGCCGAGACCGTAGGCCATCCACGCATTGGCCGCCAGCCCGTCGCGCCCCGCGCGGCCGGTTTCCTGGTAGTAGCCTTCCACGCTCTTGGGCAAATCCAGATGCGCGACGAACCGCACGTCCGGCTTGTCGATGCCCATGCCGAACGCGATGGTGGCGCACATCACCACGCCCTCCTCGCGCTGGAACAGCTCCTGGTGCTTCTGGCGCACCTCGAATTCCATGCCGGCGTGATATGGCAGCGCACGCAAACCTTGCCCTTTCAGCCACTCCGCCGTTTCCTCGACCTTGCGGCGTGAGAGGCAGTACACGACGCCCGCATCGGTCGTGCCGTCGGCGCGCGTGTGCTCCGCGCGGATGAAGTCGAGCAGCTGCGAGCGCGCGTTGTCCTTCTCGACGATGCGGTAGCGGATATTCGGGCGGTCGAAGCTCGAAACGAACACGCGTGCGTCGTCGAGCGCGAGCCGATGCGCGATTTCGTCGCGCGTGATGTCGTCGGCGGTTGCAGTGAGCGCGATGCGCGGCACGTCCGGAAAGCGTTCGTGCAGCACCGAGAGCTGGATGTATTCGGGGCGGAAATCGTGCCCCCATTGCGAGACGCAATGCGCTTCGTCGATCGCAAAGAGCCCGATGCGCGTGCGCTCGAGCAGGTCGAGGAAGCGCGGCGTCATGAGGCGCTCGGGCGCGACATAGAGCAGATCGAGATCGCCCTCGCGCAGCGCTCGTTCGGTCGCCGCCGCTTCGGCGCCGCTCAACGTCGAATTGAGATAAGCGGCGCGCACGCCCACTTCTGTGAGCGCGGCCACCTGGTCCTGCATGAGCGCGATGAGCGGCGACACGACGATGCCGGCGCCTAGCCCGGCTTCGTGCCGCACTAGCGCTGGAATCTGATAGCAAAGGGATTTGCCGCCGCCGGTGGGCATGAGCACCAGCGAATCGCCGCCCCCGGCAACGTGCTCGACGATTTCGGCTTGCTGCCCTCTGAACGCGGGATAGCCGAAGACTTCGTTGAGGATTTCGAGGGAGCGGGACATGAAGGGCACAGGGTTCTGAAGCGGTCGGCGCATTTTACCAACCGCGACGCTCCTCAAACCGCACTTCAAGCAACGTTGGCCAAAAGGTCGAGGCACCGCACCGGCTTCAGAAGCGCACAACCCGCGTGCAACGAAGTTCGTCAGGCGGTTTGACGCCCGCGCGCGATGCGCACTGCACCGAAGATCGTTACAGCGGCGACGATCGCGGCGACGATCGCGAAGACGCTGGCCCCAAAGAGCACGGCGTTGGCGCCGACGAACATCAGCGAGCCGACCGTCAGCAGCGCGGCGCCGCCCTTGACCCGGCCCGCCAGCAGCATGATGAAACCGATGATCAGGAACGCCCACATCACGAGGAAGGTCGCGAAGAAGTTCGCCGCAGATTGATTGCTGACGTGATGCAGTAGCTGCGAAAAGCTGGCGACACACGCCACCAGATTCAGGATGAGACCGACCCCGACCACCCACATGATTACCGCCTCCAGATTCAGAAAAATGCCGCCGGTGCCGTACGAAAAGGCCCACACGGGCGGACTTGGCGCGCTACGTTAGCACGCCTGACCGATGCGCGCAGCGAGCGGGCCGGCACTGCGGCACGAGGCCGCAGGCGCGAGCAAGAAGCGCCAGCGCCAATAAAAAAAGCCGCCCGGTGAACACCAGGCGGCTTTTGCGAGGACGCAAGGCGGCTTGCGCCGCCCCACGCTTACTCGTCCGTCGTATGCGGCTGTTGCGGTTGCTCGGCAGCCGGGGTTTCCGGCGTACCGAACTCGAACGCTTCTTCCGCTGCGATCTGGTCGAAACGCTCGCGATCCGACGATTCCTTCGCACGGCGCGCCTTGTGGAAGGCGAGACCCGTACCAGCCGGAATCAGACGGCCGACGATGACGTTTTCCTTCAGGCCACGCAGATCGTCGCGCTTGCCCATGATCGCCGCTTCGGTCAGCACGCGCGTCGTTTCCTGGAACGATGCCGCCGAGATGAACGAATCGGTCGAGAGCGATGCCTTCGTGATACCGAGCAGCACGTTCTCGTACGTTGCCGGGCGCTTGTCCTCGGCGTTCATCTTGTCGTTTTCGTCCAGCATGTCCGAACGCTCGACCTGCTCGCCCGGAATGAAGCGCGTATCACCGTTATCGGTGATCTGCACACGACGCAGCATCTGACGCACGATCACTTCGATGTGCTTGTCGTTGATCTTCACGCCCTGCAGACGGTACACGTCCTGCACTTCGTCCACGATGTAACGCGACAGCGCTTCGATACCCTGCAGACGCAGGATGTCGTGCGGATCGGCCGGGCCGTCCACGATCATTTCGCCCTTGTTGACGACCTGACCGTCGTGGACCAGCACCTGCTTTTCCTTCGCGATCAGGAACTCGTGCTGATTGCCTTCGAGGTCCGTGATAACGAGACGCTGCTTGCCCTTCGTGTCCTTACCGAACGACGTCGTACCCGTGACTTCCGCCAGGATACCTGCGTCCTTCGGCGAACGTGCTTCGAACAGTTCCGCCACACGCGGCAGACCACCGGTAATGTCACGCGTCTTCTGCGCTTCGGTCGGGATACGTGCGAGCACTTCACCGACCTGCACTTGCTGACCGTCCTTCACGGTGATCAGTGCGCCGACCTGGAAGCCGATCTGCACCGAGTGCTCCGTGCCCGGGATCTTCACTTCGTCGCCGTTCGCGTCGAGCAGCTTGACCTGCGGACGCACGCTCTTCGCAGCCTGCGAACCGCGGCGCTTCACGTCGATCACGACGAGGGTCGACAGACCCGTGACGTCGTCGATCTGCTTGGCCACGGTCACGCCTTCCTCGACGTTCTCGAACTTCACCGTACCGCCGTACTCGGTGATGATCGGGCGCGTGAGCGGATCCCACGTTGCGAGCTGCGTGCCTGCCTTGATCGCGGCGCCATCGAGCTGCAGCAGCGTCGCGCCGTACGGCACCTTGTGACGCTCGCGCTCGCGGCCGTGATCGTCGGCGATGATGGCTTCGCCCGAACGCGAGATGACGACTTGCTCGCCCTTCGCATTCGTGACGTAACGCATCGTGGCCGTGAAGCGCACGGTACCGTTCGACTTGGCTTCCACCGACGAGGCCACTGCCGCACGCGACGCAGCACCACCGATGTGGAACGTACGCATCGTGAGCTGCGTGCCCGGTTCGCCGATCGACTGCGCTGCGATCACGCCGACAGCTTCGCCGACGTTCACGCGCGAGCCACGACCCAGGTCGCGGCCGTAGCACGAGGCGCACAGGCCGTAACGCGTTTCGCAGGTGAGCGGCGTGCGCACGCGCACTTCGTCGATGCCGAGGCTTTCGATCGTTTCGACCGCGTCTTCGTCGAGCAGGTCGCCCGAAGCGTAGATCGTTTCCTGCGTTTCCGGATTGACGACGTCCGCCACCGCGACACGACCGAGAATACGGTCGCGCAGCGCTTCGACGACTTCACCGCCTTCCACGAGTGCCTTCATCGCCACGCCGTTCGACGTGCCGCAATCGTCCTCGACGACCACGAGATCCTGCGTGACGTCGACGAGACGACGCGTCAGGTAACCCGAGTTCGCGGTCTTCAGTGCCGTATCAGCCAGACCCTTACGTGCACCGTGGGTCGAGATGAAGTACTGCAACACGTTCAGACCTTCGCGGAAGTTCGCGGTAATCGGCGTTTCGATAATCGAGCCGTCCGGCTTCGCCATCAGGCCGCGCATACCCGCCAGCTGACGGATCTGGACCGCGGAACCCCGCGCGCCCGAGTCGGCCATCATGTAGATCGAGTTGAACGATTCCTGACGCGTTTCCTTGCCGTCGCGGTCGATGACCGGTTCCGTCGCGAGCTGCTCCATCATCGCCTTGCCGACCGCTTCCGACGTTGCAGACCAGATGTCGACCACGTTGTTGTAGCGTTCTTGCGCGGTGACGAGACCCGACATGTACTGACGGTCGTACTCCTTCACCTTCTTCGCGGCGTCGCCGACGATGGTTTCCTTCTGCGGCGGCACGAGCATGTCGTCCACGCAGATCGAAATACCGGCGCGCGTTGCAAGGCGGAAGCCCGACTGCATCAGCTGGTCGGCAAAGATCACCGTTTCACGCAGACCGCACTTGCGGAACGCGGTGTTGATCAGACGCGAGATTTCCTTCTTCTTCAGCGGCTTGTTCAGCACCGTGAACGGCAGGCCCGGCGGCAGGATTTCCGAGAGGATCGAACGGCCGACCGTGGTCGCGTACAGCGTGATCTTCGGCACGAATGCCGGTGCGCCTTCCGACTTGTCCTCGTTGTGGACCATTTCGGTAATACGCACGTTCACACGCGAGGCCAGCTCGACTTCCTTGTTCTCGTAGGCGCGCAGCACTTCCGACACGCCCGTGAACGTCATGCCTTCGCCCTTGCCGTTGATCGCTTCACGCGTGGCGTAGTACAGGCCCAGCACGATATCCTGCGACGGCACGATCGACGGATCGCCGTTGGCCGGAAACAGGACGTTGTTCGAGGCGAGCATGAGCGTACGCGCTTCCATCTGCGCTTCGAGCGACAGCGGAACGTGAACAGCCATCTGGTCACCGTCGAAGTCGGCGTTGAACGCCGCGCAAACGAGCGGGTGCAACTGGATTGCCTTACCTTCGATCAGCACCGGCTCGAAAGCCTGAATGCCAAGACGGTGCAGCGTAGGCGCACGGTTCAGCATGACCGGATGCTCGCGGATCACCTCTTCGAGGATGTCCCACACCACCGGCGTCTGGTTCTCGACTTCCTTCTTCGCAGCCTTGATGGTCGTGGCAACGCCCATCGTTTCCAGCTTGTTGAAGATGAACGGCTTGAACAGTTCGAGCGCCATCAGCTTCGGCAGACCGCACTGGTGCAGCTTGAGCGTCGGACCCACCACGATGACCGAACGGCCCGAGTAGTCCACGCGCTTGCCCAGCAGGTTCTGACGGAAGCGGCCGCCCTTACCCTTGATCATGTCGGCGAGCGACTTCAGCGGACGCTTGTTCGCGCCCGTCATCGCCTTGCCGCGACGGCCGTTGTCGAGCAGCGAGTCAACCGCTTCCTGGAGCATCCGCTTTTCGTTGCGGACGATGATCTCCGGCGCCTTCAGCTCGAGCAGACGCTTCAGACGGTTGTTACGGTTGATGACGCGGCGATACAGGTCGTTCAGGTCCGAGGTCGCGAAGCGGCCACCGTCCAGCGGCACGAGCGGACGCAGTTCCGGCGGCAGCACCGGCAGCACTTCGAGCACCATCCATTCGGGCTTGATGCCCGAACGCTGGAAGGCCTCGAGCACCTTCAGGCGCTTCGCGTACTTCTTGATCTTCGCTTCCGAGCCGGTGTTCTTCAGCTCGGTGCGCAGCGTCTCGACCTGTTCGTCGATGTTGATCGCACGCAGCAGCTCGCGCACGCCTTCCGCGCCCATCTCGGCGCGGAATTCGTCACCGTACTCCTCGACCTTGTTGTAGTAATCCTCTTCGGTCATGATCTGCCGCGCTTTCAGCGGCGTCATGCCCGGTTCGATCACCACGTAGGCTTCGAAGTACAGCACGCGCTCGATGTCGCGCAGCGTCATGTCGAGCACCATGCCCAGACGCGACGGCAGCGACTTCAGGAACCAGATGTGAGCGACCGGCGAGGCCAGCTCGATGTGGCCCATGCGTTCGCGACGCACCTTGGCGAGCGTGACTTCCACGCCGCACTTCTCGCAGATCACGCCACGATGCTTCAGGCGCTTGTACTTGCCGCAAAGGCATTCGTAGTCCTTGATCGGACCAAAAATCTTCGCGCAGAACAGACCATCCCGCTCCGGCTTGAACGTGCGGTAGTTGATGGTCTCCGGCTTCTTCACTTCGCCGAACGACCACGAACGGATCTTGTCCGGCGATGCCAGACCGATCTTGATCGCGTCGAAAACTTCTTCTTGTTGGACTTGCTTGAATAGATCGAGCAGAGCTTTCATTGCCTTCTCTCCGTAGTCCGATTAGTTGCGGTCGAGGTCGATGTCGATGCCGAGCGAGCGGATTTCCTTCACCAGCACATTGAAGGATTCCGGCATGCCCGCGTCGATCACGTGGTCGCCCTTGACGAGGTTCTCGTACACCTTCGTCCGGCCCGTCACGTCATCGGACTTCACCGTCAACATTTCCTGCAGCACATACGAAGCGCCATACGCTTCGAGCGCCCACACTTCCATTTCACCGAAGCGCTGACCACCGAATTGCGCCTTACCACCCAGCGGCTGCTGCGTCACGAGCGAGTACGGACCCGTCGAACGCGCGTGCATCTTGTCGTCGACAAGGTGGTGCAGCTTCAGGTAGTGCATGTAGCCCACGGTGACCGTACGCTCGAACATTTCGCCCGTGCGGCCGTCGTACAGACGCACCTGGTTCTTCGACGGCGTCATGCCGAGGTTCGTCGCGATGTCGTCCGGGAACGCCAGGTCGAGCATCTTCGACATTTCCTCTTCGGTCGCACCGTCGAACACCGGCGTTGCGAACGGCACGCCTTCGCGCAGGTTCTTCGCGAGTTCGAGGATCTCGTCGTCGCTGAAGCTGTCGAGGTCTTCCTTGTGGCCCGATTCGTTGTAGATCTTCGTGAGGAACTCACGCATCTCCGCAACCTTCGTCTGACGCGCGAGCATTTCGCCAATACGCCAGCCCAGACCCTTCGCGGCCCAACCGAGGTGCACTTCGAGAACCTGACCCACGTTCATCCGTGACGGCACGCCGAGCGGGTTCAGCACGACGTCTGCCGGACGGCCATCGGCCATGTACGGCATGTCTTCGATCGGAACGATCTTCGACACCACACCCTTGTTACCGTGACGGCCTGCCATCTTGTCGCCAGGCTGCAGACGGCGCTTCACCGCGAGGTACACCTTGACCATCTTCAGCACGCCCGGCGGCAGTTCGTCGCCTTGCGTGAGCTTCTTGCGCTTTTCTTCGAAGGCCAGATCGAACTGGTGACGCTTCTCTTCGATCGAGTTCTTGATCGCTTCGAGCTGCGCCGCTGCTTCTTCGTCCGCGAGGCGGATGTCGAACCAGTGGTAGTGATCCAGGTCTTCGAGGTACGCGCGCTCGATCTTCGTGCCCTTCGCGAGCTTCTTCGGACCGCCGTTCGCGACCTTGCCTTCGAGCATACGTGCGAGACGCTGGAACGCGTCGCCTTCCACGATACGCAGCTGGTCGTTCAGGTCGAGGCGATAGCGCTTCAGTTCATCGTCGATGATCTGTTGTGCACGCTTGTCGCGCTGGATGCCTTCACGCGTGAACACCTGCACGTCGATGACCGTGCCGCTCATGCCCGAGGGCACGCGCAGCGACGTATCCTTCACGTCCGAAGCCTTCTCGCCGAAGATCGCGCGCAGCAGCTTTTCTTCCGGCGTGAGCTGGGTTTCGCCCTTCGGCGTGACCTTGCCCACGAGCACGTCGCCCGCTTCCACTTCCGCGCCGATGTACACGATGCCCGACTCGTCGAGACGGCCAAGCTGCACTTCCGCGAGGTTCGAAATGTCGCGCGTGATTTCTTCCGGTCCGAGCTTCGTGTCGCGTGCAACGACATTCAGTTCTTCGATGTGGATCGACGTGTAACGGTCGTCAGCAACCACCTTCTCCGAGATCAGAATCGAGTCTTCGAAGTTGTAGCCATTCCACGGCATGAACGCGATCAGCATGTTCTGGCCGAGCGCGAGCTCGCCCAGATCCGTCGATGCGCCGTCAGCCAGCACGTCGCCGCGCGCAACCTTGTCGCCCATCTTCACGATCGGACGCTGGTTGATGTTCGTGTTCTGGTTCGAACGCGTGTACTTGATGAGGTTGTAGATGTCGACGCCAACTTCACCGGCGACAGCTTCATCGTCGTTCACGCGAATCACGATACGGCCGGCGTCGACGTAGTCGACCACGCCGCCACGCAGTGCCTGAACCGTCGTACCCGAGTCGACCGCAACCGTACGCTCGATACCCGTACCGACGACCGGCTTTTCCGGACGCAGGCAAGGCACGGCCTGACGCTGCATGTTCGAGCCCATCAGTGCACGGTTCGCGTCATCGTGCTCGAGGAACGGAATCAGCGAAGCTGCAACCGAGACGATCTGCGACGGCGCCACGTCCATGTACTGGATGCGGTCCGGCGTGACCATCAGCGTTTCACCCGCTTCACGCGACGACACGAGTTCGTCGGTCAGTGTGCCGTCTTCGGCCACGGCCGCGTTCGCCTGAGCGATCACGTAACGGCCTTCTTCGATCGCCGACAGGTAGTCGATCTGGTCGGTCACCTTGCCGTCTGCCACTTTGCGATACGGCGTTTCGAGGAAGCCGTATTCGTTCAGGTGCGCATACAGTGCGAGCGAGTTGATCAGACCGATGTTCGGACCTTCCGGCGTTTCAATCGGGCACACACGGCCATAGTGGGTCGGGTGCACGTCGCGGACTTCAAAGCCTGCGCGCTCACGCGTCAGACCGCCCGGGCCCAGTGCGGAAACACGACGCTTGTGCGTGATTTCCGAGAGCGGGTTGGTCTGGTCCATGAACTGCGACAGCTGCGACGAACCGAAGAACTCGCGAATCGCCGACGAAATCGGCTTCGAGTTGATCAGGTCGTGCGGCATCAGGTTTTCGCTTTCGGCCTGGCCGAGGCGTTCCTTGACTGCACGTTCGACACGCACGAGACCTGCGCGGAACTGGTTTTCCGCGAGTTCGCCGACGCAACGCACGCGACGGTTGCCCAAGTGGTCGATGTCGTCGACTTCGCCCTTGCCGTTGCGCAGCTCGACGAGGATCTTGATCGTCGCGAGGATGTCGTCGTCCTGCAGCGTCATCGGGCCGACGATTTCGTCACGGCCCACGCGGCGGTTGAACTTCATACGACCCACCTTCGAGAGGTCGTACGCTTCTTCGCTGTAGAACAGGCGGTTGAACAGCGCCTCGACCGCTTCTTCGGTCGGCGGCTCGCCCGGACGCATCATGCGGTAGATCGCGATGCGCGCGGCCATCTTGTCGGCGGTTTCGTCGATACGCAGCGTCGACGAGATGTACGGACCCTGGTCCAGATCGTTCGTGTAGAGCGTCTGGATGTCCTTGATCTTCGCTTCGCGCAGCTTCTCGAGCACGCTTTCCGTGATCTCGTCGTTCGCGTTCGCGATCACTTCGCCCGTGTCGCCGTCGACGACGTTCTTCGCGAGAACGCGGCCGAGCAGATAATCTTCGGGAACCGAAATGTACGTCGTCTTCGCGGTTTCGAGGTCGCGAATGTGCTTCGCGTTGATCCGCTTGTCCTTCTGGACGATGACCTTGCCTTCGCGATCGCTGATGTCGAAGCGCGCGACTTCACCGCGCAGACGCTCCGGCACGAACTCCATCTGCGCGCCTTCCGGCATCAGCGTGAAGTTGTCGAATACGAAGAAGTTCGCGAGGATCTGTTCCGGCGTGAGGCCGATAGCCTTCAGCAGGATCGTGACCGGCATCTTGCGGCGACGGTCGACGCGGAAGTACAGCACGTCCTTCGGGTCGAACTCGAAGTCGAGCCACGAACCGCGGTAAGGAATGATACGTGCCGAGAACAGGAGCTTGCCCGAGCTGTGCGTCTTGCCCTTGTCGTGTTCGAAGAACACGCCAGGCGAGCGGTGCAGCTGCGAGACGATGACACGTTCGGTGCCGTTGATAACGAACGAACCGGTCGGCGTCATGAGCGGAATTTCGCCCATGTACACTTCCTGTTCCTTCACTTCCTTTACGACCGGCTTGCTCGGCGATTCCTTGTCGAGCAGGACGAGACGGACCTTGGCGCGCAGCGCCGAGCAGTACGTCAAACCGCGTTGCTGACATTCCTTGATGTTGAATGCCGGCGACGACAGCATGTAGCTGACGAACTCTAGACGAGCAAAGCCGTTATGGGAAACAATAGGAAAAACGGACGAAAACGCTGCCTGCAGACCTTCCGGTTTGCGTTGAGCGGTCGCCGTTTCTGCTTGCAGGAAAGTGCTGAATGATTCAAGCTGGGTAGCCAGCAGGAAAGGAACCTGGTGAACGATGGGGCGTTTCGCGAAACTCTTGCGAATACGCTTCTTCTCGGTGAAGGAATAGTGCATACGATCTCCGAATCACGGCGGGTAGGACGACCCGAGTGTTCACCGACTGAGACCCGATGGCTTCGCGAGCCCTGGAAGCTTGGTGGTTGGCCTCTACCAACCGCTGGCTGACGGCAACGGATTTCGGCTTGTCATAACTTGCCCGCTGCCCGACCAAACTTGCCTTCTGCAGTCGCTTCAGAAGACAAAGAGAAGCGTCGTGCGCACAGATGGTGCCCTTGGGGCCCTCACCCGGCGAAAGACGTTTTTCTTTGGCTTCTGGGTCCCGCATCCCGCCTCCGACTTCTAAAAAATCGAACACAAAAACGCAGAACCCACAAAGCACAAAAAGGCCGGCGGTGTAAAAACCGCCAGCCTTCGCACAGCGCGCTGAAACTTACTTGATTTCAGCCTTCGCGCCGGCTTCTTCCAGCTTCTTCTTCGCTTCTTCAGCAGCAGCCTTGGGCACCGCTTCCTTCACGGGCTTCGGTGCACCGTCGACCAGGTCCTTCGCTTCCTTCAGGCCGAGACCCGTCAGTTCACGAACGGCCTTAATGACCGAAACCTTGTTCGCGCCTGCTTCAAGCAGGTTGACCGTGAATTCGGTCTGCTCTTCAGCAGCAGCAGCAGCGCCGCCGCCTGCCGGGCCAGCGACTGCCACAGCAGCTGCCGACACGCCAAACTTTTCTTCGAATGCCTTGACCAGTTCGTTCAGTTCGAGAACCGACATCGAGCCAACGGCTTCGAGGATGTCTTCTTTTGCGATTGCCATTTGAAATTACTCCAGATTTGAATTCGGAAACAGCTAGCGATCTTCGCTCGCTCTTGCTTGTTCGCCTGCTTGAACTTAAGCAGCTTCTGCTTGCTTCTTCTCTGCCAGCGCGGCGAGTGCACGCGCGAAGCCGGAGACAGGAGCTTGCATAACGAACAGCAGCTTCGAGAGCAGTTCTTCGCGGCTCGGGATGTTGGCCAGCGCTTGCACGCCTGCCACGTCCATCACCTTGCCTTCGTAGGAACCAGCCTTGATGACCAACTTGTCATTGCTCTTCGCGAAGTCATTGACGACCTTCGCTGCAGCAATTGCATCTTCCGAGATGCCGTAGATCAGGGGGCCAGTCATCTGCTCTGCCAGCGGAGCAAACGGGGTACCTTCGACAGCGCGACGCGCCAGCGTGTTCTTCAACACGCGCAGGTACACCTGCTGCTCACGCGCTTTCGCGCGCAGCTTGGTCAGATCGCCAACCGCGATTCCACGATACTCGGCCAGCACCATGGTCTGAGCCTTCGCGACTTGCGCGGAGACTTCAGCCACGACGGCCTGCTTACCTTCTTTGTTCAGTGGCACGGTTAACCTCCAGATTCGACACACTTGGCTTTCGCTACATGTGCCGCGTTCAACAACGGCGACCGACCAGTCCGGAGTAAATCAGCTTGCATCGTCAGGCGTTACCACCTGCATCCGCTCACATCAGCACTTCAAAACCTTTTCGGGTTCGCCATCTGCGTTGGCTTTGCATTAAGGAAGCGCCCGACTGCTGCACCTCCGCCAACGGTCTTTGACAACCGGTTGCACCGCGCAGACTGCCGCTGCACAACCGCCCAAAGCCCTTTAAATCCGCGCTGCTGTCTTTTCAAACCTCAGCGCGGCAAAACTATTACGCTGCGAGCGACGTTTGGTCGACGCGAACGCCAACGCCCATTGTGCTCGAGACAGCGATCTTGCGCAGGTACACGCCCTTGCTCGTTGCCGGCTTCGCCTTGGTCAGCGCTTCGAGGAGCGCGTCCAGGTTGCTGCGCAGCGCGGTCGGCTCGAACGATGCACGGCCGATCGTCGCGTGAATGATACCGGCCTTGTCGACACGGAATTGCACCTGACCAGCCTTCGCGTTCTTGACCGCGGTCGCCACGTCCGGCGTCACGGTGCCGACCTTCGGGTTCGGCATGAGGCCACGCGGGCCGAGGATCTGACCGAGCGTACCGACAACGCGCATCGTGTCCGGCGAAGCGATCACGATGTCGAAGTTCAGGTTGCCGCCCTTGATCTGTTCAGCCAGGTCTTCCATACCGACGATTTCTGCGCCAGCTGCCTTAGCTTGTTCAGCCTTTTCGCCCTGTGCGAACACAGCGACGCGAACCGACTTACCCGTACCTGCCGGCAGAACGACCGAACCACGAACGACCTGGTCCGACTTCTTCGCATCGATGCCGAGCTGCACTGCAACGTCGATCGACTCGTCAAACTTGGCCGTGGCGCATTCCTTCACGAGCGACAGTGCGTCGCCGATCGGATATTGCTTCTGGCGGTCGATCTTGGCAGCGAGTGCCTTTTGACGCTTGGAAATCTTAGCCATTTACACGCCCTCCACGACAATGCCCATCGAGCGGGCGCTACCAGCGATCGTGCGGACCGCTGCGTCCATATCGGCTGCCGTGAGGTCCGGCATCTTGGTCTTGGCGATTTCCTCGGCTTGCGCGCGGGTAATCGTAGCAACCTTGTCGGTGTGCGGCTTGGCCGAACCCTTGTCGACCTTCGCTGCCTTCTTGATCAGAACCGTAGCCGGCGGCGTCTTCAGGATGAACGTGAAGCTCTTGTCCGCGAATGCCGTGATCACGACCGGAACCGGCAGACCCGGTTCCATGGCTTGAGTCTGCGCGTTGAACGCCTTGCAGAACTCCATGATGTTCAGGCCGCGTTGACCCAGTGCCGGACCGACCGGCGGCGACGGATTGGCTTTACCTGCAGGAATCTGCAGCTTGATAAAGCCGATGATTTTCTTTGCCATGTTGAAAACCTCTTTGGAACGCGTGAGCGTTCTGGTGAGTGGTAGCGCGCGTTCACCACAATCTTCGCTGTGCCAACTGCTTTGGCGACATCTACAGCCGACTGGACTACTGGCGCTCCTCTACGGCCATAACGCGGACCATAAGCGCGGAAAAACGGATCGCACCAGAGGCGCGATCCGTAGTATTCGATTTACAGCTTTTCGACCTGGCCGAATTCGAGTTCGACCGGTGTGGCGCGACCGAAAATGGTGACAGAGACCCGGACGCGCGACTTTTCGTAGTTGACTTCTTCGACGCTGCCGTTGAAGTCCGTGAACGGACCTTCCTTCACGCGGACCATCTCACCGACTTCGAACAGGGTCTTGGGGCGCGGCTTCTCAACGCCTTCCTGCATCTGCGACATGATCTTTTCGACTTCGCGCGGCGAAATCGGGCTCGGGCGATTACGCGCCCCGCCGACGAAACCGGTCACCTTTGCCGTGTTCTTCACGAGGTGCCACGTTTCGTCCGTCATTTCCATCTCAACCAGGACATAGCCCGGGAAGAAACGACGTTCGGTCACCGATTTGTGACCACCCTTCACCTCGACCACTTCTTCAGTCGGAACGAGGATCTGGCCAAACTTGTCTTGCATGCCAGCACGTTCGATGCGCTCCTGAAGCGCACGCTGCACGCTCTTCTCCATGCCGGAGTAGGCGTGCACCACATACCAACGTTTTCCGCTCGGGGATGCCGGTGTATCGCTCATATCATTTCCAACCCAGAATCGCCGAGAAAATCACCCACTCGATGGACTTGTCGCAAACCCACAGAATGATGGCCATTGCCAGCACAAAACCGAAGACCACCAGCGTCGTTTGCGTGGCCTCTTTGCGAGTCGGCCAGACGACCTTGCGAACTTCCTTGTACGAGTCTTTGGCAAACGCGATGAAGCTCTTGCCGGGCGCCGAGAGAAGACCGACTACCACCCCCGCGATCACGCCCACTGCGAGCGCTGCACCGCGGACATACCACTCCTGGCTACCGAGCCAGTAGAAACCTACGAACCCGGCCACAACCAACAATACGCCCGCCGCAAGCATCAGCTTGTCGCTGGAAGTATTAACAGTTTCGACGGAAGGATTCGCCATAACACCTTAAAGAACAACGCGCCGAAGCGCGAGAAGTTGGCAGGGGCAGAGGGAATCGAACCCCCAACCTTCGGTTTTGGAGACCGACGCTCTGCCAGTTGAGCTATACCCCTAAACCATTTTGGGGTTGGCGGCATCGCCAACCCCGAAACCACTTAGTCGATCACCGAGACTGGCAAAAACTTACTCGATGATCTTTGCAACCACGCCGGCGCCGACGGTACGGCCACCTTCGCGGATTGCGAAGCGCAGACCTTCTTCCATCGCGATCGGAGCGATCAGCTTCACCGTGATCGACACGTTGTCGCCCGGCATGACCATTTCCTTGTCCTTCGGCAGCTCGATCGAGCCCGTCACGTCCGTCGTACGGAAGTAGAACTGCGGACGGTAGTTGTTGAAGAACGGCGTGTGACGGCCGCCTTCGTCCTTGCTCAGCACGTACACTTCAGCCGTGAAGTGCGTGTGCGGCGTGATCGAACCCGGCTTCGCCAGAACCTGGCCACGCTCCACGTCTTCACGCTTCGTGCCGCGCAGCAGGATACCAACGTTGTCGCCTGCCTGACCCTGGTCGAGCAGCTTGCGGAACATTTCCACGCCCGTGCAGGTCGTCTTCACCGTCGGCTTGATACCGACGATTTCGATTTCCTCGCCGACCTTGACGATGCCGCGCTCAACGCGACCCGTCACCACCGTGCCGCGACCCGAGATCGAGAACACGTCTTCCACCGGCATCAGGAACGCGCCGTCAACCGCGCGCTCCGGCGTCGGGATGTACGTGTCCAGTGCGTCGGCCAGGTTCATGATCGCCACTTCACCCAGTTCGCCCTTGTCGCCTTCCAGCGCCAGCTTGGCCGAACCCTTGATGATCGGCGTGTCGTCGCCCGGGAAGTCGTACTTCGACAGGAGTTCGCGCACTTCCATTTCGACCAGCTCGAGCAGCTCGGCGTCGTCGACCATGTCGCACTTGTTCAGGAACACGATGATGTAAGGCACGCCAACCTGACGGGCGAGCAGGATGTGCTCACGCGTTTGCGGCATCGGACCGTCAGCGGCCGAGCACACCAGGATTGCGCCGTCCATCTGTGCCGCGCCCGTGATCATGTTCTTCACGTAGTCAGCGTGGCCCGGGCAGTCGACGTGTGCGTAGTGGCGGTTAGCCGTTTCGTACTCGACGTGCGCGGTGTTGATGGTAATACCACGTGCCTTTTCTTCCGGCGCGGCGTCGATCTGGTCGTACGCCTTCGCTTCGCCGCCGAACTTCGCGGTCAGAACCGTCGTGATCGCTGCCGTCAGCGTGGTCTTGCCGTGGTCAACGTGACCGATCGTGCCCACGTTCACGTGCGGCTTGGTCCGCTCAAACTTACCCTTGGCCATTTTCGACTCCTAAGAGGATTTTTCCGTACGTTGCGCGGGGCGCGCAAACAATCACTGGCTTGCTGCTGCCTGCTCGATGCGAGGCTTCTAAGGCCCGCTAGATACCGGCTGGTGCCCATGGGCAGGATCGAACTGCCGACCTCTCCCTTACCAAGGGAGTGCTCTACCACTGAGCCACATGGGCGAAAACTGCTCTGAACCGCTTTATTGCTTCGCTGGAGCGGGTGAAGGGAATCGAACCCTCGTCGTAAGCTTGGAAGGCTTCTGCTCTACCATTGAGCTACACCCGCGAGGTTCGCCGGCTTGTTACCACTGCCGGCCCGACACTTACTACAGCTGAATTCTGGTGGAGGAGGTTGGATTCGAACCAACGTAGGCGTAAGCCAACAGATTTACAGTCTGCCCCCTTTAGCCACTCGGGCACCCCTCCGTAGAGAACTGATGATTATGGGGGAACATCCGAATCGTGTCAAGCACTTTGTTCGGCGCCGATCCCACAACGCTCTCACTTATAGGGAGAGCGGAAAAGCAAAAACCCCGGCTTTTTAGGGCCGGGGTTTCGCTTGTAGAGGAGCCTGACGATTACCTACTTTCACACGGGCAATCCGCACTATCATCGGCGTGGAGCTGTTTCACGGTCCTGTTCGGGATGGGAAGGGGTGGGACCAGCTCGCTATGGTCATCAGGCATGACGGGTTGCTGCGTCGCGCGGGTTCTGGTGAACCTGGCGCCACAGCCAATCGGGAAGAAGCGTAAAGAGGTGTTGCTGAATTGGGGTTGTGTTGTTTCTGGCACAACACCGATCTCTCAACCTGTGCGTCCTGCTCTCCACTGCGGGAGCGAGGCACACCTGTTATAGGATCAAGCCTTACGGGCAATTAGTATCAGTTAGCTTAACGCATTACTGCGCTTCCACACCTGACCTATCAACGTCCTGGTCTCGAACGACCCTTCAAGGGGATCTAGTCCCCGGGGAAGTCTCATCTTGAGGCGAGTTTCCCGCTTAGATGCTTTCAGCGGTTATCTCTTCCGAACATAGCTACCCGGCGATGCGACTGGCGTCACAACCGGTACACCAGAGGTTCGTCCACTCCGGTCCTCTCGTACTAGGAGCAGGCCCCCTCAAACTTCCAGCGCCCACGGCAGATAGGGACCAAACTGTCTCACGACGTTTTAAACCCAGCTCACGTACCTCTTTAAATGGCGAACAGCCATACCCTTGGGACCGGCTACAGCCCCAGGATGAGATGAGCCGACATCGAGGTGCCAAACACCGCCGTCGATATGAACTCTTGGGCGGTATCAGCCTGTTATCCCCAGAGTACCTTTTATCCGTTGAGCGATGGCCCTTCCATACAGAACCACCGGATCACTATGACCTGCTTTCGCACCTGTTCGACTTGTGGGTCTCACAGTCAAGCACGCTTATGCCATTGCACTATCAGCACGATTTCCGACCGTACCTAGCGTACCTTCGTACTCCTCCGTTACCCTTTGGGAGGAGACCGCCCCAGTCAAACTGCCTACCATGCACTGTCCCCGATCCGGATCACGGACCAAGGTTAGAACCTCAAACAGATCAGGGTGGTATTTCAAGGACGGCTCCACGGAAACTAGCGTTCCCGCTTCACAGCCTCCCACCTATCCTACACAAACCGGTTCAAAGTCCAATGCAAAGCTACAGTAAAGGTTCATGGGGTCTTTCCGTCTAGCCGCGGGGAGATTGCATCATCACAAACACTTCAACTTCGCTGAGTCTCGGGAGGAGACAGTGTGGCCATCGTTACGCCATTCGTGCAGGTCGGAACTTACCCGACAAGGAATTTCGCTACCTTAGGACCGTTATAGTTACGGCCGCCGTTTACCGGGACTTCAATCAAGAGCTTGCACCCCATCATTTAATCTTCCGGCACCGGGCAGGCGTCACACCCTATACGTCCACTTTCGTGTTTGCAGAGTGCTGTGTTTTTATTAAACAGTCGCAGCCACCAGTTTATTGCAACCCCTTCACCCTTCTGGCGCAAGCCAGTCAAGCTACCGTGGCGTACCTTATCCCGAAGTTACGGTACCAATTTGCCGAGTTCCTTCTCCCGAGTTCTCTCAAGCGCCTTAGAATACTCATCTCGCCCACCTGTGTCGGTTTGCGGTACGGTCACTGTGAAACTGAAGCTTAGAGGCTTTTCTTGGAACCACTTCCAGTTGCTTCTTCACCTAAGTGAATGGCCTCGCACCCTTGAATTCCGCGCCCGGATTTGCCAAAGCGCCTTCTCCAATGCAAGGACCGGGACTTCCAACACCCGGACAACCTTCCGCGATCCGTCCCCCCATCGCATTTCACAATGGTGCAGGAATATTGACCTGCTTCCCATCAGCTACGCATTTCTGCCTCGCCTTAGGGGCCGACTCACCCTACGCCGATGAACGTTGCGTAGGAAACCTTGGGCTTACGGCGAGGGGGCCTTTCACCCCCTTTATCGCTACTCATGTCAGCATTCGCACTTCCGATACCTCCAGCACGCTTTTCAACGCACCTTCGCAGGCTTACGGAACGCTCTCCTACCATGCACATAAATGTGCATCCGCAGCTTCGGTATATGGCTTAGCCCCGTTACATCTTCCGCGCAGGACGACTCGATCAGTGAGCTATTACGCTTTCTTTAAAGGGTGGCTGCTTCTAAGCCAACCTCCTGACTGTTTTAGCCTTCCCACTTCGTTTCCCACTTAGCCATATTTGGGGACCTTAGCTGGCGGTCTGGGTTGTTTCCCTCTTGACACCGGACGTTAGCACCCGATGTCTGTCTCCCGTGATTGCACTCTTCGGTATTCGGAGTTTGCTATGGCGACGTAATCCGCAATGGACCCATCAACCATGACAGTGCTCTACCCCCGAAGGTGATACACGAGGCACTACCTAAATAGTTTTCGGAGAGAACCAGCTATTTCCAGGTTTGTTTAGCCTTTCACCCCTATCCACAGCTCATCCCCTAACTTTTCAACGTTAGTGGGTTCGGTCCTCCAGCACGTGTTACCGTGCCTTCAACCCGCCATGGATAGATCACGGTTTCGGGTCTACACCCAGCGACTGGACGCCCTGTTCGGACTCGCTTTCGCTACGCCTGCCCTATTCGGTTAAGCTTGCCACTGAATGTAAGTCGCTGACCCATTATACAAAAGGTACGCCGTCACCCCTTGCGAGGCTCCGACTGTTTGTATGCATGCGGTTTCAGGATCTGTTTCACTCCCCTCCCGGGGTTCTTTTCGCCTTTCCCTCACGGTACTGGTTCACTATCGGTCGATCACGAGTATTTAGCCTTGGAGGATGGTCCCCCCATCTTCAGACAGGATTTCACGTGTCCCGCCCTACTTGTCGCATACCTAGTTCTTCCATTCCGCCTTCGCCTACGGGGCTATCACCCACTATGGCCGCACTTTCCAGAGCGTTCGGCTGACGGTACAGATAAAGAATGCAGGCTGGTCCCATTTCGCTCGCCACTACTTTGGGAATCTCGGTTGATTTCTTTTCCTGCGGTTACTTAGATGTTTCAGTTCACCGCGTTCGCTTCACATGACCTATGTATTCAGTCATGGATACTCCATTCGGAGTGGGTTTCCCCATTCGGACATCTACGGATCAAAGCTTGTTTGCCAGCTCCCCGTAGCTTTTCGCAGGCTACCGCGTCCTTCATCGCCTGTGATCGCCAAGGCATCCACCACATGCACTTGTTCGCTTGACCCTATAACGGGTGTGTCTCTTCCGATTCACATCCGCTACAGGTTGAGTATTCGTGTTGCGCCGTATTTCAAGGCAATCTTTCGATCACTTAAAAATACATTGATACAATCACAACCCTGATTCACCTACTCATGCCCATCTCTAGACATTTTTGGATGAATCTCTTTACTACTTCTTCCTGATTGTTAAAGAACGACAGCCGATACGTTTTCACATACCGCTCTGACTGGCTCAATCGCCAATGCGTAATCCCCGGTTTGTGTTTCACCGGACACTAGGCATTGAGGATTGGTGGAGGATGACGGGATCGAACCGACGACCCCCTGCTTGCAAAGCAGGTGCTCTCCCAGCTGAGCTAATCCCCCAGTCACACATACTCGAGGGATCATTTCGCCTTATGCAGACAAAGTGGTGGGTCTGGATGGATTCGAACCATCGACCCCCGCCTTATCAAGACGGTGCTCTAACCGACTGAGCTACAGACCCCTGAGTCTGTCTTTCTTACAGCCGACAAGTGTGAGCGCTTAAAACGCGTGTGAGCGATGAGCTCTGGAAAGGAGGTGATCCAGCCGCACCTTCCGATACGGCTACCTTGTTACGACTTCACCCCAGTCATGAATCCTGCCGTGGTGACCGTCCTCCTTGCGGTTAGACTAGCCACTTCTGGCAAAACCCACTCCCATGGTGTGACGGGCGGTGTGTACAAGACCCGGGAACGTATTCACCGCGGCATGCTGATCCGCGATTACTAGCGATTCCAGCTTCACGCAGTCGAGTTGCAGACTGCGATCCGGACTACGATCGGTTTTCTGGGATTGGCTCCACCTCGCGGCTTGGCAACCCTCTGTTCCGACCATTGTATGACGTGTGAAGCCCTACCCATAAGGGCCATGAGGACTTGACGTCATCCCCACCTTCCTCCGGTTTGTCACCGGCAGTCTCCCTGGAGTGCTCTTGCGTAGCAACTAGGGACAAGGGTTGCGCTCGTTGCGGGACTTAACCCAACATCTCACGACACGAGCTGACGACAGCCATGCAGCACCTGTGTTACGGCTCCCTTTCGGGCACTCCCACCTCTCAGCAGGATTCCGTACATGTCAAGGGTAGGTAAGGTTTTTCGCGTTGCATCGAATTAATCCACATCATCCACCGCTTGTGCGGGTCCCCGTCAATTCCTTTGAGTTTTAATCTTGCGACCGTACTCCCCAGGCGGTCAACTTCACGCGTTAGCTACGTTACCAAGCCAATGAAGGCCCGACAACCAGTTGACATCGTTTAGGGCGTGGACTACCAGGGTATCTAATCCTGTTTGCTCCCCACGCTTTCGTGCATGAGCGTCAGTATTGGCCCAGGGGGCTGCCTTCGCCATCGGTATTCCTCCACATCTCTACGCATTTCACTGCTACACGTGGAATTCTACCCCCCTCTGCCATACTCCAGCGATGCAGTCACCAATGCAGTTCCCAGGTTAAGCCCGGGGATTTCACATCGGTCTTACATCACCGCCTGCGCACGCTTTACGCCCAGTAATTCCGATTAACGCTCGCACCCTACGTATTACCGCGGCTGCTGGCACGTAGTTAGCCGGTGCTTATTCTTCCGGTACCGTCATCCCCCTGAGGTATTAACCCAAAGGATTTCTTTCCGGACAAAAGTGCTTTACAACCCGAAGGCCTTCTTCACACACGCGGCATTGCTGGATCAGGCTTTCGCCCATTGTCCAAAATTCCCCACTGCTGCCTCCCGTAGGAGTCTGGGCCGTGTCTCAGTCCCAGTGTGGCTGGTCGTCCTCTCAGACCAGCTACGGATCGTCGCCTTGGTGGGCCTTTACCCCACCAACTAGCTAATCCGCCATCGGCCCCTATAGCGCGAGGCCCGAAGGTCCCCGCTTTCATCCGTAGATCGTATGCGGTATTAATCCGGCTTTCGCCGGGCTATCCCCACTACTGGACACGTTCCGATGTATTACTCACCCGTTCGCCACTCGCCACCAGGTGCAAGCACCCGTGCTGCCGTTCGACTTGCATGTGTAAGGCATGCCGCCAGCGTTCAATCTGAGCCAGGATCAAACTCTTCAGTTTAAACCTGTTACTGTTTTCGGTTCTCTCGAACCGGTCGCTCACTCAAAGCTGACAGGAATTTGAATTACTTCAAAAACCTGACTTACTTTAGTGTGAGACTCTTGATACTTTTGCTGCTCCCGGCTTCATTCCGAAGAACGAATCCGGGTCGCCACCGCATCAAGCGCCCACACTTATCGGCTGTAAATTTTTAAAGATCGTTCGCGAAAGCGCCGTTATCAACTTCGTACTGCCCGGCGTTTTCTGCGTTGCTGCGTCAGCAGCAGAGAAACGAGATTATGAAGAATCTTTTTCGCTTCGTCAACCCCTTTTTTTCGCTTACCGCTTAAAAAAGCTGCCGACTCCTGCGTCCGCCGGTTTCCGCGGCGGCCCTCGCTGCCTGACGTCAGAGACATCGAACGGCGAAGGGGGCGAATCTTAGCGCCCCCGCCAGCGCTGCGCAAGGGGGCGGCGCAAATATTCCTTACTTGCGGGCAAGGGCCTCCAGCGGCACAGCATTCGCCATCGCTGCGTAGCCCGCGTCGCTTGGGTGGATGTGGTCGCCGCTGTCGTACCCATATCGCAGACGCGTAGGCTCGGCCGGGTCGCGCAGCGCCGCATCGAAATCGACTACGCCATCGAATGCCCCGCTCGTCCGGATCCATTGGTTCACCGCCGTGCGGATCGCCTCGCGCTCCGGCGGCAGCGAAGCCGGCGTGAGCGTCGCACCGAAGATGCGCACGCCGCGCCCGTGCGCCTGGGCGATCACGCGGCGATAACCCGCGATCAGGTCGTTCGCATCGACATGCGTATGAGGAAAGTCGCAGTCGAGCCCCGATCGTGCCGGCATCGCCTGGAAGTTGATGTCGTTGATGCCAATGAGTAGCACTACCGTCTTCACGCCCGGGTGGCCGAGCGCGTCACGTCCGAAGCGCCGCTCGAGCGCCTCGCCGTAGCAAGGCGAATCGCTCAGCAGCCGATTGCCGCTAATGCCCAGGTCGATCACGGCGAGATCTGTGCGCTGCGACTCGGCGATGCGGCGCGCCAATGCATCCGGCCAGCGCCGGTTCTGATTGAGCGAGGAACGCATGCCATCGGTAATGGAATCGCCGATCGCCGCAACCGTCGAGGCCCCCGGCGCCTCGACCGCCAGCCCCGTGACCCACGCGAACTGGGTAAAGCGCTCGGTGAACGCGCCAATCGATGGCTCGGCGACGTGATTGCCCGGACGCGAGACGTAGTTCACCTGGTTCGCCACGCGGTGCCACGCGACCATCTTCTGCCCGGGTCCCATATAGGAACTAATGGCATAAGGCGCGTGCGCCTTCAGAT
The DNA here is from genome assembly GCF_009789655.1 of Paraburkholderia acidiphila. GTDB lineage: Bacteria > Pseudomonadota > Gammaproteobacteria > Burkholderiales > Burkholderiaceae > Paraburkholderia > Paraburkholderia acidiphila. The sequence continues at coordinate 2,919,247 of NZ_CP046909.1, forward strand.
CGATCTGTACCGGGTCGCTATCGAGCGCAGCGCCCGGAGGCACCGTCACCGCAGGCCGCCCGCCGAACGTTACACGCGCGGTTCCCGCCTCACTCGCCGCCGCGCCGCCCGCAGACGGTGCAATCGCCATCGCCTCGATCACGAGCGGCGTGCGCCCATAGAGGTTGCTGACATGCACCCGCGCAACGGTGCCGCCCAACGTCGGATACACGATCTGCCGGACAGTCCGCCCGGCAACCTCGGGCGCACGGTACAGCGCTGGGAGCGCATCGCGCTCGGGGATCGACTGCAGCGCCGTCGCCCAGCTCGTGACCCAAGGGCCCGAAGCTTGATCGGCGAATGCCGGAGACGCGGCGCCAAATGAAATGAACACTGCGGCCGCAGCCGCGAGAGGAGCAAAAGGAATCTTCATCCGTAAACAAGTGCGCAGGCAAAGGGGCATTGTGCCCCATGGCTCGGCCCACAGCCTTCCATCCGCCTGACAGTCCAGCGCACAAACCCACGGACAAGCTCCCCCCGCACAAAACCCAGGCAATCCCGCTGCCGCCCCGCTAAAACTCAACGGTAGGCGCGATCTTTTTGAGCCACCTCAAAAAATTCATTTACCGACCGGTCGGTTGGTTTATACTGCGCGACATACCCAACTTCGACGAGAGCGTCTCCATGTACACGCAATCCCTCGACATCCCCGGCAACGTTGCGCCGCTCGACGCGGGCGCAGCCTCGCCGGAGCAGGCGCAGTTCGACGCGATCATGGCCGCCGACGGCAAGATCGAGCCGCAGGACTGGATGCCCGATGCCTATCGCAAGACGCTCGTACGTCAGATCTCGCAGCACGCGCACTCGGAAATCGTCGGCATGCTGCCGGAAGGCAACTGGATCTCGCGCGCGCCGAGCCTCAAGCGCAAGGCGATCCTGCTTGCCAAGGTGCAGGACGAAGCGGGCCACGGCCTCTATCTCTATAGCGCGGCGGAAACGCTCGGCGTTTCGCGCGACCAACTGGTCGACGCACTGCACGCCGGCAAAGCCAAGTATTCGAGCATCTTCAATTACCCGACGCCCACGTGGGCGGACGTCGGCGTGATCGGCTGGCTCGTGGACGGCGCCGCGATCATGAACCAGATTCCGCTGTGCCGCTGCACCTACGGCCCGTACGCGCGCGCCATGATCCGCATCTGCAAGGAAGAGTCGTTCCACCAGCGCCAGGGCTTCGACGCCCTGCTCGCCATGATGAGCGGCACCGAAGCGCAACGCGAACTCGTGCAGCAGGCCGTGAACCGCTGGTGGTGGCCGGTGCTGATGATGTTCGGCCCGAGCGACGCCGATTCGGTCCACAGCAACCAGTCGGCCAAATGGGGGATCAAGCGCATCTCGAACGACGATCTGCGCCAGAAGTTCGTCGACGCGACGGTCGAGCAGGCCAAGGTGCTGGGCGTCACACTCCCCGACGCCGATCTGAAATGGAACGAAGCGCGCGGCCACTACGACTACGGCACGATCGACTGGGAAGAATTCTGGCGCGTCGTGAACGGCGACGGCCCGTGCAACCGCGAGCGTCTGGGCACGCGCGTGAAGGCGCACAACGAAGGCGCGTGGGTGCGCGAAGCCGCCCTCGCCCATGCCGAAAAGCAGCGCCAGCGCGCCGAAAAACACGCCGCGTAACTCATACAGGAAAGAAGGAGATCCACGATGAACAAGGAATGGCCGATCTGGGAAGTGTTCGTGCGCAGCAAGCAAGGCCTCGACCACAAGCACTGTGGCAGCCTGCACGCCTCCGACGCCTCGATGGCGCTGCGCATGGCACGCGACGTCTATACGCGCCGTCAGGAAGGCGTGAGCATCTGGGTGGTGCCGTCGTCGGCGATTACGGCATCGGATCCGAACGAGAAGGCTGAGCTCTTCGAGCCGGCCGGCGACAAGATCTATCGCCACCCGACGTTCTACACGCTGCCCGACGAAGTCAACCACATGTAAGAGCGCAACATGACGACGCCCACGCCTGAACAACTCGCGTACGTGCTGCGCCTCGCCGATACGGCGCTGATCCTCGGTCAGCGCAATACCGAATGGTGCGGCCACGGCCCGATCCTCGAAGAAGACATCGCGCTCGCCAACATGAGCCTCGACCTGATCGGTCAGGCGCGCCTGCTGTATACGCACGCCGCCACGCTCGAAAAAGCGCTCACCGGCCGCGACCGTACGGAAGACGACTACGCCTACTTCCGCGCCGAGCGCGAGTTCGCGAACTACACGCTCGCAGAGTTGCCGCACTTCGGCCCGCTCGCCGGCACGACGCATTCGGCGAACGACTACGCCGTGACGATCGTGCGCAACTTCCTCTACGCCTCGCTGATGGCGCATCTGTGGACCGCGCTGCTGCGCTCCGCCGACCCGCAGCTGGCCGCGATCGCCGAGCGCTCGATCAAGGAAACGCGTTACCACGTGCACCATGCACGCGAGTGGCTGATCCGTTTCGGCGACGGTACCGACGAATCGCACCGCCGCGCCCAGACCGCGCTCGACTGGCTCATGCCCTATACGCGCGAGTTCTTCAGCACCGACGCCGTGGAAACGGCCGTGGCCGAAGCCGGCATCGCGCCGCTCGCTGCCCAGCTCGAAGCTGCGTGGCGCTCTGATGTGGAAGCCGCGCTCGAGGAAGCCACGCTCGCCATGCCTGCGCCGGTGAAGCACGTCACGACCGGCAAACACGGTGAGCACTCCGAGCACATGGGTTTCGTGCTGGCCGAAATGCAGAGCCTCGCACGCCAGCACCCGGACGCACGCTGGTAAGCACCCCCGCAGGAAGAGAGGAAGTCACGATGCAAGCAACGGCAGATCACGCGCTCGAACGCGCCTGGGACGTGCTGGAATCGGTGCCAGATCCGGAGATCCCGGTCGTATCGATCCGCGAACTAGGCATCCTGCGCGACGTGCGCCGCGCCGCGGACGGCCAGATCGAAGTGGTCATCACGCCGACCTACTCCGGCTGCCCGGCGATGTCGCAGATCGCAGAAGACGTCGCGCACGCACTCGACGCCGCCGCGCTCGCGCCGTACCGCATCGCGACGACCCTGTCGCCCGCGTGGACCACCGACTGGATCACCGACGAAGCGCGCGAGAAGCTGCGCGCCTATGGCATCGCGCCGCCTACGGGCAACTGCGGCTCTGGACCTCAATCGGCCGAACAGCCGATCAGCTTCATGGCGAAACCTAAGCCACTGCCCGCGCCCGCCTGCCCGCACTGCGGCTCGAAGCACACCGAACGCCTCGCGCAGTTCGGCTCGACCGCCTGCAAGGCGCTCTACCGCTGCATCGACTGCCGCGAACCCTTCGACTATTTCAAACCGTACTGATATGGCCACTCCGCAATTCCATTCGCTGCGCATCCGCGAAGTGCGGCCCGAAACCGCGGACGCGGTCTCTGTCGCTTTCGAAGTCCCGCCCGAACTGCGCGACGCGTATCGCTTCACGCAGGGTCAGTTCGTCACGCTCAAGACCCACATCGACGGCGAAGAAACGCGCCGTTCGTACTCGATCTGCGTGGGCGTGACCGACTACGATCGCGACGGCGAACTGCGCATCGGCATCAAGCGCGTGCGCGGCGGGCGTTTCTCGAACTTCGCGTTCGATCAGCTCGCACCGGGCCACGAGATCGAGGTGATGACGCCCGATGGCCGCTTCTTCACGCACCTGAACGCCGAGCACGGCAAGCATTACGTGGCGTTCTCGGGCGGTTCGGGCATCACGCCCGTGCTCGCGATCATCAAGACGACGCTCGAAACCGAGCCGCGCAGCGCCTTCACGCTCGTGTACGGCAACCGCAGCGTCGACGCGATCATGTTCGCCGAAGAGCTGGAAGACCTGAAGAACCGCTTCATGAGCCGCTTCCGCCTCTATCACGTGCTCTCGGACGACCTGCAGGACGTCGAGCTGTTCAACGGCGTGCTCGATCAGGCCAAGTGCGCGGCATTCCTCGAAACGCTGCTGCCGGCCGACGAGATCGACGAAGCGTTCATCTGCGGGCCCGGTCCGATGATGGATGCCGCCGAAACCGCGTTCAGGGACGCGGGCGTGCCGCCGCAGAAAGTGCACGTGGAGCGCTTCGGCTCGCCGCTGCCGCAGGCGGGCGTGCCGAACGTCGAGATCACCGAAAGCACGCCGGCCGCCGACCTCGAAATCGTCATCGACGGCAAGAAGCGCAAGATGCGCCTGCCGTACGAGGGCGTGAGCCTGCTCGACGTCGGCCTGAAGGCGGGTCTGGCACTGCCTTACGCGTGCAAGGGCGGCGTGTGCTGCACCTGCCGCGCCAAGGTGCTTGAAGGCGAAGTGAAGATGGACAAGAACTACACGCTCGAGGAGCAGGAGGTGAAGGACGGCTTCGTGCTCACCTGCCAGTGCCATCCGGTGAGCGAACGTGTGGTCGTGAGTTTCGACGAACGCTAAGGCGTTAGAGCAACAGCACGCTTTCGGCCTACAGGCGATCCGCTTACACTAGGGGCCGCCCGTCGGTGTTGCAGCGCAGCGCTGCGACACCCGCGGGCGGCTCCTTTTGTTATTTGCGTGCTTTCGGGCTTACAGGGCGTTCGTCGTGAACGCAACGAGTTGTCGATGACCACGATTCACCTCATTTACGGCGAGCCGGCCGCGGCGGCGCTGCGTCAGGCTCTCGAAGCGGCAGGCAGGCCGGACCGCGTGATCGCCCTGCGCGACGACCTGACGGTCGGTCCGTTGCGCGACATCGACGTGGCGGGCGACCCCGGCGTGGCGCTACGCGCCGCGTTCTGGGAGCGCCTTGGCGATGTCCCGCCAGCCCTTGCACACGACGACTGCGCGGCGCTGACCGCCCTCGAAGCCGACGATTCCCACGTGGTGATCTGGCACACGCACGACGCCGCCCACCAGCTCGCGCTGCGGCGGGTCTGCTATCGCCTGCGCGATGTCCCGCAGCGCTTGAACGAAGTGCGCCTGACCGTCGACGAAATCTCGGGCCCGAACGCGGCCGCCTGCATCGAGGCGCGCCTGCCCGACGCCGCGCCGATCTCGGTGCTGCGCATCACGCGTCTCGCGCTGGAGTGGCAGGAAGCCAAGTTCGCCAACGGCGAGACCCGCCGCTGGCGCGACAACACCTTTACGAGCGGCACGTGGAGCGACCTCGACGCCATGATCCTCGGCGTGCTCGACGCCCACGAGGACCTTCCGGCGGATGCGTCCTGGCTCGCCAGCGACGCGCTCGGCGCCGAACTCACGCGTGGCGGGGCCGGCTTCACGGTTGGCGAGCCGGTCGTGTTGTGGCGCCTGCGCGAGCTGTGTGCGGCAGAAGAACTGCGCCTGCGCGACGATATGTGCGCCGCCTGCGCCCCGCTTGCCGCGGCTGCTCGCGCCGCGCGTCCGCCGCTTCCGCAAACCGCCGCGCATCTTTCCCTCCCCCGCTGAATTCCCATGGCACGCACCCGAGCGCCCGACCATGAAACCCAACGCGACCAGATCCTCGAACTCGCTGCCGCCAAATTCGCGCAGACGAGCTACCCGAGCACCTCGATGTCGGACCTCGCCGCGGCCAGCGGCACCTCGAAGGCCAGGCTCTATCACTATTACGAGAGCAAGGAAGCGATCCTCTTCGATCTGCTCGATCGCTACACCAAGCGGCTCATGCTGATCATCGCGGAGGTGGAGGGTGCGAGCCAGCGGCGCGGTCACGACGAACGCGAGAGCTTCGCCGAGCTGATTCGCGCGTTTCTCGCGGAATACGAAACCTCGCACAGCCGCCACGTGGCGCTCCTGAACGACGTCAAATACCTAGTGGACGCCCAGCGCGAGATCATCCTGAACCGCCAGCGCGACGTGGTCGCCGCCTTTACGCGTCAACTCGCGCGCGCGTACCCCGGCAGGGTCACGAGCGAAAACCAGACCGCGCTGACGATGATGGTGTTCGGCATGATCAACTGGACGTTCACGTGGCTCAAACCGGGCGGCCGCATGGGCTATCGGGACTTCGCCGAGCAGGTGATCGCCATGGTCGATCACGGGCTGAAGGGTGCCTGAGCGGCGCTTTAGCGGAGCCGAAATTTTCGGGCCAGATTGTTGCGGTGCGACATGATGCACCATGACAACAGTTGACACGTCAAACGACCAGAAAAATTATCCGTTTATAATCAAAAGTTTGCGTCTATATCATTATTAATTAGGCGCAACACTCAAATTTACACTCCGGGTTTTCCCTAGAGGGCACCCAGGGTTTCCGCTAGAATGCGTTTTGCGCTGCATCATGCGGCATGCATTTTAAGGAGAACCCACCATGAACCCGCTTTCGACCCAAGCCAACGTGCCGATCATTTCGTCCGCTCGTCCGCTGACGTCCGGTCATGCGCCCGTCATGGTGCGAGTGCTCACCTCGGCAGACCGCGAACGCCTGCTCGCGCACTTTCTCACGCTCGATAGCGACGACCGCCTGCTGCGCTTCGGGCAGGCCGCTCCGGACCACGTGATCGAAAAGTACGTGCGCTCGATGGACTTCACGCGCGACACCGTGTTCGGCGTGTTCGACCACCAGCTGCAACTCGTGGGCGTCGGCCACCTGGCCTACCTGCCGGCGGACGGCAACGGCCGCACCGCCGAGTTCGGCGTGTCCGTGCTGGAAAGCGCGCGCGGCCAGGGCATCGGCTCGAAGCTGTTCGAGCGCGCCGCCATCCGCAGCCGCAACACGCACGTCACCACGCTTTATATGCACTGCCTGTCGCGCAACTCGACGATGATGCACATCGCCAAGAAGTCGGGCATGAAGATCGAGTACGCCTATGGCGAAGCCGACGCCTATCTCTCGCTCGAGCCGGCCGACCAGAGCAGCATCATCGCTGAAATGCTCCAGGAGCAAGCCGCCGTGTTCGACTACGCGCTCAAGCGTCAGGCGCGCCAGGCCAGCAAACTGATGGAAACGATCCTGCCGCAAGCTGTCGCGGCGTGACTCCTGCCCTTCGGGACAGACTGATGCACTGAAAAAAGCGGCTTCGGCCGCTTTTTTTGCACCTGCTGTACGGCGCCGCGCAATCAGCGAATGGGCAAAGCCGTTGTTTCCTTGAACGTATCGAGCGAAAAGCTGGACTTCACGTCGATCACCGAAGGATGGTGCAGCAACTGGTCCTGTACGAAGCGCGAGAAGTGCGCCATATCCTCCACCTGCACGCGCAGCAGGAAATCCATGTCGCCCGTCATGGCGTGGCAGGCCACCACCTCTGGCCACGTTTGCACGGCAGCGCGAAACAGCTCCGCGTGCGTCACGCCCTCGCGCCCCGCCGCCGTGGGCCCGCGCTTTTCCAGCCGTACGTTCACGTAGGCAAGCAGATCGAGTCCTAGCTTCTGCGCATCGAGCAGCGCCACGTAGCTGCGAATCACGCCGCTTTCTTCCAGCCGCCGGATGCGCCGCAAGCATGGGCTCGGTGAGAGATTCACGCGCTCCGCGATCTCCTGATTCGAAAGCCGCCCATTCTCCTGAAGGATCGCCAGAATTCGCCTGTCGATCGCATCCAATTCGATGTCTGCCATTTTCTGCCTTCTGCTCATCTATTCAAGGCAGTTTATAGCGCAAATCGCTGGTCGCACGACCCAACTCGCAAGTTTTCGCCCAATACGGCGGACTACACTGTGCTCCACGAAATCTGATTTACATCAGTCAGGAGACAACCATGCAGGTTCCCAACTGGGAGAACCCCGTCGGCACCGACGGCTTCGAGTTCATCGAATACACCGCGCCGGACCCCAAGGCGCTCGGCAAACTGTTCGAACGCATGGGCTTCACCGCCATCGCGCGCCATCGCCACAAAGACGTGACGCTCTACCGTCAGGGCGACATCAACTTCATCGTCAATGGCGAACCCGACTCGTTCGCCCAGCGCTTCGCGCGTCTGCATGGTCCGTCGATCTGCGCGATCGCCTTCCGCGTGCAGGACGCCGCCAAGGCCTACAAGCACGCGCTCGAACTCGGCGCGTGGGGCTTCGACAACAAAACGGGCCCGATGGAGCTGAACATTCCGGCGATCAAGGGCATTGGCGACTCGCTGATCTATTTCGTCGACCGCTGGCGCGGCAAGAACGGCGCGACGCCGGGCAGCATTGGCGATATCAGCATCTATGACGTCGACTTCGAGCCGATTGCGGGCGCCGAGCAAAACCCCGTCGGCCACGGCCTCACCTATATCGACCACCTCACGCACAACGTCCACCGCGGCCGCATGGCCGAATGGGCCGAGTTCTACGAACGGCTCTTCAACTTCCGCGAAATCCGCTACTTCGACATCGAAGGCAAGGTTACGGGCGTGAAGTCGAAGGCGATGACATCGCCCTGCGGCAAGATCCGTATTCCGATCAACGAGGAAGGCGGCGAAACGGCCGGCCAGATCCAGGAATACCTCGACGCCTATCACGGTGAAGGCATCCAGCACATCGCGCTCGGCACGAACGACATCTACCGCACCGTGGATGGCCTGCGCGCCAAAGAAATCGCACTGCTCGACACGATCGACACGTACTACGAGCTCGTGAACCGCCGCGTTCCCGGCCACACCGAGCCGCTGGAAGAACTGAAGAAGCGCAAGATCCTGATCGACGGCCTGCCCGAAGACCTGCTGCTGCAGATCTTCACGGAGAACCAGATCGGCCCGATCTTCTTCGAGATCATCCAGCGCAAGGGCAACCAGGGCTTCGGCGAAGGCAACTTCAAGGCGCTGTTCGAATCGATCGAACTCGACCAGATCCGCCGCGGCGTGGTCCAGGACAAAGCCTGACGGATCAGGGTAGGGCCAGAAAAAAAGGGCGAAGATCACGCGATCTTCGCCCTTTTTGCCTTTTGAATCCGCCGCCGCACACCCCGGCGACGCATTCAGATGAATGGAATGCTGCGCGGATCAGCGCGGCATCAGGATTTGCGTTCGGCCTTCGCGGCCGGCATGGCGTTCGTATCAGCCTTCATGCTCAGCGTGTACTGGGCGCATCGGGTCGTCGCACTCTCGCCGCTCCTCGTGCTGGCGTTGGAATGCAGCGGCGCGCTCATAGCGAAGAACGCGGCCGAGACCGTCAGAAAGGTCTGGATATGTCGATTGTTCATGCTGGACTCCTTTTTTAGACTGCCTGTCGCAGTAGTGCCCCTTTTAAAAACTGTTATCAGCCAGGGAAGCTGCGCGGTTCGCACAGGTGAGGGAGTTAGACAGGATATTCAAGACCGGTTCCCATGTAGTGCAAGTTTTACACGTTGTTACTCCTCAGAGGAATTCGATACATCCTTTATTACACTGGGGTTTCAGGCCACCTGCGCGGCGCGACGCCACGGGCCCAAAACATGCCGCGCAGTGCGGCGCGGCGCTCGGAGCCCCGAAGCGGCGGGTTTATCCGAGTGCTACTATCGAAAGAAAGAAGCCAATATGGCGACCCCGGCCAACGCATTCACAAGATGCCGAGGCCCCTGAAGTTCTGGCGATCCCACAACGGATTGGTTGGATGGAGGAAGACACATAATGAATGCCCCGCTAGACGCAGGTCAGCGCGCTTCGCTCGAAGCCGCACTCGCTTCCGTCACGCTCGACGATAAATACACCCTCGAACGCGGCCGCGCATACATGAGCGGCATCCAGGCGCTGGTCCGCCTGCCGATGCTGCAGCAGGAGCGCGACAAGGCCGCCGGTCTCAATACCGCGGGGTTCATCTCAGGCTATCGTGGCTCGCCCCTCGGCGGTCTCGATCAGTCCCTCTGGAAGGCGAAGCAGCATCTCGCCGCGCATCAAATCGTATTTCAGCCTGGCGTGAACGAAGACCTCGCCGCGACCGCCGTTTGGGGCTCGCAGCAGGTGAACCTGTACCCGTCCGCGAAATACGACGGCGTGTTTTCGATGTGGTATGGCAAGGGCCCAGGCGTCGACCGCAGCGGCGACGTGTTCAAGCACGGCAATTCGGCGGGCTCCTCGCCTCATGGCGGTGTGCTCGTGCTCGCCGGCGACGACCACGCGGCGAAATCGTCCACGCTCGCGCACCAGTCGGAGCACCTCTTCAAGGCCTGCGGCCTGCCGGTGCTGTTCCCGTCGAACGTGCAGGAATATCTCGATTTCGGCCTGCACGGCTGGGCGATGAGCCGCTATTCGGGCCTCTGGGTCGCGATGAAATGCGTGACCGACGTGGTCGAATCGTCGGCTTCGGTCGAAATCGACCCGCATCGCACGAACATCATCCTGCCCGAAGATTTCGTGATGCCCGAAGGCGGCCTGAACATCCGCTGGCCCGATCCGCCGCTCGTGCAGGAAGCGCGTCTGCTCGACTACAAGTGGTACGCGGGTCTCGCCTACGTGCGCGCCAACAAGCTCGACCGCATCGAGATCGATTCGCCGCATGCGCGCTTTGGCATCATCACCGGCGGCAAGGCGTATCTCGACGTGCGTCAGGCGCTCACCGACCTCGGTCTCGACGACGAAACCTGTTCGCGTATCGGCATCCGCCTCTACAAGGTTGGCTGCGTGTGGCCACTCGAAGCGCAGGGCGCGCACGCCTTTGCGCGCGGCCTCGAAGAGATTCTCGTGGTTGAGGAAAAGCGTCAGATTCTCGAATACGCGATCAAGGAAGAGCTGTACAACTGGCCCGACGCGCAGCGTCCGCGCGTGTACGGCAAGTTCGACGAGAAAGACGGCGCCGGCGGCGAATGGTCGGTGCCGATGGGCAACTGGCTGCTGCCGGCGCACTACGAGCTTTCGCCGGCGATCATCGCGAAAGCGATCTCCACGCGGCTCGAAAAATTCGAATTGCCCTCCGACGTGCGCGCGCGAATCGCGGCGCGCATGACCGTGATCGATGCGAAGGAAAAGGCGCTCGCGAAACCGCGCGTGCAGGTCGAGCGCAAGCCGTGGTTCTGTTCCGGCTGCCCGCACAACACATCGACGAACGTGCCCGAAGGCTCGCGCGCCATGGCCGGCATCGGCTGCCATTACATGACCGTGTGGATGGACCGCAACACGAGCACGTTCAGCCAGATGGGCGGCGAAGGCGTCGCGTGGGTCGGTCAGGCGCCGTTCACGAACGACAAGCACGTGTTCGCCAACCTCGGCGACGGCACCTATTTCCACTCGGGCCTGCTCGCCATTCGCGCGGCAATCGCCTCGAAGGCGAACATCACCTACAAGATTCTCTATAACGACGCAGTGGCGATGACGGGCGGACAGCCCGTGGACGGCACGCTCACCGTGCCGCAAATTACACATCAGGTCGCCGCCGAAGGCGCGGCGAAGATCGCGATCGTCACCGACGAACCCGAGAAGTACGAAGGTGAACCCGCCACGAAGCTCGCGCCGGGCGTGACGATTCACCACCGCGACCAGCTCGACGCGATCCAGCGCGAGCTGCGCGAAGTTCCCGGCACGACGATCCTGATCTACGACCAGACCTGCGCCACCGAAAAGCGCCGCCGCCGCAAGCGCGGCACGTATCCGGACCCGGCAAAGCGCGTAGTCATCAACGAGGCCGTGTGCGAAGGCTGCGGCGACTGCTCGGTGCAATCGAACTGCCTGAGCGTCGAGCCGCTCGATACGGAATACGGCACGAAGCGTCAGATCAACCAGTCCACCTGCAACAAGGACTTTTCGTGTCTGAAGGGCTTCTGCCCGAGCTTCGTGACGGTGGAAGGCGGTCAGTTGCGCAAACCGAAGACGAGCAGCGTGGCGAACGAGGCGATGCCCGGCGTGCCGACGCCCGACGTGCCCGCGATCGGCCGCCCCTACGGCGTGCTCGTGACGGGCGTGGGCGGCACCGGCGTGGTGACGATCGGCGCGCTGCTCGGCATGGCCGCGCACCTCGAAGCCAAGGGCGTGACCGTGCTCGACGTAACCGGCCTCGCGCAAAAAGGCGGCGCGGTGATGAGCCACGTGCAGATCGCCAACCGGCCCGACGACATCCACGCCACCCGCATCGCCATGGGTGAAGCGAACCTCGTGATCGGCTGCGACGCCATCGTGACGGCGGGCGACGACTGCGTTTCGCGCATGCAGGAAGGCATGACGCACGTCGTGCTCAACAGCGCGCCCACGCCGACCGCCGAATTCATCAAGAATCCGCAGTGGCAGTTCCCGGGCTCCAACACCGAAGCCGATGTGCGCGCCGCAGCGGGCACGGACAACGTCGCGACCGTCGATGCGAACCGCTATGCGCTCGCGCTGCTCGGCGACGCGATCTACACGAATCCCTTCGTGCTCGGCTACGCGTGGCAAAAGGGCTGGCTGCCGCTCACGCACGAGTCGCTCGTGCGCGCGATCGAGTTGAACGCGGTGCAGGTCGAGAAGAATCTCGCGGCGTTCGAATGGGGCCGGCGTGTCGCGCATGATCGCGCGGCGGTCGATCAACTCGTAAAAAAGCCACTGCCCGAGCAGAACGCGGATGCTGCCGGCGCAAAGATCGTTTCGCTGCATACGCCGAAAGCGCTCGATGCGCTCGTCGCCAAGCGTGCCGACTATCTCGCTGCGTATCAGAACGACGCATATGCCGCACGCTATCGCGCGCTGGTCGCGGAAGTTCGCGCTGCCGAAGGCAAGCTCGAGCGCCCTGACGGCCAGTTCACGCTGACCGAGGCCGTCGCGAAGAATCTGCACAAGCTGATGGCGTACAAGGACGAGTACGAAGTGGCGCGCCTCTACGCGGACCCGGCGTTCATCGAGAAGATCAAGGCGAGCTTCGAAGGCGACTGGAAGGTCAACTTCCATCTTGCACCGCCCTCGTTCGCGAAGCACGACGACAAGGGCCATCTGCTGAAGAAGCAGTACGGTCCGCGCATGCTAACCGCCATGCGCATGCTGGCGAAGCTCAAGTTCCTGCGCGGCACGGCGCTCGATCCGTTCGGCCGCACCGAGGAACGCCGTCACGAACGCGCGCTGATCGGCGAGTACGCGGCGCTGATGCGCGAGGTGATCGGCGGTTTGAGCGAGACGAATCTGCCGCTCGCGCTGGAACTCGCGAATCTGCCCGACGCGATTCGCGGTTACGGCCACGTGAAGGAAAACAACCTGAAGGCTACGCGCGCGAAGTGGACCACGCTGCTCGCGAAGTGGCGCTCGCCGGAAAACGGTGCGGCACGACACGCGGCTTGATGCTTTCTTGAAGCGGTAAAAAGCAAGGGCGCTCCGTGGGGTCAGTTCACCCCGCGGAGCGCCCTTTTCACATCAGGCGAATGTCGAAAGCGCGCTTACTTCGCCGCCGCCTTCGCCACGTTCGCGTTAGCCGAAGCCACCGCCGTCATGTTGATGATGCGTCGCACCGTCGCCGCCGGCGTGAGAATGTGGACCGGCTTCGACGCACCCAGCAGGAACGGGCCCACCGTCACGCCTTCGCCGCCAATCACCTTCAGCAGGTTGTACGCGATGTTGGCTGCTTCCACGTTCGGCATGATCAGCAGGTTGGCTTCGCCCGTGAGCGTGGTGCCCGGGAACGACTGCTTGCGGATCAGCTCGGAAAGCGCCGCGTCGCCGTGCATTTCACCGTCCACTTCGAGCTGCGGATCGCGCGCGGCGATCAGCTCACGCGCGGCCTGCATGCGCTGCGACGTCGACGAACGCACGCTGCCGAAGTTCGACGACGAAAGCAGCGCCACCTTCGGCGTGATGCCGAACTTCTCGATTTCGCGCGAGGCGAGGATCGTCATGTCGGCGAGCTGCTCGGCGCTCGGCACTTCGTTCACGTACGTATCGCTGATGAAGATGTTGCGGCCCGGCAGCATGAGCAGGTTCATCGCCGCGTAGTTCTCGGCTTCCTTCGCCTTGCCGAACACCTGATCGACGAACTTGAGGTGATAGTCGAAGCTGTTTAGCAGACCGCAGATCATGCCGTCGGCGTCGCCCAGATGCACGAGGATCGCGCCGATCAGCGTGTTGAACTTGCGCACCGAAGCCTTCGCCACGTCAGGCGTGATGCCCTGGCGCGCGCCGAGTTCGTGGTATGCCTGCCAGCTCTTCTGAAAGCGCGGATCGTCTTCCGGATCGACGATCTCGAAGTCGGTGCCCGGACGCAGCTTCGAGCCCATCTTCTTCAGGCGCATTTCCACGACCGAAGGACGGCCCACGATGATCGGCTTCGCGATCTTCTCGTTGAGCACGAACTGCGCGGCGCGCAGCACGCGCTCGTCTTCGCCCTCGGCGAACACGATGCGCGCGCAGTTGGCCTTCGCGGCCGCGAACACCGGACGCATGACCATGCCCGAGCGGTAGACCGTCGCGCCGAGCTGCTCGCGGTAGGCGTCCATGTCCTGGATCGGACGCGTGGCCACGCCCGAATCCATCGCGGCTTGCGCCACGGCCGGCGCGATCTTGATGATGAGGCGCGGGTCGAACGGCTTCGGAATCAGGTATTCCGGGCCGAATTCGAGCGTGTGGCCTTCATAGGCCTTCGCCACTTCGTCGCCCTGATCGGTTTCCTCGGCGAGTTCCGCGATCGCGCGCACGCAGGCGAGCTTCATCTCTTCCGTGATGGTGGTCGCGCCCACGTCCAGCGCGCCGCGGAAGATGAACGGGAAGCACAGCACGTTGTTGACCTGGTTCGGATAGTCCGAACGGCCCGTGGCGATGATCGCGTCCGGGCGCACCTTCTTCGCTTCTTCCGGGCGGATTTCCGGCTCCGGGTTCGCGAGAGCGAGGATCAGCGGCTTGTCGCCCATTTCCTTGACCATCTCGGCCTTGAGCACGCCCGCGCTCGAGCAGCCGAGGAACACGTCTGCCGCCTTGATCGCGTCGCCGAGCGTGCGCGCTTCGGTGTTGGCCGCATAGCGCGCCTTCGACGGATCGAGATTGCCGCGCCCTTCGTAGATCACGCCCTTCGAGTCGGTGACGAGGATGTTCTCTTTCTTCAGACCCAGCTTCACGAGCAGGTCCAGACACGCGATGGCCGCTGCGCCCGCGCCCGAGCACACGAGCTTCACGCTGCCGAGATCCTTGCCCACGACCTTCAGGCCGTTGAGGATCGCAGCGGACGCGATGATGGCCGTGCCGTGCTGGTCGTCGTGGAAGACGGGAATCTTCATGCGCTCGCGCAGCTTCTGCTCGATGTAGAAGCACTCGGGCGCCTTGATGTCTTCGAGGTTGATGCCGCCGAGCGTCGGCTCGAGCATGGCAATGGCGTCGACGAGCTTGTCCGGGTCCAGTTCGTCGAGTTCGATGTCGAACACGTCGATGCCTGCGAACTTCTTGAAGAGACAACCCTTGCCTTCCATGACCGGCTTGGCCGCTAGCGGGCCGATGTTGCCGAGGCCGAGCACGGCCGTGCCGTTCGTCACGACGCCGACGAGGTTGGCGCGCGAGGTGTACTTCTGCGCATCGAGCGGATCGGCGTGGATCGCCTCGCAAGCGGCCGCAACGCCGGGCGAGTAGGCAAGCGAAAGATCGAGCTGATTCGAGAGCGGTTTGGTCGGCGTGACCGAGATCTTGCCGGGCTTCGGATTCTGGTGATACGCGAGCGCGCTTTGCTTCAGTTGTTCATCCATTTTCAGGCCTGCCTGGACATGAGAGACGTGAGAGAGAGAATTCTTTTATGGTCGTAGGCCCGCCGGTTCGCGCGGCACGAGCGTTCCAGCAGGGCCGATTAGTGTACACCTCGCGCCATTCGCGTCCACGTGGGTCAAAGACTGATACCGGGAATTCGCGAGGCCGATACTGCGGCCTCGCAGCGCGCTTTCGTCTGACCGATGCGCCTTGATTATTCGAGCGCGGCGCCGCGCCGTTCGGGGATCAGGAGGAGGGTCGCGAGAATATCGAGCACGTAGATGGCGGCGAGCATGCCGAGCGCCGCCGTGAAGGAATACCGTGCGGCCAGTGCGCCCACGGCGAGCGGCCCGAAGCCGCCCACGGCGCGGCCGATGTTGAACAACACGTTTTGCGCGGTGGCGCGTGCGGCGGTCGGGTACAGCTCGGAAATGAGCGCGCCATAGCCGCCAATCATGCCGTTGACGAACACGCCCATCGCCGCGCCGCCGATCAGCAACGCAAACGGCGTGGAAAGCTGCGCGTAGACGAACACCATGACCACGGCGCCGGCTTGATAGAAGAGGAAGGCAGGCCGGCGGCCGAACCGGTCGGCCGCGATGCCGAACAGCCAGATGCCGAGCGCCATGCCGGCAACGGTCGCGGCAGTCCAGAGCCCCGACTTGGTCAGCGAATAGCCGAAGGACTTCGAAAGGTAGGCGGGCAGCCAGATCATCAGCCCGTAGTAACCGAAGTTCTGCACCGAGCACAGCACGGCCACGCCCAGGCTCGCGCGCGCGGTGCTTGCGTCGGCCACGAGCATGCGCAGCGCGCGCGGACGCTCGGCCTTGGTCGCGGCAGCCACGCGCTGCGTATGCGCGACGAAAAGCTCGGGCTCCTCCACGCGCCGGCGCACCACGAACGACACGACCGCCGGCAGCAGCCCGATGGCGAACATACCGCGCCAGCCGATCAGCGGGAGTAAAAGCGGCGTGAGCAGCGCCGCGGCCAGCACGCCCAGTTGCCAGCCGAGCCCGACATACGACGACGCCCGCGCGCGCAGCTGCGCGGGCCACGCCTCGGCAACGAGCGCCATGCCAATGCCGAATTCGCCGCCCAGCCCGATGCCCGCGATCGTCCGGTAGACGAGCAAGTCGCCATAGCCGCGCGCCAGCGCGCACATGCCCGTAAAGACGGCGAACAGCAGGATGGTCCACGTGAGCACACGCACGCGCCCGTAGCGGTCGCTCAACAGCCCGAAGACGATGCCGCCCACCACCGCGCCGACAAGCGTCCAGGTGACGAGCGCGCCCGCCTGCGCGGCGGAGAGATGCAGATCGGCGCTGATCGCGGGCAGCATGAAGCCGAGCATCAGCAGATCGAAGCCGTCCATGGCGTAGCCGAGCACCGAAGCGACGAGCGCACGCAAGGCGTGGCCGCGCGGGGTGGCGGCCGGGTTGGCGGAGGCTCCGGGCGGGGAAACTGCGGTCATGAGGGCAATCCTGAGAAACGTGCGCCGACGGGGGACGCAAACCGGCGTGAGTGTAAAGGCGTGGCCGGGCCGTCACAACCGCACGGCAAACCGCGACTACCGTAGCGCCGCTGGCGTTCGCGCCCCACATCGCTGTCGGCAGTTGCCATCGCGACTCGTCGGAGATCGTCAAGTCGGGTAAAATACCGGCCTACGCGCGCACGAGAAGCCGTCCGGACCGGGCGAGTCGCCTTGACCCCTTGCAGTCGGAAAGGTCAGACGATCCACGCCTCCGGGCCGCGCACCGCAGGCGCAGAAGCCACGCTTCGAGCCCGCCGTGCCAGCGCCACAGGGCCATGCGCCCGCCCCCCTCCCGCACTCATATCCAAGGATTCGCCCATGACAGGCTACGATCGCCAGACGATCTCGGACGCAACCGCGAAAATGCTGCTCGAAGTGAAGGCCGTGCACTTCAATGCCGAAAAGCCCTTCATCTTCACCTCCGGCTGGGCGAGCCCGGTCTATATCGACTGCCGCAAGCTGATCTCGTATCCGCGCGTGCGCCGCGGCCTGATGGAAATGGCCGAAGCCACGATCCTGCGCGACGTCGGCTACGAGCAGATCGACGCCGTCGCCGGCGGTGAGACCGCGGGCATCCCGTTCGCGGCATGGCTGTCCGACCGCCTGATGGTGCCCATGCAGTACGTGCGCAAGAAGCCGAAGGGTTTCGGCCGCAACGCGCAAATCGAAGGTCTGCTCACCGAAGGCCAGCGCGTGCTGCTCGTCGAAGACCTGACCACCGACAGCCGCAGCAAGATCAACTTCATCAACGCGCTGCGCACGGCCGGCGCGCAGGTGAACCACTGCTTCGTGCTGTTCCACTACAACATCTTCAAGGAAAGCGTCTCGGTCCTGAAGGACATCGACGTCGATCTGCACGCACTCGCTACGTGGTGGGACGTGCTGCGCGTCGCCAAGGAATCGGGCTACTTCGAAACGAAGACGCTCGACGAAGTCGAGAAATTCCTGCACGCACCGGCCGAATGGTCGGCTGCGCACGGCGGCGCAACGTCGGCACCGCAATAAGCGCCCAAGCCGCACAAGCGCTTGGCAAAAGGCCATCTGCCTCCTGGCAGATGGCCTTTTTTTCTGGCCTGGGCTGAGCAACGGCAACGGGCTCAATGCGCCGCTTGTGCCTCACCGCCATCGTCCGGCACTTCGGGTGCATGGGAAGAGAGATTGAGCAGACCATTGCTCTGCGCATACTGGAAAAGTTCGGAGTCTCGATCGAGTCCGAGCTTGCGCATCGCAGTGTTCTTTTGAGTACTGATGGTCTTAATACTTCGATTCAACTTCTCGGATATTTCCTTAATCGTCATGCCCGAAACGAAGAGTCGCACGACTTCGAGTTCTCGCTTTGAGAGGATGACTTCATCGGTTTTCCCACCGCTATTGATGCGCAATTGATCGAGCGCAATCTTTACCTGCGGGCTCATATATTCGAGATTGCGACTCACATGCTGCACCGCGAGGCCGATGTGACTGAGATCGTCGGACTTGTGCACCACTGCGATCACGCCAAGCTCGCCCAGCCGTTTGAGCAGCGCCGCATTTTCGAGCATCGTCAGGACAACGATGGGAACATTCGGGAAGTTGCGCCGCAGGTAGCCGAT
This sequence comes from Paraburkholderia acidiphila, assembly GCF_009789655.1. Classification (GTDB taxonomy): domain Bacteria; phylum Pseudomonadota; class Gammaproteobacteria; order Burkholderiales; family Burkholderiaceae; genus Paraburkholderia; species Paraburkholderia acidiphila. The sequence goes on from NZ_CP046909.1 coordinate 2,937,855, forward strand.
GAGCGGCAAACCGTCGCCGTACTGGCCGCCCGGCATGGCAAGGTCAGTGACCAGCACGTCGCAGGGAACCGTTTGCAATGCCTTGACGAGTTCCGTGGACTGGCGAGCACGGCCCACGACCTGGATCCCTGGAAAATTGAGCAGTGCATGTTCCGCACCAAACAAGATCACCGGATGATCGTCGGCGACTACGACCCTGATTGGTTGCTGCATTACCCCTCCCTGTAGGCAAACCTGCTTCACTCTCCGGCGCGAGGCCATCCCATAATTCCCTTCTTGTTTCTGGCGCCCGACGACTTCACGCGCCTGAGCAGGAGAATATATGACTATAGCCGAATCCTCCCGCTCATTCTGTACGCACGCAGGCGAAAGCTCGCTCGTTTATACCGCTATATTGGATCAAATTCGGACTAGGGAACAAATCAAACCTTTCCTTCAGGACTACGTGGCCCGAATTTCACAAACATACAGGAGAACTCGCTGATGCGTACTCCCTATGACTTTGAGCCAGGTCGCGCACGCCGCTCAAGCGTATTCGCATGGCTTGCCATGGCGAGCATCGTAGCGACGGCCAACTTAGCCTACGCTGGCGAAAATTTCACCGTAGCGAGCGCCGATCTCAGTGACGGCGGAAAAGTCGGACCACGCCAGATTTTCAACGATGCAGGCTGCAAGGGGCCGAACCAATCGCCAAGCTTGACCTGGCGCAATGCTCCTGCAACTACGCGTAGTTTTGCCATTACGATCTTCGATCGCGACGCACCCGGGCGCGGCTGGTGGCACTGGGCCGTCGCGAATATTCCCGCAAACGTGAAGAGCCTGCCGGAGAACGCGAGCGCTTCGGGCGCGCTGCACAAGCTCGGCGCGATCGAGGCGCGCAACGACTTCAACGTCGACGGCTATGGGGGACCGTGTCCGCCGCCGGGCAATCCGCATCGCTACGTCATCACCGTGTACGCGCTGAACGTCGATACGCTCCCGCTCGCACAAGGCCGCCCCGCGGCGCTGTTCGATCGCGAGATCAGCGGCTCGACGCTTGGAAGCGCGCAAATCACTGTGACGTACGGCCGCTGACCGGGCGCGACACGCGCGCGACCCACGCGCGGGTCGCGCCCGATGCGCGATGCGACGGATGCCGCATCACGGAACTGTTTAAGATGATGCGTCCCGTTTCCGCGACCCGCGAGTTGCGGCGCGGCGCATCGTCCCCCCTCGAATGGAGTTGTCCATGTCCCGGATCGTCATTGCGTATCACAGCGGCTACGGCCATACGAAGAAACTCGCGGAAAACGTACTGGTGGGACTGCAGGGCGCAGGCGCCGAAGCAAGGATGATCGCCGTGAACGAAATCGACGATGCGGGCTGGGCGGCGCTCGACGCCGCCGACGCCATCGTGTTCGGCGCGCCGACCTACATGGGCGGACCGTCCGCCGACTTCAAGAAGTTCGCGGACGCGAGTTCGAAGGCGTGGTTCACGCAAAAGTGGAAGGACAAGATCGCCGCGGGCTTCACCAACTCGGCGACGATGAATGGCGACAAGTTTTCGACCATCCAGTATTTCGTCACGCTGGCGATGCAGCATGGCATGGTCTGGACCGGTACCGGCATGATGCCCGCGAACACGAAGGCCGCCACGCGCAACGACGTGAACTTCGTGGGCGGCTTCACCGGTCTGCTGGCGCAGTCGCCGGCCGACGCCTCGCCGGAAGAAGCGCCGCCCGCGGGCGACCTCGAAACGGCACGCGCCTTCGGCGTGCGCGTGGCCGCCGTCACCGACCGCTGGCTGGCCGGCAGCGCGGCGAGCGCCTGAGCCCTTCCTTACGGGTAAGCCCCGATTTTTTTCCGGGCGCCGTCACACGTGTGCCGGCATGACGTCTTAAAATACCGTTCCAGCGCCGCCCTGGGTGATGGCGCCCCGCAATCCCCCGCGTTCAGAGAGACTGAAATGAGCACGAAAGTTTTTGTCGACGGACAGGAAGGCACGACCGGCCTGAAGATTTTTGAATACCTGTCGCCGCGCACCGACGTCGAGATCCTGCGTATCGACGACGCGAAGCGCAAGGACGTCGAGGAACGCCGCCGTCTCATCAACGCTTCGGACGTGACGTTCCTGTGCCTGCCCGACGTCGCCTCGCGCGAGTCGGCGTCACTCGTCGAAAACGACCGCACCGTCCTCATCGACGCCAGCACGGCGTTTCGCACCCAGGCCGACTGGGCGTACGGCCTGCCCGAGCTGACGCACGCCCAGCGCGACAAGGTGCGCAATTCGAAGCGCATCGCAGTGCCCGGCTGCCACGCTTCGGCGTTCATCCTCGCCATGCGCCCGCTCGTCGAAGCCGGCCTCGTCGCGCCGGATTTCGCCGCGCACAGCTACTCGCTCACGGGCTACAGCGGCGGCGGCAAGAAAATGATTGCGGAGTACGAAGCAGGCGGCAACGCGAAGCTCGCAAGCCCGCGCCCCTATGCGCTCGGCCTCACGCACAAGCATCTGCCGGAAATGGCGGTGCACGGCGGCCTGAAGTCGGCGCCGGTGTTCACGCCGATCGTCGGGCCGTTCTACAAGGGCCTCGCGGTCACGACCTATTTTTCGCCGAAGCAACTCACGCGCGGCGCAAAGCCGCAGGACGTGCAGGCGCTCTTCGCCGAGTACTACGCGGGCGAGCAATTCGTGCGTGTGGCGCCCTTCAACGCCGATGAAAACCTCGACGGCGGCATGTTCGACGTTCAGGCGAATAACGACACGAACCGCGTGGACCTGTTCGTGTTCGGCAACGACGAGCAGTTCGTCACCGTTGCACGCCTCGACAACCTCGGCAAGGGCGCATCGGGCGCAGCGATCCAGTGCATGAATCTCGCGATTGGCGCGACCGAGAATACCGGCCTGCATGCCTGAAGCACGCGCGGTTTCCAGCGCAAACAAAAAACCGGCTCGCTGAGCCGGTTTTTTTATGTCCGCGTTTTACGTCCGGTCATTTGCGCCGATGCAAAACCTGCAGACGAAAAAAAGCCCGCCAATGTTTGGCGGGCTGAATCCATATCAGAGGAGACATGGAGGAGACAAGAAGAAGTATATCGACTAGCGTGATGCAATGCAACATGTAAAGTAGTGCGCACCCTGAATGTTGCGCCACAACAACACGTCCGTCATTGTCCTGTCATGGACAGGATGAACATCAACTGATCGAGCCCCACAGGCCGCACAAGGTGCACGTCGAAGCCTGCCGCGAGCGCCTCGTCGCGGTGGCGCGACTCGCCCCACCCGGCGAGCGCGATCAGGAGCGGAGCGCGCTCGCCGCCCGCCGCGCGTAGTTGCCGCACGATCGCAGCGGGCTCGTCCTGCGCGAGAGACAGCGCCACGATCGCCACGTGGGGCGCGCCGCGCGCGGCGAGATCGAGCGCCTCGTCGAGCGTGCGGGCCACAGTGACGACGTAGCCAAGATCGGTCAGCAGGGTGTTAAGCCCGTCTAGCGACTTTTCGTCGTTGTCGGCGATCAGGATGCGCGTCTCCATCCGCCGTTCTCCTACCCTGAAATGGGTCTCGCAGCCGGATCTCCGCTCGATCCGGTGCGCGCCCTGTCGTCGTCATCGGTTCCCCGCCCCACTCCGCGGCCGGCGCCAGCAACCCGGCCGCCGTCCGTCGAGATGCGCCACATTGTGCTCAGCCACCCGCTGGGGCTTTGTGCGTCAGCGAGCGGTTGTCTGAAGATTTTGATCGCAAAACACCCATGAACGTTCGCGGGGCCTCATTGCGCCCCTTCATTTCACGCAGACTCGTCAGCCGCGGCCCGCGCGCCGCGCAGCCACCTTGCCGAGCACGGCGAAATCGCGCTCGCCGTCGCCGTGCGCCACAGCTTCGAGCAGGCTGTCGCGCAGCACGCTCGCAAGCGGCATCGGCGTTGCGGCGGCGTCGGCGGCGGCCAGTGCGAGCCGCACATCCTTCAGGCCAAGGCGCGCCTTGAAGAGCGCGGGCTCGTAGCGACGTTGCGCAATCATGCCGCCATAGCCCGCATACACCGGGCCCGGGAACGGGCCGCCTGTCACGACGTCCAGGAAGTCGCGCATCGCGACGCCGTAGCCGTCGAGCAGCGCCGCCGCCTCGCCGAGCGACTCGACGGCCGAAGCCAGCATGAAATTCGCGGCGAGCTTCATCACGTTCGCCTGCTGCGGCACGGCGCCCACGCGCCACGTCTTCTGGCCGATCACGTCGAAGAGCGGCTGCACGCGGTCGATCGCCTCGGCCGCCCCTGCCGCCATGATCGTGAGTTTCGCCGCCTGCGCGGCGTCCGGGCGCCCGAGCACCGGCGCCGCCACGTAGTGCAAGCCGCGCCCGGCGTGCGCATGCGCCAGCGTTTCGGCCAGTTCGACGGAAATGGTCGCCATGTTCACGTGCACGAGGCCTGGCTGTGCGTGATCGAGCAGCTTCGCGTCGATGACCTCGCGCAGCGCGGCGTCGTCGGCAAGCATCGAGAGCACGGCGTCGCCCGCGAACGCTTCGCCCGGTGTGCCGACGATGCGCGCGCCCGCCGCGGCAAGCGCCTGCGCCTTCGCAGCCGTGCGGTTCCATACGCGCACCGTGTGGCCCGCCTTCAGCAGATTGCCGACCATCGCGCCGCCCATTTCACCAAGACCGATAAATCCGATGTCCATCGCCTGCTCCTTTCCATGAAAAACGAGGGGAAACCCGAGGAAAGATGCAGTACAGCACAAGGCGGCCCGCGCTGCAGGCGGCCTCTCAAGCCGCGCGAACGCACGCACGCGCTCCGGCAGGCGGTGCGATACTGCTTTGCATGGTCACCGCCACCTTTCGCTTTTACGAGGAGCTGAACGACTTTCTTGCGCGGCCGCTGCGCCGGCGTGCGTTCAGTTGCGCCTGCGCGCGCAACGCCACGGCGAAACACATGATCGAAGCGCTCGGCGTGCCGCATACGGAAGTCGAACTCATCCTCGTGAACGGCGAGTCAGTGGGTTTCGATCACCCACTCGCGGACGGCGACCGCGTGGCCGTCTACCCGAAATTCGAAGCGCTCGACATCCGGCCGCTCTTGCGCGTGCGCGACGCGCCGCTGCGCGAGTTGCGCTTTGTCGCCGACGCGCATCTTGGCGGCCTCGCGCAACTGCTGCGGCTGGCCGGTTTCGATACGCTTTACGACAACCACTTCCCCGACGAAGAGATCGAGGCGCTCGCCGCCGCCGAGCATCGCATCGTGCTCACGCGCGACCGCGAGTTGCTCAAGCGGCGCAGCATCACGCACGGCTGTTACGTACGCGCGCTCAAGCCGCGCGCCCAGGTCCACGAGATTTTCGAGCGGCTCGACCTCGCCGCGAGCGCACGGCCGTTCCGGCTCTGCCTGATGTGCAATGCGCCGCTGCGGCCCATCGAGCGCGCCGCGGTCCGTGAGCGCGTGCCCGCGGGCGTGTACGACCGGCAGACGCGCTTCGTGACCTGCGACGTTTGCCAGCGGGTGTTCTGGGAAGGCTCGCACTGGCAGCGCATGCGCTCGCTGATCGACGGCCTCACGTGCCCCGCGGACGAAGCGCACGCGGCACACGACCGGCGCACCGGGCACAACGGCCATGAAGGTCCAGATCACAACGGCGGCGCGTAGTGGTATTCACGGGTACTCGACGCGGCTAAAGGGCGCTCAAGAAGCACCAGGCCGCGATGGACGCACGCAGGCGTTTGCGTACAATGCGCGCCACCGCCCAACACCGGAGCACGACATATGGCCATGAAGAAAACCGACCTTGAAAAGAACAAGGCGCTGAAACTGATGCAAGCAACGAACAAGAGCGGGCCCGACCGCTTCGGCAAGGCTTCGGCGCAGCCGGCACTGGACCGCCGCGAACAGCGCAAGCTGGATCAAGCGCAAGGGCTCGTGCCGTTCGCGTGCAAGCTCAACGCCGATCTCGTCGAGAAGCTGAAGGCTCGCGCCGAGGGCCACCCGGGCGGCGTGAACGGCCTGCTCGCCGAATTGCTGGAAGCCGGGCTCGCACGCGAAGCGTCCTGAACGCCTACCCGCGGGGAGCGCGCAAAAAAAAAGCCAGAGCATCTGCTCTGGCTTTTTTATGGCGGAAGGGCGCTTTAGTTAGCCTGGCCCTTGTCTGCCGTACCAGCAGCCGATGCGCCTTCCGACACAGCGGCGCGCTTGCCGTGGTGCTTCAGTTGCTTGTGCTGCTTCTTGGCCTTGGCCGGTGCGCTTGCTGCCGGTGCGGTTGCAGCCGGAGCCGAAGCGTCTTGTGCGAATGCCTGAGCCGTAACCAGTGCGAACGATGCTGCGATGAGCGAGGCGAGAATCTTTTTCATCTGTTGTTCCCCAAACCTGACAAATAATGACCGGCACGTTGTGAATTAGAACAGCTGGAAACCGCGAAACGATCCGCTTGCCGATCTGGGCGGGCGTTTCGCGCGAAGCAGTATTACGCAGCGTAGGGCGTTTGTCATCCGCTAATGGCCGGGTGTATTTTCCGGGAGACAATTCCCTTTCAATTCGGATACGATCGCCATTTACGCGTGCGTTTTCCGGAAGTTCGTTGTCTTTTCACGTAATACGCTGAATCGGCCTGACCCAAATGAATCCGGGTCAGATTACCGCCCGGTTCAGATGCAATCGCGAGAAAAAGGGCAATCCGCCCCTTGCGCAACAGGACACCGCGCCACGCGCGCCAATCGTCGAAAACGCTGTCGCGCCCGTTCCCCGCGAAAAGAGATCTCCGCTTGCAATCCGCTACCCGCCGCCACCTGCGCGCCAATCTGCTGATGCTGACCGCCGCCCTCATCTGGGGCTCGGCGTTCGTCGCCCAACGGCTGAGCCTCGACGCCATCGGCCCGTTCCTGTTCACCGGCCTGCGCTTTCTGCTGGGTGCCGGCGTCGTCTCCTGCTTCCTGCTGGCCCGCAGCCATGCCGGCGGGGGCCGGGCTGCGGGCGGCGGCAGCCCGGCGGCCCCGGCGCTCTTCAACGGCGCGCTGCTGCGCTCGGGCACCGTGCTCGGCCTGGTGCTCGCCGTCGCTATCTCGCTTCAGCAGATCGGGCTCGGCTACACGAAAATCGCCAACGCCGGCTTCATCAGCTCGCTCTATGTCGTGATCGTCCCGATGCTCGGCGTGCTGCTGCGACATCACACAGGAATCGGCACTTGGGTCGGCGCCGCGCTCGCTGCGGTTGGACTCTACTTCCTTAGCATCAACGAGCACTTTTCGGTGATGTACGGCGACTGGTTCCAGCTCGGCTGCGCGCTCGTCATCTCGGTCCAGGTCATGCTCGTGGGCCACTACGCGCCGCGCCACGACCCACTCGCGCTCTCGATCGTCCAGTTCGTCGCCTGCGGTGTGGCGTGCCTCGCAATCGGGCTCGCGTGCGAACCGCTGCGCGCGGCCGACATCGTGCGCGCCGCGCCCACCATTCTCTATGGCGGCGCGCTCTCGGTCGGCGTCGGTTACACGTTGCAGGTCGTCGCGCAGCGCGACGCCGCGCCCGCGCATGCCGCCGTGATCTTCAGCATGGAAGGCGTGTTCGCCGCGCTCGCGGGTTGGGCCGCACTCGGCGAAACGCTCACGCCGCGCGCACTCGCCGGCTGCGCGCTCATGCTTGCCGGCTTGCTCGCCTGCCAACTGCTGCCGGCCTGGCAAGCGCGCCAGCGCGCCCGGCAGCGTGCAACCGCGGAGCCGGTCGAAACAGCGTAACGCGCGCCAGGTTTTATCGACGTTGATACCGCACTCTGCAGTTCTTTTTGACGAATGGCGTCGCTAATAAGCGGCGCCATTTTTTTCGTGTGGATAACGTGTGATTGCGCCGTGCCGTGCCAGGTTATCCACGCCCACCTCTGGACAACCTGGGGACGACCTGGCGAACGACCTGTGGACCAGTTCTTGATAACCACGCGCCTGGCGATGCGGTGTGAAAAGTTATCCCAGGAGCTCGCAACGCGTACAAGCTTTGTCCGCATGGCTATCCGTTTTGCATCGGTATGAGCCGTCAGGTAATTTTCCTGTTGTCCACAGTTAATGCCAGGACTTGTTAACTGCTACTACTTATAAATATAAATACTGAAAAGACTATGGGGAAACACGCGACGCTCGCTGCGCTCGCGTGCTGCGCATTCGCGCAAAGTCATTGCGCTTCGCGTTTATTCGCACGCGAGAACACCATCGACGAATCGCGGCAAGCCGAGCAAGGCGCGCCGCGCGATCGATTTGCGGATCTCGCCGCGTCTGCCGGAAAGACACACCGCCTCGCCCGCACTATGCACGCGGCCGCCTTCGATGCACGCCCACGCGAGGCAATGCGTGACGGCCGCACCTGGCGCGTGGTCTTCGTTGGCGAGCCAGCCAATGCTCGCCAACGCAACGCTCGCGCGTCCTGCGCTGCGCGCAAGCGCGCCTTCGGCGGCTTCACGCGCAACCGCTTCGCTAACAGGCCCGTGACGCGCGATCGTCTGCGTACTCACGCCGGGCAGCACCGCAAGCGCCGCCGCCGAATGCGCCACATAACCGAGATCGAGACAACCTGGCGCCCCGCGCTGGTCGGCCATCATTGCGCCGATCGCACCCGCCGTGCAGGTCTCGACGCTCACGAGCACGAGCGAGCGCGACATCAGGTAGCCGGCGATCTGTTTCGCTATGTTCATGACAGCAAGCAATCAAAAGGAAACGGCGAGTGTCGCACGCATGCGCGCATGAAAAAGGGCGTGCCTCCCGAGGAGGCACGCCCTTGCAGCATGCATCGCGTGATTACACCGTGGACGTCAGTCGCCCGCCATCATCCGCTCGACAGTCGGTTCGAGATCGAGCAAACCGACGGTCGCCGGCTTGGCCTCGACAACGCCGAAGCATTCCGTGCGGCGCGGCGCGGGATCGACGAGGAAATTGCGCGCGTAAAGCCCGCAGCGCTCCGGTGGCAAAAGCCGCTCGGGCGGAATCACCTCGAACGCCGTCCCTATCGCGATGAAGAGATCGTCAGGCGTCATGTCGCGCTGAATGCGCCAGAGCGTCTCGTACTCGGGCGCGGCCTCGTTGAAGAACACCACACCCGGTTTCACGCCCTCCACCTGCCCGCACGACGGACAGGCGGCTTGCGGATCGAGCGCCCGGCCGGAGGCCGGGAAGCGATAGTCGCAGTCGGTGCACAGAAGCGAAATCATGTCGCCGTGCAGATGCGTGACCTGGCGCGCGCCGGCCTGCTCGAGCATGTCGTCGATGTTCTGCGTGACGAGATGCACGCGCTCGGTGCCCCAGGCGCCCTGCCACTTCGCGAGCAGCTCGTGGGCGGCGTTCGGGCGCGCGTCGCCGCATTCGGCGATGCGCTGATTGTAGAAACGGAAAACCGCGGGCCGGTTGCGGCGCCACGTGAGGTAGTTGCAGACCTCGTCGATGCTCGCGTGGGACCAGATGCCGTCGCCGGTTCGGAACGTCGAAATGCCGCTCTCGGCCGAGAGGCCCGCTCCGGAAAACACGAACAGGCGGGGTAGTCTGCCGGACTGCCCAGGGTGCCGGGATTGCGCCACGTTTGCCACTTTCGCCTCCTTGATCGAACGGCGACATTATGACCTTACAGCGGCGTTTCGGCTGAGGGGCGCAATGGCGAACGCGCTCGCGGTCCCAACGCGCGCACCAGGCGGCCTCAGAGGCTCTGCAGCGCATGCGGGCACGTAGCGCCACTCTGCGGACCGCGCCAGCCGCCTGAGCGGCCTCTCAACGCCTCCTGCGGTGATCGAACCAATAAAAAAGGGATGCCGTAGTGGCATCCCCTCTTTCAACCGGCACGTTCAGCGCGCGAAAAACCTCACTCCACCGTCACCGACTTCGCGAGATTACGCGGCTTGTCCACATCGGTGCCGCGCACGCACGCCGTGTGATACGCGAGCAGTTGCAGTGGCACGACGTGCAGGATCGGCGAAAGCAGCCCGTAGTGCTCCGGCATGCGAATCACGTGGATGCCGTCTTCGCTCGTGATGTGCGTATCGGCATCGGCGAACACGTAAAGCTGGCCGCCGCGCGCGCGCACTTCCTGCATGTTCGACTTGAGCTTTTCGAGCAGCGCGTCGTTGGGCGCCACCGTCACCACGGGCATCGCCTCCGTCACGAGCGCAAGCGGTCCGTGCTTGAGTTCGCCCGCCGGATACGCCTCGGCGTGGATGTACGAGATTTCCTTGAGCTTGAGCGCGCCTTCGAGCGCGATCGGGTAATGCAGCCCGCGCCCGAGGAAGAGCGCGTTTTCCTTGCGTGCGAACTCTTCCGACCACGCGATGATCTGCGGCTCCAGCGCGAGCACGCCGTTGAGCGCGGCCGGCAGGTGGCGCAGCAGTTTCAGATACGTGGCTTCCTGCTCTGCATTCACATGACCGCGCAGCTTGCCGAGCGTGACAGCGAGAATGAAAAGGCCAACGAGCTGCGTGGTGAACGCCTTCGTCGACGCCACGCCAATCTCGCGCCCCGCGTGCGTGAGGAACTTGAACTCGGTCAGGCGCACCATCGCGCTCGTCGCCACGTTGCACACCGCGAGCGTGTGCTCCATGCCGAGCGACTGCGCGTGCTTGAGCGCAGCCAGCGTGTCGGCGGTCTCGCCCGACTGCGAGATCGTCACGACGAGCGCGCGCGGATTCGGCACCGACTCGCGATAGCGGTACTCGCTCGCGATCTCGACATCGGTGCGGATCTTCGCCACCGACTCGAGCCAGTACTTCGCCGTGAGGCCCGCGTAATAGCTCGTGCCGCACGCGAGAATCAGAATGCTGTCGATGCCCTTGAACACCTCTGGCGCGTTGTCGCCGAACAACTCGGGCGTGAACGCGTCGGTGGCGGGAATCGTGTCCGAGATCGCGCGCGGCTGCTCGAAGATTTCCTTCTGCATGTAGTGGCGATACGGGCCGAGATCGACCGCGCCGCCGTATGCGCCGTAGGCCTGCACGTCGCGCACTTCCCGCGTCACGATGTTGCCCGCGCGGTCGGCAATGCGCACGCCTTCCAGCGTGATCTCGCACACATCGCCCTCTTCCAGATAGCTGATGTGCTCGGCGCTGCCCGCAATGGCGAGGCCGTCCGAGGCGATGAAATTCTCGCCTTTGCCGTAGCCCACCACGAGCGGCGAACCGGCGCGCGCGCCGACCACCGTATGCGGCTGGTTCTTGTGCACGACGCCGATCGCATACGCGCCCGCGAGCTGCTGCACGGCCGCGCGCACGGCGGCGAACAGGTCGCCTTGATACAGGCTGTGGATCAGGTGGGCGATGACTTCGGTGTCGGTCTGCGAAACGAACTCGTAGCCCTTCGCGCGCAGCATCTCGCGCAGCGACTCGTAGTTCTCGATGATGCCGTTGTGCACGATCGCGAGCGTGTCGCGAGAGAAGATCGGGTGCGCGTTGTTCACCGTGGGCGCGCCGTGCGTGGCCCAGCGCGTATGCGCGATGCCGGTCACGCCTTCGAAGTGAGCCTCGCGAACCTGCTCGTCGAGCTCGGCCACGCGAGCGACGCTGCGCACGCGCTGCGGGCCGTCGGCGGTCACGACGGCGACGCCGCACGAATCGTAGCCGCGATATTCGAGGCGCCGCAGTCCTTCGATCAGGACGGGAACGATGTTACGAAGCGCTACCGCGCCGACGATGCCGCACATGGATTCGATCCTTTGCAATGAGAGGCGTGGGCGCCGTGCGTGTTTTCACTTTCACGCGAGCGGCGCCGGGTTTCAACCGTTCAGTTCTTTTTCTTGACCGGACGAACGTAGCCGGTTTTCGCAATCTGCGTTTTCTCGTTGAGCACGAGCGTCGCTTCGGGCACGTCCTTCCACACCGTCGTGCCCGCCGCGATGGTCACGCCACGGCCCACGCGCACGGGCGCGACGAGTTGCGTATCCGAACCCACGAACACGTTGTCCTCGATGATCGTGCGGTGCTTGTTTGCGCCGTCGTAGTTGCAGGTGATGGTGCCCGCGCCGATGTTCACACCCGCACCCACGTCGGCGTCGCCTACGTAGCTCAGGTGATTCGCCTTCGAGCCCACGCCGATGTTCGCGTTCTTCACTTCGACGAAGTTGCCTACGTGCACGTCGTCGGCGAGCTTCGCGCCGGGGCGCAGCCGCGCATAGGGACCTAGCACCGCGTTCGCGCCGACCGCTGCGTTCTCGATATGGGTGTAGGCGTCCACACGCGTACCCGCGCCGATCGACGCGCTGCGAATCACGCAATTCGGGCCGACGCTCACGTTGTCCGCCAGCGTCACGTCGCCTTCGAATACGCAGTTCACGTCGATGAACACGTCGCGCCCGCACGTGAGCGAGCCGCGCACGTCGATGCGCGCCGGGTCCGCGAGCGTGACGCCCGCCACGAGCAACGCCTCGGCCACCGTGCGCTGATGCACGCGCTCGAGTTCGGCAAGCTGCTGCTTGCTGTTCACGCCGAGCGTTTCCCATTCGTCGTCGGGCTGCGCGGTCACGGCCGGATGACCGGCGGCGATCGCGGCTTCCACGACATCGGTGAGGTAATACTCGCCCTGCGCGTTGTCGTTCTTGAGCGCCGCAAGCCAGCCCGCGAGCGGCGCGGTAGGCGTCACGACGATACCGGTGTTGATCTCGGCGATCTTGCGCTGCGCTTCGTTCGCGTCCTTCTGCTCGACGATGCGCTCGACCTGGCCCGCCGCGTCGCGCACGATGCGGCCGTAACCGGTCGGGTCGTCGAGCGTGACGGTGAGGATGCCGTAACCGTTCGGCCCGGCGGTTTCCACAAGACGCTTGAGCGTGGAAGCGCGCGTGAGCGGCACGTCGCCGTAGAGCACGAGCGTGGGCACGTTCGCGTCGAGCAGCGGCAGCGCCTGCGCGAGCGCGTGGCCCGTGCCGAGCTGCTGCGCCTGCAGCGCGAACTGGACGTCGGGCGCGCCAACGGCTTCGCGCACGGCTTCGCCGCCATGGCCAACCACGACGACGAGCCGTGTGGGCGAAAGCGTGCGGGCAGTATCGATAACGTGCGAGAGGAGCGGCTTGCCGGCGAGCGGATGAAGCACTTTCGGCAGCGCGGAGTGCATGCGTTTGCCCATGCCTGCCGCGAGGATCACGATGTTCATTGCATCAGTGACTGGATGAGGAATGAAGCGGCCGATTTTAGCATGCGGGATATCCCCGACACGCCGGCCAGGCGGGCTCTCGTGCCCCGATAAACATTGTTTTACAACTGCTTTTCAGAATATCGGCCTGAAATGAAAAACGCTCCGATGCGGGGTCGGAGCGTTTAAGACAAAACCACAGGGCCGGCTCTAACCGCGCGGCTTAAAGATCGTCGAACGGCGTGAACTTGATCGCCGTACCTTCCGCGGGCGCTGGGTCGGTCGAACAAGGCTCCTCGTCGAACGCGATATCGCCGGCCGGATCGGCCACGCCTGTCGCGCGCAGGTCCGCGAAGTTGAACAGGTTCGCGTCCATGAGGTGCGAGGGCACGACGTTGCCGAGCGCGTTGAACATGTTCTCCACGCGGCCCGGGAAGCGCTTGTCCCACTCGCGGATCAGCGCCTTCATCTCCGCGCGCTTCAGGTTCGGCTGGCTGCCGCACAGGTTGCACGGAATGATCGGGAATTCGCGCAGCACCGCGTACTTCTCGAGATCGGTTTCCTTCACGTAGGCGAGCGGGCGGATCACGACGTTCTTGCCGTCGTCCGACTGCAGCTTGGGCGGCATGCCCTTCAGCTTGCCGCCGTAGAACAGGTTCAGCAGCAGCGTTTGAAGAATGTCGTCGCGATGATGGCCGAGCGCGATCTTGGTCGCGCCCAGTTCGCCCGCCACGCGGTACAGGATGCCCCGGCGCAGGCGCGAGCACAGCGAGCACGTAGTCTTACCCTCGGGCACGAGGCGCTTGACGATGCTGTACGTGTCCTGGTTCTCGATGTGGTACGGCACGCCCACCTTGTCGAGATATTCAGGCAGCACGTGCTCCGGAAAGCCCGGCTGCTTCTGGTCGAGGTTCACCGCGACGATGTCGAAGTCGATCGGCGCGCGCTCGCGCAGGCGCAGCAGCACGTCGAGCATCGCGTAGCTGTCCTTGCCGCCCGACAGGCACACCATGACCTTGTCGCCGTTCTCGATCATGTTGTAGTCGCCGATCGCCTGGCCGACCTGACGGACGATGCGCTTGAACAGCTTGTTGTTCTCGTAGGCTTCTTTCTGCTCGCGGCGCGTGAGCGCCTGGCGGCCCGTCTCTTCGGTCGCGGCGTCCTCGCCGACGGGGAGCGTTTCGGGGGCGTTCATGAATCAGTCCTCTTTGATGCGAAAGACCTCGACGCCCACCGCGTCGCAGTCCGGATAAATGTCGGGCTTCTCGGTCGAGACGCGCACGGCGCGCACGAGTTCGTGCGAGAGGAGCGCCGCGGCGAGGTCGTCGCACAACGTCTCCTGCAGATGGATATGGCCTTTGCCCACGCGTTCAGCGACCGTCGAGCGCATGAAGTCGTAGTCGACGACTTCGCGCAGCTTGTCCTCGTGCGGCGTGGTCGAAGCGAGCGGCACGAACAGATCGACATTGATGACGACGCGTTGTTCGCCGCGCTTCTCGAAGTCGTGCACGCCGATGTTGATGTGCACTTCGTAGTCGCGCAGGAAAAGCCGGCGGCAATCGGCGAGCCGGGGGTGAAGCAAAACGGTGGACATGTGGGTTCCAGTCGATAAAAGCGTGCGTTCTCTCGCACGTATGCCGGCGCGGCGCGCCCGGCGGGTCGTTCAGCCGGTCTGCAAAACCGCTCGTGCGCGGCGGTTTGCGTTCCTTTGTCTTCGTCAGCATCGCTGGCTCGCAGTCCTGCGCGCAGCGGGCTATGCATTTAGTTGCAAATTTTGATGCAACCAACGTTTGGGCTTTAGTTGCCCGTCAAAAACATCACGTCGCGCGGCAGCGGCACGAGGTGCTGGCCGCCGTCCACGACGAGCGTCGTGCCGGTCACGCCCGAAGCCCGCGCGAGATACAGCGCGGCTTCCACGAGATCCGCCGGCCGCGACGCGCGCTTGAGCGGCGTGACCTGGTGCGCGGCGGCGAAGCTCTCCGGCGTCTGGTCGCCCGACTGCAGCGTGAGGCCGGGTGCGAGCCCCACCACGCGCACCTTCGGCGCGAGCGCCTGAGCGAGCGCGACGGTGGCGTTCTGCAGCGCGGCCTTCGTCAGCGTGTACGACAGATAGTCGGGATTCATGTTGTACAGCTTCTGGTCGAGCACGTTGATCACACACGTGCGCAGCGTCTCGTCGTCCACCGCTGCCTCGGGCGTTGCCTCGTACAGCATGCGCGCGAGCACGAGCGGCGCGCCCACGTTGATCGCCATGAGCTGCAGCAGCTTCGTGTAGCCCACGTCCCGCGCGGTGTCCTCGTCGAAGCGCGACGCGTTGTTGAGCACGCACACAGGACGGCCGAGCGCCGCGGCGCAGTCCGGCACGAGCCGCGCCACCTGGGCTTCGTCGCCGAGGTCGGCGTGCAGCGCCACGGCCCTGCGGCCCAGCGCCGCGATTCGCGCGACCACTTCGTCGGCGGCCTCGCGCGACTCGCCGTAGTGCACCGCGACGTCCCAGCCGCGCGCCGCAAAGCCGAGCGACAGCTCGCGGCCAATGCGGCGTGCGCCGCCCGTCACCAGCACGACGGGCGCCTGGGCGTTGGAATCGGGGTGCGATCCTTCGCCGGATGCGCTCATGGCGGCGTCAGCCGGGCGGATGCCGGGAGTTGCGCTCATTTACAATGCGGGGATGAATCCGAAAGCTCACGAACCCGATAGTTTACCTGTTCCCGAGCCGATCGCGCTCGCGCAGTCCGAGGCGCTCGCGGCCACACTGCGTGCCGAGATCGCGGCGGCGGGCGGGTGGCTCCCGTTCGACCGCTACATGGAGCGCGTGCTCTACGCGCCGGGGCTCGGCTACTACAGCGGCGGAGCGCGCAAGTTCGGCCTCTTCGCCGACGACGGCAGCGACTTCGTGACCGCCCCCGAACTATCGCCGCTCTTTGCAGCGACGCTCGCGCGCGCCGTGGGCGAAGCGCTCGCCGCCAGCGGCACGCACCGCTTGATGGAATTCGGCGCGGGCACCGGGCGTCTCGCAGCAGGCGTGATGCTCGCACTGGAAGCGGCCGGTGTGCGATTCGACTCCTACGCAATCGTCGACCTGTCGGGCGAATTGCGCGAGCGCCAGCGCGAGACTATTGCGCAGCTCGCACCCGCGCTCCTCGATCGCGTGACGTGGCTCGACGCGCTGCCCGAGCAGTTCGAAGGCGTCGTGATCGGCAACGAGGTGCTCGACGCCATGCCGGTCCGCCTGTTCGCGCGCAAGGACGCCGTGTGGCACGAGCGCGGCGTGAGCGTGAACGCAGAAGGCGCCCTCGCCTTCGCCGATCAGCCCGCGAACTCGGGACGCGACGCCAGCTGGGCAAACGGCGGCCCCGAGAGCGCGCTCGCGGGCGTGGAAGGCAGCGAAGACTACGTGAGCGAAACGCACGAAGCCGCGCTCGCGTTCACGCGCACGGTCTGCGCGATGCTCAAGCGTGGCGCGGCGTTCTTCATCGACTATGGATTTCCGCGCCACGAGTACTACCACGCGCAGCGCGTGCAAGGCACGCTGATGTGCCACTACCGGCACCGTGCGCATGGCGACCCGTTCCTCTATCCCGGCTTGCAGGACATCACCGCGCACGTGGAATTCTCGGGCATTGCCGAAGCGGGCGTCGAAGCGGGCGCGGACCTGCTTGGCTACACCACGCAGGCGCGTTTTCTGATGAACGCAGGCATTACCGACGTGCTCGGCGAAATCGATCCGCGCGACCCGCAGCGCTTCCTGCCCGCCGCGAACGCGGTGCAGAAACTCGTTTCCGAAGCGGAGATGGGCGAGCTATTCAAGGTGATCGCGTTCTCGCGCGGCATCGACGAGACCATCGCGGCGTTCGCGCGCGGCGACCGCAGCCACACGCTCTGACGCTCACGCCACGCGACCATGATCCGCTGGTTCCTCACCACCTTCATCGCGGTCGCGATTCTCTCCAGCGCGCAGCCGTGGCTCAGGAAGCTCGGCATCGGGCGGCTGCCCGGCGACATCACGCTGCGCATTTTCGGCCGCGAGTATCCGCTGCCGTTCATGTCGACGCTCGTGCTTTCGATGGCGCTATCGTTTCTCGTGCGCGTGCTCTAAGCGCACGCGCGCGATTCTCGCAACTCAGGCCGCAGCAAGCGCGCCTTCCACCGCCGCCACGCGCGCCTCGTGCACTGCTTCCTTGATCTTCTCGGCGCCACCACGCTCGATCGAGCGCGCAATCGCCCCCGCATCTACGCCGCGCGCGGCCACGAGCGCCACGCGCAAGCGTTCGGCCTGCGGATAAGGCGCGTTCTCCCAGTTCAGCCGCCCGCGTAAGTCCGACTCGCAAGACTGCAGCGCCTCGGCAAACCGCGCTGGCTTGCGCAGCGCGTCGCAACGCTCGAGCATGCGCACGAGCGCCGCCGCCCCCATATCCATCACGCGATGCACGTTGCCATGCTCGCGCGCGACCAGCACCGCGAGGTCGCGGCAATCGTTCGGCACGCGCAGACGATCGCAAAGCGGCTTGAGCAGATCGACGCTGCGCCCTTCGTGGCCAATGTGACGCGGCAGCACGTCTTCGGGCGTCGTGCCTTTGCCGAGATCGTGCGTGAGCGCCGCGAAGCGCACCGGCAGCGTGTAACCCTGCGCGGCCGCATGGTCGATCACCATCATCACGTGCACGCCCGTATCGATTTCCGGGTGATAGTCGGCGCGTTGCGGCACACCCCACAGCGCGTCGAGTTCGGGCAGCACACGCGCGAGCGCGCCGCAATCGCGCAGCACCTCGAACATGCGCGAAGGCTTCGCCTCCATCAGACCGCGAGCGATTTCCTGCCACACGCGTTCGGGCACGAGTGCATCGACTTCGCCCGAAGCGACCATCTCGCGCATGAGTTCGAGCGTTTCAGGCGCCACGGTGAAATCGGCGAAACGCGCGGCAAAGCGCGCGATACGCAGAATGCGCACGGGGTCTTCGAGAAATGCGTCGCTCACGTGGCGAAACACGCGGGCTTCGAGATCGCGCGCGCCGCCGAACGGATCGACGACTTCTCCTGTGAGCACGCCACCCGGCTGCACTTCCCGCGCCATGGCGTTGATCGTGAGGTCGCGCCGCGCGAGGTCTTCCTCGAGCGTCACGTCGGGCGCGTAGAAGAACTGGAAGCCGTGATAGCCCGCCGCCGTCTTGCGCTCGGTGCGCGCGAGCGCGTACTCCTCGTGCGTTTCGGGATGCAGAAAGACCGGAAAGTCCTTGCCCACCGGACGATAACTCTGCGCGGCCATCTGCTCGGGCGTCGCGCCCACCACGACATAGTCGCGGTCGCGCACGGGCAGCCCGAGCATCTCGTCGCGAATCGCGCCGCCTACGACATAGATCTTCATTCGTCGTCGCGTTCGTCGTCGGCGACGATGTGTGTTTCGCTGCGCGCGGCTTCCACCCACTCGGCCACCGCGGGCAGCGCGCTCACGCGCTGGGCGTAAGCGGCGGCTTCGGGCGAGAGCTTCGGCTGGTAGCTATTGAAGCGCATGACGACCGGCGCATACATCGCGTCGGCAATGCTGAATTCGCCGAACAGGAAGGGCCCGCCGCTCGCGGCCAGGCACTCGCGCCAGAGCGCGTCGATGCGTGCGACATCGGCGAGCGCGCCCGGCGTGGCACCGGCGCCGGGCTTGACCTTGCGGATGTTCATCGGCATGTGGTTGCGCACTTCGCCGAAGCCCGAGTGCATCTCCGCGCTCACGCTGCGCGCGCGAGCCCGCGCGTTCGCGTCGCGCGGCCACAGCGCGAGCTGCGGGAAGCGTTCGGCGAGCGTCTCGGCAATCGCGAGCGAATCCCACACGGAAAAGCCGTCGTCGGAAACGAGGCACGGCACCTTGCCCGAGGCCGAGAATGCGAGGATCGAGGACTTGGTGCCGGGCTCGTCGAGCTCGATCAGCACTTCCTCGAACGCAATGCCGAAGTGCTTGAGCAGCACCCACGGGCGCATCGACCACGACGAATAGTTCTTGTCTCCGATTACGAGCTTCATTGTTCACATGACCATAGTGAGTTGAAAGAGCCCTGGTTGGCAGGCCGCTTACCGGCTACCGACCAGCGCTGGCGCGAAAGATGTTCAGCCGCGAGCGCAGCGAGGCGTCGGCGAGATAGAGCGGCGCGATCGATTCGATGCTCGCCGGCTCGATATCGAGTTCGGGTGCGAGCGGACCGGTGAGCACGCTGTCCACCTTCATCGAATCGAGATTATCGCGTGTGAGCACCGGCACGCCGGGCGCCATCTCGAACGACAGCGCCTGCAAGCGCCCAAACGCGTCGGGCAGCCGCACGATGCGTGCGTGGCGCCCCACTACTTCGCCGCAATACTGCAGCAACTGCTCGAGCGTGTAGACCGTCGGGCCGCCGAGTTCGTAAGTGTGCCCGCTCGCAGCATCGAGATCGAGCACATTGACGATCGCCTTCGACACGTCGCCCACGAACACGGGCTGGAACTTCGCGTCGGGCATGGCGAGCGGAATCATCGGAAAAAGCCGCTGCAGCAGCGCGAAGCGGTTGAGGAACATATCTTCGGGGCCGAACACGACAGAAGGCCGGAAGATCGTCGTGGCCAGCGCCGTGGCCGCGTGCACGGCCTTCTCGCCGTCGCCCTTCGAGCGCAAATACATGCTTGGCCCGCGCGGGTCGGCGCCGAGCGCGCTTACGTGGATGAGTCGATGTACGCCCTTGCCTTCACAAGCGGCGACGATCCTGGTGGGCAACTCGACGTGCAGTTTCGCGAATCCCGGCCCGTAGGGGTCGCCGCGCCCGCCGTTGAGCGTGCCGACGAGATTGATGACCGCATCCGCGTTTTCGACGAACGCGGCAAGCGCGACCGGATCGGACACATCGGTCTCGATCACGTCGACGGGTAGCAGGGTGAGATGGCGGGCGTTGTAGCGGCGGCGGGTGGCGACGCGTACGTCCTTGCCCGCCTCGACGAGCGCGTTGACGAGATGGCTGCCGATGAATCCCGAACCGCCGATGACCGCAATGGCTTGATGTCGCATCTTCGACCTCCTCGGGCAGACGGCGCCGCCGCGTACGAGGTCCGGTTCGTCCCGCAGCGCGCCGGCCAGAAGGCGGATCGCGCAGCGTGCCGTCATGCCGCGCGATCCGTATGACGGGAAGCGGCGCGGCGCGACGACCCGGCGCTTACGGCGAGATATAGCCGAGACGCGCCTTCAGCGATTGCGGACGGCCCTCGAACAGCGCCGCATAGTAGACCGTGTTCGACAACACGTTTTTCACGTAATCGCGGGTTTCCTGGAACGGAATGGTTTCCGCGAAGATGGCGCCCTCGACGCCGCCCTGCAAAGTCTGGCGCCACGCGCGCGGGCGGCCCGGCCCGGCGTTGTAGCCCGCGGTGGCGAGCACGGCGGAGCCGTCGAACTGATTGTAGATCATCGACAAATAGTTCGTTCCGAGCAGGATATTGGTGTCGAGATCGTTGAGCTGGTCGCGCGACAGCGGGCCGAGCCCGATCTTCTTCGCCACCATCTGCGCGGTGGCCGGCATGATCTGCATGAGGCCGCTCGCGCCGACGCCCGACTTCGCATTGAGAATGAAACGCGATTCCTGGCGGATCAGGCCATAGGCCCATTCGACGTCGAGGCCGTTGGTTTGCGCGTCGCGCTCCACGACGTCGCGGAACGGCGCGATGTAGCGCAGCGAGAAGTCGTGTTCGGTTTGCGTGCGGTCGGCCGTGTTGACGGTGCGGTCGAGCAACTGGATGCGCTTCGCGTATTCGGCGACGGCGAGCAACTGGCGATCGCTCATGCCGCGCAGCGGCCAGTTCCATTCGCGATTGCCTTCGAGCCGAAGGTTCAGCGCGTAGAAGCGCTGTGCGAGCGCGAAGCCCGGCGTTTGCGCGGCCTGGGCGATGTCGGCGTCGCTCACCGTGGTCTTTGGCGGGATCGTGATCTTCTGGCCGAGCTCTTCGGTGGCGAGCTGGCCGTAGAAGTTATAGCCCTGTGAGATCGACGCGAACTCCTTGCTCGCCAAGCCCGTTTCTCCCGCCTGCTTGAGCGCGCGTGCATGCCAGTAGACCCACGACGGTTGCGCGCGCAGCGCGGCCGGCATTTGTTCGATCGACCAGCGCACCATCGTCCAGTCGCCGCCCAGCAGCGCTGCGCGCGTACGCCATTCGTAAGCCGGGTACGAAAGCGGCGCGTTGGCCGAGAGGCGATACCAGTCGAGTGCGGCGGGCAGGCGCTTTTGCGCGCCCTGATAGCCGATCGTGCCCCAGCCGATCGCGCGCTCCGGCGACGTGAGCTGCGGCGCGACGGCGGCATAAGTAGCGGCAGCCATGGCCGGATCGTTACGCGCCATCACAGTGACGGCGAGCAGTGCGAGCTGGTGCGATTGCGGATCGCCGGAAACACCTTGCGCGAGCGTGAGCGGCGGCGTGCTCACCGCCTGGCTGAACGCCGTCGGGTCGGGGCGCTGCGACAGGCCGTCGAGCAGCTTCGCGCCAGCCGAGGTCTGGTTCTGCTCGTAGGCGAGGCGGATCTGCTGCCACACGTCGTCGCTCGAGAATTGACCTTTGATGGCAAGCGCGGTGATGAGATCGACGCAGCCGTCGCCGTAGTAGCGCGGGTCGGTGAGCAGCGCGCGCGCATCGTTTGCGACGTTCTCGCCGCGCGCCGCGCGCGATTCGAGCGCGTAGCACTTCACCTGCGTGTCGTCGTTGAGCACGAAGCGCGGATATTGCTGGTCGAAATTCGCCCAGTCGTGGCGCGCGCCCAGCACGAGCAGATAGTCGTTGCGCAACCGGTCGGCGATCGCCTGGCCGTCGTAGCGCTGCAGGAACGACAGCACCGGCGCATCGGGCGCGTCCACGCGCGCGTGGCCTTGCGAATCGAACAGCTGCGGCTTGAGCTGGAAGTATTCGAGATACGACGGCGCCGGGTAATCGGGAATCATCGCGGCGAGTTGCGCGGCGCGCGCGGGATCGTTATTGCGCGCGGCTTCGCGAAGCTGGATGAAAGTCTGGTCGTCGTTCGAAAGAACTGCGCCTACGGGCAGTGCGACGGGGCGCACGGCGTCCGCCGTGCTGCATGCTACGAGTGCCGCGGCAGTCAGTGCGAGACCGACCACGCGATATACTCGGACAAGGCGTTTGGACATCGTTATTTCTGGAGCGCGAGGTGAACCCAAGCATAGCACGCAACCCTCACACGGAATCCAAAAAGGACTGGCGTGCAAGGCTGCTTCCTCGGCGAATTGAGGCGGCTTCAGACGTGGCAATCGGTGCGGCACTGACGGCTCGACTCGATGCGCTAGTCGCACAATTTTCGCCGCACTCGATCGGGTTCTATTGGCCCTTGCGCGGCGAATTCGATGCGCGCGCCTGGATCACTGGCTGGCTCGCCGCCGGCGCGTCACGGCGCTCCGCCCTGCCCGCCATTCCCGAGCGCCACACGCCGCTCGTGTTCCACGCCTGGACGCCGGACGCGCCGATGCGCGAAGGCCATCACGGGATACTCGAGCCGCAGTCGCAGGAAGTAATCGTGCCCGATCTCCTTCTCGTGCCGTGCGTGGGTTTCGATCGCGACGGCTATCGCTTAGGCTACGGCGGGGGCTACTACGACCGCACGCTGGCTGCCTGGCCCGGCGAGGCGTTGCCCGTCACGGTGGGCATTGCCTATGAAGCGTGCCGCATCGACGACGGCGTGCTCGCGCGCGAAGCGCACGACCTGCCGCTCGACGCCGTGGTGACCGAAGCCGCCACGCATCTTTGCCAACGTTCACGCGAACGCTGAACGCGCCTTAGTTGGCCAAAGCGCGCATCAAAGCGAAGCCGCCGCGCGCGCGGCCGTGTCATAGAGCCCCGACGCATTGCGCATGAGCTGCGCGGCCTCGCCGATCTGCTGGTTTGTGAGGCCGCTTTCCTTGAGCGTCGCGATGAGGCAGCTTTCGCGCACGTCGCGGTAGCGCAGGCATAGCGCCTGCCCTTCGGGCGTGACCGAAAAGAAGACTTCCTTGCCGGTCTTTTCGCTTTTTACATACCCTCTGGAGACGAGCTTCTTCAACGCATACGTGGCCACGTGCGTGTCCTCGATGTTGAGCACGAAGCAGATATCCGCAAGCTTCTTGCGCCGCTCGCGATGGCCGACGTGATGGAGCAGCGACACCTCGATCGGCGTCATGTCCTTCACGCCCGCCGCCGACATGCAGCGCACCATCCAGCGGTTGAACGCGTTGCTCGCCATGATGAGCGCGTACTCGAACTCGGAAAGCTCGGCGCTCGACTCGGAGACGAGATGTTCGGACGAAACGATCTTGGTCGGCTGGCGCGACATGGCAGATAACCCGGTAGTCGGTGGTCGAAGTGGCAAAGCGGCGTGGCGTGAGTGTAATTGCAGCGCGTTTTCGGTGCGCCTGGCGAAAACGCTTATTGATAAATTGTAGATAATTTATCGACAATGTACGCTAGGAAGGAACGGCGTCGAGCGTCTGCCTGCGCAAACTTTCGACCGACCGAACCCGTCCCCTGATCGATCCAACATGCCGAATTCTGACCCTCGCATTTTTCCTCTCGGTGACGAAGCGCTTGTCTGCGAAGCGCCGCCGCCCGCCACGCTCGAGGTCCAGCGCCGCGTCTGGGCCGTCGCCGCGCTCGCGCGCGGCTGGGCGCCGGTGCGCGAAGTGGTGCCCGGCATGAACAATCTGACGATCACCTTCGATCCGCTCTCGGCCGACGCCGCGGCGCTCGCCGGCGCGCTGCGGGAAGCCTGGCGCGACGCCGAAGACGCGAGCGAAGCCGGCCGCGAAATTGAGATACCGGTGGTCTATGGCGGCGACGACGGGCCCGATCTCGAAACGGTCGCGCAGCACTGCTCGCTCGCCGCCGCCGACGTTGCTGCGCGCCACGCCGCAGGCGTCTACACGGTGTTCTTCCTCGGTTTCCAACCCGGTTTCGCTTATCTCGGCGGACTCGAACCCCAGCTGCACACGCCGCGCCGCCGCGAGCCGCGCCTGACCGTCCCGGCCGGATCGGTAGGCATCGGCGGCGAGCAGACGGGCATTTATCCGGCCGCCTCGCCCGGCGGCTGGCAACTGATCGGCCGCACCGCCGCGAAGCTGTTCGACCCCGCGCGCAACCCGCCCACGCTGCTCATGCCCGGCGACCGCGTGCGTTTCACCATCGCGGAGCTCCACGCATGATCGAAGTCTTGCGCGCGGGCCTGCTCACCACGGTCCAGGATCTCGGCCGCCCCGGCTACCGCCATCTGGGCGTCGCCACCGGCGGCGCGCTCGATACGCTCGCGCTCGAAGTGGGCAACCGTCTCGTCGGCAACCGGCCCGACGCGGCTGGCATCGAGATCACCTTCGGCCCCGTCGCGCTGCGCTTCGCGCGCGCCACGCGCGTCGCCATTACGGGCACCGACTTCGGCGCCACGCTCGGCGGCAGCCCGGTCTGGTCGTGGTGGAGCCTGCCCGTGGCCGCCGGCGAAGAACTGGTGCTGAACGGCGCGAAGCGCGGCATGCGCGCCTATGTGTGCGTGGCGGGCGGCATCGACGTGCTGCCCATGCTCGGCTCGCGCAGCACCGACCTCGCGGCGGGCTTCGGCGGCCTTGCAGGCCGCGCGCTCAAAGACGGCGACCGCCTTGCCATCGGCGCCTCGTTCGCGCCGGGCCGCGAGCGCGCGGCGCTCGATCCCGGCGCGCCGGCCTTCGGCGTGAAGGCGCCCGTGTGGTGCAGCTTCGCGCTGGCCGACGAGCCGCATCACCGGCGCGGCCGCCATCCGGACGGCATGGCGTGGGCCGTGCCCGTGCGCGTGCTGCGCGGCCCCGAGTACGACAGCTTCACAGCCGAGGCGCAGCGCGCGTTCTGGTCCGACGAATGGCAGATCACGCCCAACAGCAACCGCATGGGCTTTCGGCTCACGGGCACACCGCTCGCGCGCACGAATGGCGCGGACCTGCTCTCGCACGCGGTGCTGCCTGGCACGATTCAGGTGCCGCCGAGCGGCCAGCCCATCGTGCTGATGGCCGACGCGCAGACCACGGGCGGCTACCCGAAGATCGGCGCCGTGATTCGCGCCGACTGGTGGAAGCTCGCCCAGGTGCGGCTGACCGGCGGCGTGCGTTTCATGGAAGCGACCCCGACCGCCGCGCGTGCGGCGCTGGAAGAGGAACGGGCGTATTTGCGGCAGATCGACGCCGCGATCGCCATGCACGACGAGCGCTATGCGAGCCGCCGCGCGAACGGAGTTTCAAGCGCGGCCGCGAGCGCGTGATTTTCAAGCACTATCGGAAAGACGAGCAGTAAGAGGAACACATCATGACCACTATCGATCTGAACGCCGATCTCGGCGAAGGCTGCGGCTCCGACGAGGCGCTGCTCGACCTCGTGAGCTCGGCCAACATCGCGTGCGGCTGGCACGCGGGCGGCGCCAATGCCATGCGCGAATGCGTGCGCTGGGCCGTGGAAAAAGGCGTGTCGATCGGCGCGCATCCGAGCTTCAACGACCCGGAGAACTTCGGCCGCAAGGAGATGAACCTGCCGCCCGAGGAGATCTACGCGGGCGTGCTCTACCAGCTCGGCGCGCTCTCCGCGATCGCTCAGGCCGAAGGCGGCCGCATCGCCCACGTGAAGCCGCACGGCGCGCTCTACAACCAGGCCGCGCGCGATCCGCAGATCGCCGAGGCGATCGTCTCCGCCGTGCATGATTTCGATCCTTCCGTGACGGTGTTCGCGCTCGCGGGCAGCGGGCTCGTGACGGCGGCGCGCGAGGCGGGGCTCGTCGCGATCGAGGAAGTGTTCGCCGACCGCGGCTACCGCGCGGACGGCTCGCTCGTGCCGCGCAGCGAGCCGGGCGCGCTGCTCGACGACGAAGACACCGTGCTCGCGCGCACGCTCGCGATGATCCGCGAGCAACGCGTGCAGGCCGTGAACGGCGCCTGGGTGCCGCTCAACGCGCAGACCATTTGCCTGCACGGCGACGGCCCGCATGCCCTCGCGTTCGCGCGGCGCATCCGATCGGCGCTCGACGACGCGGGCATCGGCGTGCGCGCGGCAGGCCCAGGCGAAGTCTGACGCTCCCTCGGCTTCAATGCAGCAAGGCGCGCGGCAAACGCCGCGCGCCGCTCGAACGGCAGCACCCAAGGTTTTCGCAAGGCAATCCCCCCGGCAGCGCAAGTTGCAGACGTAGTTGTACCCAGCAGGTTCGTAGTTGTACGAACGGCCATCAGAGCCGCGAAGTCAACGCCGCCACCCGCGGCAATCAACGACAAGCCAATACGTTTGGAGATCCACATGCAGAGCACCGTCAACTTATGGCCGCTAATCGGCGTGGCCGTCATCATCGCCGGCTTCTTATTGCGGTTCAATCCGATGCTGATCGTCGCCGCGGCGGCCGTCGTCACCGGTTTCGCCGGGGGCTTTCCGCCTGGCAAGATTCTCGCCGCCATCGGCACCGGCTTCATCAAGACCCGCAACATCCCGCTCATCATCCTGCTGCCGCTCGCGGTGATCGGGCTGCTCGAGCGCCACGGCCTGCGCGAGCGCGCGCAGATCTGGATCGGCAGCATCAAGGCGGCTACCGCCGGGCGTCTGCTCATCGTCTATCTGCTCGTGCGCGAACTCACCGCCGCTGTCGGACTGACGGGCTTGGGCGGCCATCCGCAGATGGTGCGGCCGCTCATCGCGCCGATGGCCGAAGGCGCGACTGAAAACCGCTTCGGCAAGCTCTCCGACGCCGTGCGCTACAAGCTGCGCGCGTACTCGGCCGCGACCGACAACGTGGGGCTTTTCTTTGGCGAGGACATCTTCGTCGCGTTCGGGGCGGTCGTGTTGATGGTCACGCTGCTCAAGGAAGCGGGCGTGTCGGTCGAGCCGATCCACGTGGCGCTCTGGGGCATCCCCACGGCGATCTGCGCATTTTTGATTCACGGCGCGCGGCTCTGGCTGCTCGACCGCAAGCTCGAACGGGAGCTGGGCGGCTTGCGCAAGGCGGCCAACGCCAAGGCTGCGGCTGCCGACCGGACGCAGGGAGACGAAGCATGACGCTCACCCTCAACTGGCTCTTCTGGCTGCTCGGCATCGTGCTGCTCGTCGTGGGCGGCATGATCGTGATGGACCGCGAGCATCCGCGCCGCTTCACGGCGGGCGGCTTCTGGCTGCTCTACGCGCTCATCTTTCTCGTCGGCGACCTGCTGCCCGCCGAAGTCGTGGGCGTGCTCGTGCTCGCCATGGCGCTGATCGCGGGTCTCGGCGGCGTGACCGCGGCCAAACCCAAGGTGCTCGCGCTCGAAACCCGTATCGCCAGCGCAAAGCGACTGGGCAACAAGCTCTTCGTGCCCGCGCTCACCATCCCCGTGATCACCGTCGTGATCACGCTCGCGGCCAGCCATCTCGTATTCGGCGGCACGCCGCTCTTCGACCCGAAGAACGTCACGCTGATCGGTTTCGGCATCGGCTGCGTGATCGCGCTCGCGATTGCCTGCATCATCACGCGCGACACCGTCGGCCAGTCGATGAAGGAAACGCGCCGCCTCGTCGACGCGCTCTCGTGGGCCGCCGTCCTGCCGCAAATGCTCGGCATGCTCGGTCTCGTGTTCTCGGATGCGGGCGTGGGCAAGGCCGTCGCGCACGTGACGACGTCGTACATCAACATGGACGTGCGCTTCGTCGCCGTCGTGGTCTATTGCGTGGGCATGGCGCTCTTCACGATCATCATGGGCAACGGCTTCGCCGCGTTTCCGGTGATGACGGGCGGCGTGGGCGTACCGGTGCTGGTGGGCATGTTCCACGTCAATCCCGCGATGATGGCCGCCATCGGCATGTTCTCGGGCTACTGCGGCACGCTCATGACGCCGATGGCCGCGAACTTCAACATGGTGCCCGCCGCGTTGCTGGAGCTGCCCGACAAGAACGCGGTGATACGCGTGCAGGTGCCCACGGCGCTTGGCATTCTCGCGGCCAATATCGTGCTGCTGAATCTATTCGGGTTCTGACGGACCGCACGCGCATCGCGCGGAAAAAGCCGGCGAACGCCGGCTTTTTGCGTTCAGGCGGCGCGCAGCGAAGCGGCGTCGAGCGCCTCGCAAAAGTGCGGAAAATGCCGCGCGACGAGTACCTCGGGCAGCAAAAACTGCGGAAAGCATTTCGACGTGTTGTGCGCATGAAGCACGTGCAGGCACAGGCCCGCGTCGTCGGTGACAAGCGCGATGCGCGCCGCGCGAGCGCGCGGCCGTGATGAAGCGTCCGTCTTCGTTGAACGAGCGCGGCTCGAACGGCTGTGCCGCCCACAACTCCTTCGTATAGACGTAGCTGAAGCCGTAGCCCAGATGGTTGTCGGCGAAGGCCGGGTTGTCCTGCGGGAAATTGAGCACCGTCATGGGCTCGGCGCACCAGCAAAAATGCAGGCCGCTCTTGCGCATCAGGTCCCAGTACGCGAACTGGCCGTACACGCAGCTGTACAGGAAGAACGCGCCGAGCTTCACGAACTGCGCGTCGTGCAAGCGCATTTGACCGAGCATCGTGCTCAGGTAGTCGGGCGCATAGACCTCGTCGTCGTCGAAATGCGCGATGACCTCGCCGCGCGCAAGCTCGGCCGCGAGATTGCGCTTTTCGCCAATCGTCAAACGCGTGCGCAGATGGCGGTAGACCACGCGCTCGTCGTTCAGACTCGCCATGAAGGCGCTGGGCGTGTCGCTGTCGTCGATCACGATCCATTCGAGCCCGGGCATGCGCTGCGACGCGAACGAGCGGTACGCAAGCGGCAAGAACGCTTCACGGTTCCAGGTGGGCGTGACGACGCTCACGCAGGGCGCGTTCGCCTGAGCGGCGGACGAAGGGAACATGGTGGCAACCTCAGCAGCACAAAACCCGCATGGTAGGCGCGCGCGCAAGCCGCCGATATCGAAGGTTGACTAAACGAACTGACGTTTGATCGGGCGCAAGGATGCGGCGAGCGGCGCCGAGGCCAGCGTTCAACCCGGATCGACGTTGAACCCACGCTGGCGCAGCAGCTGGAGCACGCCTCTCGGGCCCCCCAGGTGCAGGGCGCCGACGGCCACGAAGAGCGGCTTGTTGGGCGCCACGTATTGCTGCATACGCGCAACGAAGCGCCGGTTGCGCTCGTAGACGATGCGGTTATCGACCGACGCCGCCACTCGCGCGTCGTGCGAAAGCTTTTCGGTGCGCGCCGACTCCCAGGCGGCGATCGCGTCGGCGTCGCCCACGCGCCACAGGTGCAGGAGCGTTTGGACGTCGGACACATTTTGCGCCGGCGTTTGCGCGAGATCCTGGGCGAGCATCTCGCGCTGCTGCGCAAGGCTCAGGTTCGTGAAGGCGCGCATCTGCTCGGAAAGCGTCTCCAGCCCGACGATGCGGCGGCCCTTCCAGCGCAGGAACACGTTCTGCAGTTGCGCCTCGGTGCCGTATTCGGTCTGCAGACCGGCGCTCAGCGAATCGTAGGTTTCCACGAGCAGCGCGGCGAGCCACGGCCGCATCTTGCGGATTTCGGCAAGCGCTTCGGGATTGCCGCGCATGCGCGCCTCGAGTTTCTGCCACAGCGGATCGGGCAAGAGGCCTGGCAGGCACGGCTTCTTGCACACCCCGTATTTCGAGACGTCGTCCTGGGAAACGAGCAGATCGTCGGGGGAAAGCTCGAGCGCGAGAATGGGCGACGCGGCGAGCGCCGCGAGAATCGGTGGCCGAAACGGCTGGCCAGGCGGGTAGTCGGCGGGGTCGCCCACATGGAGCGTGCCGAGCAGATAGATCGTGAGATTGCCGCGCGTGGCGACGTAGAACGGCATGCGCGCAGGCTGCGTGCGCACCGGACCGCCAGCCGTCGTGCCGGAGGCGTAGCTCGGCACGGCAGGCGCGGCATGAAAGCCGGGAATGCCGCCGTTCGAGCCGCGCGCAGCACCTGGCGGCACGGGCACGGCCGGCCGCACACCGGGCGTGTCCGCGACGGCGCCACCGGCGAATGCATCGCCCGGCGCGCCTGCGAGCGTGCCGAGCGCGAACGCCAGCAAGAGCGCTGCGCTCGACGCCGTCTTCAACGCCGCGCGCAACGCCACAGCAACTGCCACAACGAACGCCAAACCCAAAACCACACCGAATGTCACGCCACCAGCCGTAGACAGCCCGGCAACCACGGCAAAAGCGGCAGCCGGAACGATTGAAAGAGCGGCGGAGAAAACGGTGGAAAAAACAGTGAAAAAGGCGGCGCGATGGCCGCCCATCAACTGGCGGCGCGTAGCATTAAAGCGACGCGCCGCCGTCGCTTCAGGCCGGCATAGGCCGCCCATCCTCTTCCCCCACCTCCTCTGCACGATGGCAGGATACCTGACGGCCGTCCACTTCGCGAAGTGCAGGAACTTCCTTACGACACCTGTCGATCGCGTATGGACAACGTTGGTGGAACGTGCAACCAGAAGGCGGGTTGAGCGGCGAAGGCAGTTCGCCCTCGAGCTTGATCTTCACGCGGCGGTCCGCTTCGAAAATCGCGGGCGTGGCCGAGAGCAGCGAGCGCGTGTACGGATGGCGCGGGCGCGAGATCACTGTGTGCTTGTCGCCGAGTTCCGCCACGCCGCCCAGATACATCACCATCACGTCGTCGGCAACGTGCTCGACCACGGCCAGGTTGTGCGAAATGAACACATAGCTCGTGCGGAACTGCTCCTGCAAGTCCATGAACAGATTGAGAATCTGCGCCTGGATCGAGACGTCGAGCGCGGAAACCGGCTCGTCGGCCACGACGATCTGCGGGTCGAGGATCATCGCGCGCGCGATCGCCACGCGCTGGCGCTGGCCGCCCGAGAACATATGCGGATAGCGCTTGGCGTGCTCGGGCCGCAGGCCGACGATGCGCATCATGTGCGCAATGCGGTCCGCGCGCTCGTTCGCCGTAAGACGCGTGTTGATGGCGAGCGGCTCACCAAGCGTCTGCTCCACGGTCTTGCGCGGGTTGAGCGAGGCGAACGGGTTCTGGAACACCATCTGCACGCGCCGGCGCAGCGCGGCGATCTTCGCCGCGTTTGCGTGCGCAACGTCCTCACCGTCGATGGTGAGCTTGCCCGAGGTGGGCGGCTCGATCATCGTGAGCTGGCGCGCGAGCGTCGATTTGCCGCATCCCGACTCGCCCACCACGGCGAGCGTGCGCCCGCGCGTGAGCGAGAACGACACACCGTTGAGCGCCTTCACCGTACCGGTGCCGAACATGCCGCGTTTGACGCTGTAGTGCTTCTTGAGATCGTCGGCTATGAGAACCTTGTCGTCGCCATGATCCTCATGAGCCGCGTGTTGCTGGACTGCGTTCATCGCGCGCCTCCGTTGGATTGAGTCACCACCGCGTTCAGCGGCTTGATGCAGCGCACTTGCGCATTCCCGCTCTCGTCGGTCACTACGCCGAGCGCAGGCCGCGCCTTCATGCAGTCGTCCACCACGTACTTGCAGCGCGGCGCGAAGAGGCAGCCGCTCGGCCGGTCGTCGCGGCCGGGCACCATGCCGGGCAGCGCGGCAAGCCGCATCGCCCCCTTGTTGTGCTCGGGAATCGCGGCGAGCAGCGCTTCCGTGTACGGATGATGCGGACGCGAAAAGATGTCCGGCACGCGGTTCGTTTCGATGATCTCGCCCGCGTACATCACCGCCACGCGCTGCGCGACTTCCGAAACAACGGCCAGATCGTGCGAGATCAGCACGAGCGCCATGCCGCGTTCCTTCTGCAGCTTGACGAGCAGTTCCATGATCTGCGCCTGGATCGTCACGTCGAGCGCCGTGGTGGGCTCGTCGGCGATCAGGAGCTTCGGGTTGCACGCCACGGCCATCGCGATCATCACGCGCTGGTTCATGCCGCCCGACATCTGGTGCGGGAAGTTGTCGATGCGGTTCTTCGCATCGGGAATGCCCACCTGGTCGAGCAGCTCGAGCGCGCGCGCATGCAGCGCCGAGCCGCGCAGGCCCTCGTGCAGCTTGAGCACTTCCTTGATCTGATAGCCGACTGTGTAGCTCGGGTTCAGGCTCGTGAGCGCGTCCTGGAACACCATGGCGATGTCCTTGCCCACGATGCGGCGGCGCTCCTTGCCGGTGGCGTTGAGCAGGTCGCGGCCATCGAACGTGACCGAGTCGGCGGTGACCTTGCCGGGGGCGTCGATCAAGCCCATGAGGGCCATCATCGTCACGCTCTTGCCGGAGCCCGATTCGCCGACGATACCGAGCACTTCGCCCGGCGCCACGGAAAGATTCACGCGGTCCACGGCGGGCAGGCCGTTGAAGTTCACGGCCAGATTGCGGATAGTCAAAAGGTCTTGCGTCATGATCAGGCCATCCGCTTGAGCTTGGGATCGAGTGCGTCGCGCAGCCCGTCGCCGAGCAGGTTGATCGCGAGCACCGAAATGAGGATGGACAGACCCGGCATCGTGACAATCCACCATGCGCTGTCGATATAGTCGCGCGCCGAGGCGAGCATCGCACCCCACTCCGCCTTGGGCGGCTGAACGCCGAGGCCGAGGAAGCCGAGCGCGGCGGCGTCGAGAATTGCCGAGCTAAAGCCGAGCGTCGCCTGCACGATCAGCGGCGCCGTGCAGTTGGGCAGCACCTGCGAGAACATCAGGCGCAGCGTGCCCGCGCCCGCCACGCGCGAAGCGGTCACGTACTCCTTGTGCAGTTCGCCCAACGCCGAACCGCGCGTGAGACGCACGTAACCCGGCAGCGCCACGATCGCGATGGCGAGCATGGTGTTGGTCAGACCCGGGCCGATGATCGCGACCACGGCGACCGCGAGCAGCAGCGAAGGCAGCGCGAGCAGCACGTCCATGAGACGCATGATCGGCGTATCGGCCCACTTCTCGAAGAACGCGGCCACGAGACCGAGCACGATGCCCGGAATCAGCGCGAGCACGACCGAGACGCAGCCAATCCACAGCGAGAGCCGCGCGCCGTACATGAGACGCGAGAGGATGTCGCGGCCCGCTTCATCGGTGCCGAGAATGAACTTCCAGTTGCCGCCGTCGAGCCAGGCGGGCGGAATCTTCACGTAATCGCGGTATTGCTCGATGGGGCTGTGCGGCGCGATGAGCGGCGCGAAGATCGCGATGAAGATCAGCGCGAGCACGATCAGGCCCGCGCCCACGGCGCCCTTGTTGCGCGAGAAGTTCGCCCAGAATTCGCGCAGCACGAGCGCGCGACCCGAAGGCGGCGTGACGGCGCGAGGCACGGTGTTCTGAATGTCAGCCATCATGCCTCCTGGTGCTGAATGGTGTGTTGTGGGGTTCGCATTTTCATGGCTCGCTTACCTCGTATGTCGAATGCGTGGGTTGAGCACGCCGTACAGCAGATCGACGAACAGGTTCACGACGATCACAAGCGTCGCGATCATGAGAATGCCGCCTTGCACCACCGGGTAATCGCGCCGGCTGATCGCGTCGATCAGCCATTTGCCAATACCGGGCCAGGAAAACAACGTTTCGGTGAGCACCGCGCCCGCGAGCAGCGTGCCGACCTGAAGGCCGATCACCGTCACCACGGGGATCAGCGCATTGCGCAGCGCATGCACGACGATCACGCGCACGGGCGAAAGACCCTTGGCGCGCGCGGTGCGGATGTAGTCCTCGCGCAGCACTTCGAGCATCGACGAGCGCGTCATGCGCGCGACCACGGCGAGCGGAATCGTGCCGAGCACGATGGCCGGCAGGATCAGGTGGCTCACCACCGAGCGGAACGAGCCTTCGTCGGTGCCGGGCAGGAGCGAGTCGATCAGCATGAAGCCGGTCACGTGCGGAATGTCGAATTCCACGGCGATGCGGCCCGACACAGGCGTCCAGCCGAGCTTCGACGAGAACACCATGATGAGGATGAGCCCCCACCAGAAGATCGGCATGGAGTAGCCGGTGAGCGCGGTGCCCATGACGCCGTGATCGACGACGGTGCCGCGCCGCAGTGCCGCGAACACGCCAGCGGGCAAGCCGACCGCGAGCGCGAAAATGAGCGCGCAGAGCGACAGCTCGACGGTGGCGGGAAAGCGCGCGAGAAACTCGCCCATCACGCTCGTGTTGGTGATGATCGAGGTCCCGAGGTTGCCGTGAATGGCATGCCAGACGTAGTGGAAATACTGCATCGGCAGGGGCTCGTCGAGCCCCAGGCGGTGCATCGCCTCGGCGTGCATTTGCGGATCGACGCCGCGCTCGCCCATCATCACTTCGATGGGGTCGCCCGGAATCAGGTGGATGAGCGCGAACGCAAGGATCGTGATACCGATGAACGTGGGTATCACCATGCCGATGCGGCGCAATACGAAGCGGAACATGTGGTGTTCCCCCAAAAGCTTGAAATGAAACGCAACCGGCGACAGGGGCTCGTGACCCCGGTCGCCGGACCATATTTCGCTCGCTTTCCGATCAGGTGAAAGCTGGGCGAAAACTACCCGATAAACCTTACTGCATGCTCACGCCGTCGAAGCGCGCGTAGCCGAGCGGTTCGATGCGCATGTCGATCACCTTCTTGCTGACCGGCTGATAGACGGTCGAGTGAGCGATCGGCGAGAACGGCAGTTGCTGCGCGAAGATGTGCTGCGCGTCCTGGTAGAACTTGGTGCGCTGCGCAACGTCCGACGTCTGGCGGCCCTTCTGGACCAGTTCGTCGAACGGCTTGTAGCACCACTTGCCGAAGTTGTTGCCGTTCACGGCCTCGCAGCCGAGCAGCGTGCCGAGCCAGTTATCCGGATCGCCGTTGTCGCCCGTCCAGCCGATCAGCATCGAGTCGTCCTCGCCCGCGTGCGCGCGCTTGATGTACTCGCCCCACTCATACGTGACGATCTTCGCCTTCACGCCGATCTTGGCCCAGTCGGCCTGGATCATTTCCGCCATCAGGCGTGCGTTCGGGTTGTAGGCGCGCTGCACGGGCATGGCCCACAGCGTGATCTCGAAACCGTTCGACACGCCAGCCTTGGCGAGCAGCGCCTTGGCCTTCTCCGGGTCGTACGCGTTGGCCGGCAGGTTCTTGACGTAGGACCATTGCGTCGGCGGCATCGGGTTGGTTGCGAGCTGGCCCGCGCCCTGGTACACCGAGTCGATGATCGCCTTCTTGTTGATCGCCATGTCGAGCGCGTGGCGCACGTCCGCGTTGTCGAGCGGCTTGTGCGTGACGTTGTACGACAGGTAGCCCAGGTTGAAGCCCGGCTGCGACGGCATCGCGATGTTCGCTTCGGCCTTCAGCGGCGCGATGTCGGCGGGACGCGGATAGCTCATCACCTGGCATTCGTCGCGCTTGATCTTCTGCACGCGCACGCTCGCGTCCGGCGTGATCGAGAAGATCAGCTTGGAGATCTTCACCGCGCCCGGCTTCCAGTAGTCAGGATTGCCGTCGAAACGGATCGTTGCGTCCTTCGTGTAGCTCTTGAAGATGAACGGGCCCGTGCCGACCGGATTCTGGTTCAGGTCGGCAGCCTTGCCGGCCTTCATCAGCTGATCCGTGTATTCAGCCGAGAGAATCGAGGCGAATTCCATCGCCATGTTCTGGATGAACGGCGCGTTCGGCTCGTTCAGCGTGAACTTGACCGTGTACGCGTCGACCTTCTCGACCTTCGCGATCAGCTTGTCGAGGCCCATGTCCGTGAAGTACGGGAACGAGACCGGGTACGCCTTGCGGAACGCGTTGTTCGGGTTGAGCATGCGGTCGAACGTGAACACGACGTCGTCGGCGTTGAATTCGCGCGAGGGCTTGAAGAACGACGTGGTCTGGAACTTCACGCCATGACGCAGATGGAACGTGTAGGTCTTGCCATCAGGGGAAACGTCCCACGATTCTGCGAGGCCCGGTTCGACCTTCGTGCCGCCGCGTTCGAATTCGACGAGACGGTTGTAGACGGTGAACGTGTTCGCGGTGAAGTCGGTGCCGGTCGTGTATTGCGCCGGG
Organism: Paraburkholderia acidiphila; assembly: GCF_009789655.1. GTDB lineage: Bacteria > Pseudomonadota > Gammaproteobacteria > Burkholderiales > Burkholderiaceae > Paraburkholderia > Paraburkholderia acidiphila. The sequence goes on from NZ_CP046909.1 coordinate 2,973,763, forward strand.
TCGAAGCCAGCGGGGCTGCCTTCCGAGCAATAGACGAGCGTCTTGTTCGGAATGCTTTGCGCGGCGTGCGCGAGGGGGGCTCCAGCAATCGATGCCGCTGCGAGCGCCACGAGAGACGTCAATCGGGCAGCGCGCAACAGTTTGTTTTCTTTCATGTTTCCTCCAGTTCAATGCCGGCTTGCGCCAGCGTGGCGTGATCTTACTTGAGCACGTGCCGCAGTCACAAGCAAGCCAAAAGTCCCGTCGCCTGTGGAAAACGCCGGTTGACAGGATCGCTTGTTGCCGCATGGTGCGGCGCAGCGTAGACCTTGCCCCTTTTTATTGCGCCGGAACGCGACAATCACGCGCCGAATTGACGCGCGTTCCGGGGCGGCCGTGCGTTCCTGATGCACGGCACCCAGATCGCCCTACCCCCAAAAAAAACCGCGCGGCCCGGGAGTCCGGGAACCGCGCGGTTTGTGGCCGCCTGGCTTGTCGACGGCGAGCGTCCTAGAACCCCAGCCGCTCGCAGATCGTTTTGGTGGCTTGCGCCGCGTTGAGCGTATAGAAGTGGATGCCCGGCACGCCCGCCTCCATGAGGCGGCGGCACAGGTCCGTCACCACGTCGAGCCCGAACGCGCGAATCGACTCGCGATCGTCGCCAAAGCTTTCAAGACGCTTGGCGACCCAGCGCGGCACTTCGGCGCCGCACATTTCCGAAAAGCGCATGAGTTGCGAGTAGTTCGTGATCGGCATGATGCCGGGCACGATCGGAATATCCACGCCCAGCTTCTTCGCGTCGTCGACAAAGCGGAAATACGCATCCGCGTTGAAGAAGTACTGCGTGATCGCCGAATTCGCGCCCGCCTTCACCTTTTGCGCGAACGCTTCGAGGTCGTGGCGCGGCGAGCGCGCCTGCGGGTGGTACTCGGGATACGCCGCCACTTCGATGTGGAACGCGTCGCCCGTTTCCTCGCGGATAAAGGCAACGAGTTCCGACGCGTAGCGCAGCTCGCCCACCGCGCCCATACCCGAGGGCAAGTCGCCGCGCAGCGCGACGATGTGGCGGATGCCGTGCGAGCGGTACTCGCCGAGAATCGCGCGCAGGCTTTCTTTCGAGGAGCCGATGCACGAGAGGTGCGGTGCCGCCTCGATGCCTTCCTTCGCGATATCGACGACGGTGTCGAGCGTGCCCTGTTGCGTCGAGCCGCCCGCGCCGAACGTCACCGAGACGAACTTCGGCTTGAGCGTGGCGAGCTGGGCGCGCGTGGCGCGCAGCTTTTCCACGCCGTCCGGCGTCTTCGGCGGGAAGAATTCGAATGAGAGTTCGATCGGTTTCATGTTGATGAGGCCAGTGAGGCCAGGCCGCGCACGTGAGCGGCCCGGGCCCGCATCAGCCGAGGCTGCGGTTGCCGAAAATCAGCGCCGAAAGCAGCCACGAGACGATGCTGTACAGGATCGAGCCGAAAAATGCCGACCAGAAGCCCGACACCTCGAAGCCCTTGAGGAGCGACGCCGCCAGCCAGAAGCACAGTGCGTTCACCACGAGGATGAACAGACCGAGCGTGAGGATGGTCACGGGCAGCGTGAGCACGATCAGCAGCGGGCGCAGCACGGCGTTGATGAGGCCGAGCACGATCGCGACGATGAGCGCGGTGCCGAAACTGCGAATATGGATCGACGGAACGAGCCAGGTGATGATCAGGAGCGCGAGCGCGTTGATCAGCCAGGTCAGCAGCACGGTCATAAGGACTCCTTTTGCGTCGTTGCTTTTGTATCGCCAGGTGCCGGCGGCGGATGCCGCCCGCGATCCCGGCACGTTGCGCGTGCGGGGATTGGGGTCAGCATCCGCCTGACCGCTTAAACGCGGCTTAAAACTTCGAGCCGCGTTGTAGCGCGTTTGTATCGATCAGTAACGGTAGTGGTTCGGCTTGAACGGACCGTTCTTGTCGACGCCGATGTACGAAGCCTGGTCGTCGGACAGCACGGAGAGGTTCGCGCCGATGCGCGCGAGGTGCAGGCGCGCGACCTTTTCGTCCAGGTGCTTCGGCAGCACGTACACCTTGTTCTCGTACTTGCTGCCTTCGACGAACAGTTCGATCTGTGCGAGCGTCTGGTTCGTGAACGAGTTCGACATCACGAACGACGGGTGGCCCGTGGCGCAGCCGAGGTTCACGAGGCGGCCTTCGGCCAGCAGGATCACGCGCTTGCCGTCGGGGAAAATGATGTGGTCGACTTGCGGCTTGATGTTTTCCCACGTGTACTGGCGCGTCGAAGCCACGTCGATTTCCGAGTCGAAGTGGCCGATGTTGCAGACGATCGCGTTGTGGCGCATTGCCTTCATGTGGTCGTGGTTGATCACATGGTAGTTGCCCGTTGCCGTCACGAAGATGTCGGCCTTGTCGGCGGCGTACTCCATCGTCACGACGCGGTAGCCTTCCATCGCGGCTTGCAGCGCGCAGATCGGATCGATTTCCGTAACCCACACGGTCGCGCCGAGACCACGCAGCGATTGCGCGCAGCCCTTGCCCACGTCGCCGTAACCGGCCACGACGGCGATCTTGCCCGCGATCATCACGTCGGTCGCGCGCTTGATGCCGTCCACGAGCGATTCGCGGCAGCCGTACAGGTTGTCGAACTTCGACTTCGTGACCGAGTCGTTGACGTTGATGGCCGGGAACGGCAGACGGCCTTCCTTCTCCATCTGGTACAGGCGGTGCACGCCCGTCGTCGTTTCTTCGGTCACGCCCTTGATGTGCGCGAGGCGCTTCGAGTACCACGTCGGGTCGATGTCGAGGTGCGCGGCGATCGACTTGTACAGCGCGACTTCTTCCTCGTTCGTCGGCTTGGCGATGACCGAGTGGTCCTTTTCAGCCTTCGAGCCGAGGATCAGCAGCAGCGTTGCGTCGCCGCCGTCGTCGAGAATCATGTTGGCGAATTCGCCGTTCGGCCATTCGAAAATGCGGTGCGAGAACTCCCAGTATTCGTCGAGCGATTCGCCCTTGAATGCGAACACCGGCACGCCGCCCTGCGCGATGGCAGCGGCTGCGTGATCCTGCGTCGAGAAGATGTTGCACGAGGCCCAGCGCACGTCGGCGCCGAGCGCCGTCAGCGTTTCGATCAGCACGCCCGTCTGGATCGTCATGTGCAGGGAACCGGCGATGCGCGCGCCCTTGAGCGGCTGCTGCGCCTTGTACTCTTCGCGCGTTTGCACGAGGCCCGGCATTTCGGTCTCGGCGATGTTCAGTTCCTTGCGGCCCCAGGCGGCAAGCGACATGTCGGCGACGATGAAATCTTTGGCTTGATCTTGCGGAACTGCGGCGTTCATCACGCCCTCCTTTCTAAAAGTGACTAGAAATTAAAGACGTGAGCGCCGTTTTCAGTGCGGGGACTTCAGGGCATCGCGCCCTCGAATCGACCGTATTGAGCGCCTTCGAGCCTGGCGGATTACAGAAAACCCGTCGCAACGCTCCTCGAAGACGAGGCGTGATTGTAGCAAATTGAGACGGCCAGCAGGATGACACCCGTGCGACGGACCGGGTGCGGTCGCCGCCTCAAAGGGCCGGGCTGCGCAAGCCTAGCTCGCGCGTCTGCTGCACGCTCGCCATCGCCGTGGCGAAATAGGCTTGCGAGGCGCGCTGCGTTTCGCCCTGCAGGGCCGCCTGCGCTTCGCTCAAGCCCAGTTGAATGCTCAGATGGCGTTCCGCGGGCATGCCTGCGCGATAGTGCAGACGCACCCGCTTCGCGTCGATCAGGCGGCGCTGCCCGAAGACCTCGCTCAGCGCCCATGCGAACGCGCCCTCTTCGCCGCCGTGCCGGCGAAAGGTTTCGTCCATGGGAAAGCCGCCCAGCGCGAGAAAGGCGCCCCGCCGGATCACGAGACTGCTCGGCACCGTGTTGCTGATCGCTTCGGTATGCCTGGCGAAATCGGGGTGCGTGGCGAGCCGGTCCGGAAAGCCGGCGTACTCGACGTCGAGCCGAATCGCAGCTTCATGCGGATGCCGCTCCAGATGCGAGTGTGCGGCGGCGAGCGCGTGAGGCAGGTACTCGTCGCCCGCGTCGAGAAATGCGATATAAGGCGTGGCCGTCTGGAGTGCGCCCCAGTTGCGTGCGCGGGCGGCACCGCCCGAGTCCGGCATCTGCACGAGGCGCACGCGGGGTTCGCGCATCGCATGGACGCGCGCGATATTAGCCGAGGCGTCGGTCGAGCCATCGTCGACGACGAGAATGCGTTCGGCTTCGGGCTGCGCGAGACAGCTGTCGAGCGCGCGGGCAAGCGTGGCCGCGCCGTTGTGGCACGCGACGATGATGGTGATGGGTTGCATGAACAGGATGAGGGTGACAGGAAACACGCGTCAGACGCATCCGAGAGCGGCTGACACGACAACGCGGCGAATCCTACCCACGTCCGGAAAAGGCCCATCCTGATAAAGTCCGCCCGCGTGGCAGGCGACCGCGCCCCGGGCTACGGCGCCCCCAGCTAGGCGCCCCCAGCTAGGCGCCCCCATCAAACCGGCAGGAACCCCAGCGCCGGCGCGAGCAGCACCATCACCACGCCCGCGATCATCATTGTGAGGCTCGCCACCACGCCCTCTTCGCTGCCCAGCTCGCGCGCCTTCGCCGTGCCGACGCCGTGCGCCGCCGCGCCAAAGAGCGCGCCGCGCGCAAGCCGCGTGCGCAGCGGCACGAGGCCGAGCACCAGTTCGCCGAACAGCATGCCGCACACGCCCGTGGCGATCACGAAGAGCGCGGTGAGGTCGCGCGGCGCGTGAATCTTGTCCGACACCGCGAGGGCGAACGGCGTGGAGATCGAGCGCGTCATCAGGCTGCGCTGCAGATCGGGCGAAAGGTGCAGGAGCTTGGCCAGCGCGAGCGAGCCGCCCACCGCCACGACGATGCCGACCGTCACGCCCACCGTGAGCGAAATCCAGTGGCGCTTGAGCAGATCGCGGTATTCGTAGATGGGCACCGCGAACGCCACCGTGGCAGGGCCGAGCAGCCACATGAGCCAGCGCGTGTCCTGGAAGTACACCGGGTAGGGAATGTGGAGCACCAGCACGAACACGCCCAGCACTGCCGGCACCGCGACGAGCGGCGTAAGCCACGGCGAGCGAAAGCGCGCATAGAGCGCCTTCGAGGCGAAATAGAGCGCGACGGTGAGGATGAAACAGCCGGCGGCGATGAGCCGCGCTGCGTCGTCGGCGAACAGGGACGCGTAAAACGTGTTCATGACGGAATCACCCTCTCTCTATTCAGGACTTAGCGGCCTCAAGCCCGCGCCAGATGGCGCGAAACACGCACACGGCGCAGCGCGAGGCGCCGCTCGAGCTTCGCAGCCTGTTCGACCGCGAACGCCACGGCCACCATCACCATCAGCGTGCCGCCGACCACCACCAGCGCGAGGCGCCAGCCGTCGGCGCGAAACAGGCCGCCGTATTTCACGGCTGCCACGGCGGCCGGGATGAAGAACAGCAGCATGTCGGAGAGCAGCCAGTCAGCGCCCGCCTTCACCCAGCGCGGCGTGACGCCGCCGCAAAAGAGCAGCGCGAGCAGCAGCACGAGGCCGACCACGCCGCCCGGCACCGGCAGGTGCGTGACGCGCGTGAGGGTGTCGGCGGCGTACCAGACGCCCGCGAGCAGCGCCGATTGCACGGCAATACGGCCGATGCGGCGCCCGAGGCTCGCCATGCCGCCCACGTTGCGCGCGGCGCTTTCAGAGACTTTCGCGGTCGTGTTCGAGGTAGTCATGGCAAACCCTAAGTGACACTGGAATGGAAGTCAGTATAGGGTGCAGCGCAGCATAAACATAATGACTTAAGATCATCTGCTACATTCCATATTGGAATGCACCAACTCAGCACCCGGCTGAGTGTGCTTCCTGCACATTTGTGGAGTCCCGATCGTGGAACTGCGCGCGCTTCGCTATTTCATCGAGGTGGTGCGGCAACAGAGCTTCACCGCCGCAGCCGAAAAACTGCACGTCACGCAGCCGACCATTAGCAAGATGGTGAAGGCGCTCGAAGACGAGACCGGCACGCAGCTTCTGCTGCGCGATGCGCGCCAGATGGTGCTGACCGACGCGGGGCGCATCGTCTACCAGCGCGGCCAGGACGTGCTCGCTGCCCAGGCGCAGCTGCAGGCCGAACTCGCCGATCTCGGCACGCTCGGGCGCGGCGAACTCACCATCGGCATCCCGCCGATGGGCGGCTCACTCTTCACGCCCGCCATTGCCACGTTCCGCCAGCGCTATCCGAAGATCGAGCTCAAGCTGTTCGAGCAGGGCTCGCGCGCCATCGAAGCCGCGCTGATCTCGGGCGAGCTGGAACTGGGCGGCGTGCTGCTGCCCGTCGATCCCGCGCTCATCGACGTGTTGCCGATCTCGCACGAGCTGTTGTGGCTCGTCGCCCGGCGCGGCTCGCGCTGGGACAACAAGCTCGCCGTGCCGCTCGCGGAGCTGGCCGGCGAACCGTTCGTGTTCTACGGCGAGAGCCTGGCGCTCAATGACGTCGTGCTGGGCGCGTGCCGCACAGCGGGCTTCGTGCCGCAGGTGGTGGGGCGCAGCGGCCACTGGGACCTGATGGCGGCGCTCGTGCTCGCGGGCGTGGGCATCGCACTGCTCCCCGCGCCCTATGTGCGCCGCCTCGACGCCGAGCGCTTCACCTGCCTGCCCGTGAGCGAGCCGCAGATCACCTGGGACATGGCGATCGGCTGGAAACGCAGCGGCTATCTCTCGCACGCGGCACGCGCCTGGCTCGACGTCGCGCGCTCGGAGTACGGCAAGCCGTTCACGTTTCTCGATGACTTCGTGCATCCGCCGGGGATGGAAAAGCGGCCGAGTAAGCCCGGTTGACGGGCCGTGCCATGAAAAAAGCCGCCCGGCTCGCGCCGGACGGCTTCTCGCAACGCTGAAGCGCGTCGCGCAGTGACTGCTTCGGATTACTTCGCAACAAACTCGATGCGGCGGTTGTGGAAGCGGCCGCTTTCGGTGTCGTTGCTATCCACCGGATTCGCGTCGCCGTAACCTTGCGCCGTGAGCCTGCTCAGCGACACGCCCTGCGAAGCGAGGTAGGTGCGCACCGCGAGCGCGCGCTGCTTCGACAGCGCGAGATTCGCCGCCTTGTCGCCCAGGTTGTCCGAGTAGCCCGCCACTTCGAGCGCGACCGGCTGGCCGCGCTTCGAGCATGCGATCAGCGCGCGCGCCGACTGGCGCAGATCGTCTGCCGCCGAAGCCGGCACGATCGAGCTGCCGGTCTTGAAGTTCACGACCTGCAGGTTGAGCACCTTCGCCACATCGGCGCCTGCGCACGAGCTGTCCGTGGCGAACAGGCCCGTCACGGCGTCGCGGAACGACTGCGTGGCATCGGCCACGGCCTTCTGCACGTTGAACACGCCGATGTCGAAGCCCGAGCCGAACAACGCCTTGAGCTTGTCGAGCCAGCCTGCCTTCGCGTCGGCGGCCGCGCCGCTCAGTTCGACGTGAGTGCCGTCGATCTTCACTTCCGCGCCGGGCAGCGCCATGAGCGGCAGCAGGCCGTCGAGGTGCGCGAGCCACTCGGCGGGCTTCGTCGCTGCGTCGACGTTCACGTTGGCGTTGAACTTGCCTGCGCCGAACTGCTTCGTGAGGGCGTCGATGAGTTGCGTCTTCTCGGCTTCGGTGCCTACCGTCGCCGTGATCGTCGGCACGCCTGACTTGTCGACCGTGAACGACAGGTGCGCGTCCTGGGTCGGCGCGGGAGCGGCATCGCTCGCGGCCGCGACCGGACCGGAAGCGACCGTGGCGGAAGCGGCGGCATCGGAGCTCGCTGCAGGCGCCGAAGCGCTATCCGCCTGCGACGCCGCATCCGATGCGGCGACCGCACCCGGCGCCATCGTGCTGGCCGAGGCGGGCTGCGCGGCGTCCTGCGTTGCGGCTTCATCGTGCTGGCACGAACGCAGCGCAAAGAAGGCGACGATCAGCGCGAGCGCGGCGAGCAGCCACCAGAGCCAGTGATGGCGGCGCTTCTCCTCGGCGATGGGCGGCGTGGACTCGGCCACGGTCTGCGGCGGCACCGAGGCCGGCACCGGACGCACCACGGGCTGCGGATGATCGAGATGCGCGGAGACATCTTTCAGCCGGCCCATGATCGAGCCAGCGAACGCGGCGGCGCTGCCAAGGCCCAGCGCACCCGCAAGATGATCGGTGAGGCTCGCGTTGACTGACGGCAGCTGATGGCCAAGCAGCGTCGGCAGTTGTCCGACGAAGCCTTGGGAAGCGGTGAAGTGCTGTTTGAGAATCCCCATGATCGCCGCGCCAACCACGCCGGCGAGCGAGAAGGCTGTGGACTGCGGCGCACCCGTTTGCGCGGCGACCGCGTCGGCGAGCGCGCCGACGTTCGCGCCGGTCGCCTTCTGGACCAGTTCGCGGCCGGTGGCTTCGAGCTGGCCCAGGCCCGCCGTGCTCGCGAGCAGCTCAGGCAGTTGCTTGCCGATCAGCGGATTCGCGTCGGACGACATGATCGTGGAAAAGAGGCTGCGCGCGCCTTCGGGCGTCGCACCGCGATGCATGATGGCGGCCATGATGGCCGGTGCGGCGGCGCCCGCGACCTTGCGCGTGAAGTCGGGCGTGAGGCCGTAGCGCGTTCCCATTGACTTGACGACGTTGTCGCTCAGAACGGTTTCCAGCAGTTGAAAGACATTGATGCTCATCGAGGCGGACCCTCCAGTTCGCGGACGCGCCACCTGACACGCCCAAATGCGAGCGCGATTATAGGGAGTGCGAAATCTCGAAAAAGCACGCAAACGGCAATCCGCACATTGTTTGACGAAAAGCCCCGAAAAATCGGACTAGTCGCGACATTGCGCGATGTTGCGGTTGCAACGAGACGACGGTGCGTCTCGCTTGCAAGCCTGCGATGAGCACACGCAATGAAGTAGGAAAAAGAGAAATCGCGCGTCAGGCGTCGACGTGCTGAAGCCGCGTATCGCCCGCGTATCTCGCTTGTGCGACGAAGTCGGCCGCGCGCTCGCCGATCATCACGCTCGGCGCATTCGTGTTGCCGCCGATGAGTGTCGGCATGACCGAGGCGTCGGCAATGCGCAGACCCGTCACGCCGCGCACGCGCAATTGCGGATCGACGACAGCGCGCGCATCGCCGCCCATGCGGCAGGTCGCAACAGGGTGATAGATCGTATCGGCATGACGGGCGATCGTGTCGCGCAATTGCGCGTCGCTCTGTTCGCCATGCGTGTAGAGTTCGCGGCCGCCTAATTGAGCCAGCGCGGGCGCGTCGAGTATGCGCCGCGCGAGACGTGCGCCCTCTACGAGCGCATCGACGTCGCGCGTATCGGAAAGAAAGCGCGGGTCGATCACGGGCGCCACGCGCGCGTCGGCGCTCGCGAGCGTGACCGTGCCGCGGCTTGCCGGGCGCAGCACGCACACGTGCAGGGAATAGCCGTGGCCCCAATGCGGACGGCGGTTGTGATCGTCGACGATTGCCGTGCAAAAGTGCAACTGCAGGTCGGGCCGGTCGAGTTCGGGGCGACTCTTCAGAAAGCCGCCCGCCTCCGCGACGTTGGTCGTGAGCATGCCGCGCCGCCCGCGCAGATAGCGCACGAAGCCCGCGGTCATACGCGCCGCGCCGCGCAGCGAGTAGCCCACGGTGTCGCTCGAATGCACGCGCTTGTTGAAGGTGAAATCGATATGGTCGATCAGATTGCGGCCGACCTCGGGCGCGTCGTGGCGCACCGCAATGCCGAGTGCGCGCAGTTCGTCGGCTGGGCCGATGCCCGAGCACATGAGCACTTGCGGCGAGTTGAACGCGCCTGCCGCGAGGATCACCTCGGCGCGCGCCTGCAGTGTCTCGATCGCGCCGCCGCGCGCGAGTTCCACGCCGCTCGCGCGCGCGCCTTCGAAGGTCACGCGCAGGACCGTCGCGTTGGGGATCAGATGCAGGTTCGGCCGCTCGCGTCCATACAGATACGCGCGCGCCACCGAGCAACGTTCGCCACCGCGCTGCGTCACCTGATAGAAGCCGACGCCCTCCTGTTCCTCGCCATTGAAGTCGGCGTTCAGCCGGAAGCCCGCCTCGCGCGCGGCCTCGACGAAGCGCGCGGCCACCGGATTGCGCTCGCGCAGGTCGGCCACGCCTAGCGGGCCGCCCGCGCCATGCCAGGCGCTCGCGCCGCGCTCGTTGTCCTCGGCGCGCAGGAAGTACGGCAGCACGTCGCGCCACGCCCAGCCCGTGCAGCCAAGCTGCGCCCATTCGTCGTAATCGAGCGGATGGCCGCGCGTGTAGATCATCGCGTTGATGGCGCTCGAGCCGCCGAAACCACGGCCGCGAGGCTGGTAGCCGCGCCGTCCGGCGAGTCCGGGCTGCGGCACGGTTGCATAGGCGTAGTTGTTTTTGGTGCGAAACGGCACGAGCGCGGCGACGCCGAGCGGCATGTTGACGAACGGATTGCGCGCCGTGTGCGGCCCGGCCTCGACGAGCGCGATGCTCGCCTGCGGGCAACGATCGGCGAGGCGACCCGCCAGCGACGCGCCGCCTGAGCCGCCGCCCACGATGATGTAGTCGTATTGCATCGTCTCCCTCTGTCGGCCGCAGTTAGCGCTTTAGAGCTTACTCCGGCCCCATGCAGAGCTGTCGGCGCGCTATTTGCACGCTCGTTCGTTTTCGGTTTCAATGGCGCATTGTAGGAAGCGTCTGATTCCGAGGTCAGCTTTTATGTCAGAGCATCCCCTCTAAACCTGACGGCGGGATCGACGCCTATGATGGAAGGCGGTTCAGCCGCCAGAGCGGGAGCCGGCAAGCGCCCAGCAAGCGGCATAGGGAGGGCTGGAGCGCACAAGCATCTCTCACCACTCGGACGCTTCACACGGAGCGGCCGCTGCGCACGCCTCCCCGACACGACGACAGCGAACACAACACGATCGGCCGCGCGTGAAGCACGCCGCGCCCGCAGCAGCAGCCTTGCATCGGAGACAGGCAAATGAACCCGACGGAAGCCACGCATCGCCCCGGCACGACCCACGAAGTCACGAACCAGGCGCCGCCGCTCGCCGACTACAACCTCTTCACCACCGACGCCGCGCTCGGCGAGGCCCTCACGCGCGCGGGCGCGGACTGGCACCGCGAAACGCTCACGCGCCATGGCGAAACGCTCGGCAAAGCCGAAACGCTCGCGCTCGCCGATCTCGCCAACCGCCACGAGCCCGAACTGCACACGCACAGCCCGCGTGGCGAACGGATCGACGCGCTCGAATTCCACCCCGCCTGGCACGACCTGCTGGCGCTGCTGCGCGAGCAAGGGCTGCACGCGCTGCCGTATTCGGACCCGCAGCCCGGCGCGATGGCCGCGCGCTGCGCAGGCTACTTCCTGCACGCGCAGCTCGAATCGGGGTCGCTCTGCCCGCTGACCATGACCTTCGCGAGCATTGCCGTGCTGCAGCGCGAGCCGGCGCTGTTCGACACGCTGCGCGCGCCGCTCTACACGCGCGAGCACGACGCGCGCGACCTGCCGCTCGCGCAAAAGCGCTCGATGATGATCGGCATGGGCATGACGGAGAAGCAAGGCGGCTCGGACGTCCGCAGCAACCGCACCGAGGCGCGCCCGGCGGGCGTCGAAATCGGACGCGGCGCGGCGTATCTGCTCACCGGTCACAAGTGGTTTTTCTCGGCGCCGCAGTGCGACGCGCATCTCGTGCTCGCGCGCACCACGGAGCACGACGGACTTTCATGCTTCTTCGTGCCGCGCTACCGGCCGGACGGCACGAAAAACGCAGTGAACGTGCAACGCCTGAAGAACAAGCTCGGCAACCGCTCGAATGCGAGCAGCGAAGTGGAATTCTTCGACGCGTACGGCGTGATGATCGGCGACGAAGGCCGCGGCGTGCCGACCATCATCGAAATGGCGAACTACACGCGGCTCGACTGCGTGATCGGCAGCGCGGCGCTCATGCGCGCGGCGCTCGTGCAGGCGATTCACCATGCGCGCCACCGCAGCGCGTTTGGCCGCGTGCTTGCGCAGCAGCCGCTCATGCAAAACGTGCTCGCCGATCTCGCGCTCGAATCGGAAGCGGCGACGGCGCTCTTCATGCGGCTTGCGCGCGCCTTCGAAGACAGCGCCGAGGCGAAACCCGGCGACACGGACGACACGTCGCTCGAAGCGCGCGCGTGGCGGCGCATCGTCACGCCGGCGGCGAAGTTCTGGGTCTGCAAGCGCGCGCTCGCGTTCACGGGCGAAGCCATGGAGGTATGGGGCGGCAACGGCTACGTCGAGGAAGGGCCGATGGCGCGCTTTTACCGCGAAGCGCCCGTCAACTCGATCTGGGAAGGCTCGGGCAACGTGATGTGCCTCGACGTGCTGCGCGCGCTGGAGCGCGAGGCCGATGCCGCCCAGGCGCTCTTTCTCGCGTGGCGCCGCGACGCGCAGACTCATCCCGTGTTGAACGCCGCGCTCGACCGCCTCTCGGTGCTGCTCAACGGGGCGCCTGGCACACGTGAGGCGAGCGCGCGGCGCATCGCGCAGCAAATCGTGCTGATCGCGCAGGCCATGCTGCTGCGCGACGGGCCGCCGGAAATGGCGCAAGCGTTCATCGCCACGCGCCTCGACGAGCACGACGCCGACTGCGACCGCGTATTCGGCACGCTGCCCGCGCGCTTCGATCACGCCGCGATCATCGAGCGGGCGTTTCCGTCGCGCGTGGTGTGAATACGTAACCCGATTTTTCCGTTCACGCATACGCCGAGCGCGAACCCCACAAGGACCGACCATGAAGCAGGACCTGCCCGAAGACTTCGCCCGCAACGCGTACGGCGCGCCCGACGATCCGCGCGCCGCGCTGAACACGCTGCTGGCCGCGCAGCGCGAAGCCTTCCTGCGCGATCCGTTCCCGTCGTGGGACACACGCGCGCGCCATCTCAAGGCGCTTCGCGACGTGCTGTTCTCGCACCGCGACGCGCTCGCCGAGGCGATGAACGCCGACTTCGGCCAGCGCTCGAAGGCGGAAGTCGCGCTCGCGGAATTCGTCGTCCTCAAGCAGGAGATCGACGCGGCGCTCAGGCACGGCGCGCGCTGGATGAAGCCGCGGCGCCGGCCGGTGGGCAAATGGCTGCTGCCGGGCCGCGCGAAGGTGGTGCCGCAGCCGCTTGGGGTGGCGGGCATCGTCGTGCCGTGGAATTACCCATTGCTGCTCGCCGCGAGCCCGCTCGTGTGCGCGCTCGCGGCGGGCAACCGCGCGATGATCAAGATGTCGGAGCTCACGCCGCGCACGTCCGCGCTCTTCGAGGAGTTGATCGGCAAGACATTCGCGCGCGACCACGTGACGGTCGTGAACGGCGACGCAACAGTCGGCGCCGCCTTCAGCGCGCTGCCGTTCGACCATCTGCTCTTCACCGGTTCGACGCGCGTGGGGCACGAGGTCATGCGCGCGGCCGCCGCGAACCTCACGCCGGTCACGCTCGAACTGGGTGGCAAGTCGCCCGTGATCATCGGCGAAACGGCACGCCTGAATTACGCCGTGGACAGCCTGCTGCTCGGCAAGACGCTGAACGCGGGGCAAACCTGCATCGCGCCCGACTACGTGCTGCTGCCGCGCGGCCAGGAAGAGGCGTTCATCGCCCGCGCGCGCACGCGCTTCGCCCAGCTCTACCCGGACTTCGCGAACAACCGCGACTACACGTCGATCATCTCGGCGCGCCACTTCGAACGCCTGCAACGTCTCGCCGACGAGGCGCAGGCGAGCGGCGCGCAACTGCACGCGCTCGGCACGCACGACGCCGCCACGCGGCGCTTCGCGCCCGTCATCGTGACGAACGCCGGAGCGCAAACGGCGCTCATGCAGGAGGAAATCTTCGGGCCGCTGTTGCCGCTCGTGCCCTACGACACGCTCGACGAAGCGCTGCGCTACGTGAACGCGCGCCCTCGCCCGCTCTCGCTCTATCTCTATGCCGACGACGCGCGCACGGTCGAGCGCGTGACGCGCGAAACGGTCGCGGGCGGGATGTCGGTGAACGAAACGCTCATGCACATTGCCGCCGAAGGACTGCCGTTCGGCGGCGTCGGCGCGAGCGGCATGGGCGCGTATCACGGCTACGAGGGCTTCGTCACGTTCTCGAAGATGAAGCCCGTCTTCACGCAGGCGCGGCTGAACGCGCGCGGGCTCATCGCGCCGCCCTACGGCAAGCGCTTCGCCTTGCTGATCAAGATGATGTTGAAGGGTTGAACGGCAGTGCCGGGCGAGCGCCCCGGCCGCCGCCGACCCTGCGAACGTCGCTGATGTCACGCACGGGAGCGCCGGCTGCGGCGTCGGCCGCCGCGCCGTTTTGTGCTTGTGCGGCCTCTTTGGCTTTCGCGTCGTTGTCCGCTTCGAGGCGGTGCAGCCAGGCCAGGAGTTCGGCGACCGCCTGATAGAGCTGCGGCGGAATCTTCGCGTCGAGGTCCACGCGCATGAGCAGCGAAACCATCTCCGGCGCTTCGTGCACGTAGAGGCCCGCCTCCTTCGCGCGCTGCACGATCATCTCGGCGACGAGGCCGTAGCCCTTGGCGACCACGCGCGGCGCGCCGTCGCCTTCGGGGGCGTCGTAGGCGAGCGCCGCGGCGCTCTTGCGGTGCGTGCGGCTCATCACAACTCCCAGTTCTGGTCGTGGTTCCGGTGATCGTTCGCGTCGGCGCTCGCTCCCGCGGCTGGCGCATCCGGCGCGGCCTGCGTGGCAGCCGCGGCGGAGGTGGTTTGCGCGGCGTACGCGCTGGCAGCGCTCGCCGCTCTCGCGGCCTCGGCCGGACTGGCCGCCGCGCCGCTGCCGATCTCGCGGATCGACAGCCCCGCGAGCGTGAGTCCGAGCGCTTCGAGCCGCCCGCGCAGCGACTCGCTCTCTGCGCTCAGGCGCGTGGCGCCGCCCACGCTCGCCTGCACGCGCACGGCGAGCGTCGCGCCCGTCAGCGTGAGTTCCGCGTCGACGGTGCCGAGCTTCGGCAGCGCAAGCGTGAGGCGCGTGCGCCATGGGATGTCGTCGGCGTCCACACCGGCCGTGCCCGCGTGCGCGTCGCGCTCGTCGTAGTCGTCTTGCTGGATGCTCCAGTCCACCCGCACGCCCGGCCAGGCCTCGCCATTCCAGCGAAACTCGCCGGTCGCGAGCAAATCGAGCTGCTGGCGAACGAGCGGAATCACAGCCGGATGGACCGACGGGCCGGCGGCCTGCGCCGCGGCTTCGTGCATGGCGGGCAACAGGGTGTCGGCGAGCGCCGCACGCGCCTGGGTCTGTGCCGTGGCCGAGGCCGCATCGCCGTGCAGATCCGCCAGCCCGGGAAACGCCCGCGCCAGTGCCGCATTGACCGCGCTTGCCGCATTGGAAGCATTGCCCGCGTCGCCGTGCGCGCCGCCCGGCGCGTCGGCGAACGTTTCGGTCCATTGCACGTCGTCGATGTCGTCTGCGTCGTGGCTCCAGTCGAGCGGAAGTTGCGCGTGGGCGCCGAGCAGGCGGTTCTGCGGTTCGTCGGCGAGCTCGGCGGGCGAAAGCTGGCCGCGCAACCATTGCGCGAGGTGGGCTTCGTAGAAGAGTCCGCTCGAGCTCACCGTCTGCGCGAGCGACGCGGCGAGCGCGGCGACCGGGCCGGCTTGTGCGGCGGCTGCGGTTTGCGCAGTTTGTGCGGTCTGGGTGGTTTGGCCGGCTTGCGGGTCTTGCGAGGACGCCGTTTGCGCGGCGGTGCCGGTTCCCGTGTCGGCCGCCGCGGCCAGTGCGTCGCCGGCCAGCCCCTGGGCTGCGAGCGCCACATCCGCGAGCAGCGCGGCTTGCGCCGCCTGCGCCTCTTGTGCCGCTTCGCCGGCGAGTCCCGGCAGCGGCAAAGCGCCCGCGCCGCCGGGCGCCGCGTCGGCATCGGGGTTGGCCCACAGCGGTGCGCTGCCCACCACCGCGGGCGTCGCCTCGCCGCCCGAGCGGATGATGGCGTCGAGCGCCAGCGCAACCGCCGAAAGCACGGTCTGTGCGGAGTCCTGCGTACTGCTGGTGGTGGCGGCGGTGTCGGCGAGCGCGGCCGTGCCCGTCGCGAGCGCGGAAACGCCCGTCTGCGCCGCGCCGGAGGCGCCCTGCGGGCCGACCGGCGTGAGCGCCGCGATGCGGCTCGCGAGGAGCGCGGCGGCTCCGGTGTCGATTCCGTTCATGGTGTTCCGGATCTGCGCACAGCGCTGACCTGCCGGTTCATGGAGCGTTGCGTGCCTTTGCCTCGCGAGGCGCCACGCGCCGCACTAGCGGGCGCCGTAGATTTCCTGCAAGACCCGCGCGGGCTGCGCGGTGCCGTAAAAGAGCGCCGAAAGCCGCGCCATGCAAGGGCTGGCGAGATCGCGAATGGCGGCGTCGTCGGCGAGGATCTGGCGGATCAGCTCGTACTTGCGCGCCCGTTCGGAAACCGTGAGCCGTACCGCGGCTTCGGCGTCCTTCAAGGCATCGACGAGGATCCGGTACTCCTCTTGCAAGCCGATCAGATCGTTCCAGTGCGCGTCGCGCGCCGCATGGAGCATCTGCTCCGATACGGCCGCTATCGCTTCGTAGCGGGCGAAGTAGTCTGCTTTTGAACTCATCTCATCAATGAGCCGGGCGCTGACGCGGATGACTGTTCGGCCATCCTTGCCACTTCCGGCGCTATCCCCAACCAGGCTTCTTCGAGCGTAGCCAGCAGTCCGTCGACCTCGACCAGCATGGTCTCGCTCTGTTTAATATTGGCTTCCAGCAGGCGCTTCGTCATGTAGCTGTACAGCGAATTCAGGCGTTGAGCGATCTCGCCGCCCGCCTCGACGTTCAACGCGAGCTGAAGTCCGCTCTCGACAATCCGGATCGCCTTGGCGATCGCCTCGCAACGCGGGCCGACGTTGCCGGCCTGCAAATGCATACGTGCCTGCGCGATGGCCTGACGCGCGCCCTGATACAGGAGCACGATCAGCTTGTGCGGGCTCGCACCCATGACCCCCGTTTCAACGCCCACGCGTGCATATGCGTTAGCTCCAGATTGGGCAGGGGAAAACATCGGCGCTTCTCCTTGATACGTTTGGCTTGAGTGCGGTCGTCCGACGCGCGGCGCATGCACGAGCGACGGACTCTTCTAGCCGGGTTATCGGAACGTAGGGGAGGAAGCTTTAGCGCATTGAGGAGGCAAAGGCCTTCACACCTGGATCTGCATGATGTCGGTGTAGGCGGCCACGAGCTTGTTGCGCACCTGCAATCCGAACTGGAAGCCGATGTTGGCTTTCTGCATGTCGACCATCACGTCGTTGAGCGACACGTTGTTCGCGCCGAGCTCGAACGCCTGCGACTCGCCAACGGCCTTTTGCTGGGCGTCGCTGATCTGGTCGATCGACGACTTGAGCGCCGCCGCGAACCCGCCAGCCGTGGCCGCGGCGGACTTTTCGTCGGCTGCGGTGGGGCCACCGGCCGCCTGGGTCGCCATGGACTGCATCTGGGCCAGGGCGGACGTGAGCGGGGATACTGGCACGGTCATGTTTGCTCCACGAAAAGGGTGCATGCGGGGACATGCGGGGTATTCCAGGGACGAGCCCCAAGGCCGGAATTTCAGCATTCCCGCGGCCATTCAGCGGGCCCGGCCGGCACGGCGCACGGACAGGGCGCCGAATCTGGAGGAGAGCATAGCAGCGGCTCCGAATCGGCAGCCCCGAAACTAGGGGGAAAACCCGGCTCTATTCGCGCAATCGGCTTGCCAGCGGCCCCGGATAATGCGTCTCGTGAAAGTCTCCGCCATGCAAGGCGAGACCTGGAAGCCTCCGGAGATACCCGTCGCATGGATTCGACTGCCAATTCTTTGATCAACCCCGACGCCCGCATGGGCCTCGCCACCTCTGGCGCGGGCGCCGCGCCAGGCAGCGGCGCGGGCGCAGGCCTGGGCGGCGCGGAAGACCTCGGCGGCGGCTTCGCGCAACGCCTCGGTTCGCTCTCGTCGTTGCGCAACGTGCGCGGCAACCCGCGCGCGCCGCTCATTTTTGCCGTGGCGGTGCTCGTGGCCGTGGTCGCGGGCCTCGTGCTGTGGTCGCGCGCGCCCGACTACAAGGTGCTGTACAGCAACCTGTCGGACCGCGACGGCGGCGCGATTATTACTGCGCTCCAGGCCGCAAACGTTCCCTACAAGTTCTCGGACGCCGGCGGCGCCATTCTCGTGCCCGCCGAGCAGGTCAACGAAATGCGCCTGCGCCTCGCCTCCCAGGGCCTGCCCAAGAACGGCTCGGTCGGCTTCGAGCTGATGGACAACCAGAAGTTCGGCATCAGCCAGTTCGCCGAGCAGGTCAACTACCAGCGCGCACTCGAAGGCGAGCTCGAGCAAACGATCCAGTCGATCGCGAGCGTGAAGTCGGCGCGCGTGCATCTGGCCATTCCGAAGCCTTCCGTGTTCGTGCGCGAGCGCGAAGCGCCCTCGGCCTCGGTGCTCGTGAACCTGTATCCGGGCCGCATTCTCGACGACGGCCAGGTCGCCGCGATCACGCACATGGTGGCTTCGGCCGTGCCGGACCTGCCGGTGCGCAACGTGACGGTAGTGGACCAGGACGGCAACCTCCTCACCCAGAGCGCCACGGGCGTGGGCCTCGACGCCTCGCAGCTCAAGTACGTGCGCCAGGTCGAGCACGACACCCAGTCGCGCATCGACGCGATCCTTGCGCCCCTGTTCGGCGCCGGCAACGCGCGCTCGCAGGTGAGCGCCGACCTCGACTTCTCGAAGCTCGAGCAGACCTCCGAAGCCTACGGTCCGAACGCCAATCCGCAAGCCGCCGCCATCCGCAGCCAGCAGCAGAACATTTCGACGGAAATGCAGCAAAGCGGCGCGGGCGGCGTGCCCGGCGCGCTCACGAACCAGCCGCCGCAGCCGGCCTCGGCGCCCATCAGCGCGCCGGCGGGTGCGAACGGCGCGTCGGCGCCGGTGCCGGTTTCGGATCATCGCGACACCACCACGAACTACGAGCTCGACAAGACCGTGCGCCACTATCAGCAGGCGCCGGGCGACGTGAAGCGCCTGTCGGTGGCGGTGATCGTGAACTATCAGCCGAAGGTGGACGCCAAGGGCCACGCCACCATGCAGCCGCTCGACGCGCAGAAGCTCGCGCAGGTCGAGCAGCTCGTGAAGGACGCGATGGGCTACGACGCCAAGCGCGGCGACTCGGTGAACGTCGTGAACGCCGCGTTCCAGACCGACATCGACCCCAACGCGAACCTGCCGTGGTGGCGTCAGCCGGACATCATCGCGCTCGCCAAGCAGATTGCAACGTGGCTCGGCATTGGCGCGGTGGCTCTGTTCCTCTATTTCGTGATGGTGAAGCCGGCGCTGCGCCGCGCGTTCCCGCCGCCCGAGCCGGTTGCGCCCGCGCTGCCCGGTATGGGCGACGGCGAGCCGCTGCTGCTCGACGGGATCCCCGAAGCCGTGCGCATTGGCGGCGCGGCCGCGGAAGGCGAAGACAACGCCGACAGCGAAGCCGCCCTGCTCGCCTTCGAAAACGAAAAGAACAAGTTCGAACGCAACCTGGAATACGCGCGCAACATCGCGCGCCAGGATCCGAAGATTGTCGCAACCGTCGTGAAGAGCTGGGTGAACGATGAACGCTGAAGGCGCAACCAAGAGCGCGCTGCTGCTCATGTCGATCGGCGAACAGGAGGCCTCGGAGGTCTTCAAGTTCCTCGGTCCGCGCGAAGTGCAGAAGATCGGCGCCGCGATGGCGTCGCTCAAGAACGTCAAGCGCGAAGAGATCGAGATCGTGCTGCAGGACTTCGTCAAGGAAGCCGAGCAGCACACCGCCTTCTCGCTCGACTCGAACGACTACATCCGCAACGTGCTCAACAAGGCGCTGGGCGAGGACAAGGCCGGCGCGATCATCGACCGCATCCTGCAAGGCGGCGACACGAGCGGCATTGAAGGCCTCAAGTGGATGGATTCGGGGTCGGTGGCCGAACTCATCAAGAACGAGCACCCGCAGATCATCGCGACGATCCTCGTGCACCTCGACCGCGACCAGGCGTCGGAAATCGCTTCGTGCTTCACCGAGCGCCTGCGCAACGACGTGCTGCTGCGTATCGCGACGCTCGACGGCATCCAGCCGCAGGCGCTGCGCGAGCTCGACGACGTGCTCACGAACCTGCTCTCGGGCAGCGACAACCTCAAGCGCAGCCCGATGGGCGGCATCCGCACGGCGGCCGAAATCCTCAACTTCATGACGAGCCAGCACGAAGAAGGGGTGATCGAGAACGTCCGCCAGTACGATGCGGAACTCGCGCAGAAGATCATCGATCAGATGTTCGTGTTCGAGAACCTGCTCGACCTCGAAGACCGCGCGATCCAGCTGCTGCTCAAGGAAGTCGAGTCCGAGTCGCTCATCATTTCGCTCAAGGGTGCGCCGCCCGCGCTGCGCACCAAGTTCCTCTCGAACATGTCGCAGCGTGCGGCCGAACTGCTCGCCGAAGACCTCGACGCGCGCGGTCCGGTGCGCGTCTCGGAAGTCGAGGCGCAGCAGCGCCGCATCCTGCAGATCGTGCGCAACCTCGCCGAGAGCGGCCAGATCGTTCTAGGCGGCAAGGCAGAAGACGCTTATGTCTGACAGCAGCTCCGCGAACAGCCTTCGCTCAGCGTACCAGCGCTGGGAGATGGCCTCGTTCGACCCGCCGCCGCCCCCGCCGCCGCCGCCCACGCCCGACGAAACGGCCGCGTTCGAAGCGCAACTCCACGCGCTGCGCGACGCGGCGCACCAGGAAGGGCTGCGCTCGGGCCACGTGGCGGGCCAGGCGCTCGGCTATCAGGCCGGGCACGAGCAGGGGCGTCAGCAGGGCTTCGAGCAGGGTCAGGCCGAGGCGCGCGCGCAAGCGGCGCAACTCGCCGCGCTCGCGAGCCGCTTTAGCGATGCGCTCGAAACGGCGCAGGCCGGCGTGGCCGAGACGCTCGTCGAGCTGGCGCTCGACATCGCACAGCAGGTCGTGCGCCAGCACGTTCAGCACGACCCGACGGCGCTCGTCGCCGTCGCGCGCGAAGTGCTCGTGGCGGAGCCGCAGCTCGCAGGCTCCCCGCAGCTGGTGGTGAGCCCCGCCGATCTGCCGATTGTCGAAGCCTACCTGCTGGACGACCTGCAAACGCGCGGCTGGAGCGTGCGCACCGACCCGACGATCGAGCGCGGCGGCTGCCGCGCACAGGCCGCGACCGGCGAAACCGACGCCAGCATCCGCACGCGCTGGGAGCGCGTGACGGCGGCGCTCGGCAAGGCGCGGCCATGGTGAATCACCCGCAACCGCCGAGCCATCAGGCCATCCACACCGGCGGCCTCACGCCGCTCGAGCAGGAACTCGCGCTCGCGTCGTTCGGCCCGCTCGCGAGCGACCCCGCGCAGCTTGGCGCACTGCTCGTCGGCGACCTCGACATCCCGAGCACGCGCAAGGCGCGGGAGCTTGGCGCCATCGACGCGATCGACGCCGCGCTGGCCGCGGACAGCCTCGAAGCGCCGCCAGGACTGACGGATCACGGCGCGGCCGCGAAGCCGGTCGAGGTCGAGACCAAAGCGCCACCCGCACCCTACGTGCCGCCCGCGAACTACGACCCGGCCAACCCGTTCCTCACTACATGGAACGCGCAACTGCGCGGCGTGCGCGAGCGCAACGCGCTCGCCCTGCCGCTGCGCGGCTGCGGGCGTCTCACGCGCGCGGCGGGCCTCGTGCTCGAAGCGGTGGGGCTGCGCCTCGCCGTGGGCGCTGAGGTCATGATCGAACTGCCGCCGGGCAGCTCGCTGCCGATGGCCGAGGCGGAAGTGGTCGGCTTCGGCGGCGACAAACTCTTTCTGATGCCGACGACCGAAGTCGCGGGCCTGCTGCCCGGCGCGCGCGTCTGGCCGCTGGAAACCGCGCCGATCGCCGACCCGAAGGCGGGCGCGAAGCGCCTGCCGGTGGGCTGGGGCATGCTCGGCCGCGTGGTCGACGCCTCGGGCCGCCCGCTCGACGGCCTCGGTCCCCTGAACACCGAAGCCGACGCGCCGCTCACCGCGCCCGTCATCAATCCGCTGAACCGCGAGCCGATCCACAAGGTGCTCGACGTGGGCGTGCGCGCGATCAACTCGCTGCTCACGGTCGGGCGCGGCCAGCGCATGGGCCTGTTCGCGGGCTCGGGCGTGGGTAAGTCGGTGCTGCTCGGCACGATGGCGCGCGCGACCAGCGCGGAAGTCATCGTGATCGGCCTGATCGGCGAGCGGGGCCGCGAAGTGAAGGAATTCATCGAGCAGATCCTGGGCGAGGACGGCCTTGCGCGCTCGGTCGTCGTGGCCGCGCCTGCCGATGTCTCGCCGCTCCTGCGCATGCAGGCCGCCGCGTATACCACGTCGCTCGCCGAATATTTTCGCGACCAGGGCAAGCACGTGCTGCTGCTCATGGACTCGCTCACGCGCTACGCGATGGCGCAGCGCGAGATCGCGCTTGCCATTGGCGAGCCGCCCGCGACCAAGGGCTATCCGCCCTCGGTGTTCGCGAAGCTGCCGGCGCTCGTCGAGCGCACCGGCAACGGCCCCGAGGGCGGCGGCTCGATCACGGCGTTCTACACCGTGCTCACCGAAGGCGACGACCAGCAGGACCCGATCGCCGACTCGGCGCGCGCGATTCTCGACGGCCACATCGTGCTCTCGCGTGCGCTTGCCGAAGCGGGGCACTATCCGGCCATCGACATCGAGGCCTCGATCAGCCGCGCGATGACGGCCCTGATCGACGACCAGCATCTGAACCAGACGCGCGCGCTCAAGCAGATGCTTTCGCGCTACCAGCGCAACCGCGACCTCATCAACGTGGGTGCGTACGTGAGCGGGCGCGACGCCGTACTCGACCGCGCGATCGCGCTGTATCCGCGCATCGAGGCCTTTCTTCAGCAGGGTTTTCGCGAAACCGCGAACTATGATCAGAGCGTCGAGATGCTCGGCCAGCTGATCGGAGCCAGGACATGACGAAACAGACCGCGCTGCAAACCTTGATCGGCCTCGCGCAGGACGACGTCGACGCCGCCACGCAAAAGCTCGGCCGCGTACAGCGCGAGCGCGGCGAGGTCGAAAAGCAGCTGGAAGCGCTCATCACCTACCGCGACGAGTATCACGCGCGTTTCACCGAATCGGCGCGCAGCGGCATGGCCGCGGGCAACGTGCGCAACTTCCAGGCGTTCATCGACACGCTCGACGCGGCGATCGAACAGCAGCGGCGCCTGCTCGAGCAGGCCACCGAGCGCGTGGAGGCCGCCAAGCCCGAATGGCAGCGCAGCAAACAGAAGCTCGGCTCGTACGAGGTCCTGCAAACCCGTCACGACGACGTGCAGGCCCGCAAGGAAGCCCGCCGCGAACAGCGCGACGCCGACGAGCACGCCGCCCGCGTGCTGCGTACGCGCACGTCGCAACATCCGTAACACGTTTTCGAGGCCGCCAGTATGTCGCTCCTCTCTTCCCTCTCCTCGATGTTCGGCGCCGCCGCCGACGCGGTGACGGGCAATTCCGCATCGAACGCCGCGTCGAATTCGGCGTCGAACGCCATCAGCCAGGCGGACGCCGCCAGCCAGGGTTTCGCGCAGACGCTGCAACAGCAGATGAACGCGCAAAGCGCGCAGGCCAGCCAGAATGCCCAGGCGGCGCAAAGCGCGCAGTCGAATGCCGCCGCGCAGTCGAACTCGAACGCGTCGAGCAGCAACGCCTCGCAAAGCAGCAGCAACAGCAGCAACAGCGCTTCGCAGACATCAAGCTCGAACTCGAGCCAGGGCTCGCAGTCCACCTCGAGCGCCGATCGCCGCGCCGCCGCGCGCGCGCAGCAAAAGCAGGCCGCTGACGCAGGCGCGCAAGCCGCCGCGGCTCAGGCACAGCAAGCCTTGCAGGCTCAGCAGGCCCAGAACGACCCGAGCACCGACCCGAACGCCGACGGCAGCCAGACAGGCAGCCAGGCGAGCAGCGACAGCACGCTCGCAGGCGTCGCGTCCGCCGCCGCTGCTGCGGCCGCCACGGCCGCCGCCGGCGCGGCAGGCGACGGCACTGACACGGGCAGCGCCGTTAGCGCCAGCCCGAAGTCGGTGCACGACGCCCTGCAAGCCGCTCTCTCGCAGCTGCGCGGCGGCGCGGGCGCGCTCGCCACGCGCGCGGTGAACACGGCGGGCGCGGCGGCCAACAGCACCACCACGGCCAGCACGGGCTCGGGCTCCGGCATCGCCAGCAGCTTCGCCTCGCACTTGAGTGCGAACGCCCAAAGCAAGGCGTTCGGCACGGCAGCGAGCAGCGGCGCGAGCGCCGACGCCACCAAGGGCGCCACGACGGCGGCGACCGACGCCGCGAAGGCCGCAACCGACGCGCTCACGGCAGCGGCGCAGCAGCAGGCAGGCGCCGCCACGCAGACCGACGTGACGGCGAACACCGCCACGACCGATGCGCTCGCCGCCACCCAGGCCGCAGCGCTCGCCGCGGCGACGGCCGCGCAGGCCCAGGCGGCTCAGGCGGCCAGCGCCACCGCGAATCCGGCGGCCGCGGCTGCCGCCTCCGCGTCGATCGCCCCGCAGGTCGGCACGAACGATTGGGAAGACGCGCTCAGCCAGAAGGTGGTGTTCCTCTCGAATGCGCACCAGCAGTCGGCGGAACTCACGCTCAATCCGAAGGATCTCGGGCCGCTCCAGGTCGTCCTGCAGGTCACGGAAAGCCACGCGCACGCGCTTTTCGTCTCGCAGCACCAGCAGGTGCGCGAGGCCGTCGAGGCGGCCCTGCCGAAGCTGCGCGAGGCCATGGAGCAAAACGGCATCGGCCTTGGCAGCGCGAGCGTGAGCGACGGCTTCTCGCGGCAGATGAACCAGCAGGCGCAGCAGGACGGCAGCGGTTCGGGCCGCTCCGGCGGTTCCGGTTCGGGCTCGGGCAGCACGCTGAGCGCGTCGGACGCCGTGGACGATGCGAGCAGCGCGAGCGCGGGCGTCACGCAGCGCTCCGTGGGCCTGATCGATACGTTCGCCTGACGCGCTTCCTGGACTTTCCGCTCGACTGAACTATCCGGCCGGACTTTCCCGGCCGGACCTTCCCGGCGGGCCACTTCCCGCCCCCCCAAGGCAACGCAGCCGCGCACGCGGCTGCTTACGTCTGGCCCACGCTCGCATTACGCGCCTGGTATGCCGCGGCGCGCAACAAAACCACGAGATAGCCGGAATTCCCCCGTCTATTCCTCCCATCGCTGAAAGGCAAAAGCCGGAACAATGCAGCATGCCCGGACTGACCAACAGGTCGGCGCCCCGGACCCTTGCAAGCATCCCAGGCTGACTTTTCGACATGGCGACCACCACCGCATCCCAGCAAGCCGCGCCCCAAAGCGCGAAACCCGGACCGATGAAGCGCATTCTCCTCATCGCGCTCATTGCGATCCTCGCCGCCGCGGCGGCGGGCGGCGCGACGTGGTTCTTCATGTCGCGCCACGCGCCGAGCACGCCGGCCACGCCCGCCGCAGCGCCCCCGGTCACGGCCGTCTACTACGCGCTCGAGCCGATGACCGTCAACCTGCAGACCGACGACGGCGAATCGCACTACCTGCGCATTGGCCTCACGCTCAAGCTCGACAGCCAGGCCACCCAGGACGCACTCGTCGCCCGCATGCCCGAGATCCGCAGCCGCCTGTTGCTCGCGCTCTCGAACAAGCATCCGTCCGACCTCGCGCCGCTCGACGGCAAGCGCGCGCTCGCCACCGAGCTCGCCGTGCTGATCTCGCAGCCTTCGGCCGCGAACGAAAAGCCGATGCACGTCGACGACGTGCTGTTCACCGAATTCGTCGTCCAGTGAGCGTGACTGAAATGATTCCCGCGATGGAGGGCCAGTCATCATGACGATGGGTCACGACGAGTTCATGTCCCAGGAGGAGGTCGATGCCCTCCTCAAAGGCGTCACCGGCGAAGTCGATTCCGATTCGAGCGGCTCCGAGAAGCAGGGCGTACGTCCCTACAACATCGCGACGCAGGAACGTATCGTTCGCGGCCGGATGCCCGGCCTCGAAATCATCAACGAGCGCTTTGCGCGCCTGTTGCGCGTCGGCATCTTCAATTTCATGCGCCGCACCGCCGAAATCTCGGTGGGTCCGGTGCGCGTGCAGAAGTACAGCGAGTTCACCCGCAACCTGCCGATCCCGACGAACCTGAACCTCGTGCACGTGAAACCGCTGCGCGGCACGTCGCTGTTCGTGTTCGACCCGAACCTCGTGTTCTTCGTCGTGGACAACCTGTTCGGCGGCGACGGGCGCTTTCACACGCGTGTGGAAGGCCGCGACTTCACGCAAACCGAACAGCGCATCATCGGCAAGCTGCTCAATCTCGTGTTCGAGCACTACACGACCGCGTGGAAAAGCGTGCGGCCGCTGCAGTTCGAATACGTGCGCTCCGAAATGCACACGCAGTTCGCAAACGTTGCCACGCCCAACGAGATCGTGATCGTCACGCAGTTCTCGATCGAATTCGGTCCGACGGGCGGCACGCTGCATATCTGCATGCCCTACTCGATGATCGAGCCGATCCGCGACGTGCTCGCCTCGCCGCTGCAAGGCGAAGTGCTCGACGTGGACCGCCGCTGGGTGCGCGTGCTCTCGCAGCAGGTGCAGGCCGCCGAAGTCGAACTCACGGCCGACCTCGCACAGGTGCCCGTGACGTTCGAGCAGATCCTGAACATGAAGAAGGGCGACGTGCTGCCCATGAACGTCGCGGAGCACATCACCGCCAAGGTGGACGGCGTGCCCGTGATGGAGTGCGGCTACGGAATTTTCAATGGTCAATACGCGTTGCGGGTCCAGAAGATGATCAGCGCAGCCGACACGATGAAGGAAGGTGGATATGAGTGACGTAAACGGCACGAGCGGCACGAGCGCAGACGAGCCGGTGCTCGACCCGGGCTTTGCGGAAGCCGCGGCGCAGGAGGCAGGCGGCGAGGCCTCGCTGGACGACTGGGCGAGCGCGCTTGCCGAGCAGAACAGCAACGACGTGCCCGCCGCGCAGCCCGCGGCCGTGTTCCAGCCGCTCTCGAAGGTCGATTCGACCAAGACGGCCAACGACATCGACATGATTCTGGACATTCCCGTCCAGATGACGGTGGAGCTGGGCCGCACCAAGATCGCCATTCGCAACCTGCTGCAACTCGCGCAGGGCTCGGTCGTGGAACTCGACGGC
Organism: Paraburkholderia acidiphila; assembly: GCF_009789655.1. GTDB lineage: Bacteria > Pseudomonadota > Gammaproteobacteria > Burkholderiales > Burkholderiaceae > Paraburkholderia > Paraburkholderia acidiphila. Next base: position 3,000,877 of record NZ_CP046909.1, read on the forward strand.
ATGGCCGGCGAACCGATGGACGTGCTCGTGAACGGCTGTCTGATCGCCCAGGGCGAAGTGGTGGTCGTGAACGACAAGTTCGGCATTCGTCTCACCGACATCATCACGCCGTCCGAGCGGATCCGGAAGCTGAACCGATGAAACCCCAAGCTGTTCCCGGCGCCGGGACGCGCGTAGCGTCCGGCGCCAACGCACGACGCGCGGGCAAGTCGCGCGGCGCGCAGGTGCTGCGCTTCTCGTGGCGCCTCGCCGTGCACCTCTCGCTCGCCGGCGCCGCGGTTTTCGCGGTCATGAGCGCGCGGGCCGCCGACCTTCAGGCGGTCAACGAAGCCACGCGCGCGGCTGCGGGTGCCGCGGGGGCTTCAGGCGCCTCCGCCGTGATCGCAGGCAGCGCGGTCCCCTCGCTCGGTTTCGGCGCCGTCCTGCAGACGGTGCTGGGTCTCGCGCTCGTGATTGGCGTGGTGTTCGGCTGCGCGTGGCTCGCCCGGCGTCTCGGCCTGCAAGGCGGCCCGAAGAACGCGCTCGTGAAGACCGTGGGCGGCGCATCGCTCGGCGGAAAGGAACGCGTGGCCGTGGTCGAGATCGGCGACACCTGGCTCGTGCTGGGCGCCGCACCCGGCAACGTGCGCCTGCTTCATACGCTGCCGGCGGGCGAACTGCCTGCAGGCGTCGCGGCGGCTGCCCCCAACGCCCCCGCCCTCTCGGGCAACTTCGCACAGCGCTTTCGTGACGCGCTGAAAAGCGAGGCGAATAAACGCATCCACGCGCGTTTCATGCGTCACGACGGCGGAGCGCAGTAAATGCACGGCAGTTCCCTTCATGCGCCGGGCGCGGGCAACGACGCCCACGCACGCGCGGCTACCCTCGCAAAGATCGCCAGAACGGCGCTCCCGTTCGCGCTGATGCTCGGCGCGGGCGCCGTCGCCCTCGCGCTGCCGCACCTCGCGCATGCCCAAAGCGTGGGCGGCGCGCAAGGCCTGCCCGCCTTCAACACGAGCCCGGGCCCGAACGGCGGCACGACCTACTCGCTGAGCGTGCAGACGATGCTGCTGCTCACGATGCTGTCGTTCCTGCCGGCGATGGTGCTGATGATGACGAGCTTCACGCGCATCATCATCGTGCTCTCGCTGTTGCGCCAGGCGCTCGGCACGACGACCACGCCGCCCAACCAGGTGCTCGTGGGCCTCGCGCTCTTTCTCACGCTGTTCGTGATGTCGCCCGTGCTCGACAAGGCCTACAACGACGGCTACAAGCCGTTCGCGGCCGGCACGATTTCGATGGACGACGCCGTGACGCGCGGCGTCGCGCCGTTCAAGACCTTCATGCTGCGCCAGACCCGCGAGTCCGACCTCGCGCTCTTCGCGCGCATCTCGCACGCGGCGCCCATGCAGGGCCCCGAGGACGTGCCGCTCACGCTGCTCGTGCCCTCGTTTGTCACGAGCGAGCTGAAGACGGGCTTCCAGATCGGCTTCACGGTGTTCATTCCGTTTCTCATCATCGACCTGGTGGTGGCGAGCGTGCTGATGTCGATGGGTATGATGATGGTCTCGCCCGCGACCATTTCGCTGCCGTTCAAACTCATGCTGTTCGTGCTGGTGGACGGCTGGCAACTGCTGATTGGCTCGCTCGCGCAGAGCTTCACCTGAGGACCCTGACATGACGCCCGAAATGGTCATGACGCTCTCTCACGAGGCGATGTACGTGGCGCTCCTGCTTGCCGCGCCGCTGTTGCTCGTGGCGCTCGTCGTGGGTCTCGTGGTGAGCCTTTTCCAGGCGGCCACGCAGATCAACGAATCCACGCTCGCGTTCATCCCCAAGCTGATCGCCATTGCGGTCACGCTCGTGATCGCCGGCCCCTGGATGCTCACGACGATGCTCGACTACATGCGCCACATCTTCACGAGCATTCCGCAGCTCGCGGGCTAGGCGCGGCGGCGCGGCACACGATGTTCACCGTCACCTACGCGCAGCTCAACGCCTGGCTCACGGCGTTCCTCTGGCCGTTCACGCGCATTCTGGCGCTCGTGGCGATCGCGCCCGTGGTGGGCAACCGCTCCGTGCCGACGCGCGTGAAGATCGGCCTCGCGGGATTCGTCACGCTGATCGTCGCGCCCACGCTCGGCGCCATGCCGCAGGTCACGGTGTTTTCCGCCGAGGGCGTGTGGATCCTCGTCAACCAGTTCCTGATCGGCATCGCGCTCGGCTTCACGATGCAGCTCGTGTTCGCGGTCGTGACCGCGGCGGGCGACATGATGAGCCTCGGCATGGGCCTCGGCTTCGCAAGCTTCTTCGACCCGCAGGCCAACACCAGCAGCCCGGCGCTCTCGTCGTGGCTGAATATGATGGCGATGCTCGCCTTCCTCGTGTTCGACGGCCATCTGCAGATGCTCGCGGCGCTCGTCGCCACGTTCCAGACGCTGCCGGTCACGGCGAGCGTGCTGGGCGCCTCGGGCTGGAACCTGATGGCCAACTATGGCGCGACGATACTGACCTCGGGTCTGCTGCTTTCGCTGCCGGTGGTGGTCGCGCTGCTCATCACCAATCTTTCGCTCGGCATTCTCAACCGCGCGGCGCCGCAGATCGGCATCTTCCAGATCGGCTTCGCGCTCACGATGCTCGTGGGCATGCTGCTCATCCAGCTCATGATGCCCAACCTGATTCCCTACTTCGCGCGCCTGTTCGACAGCGGCATCGACCAGATGGGCCGCGTGGCCGCCGGGCTGAAGCCGCCGGGTTAAAGCCACCGGGTTGAAGCCAGTCTCGCCCACGCGGGCAAGGCAACAAAAAAAGCGGACCGGAGTCCGCTTTTTTTTCGACCGTTCTATCCCTCGCGCTTCAAGGATTGATGTACTGGAACAGCGAGAGGTTCTGCGTCGCGGCAAAGCTTTTCTGCGAAGCCGTGAGCGCGTTCGAAAGCTGCTCGAACTGGCTGATCGCGGCCACCGTGTCGGTGCTCGTGAGGTCGGAGAGGTTCGACGTGACCTGCAGCGAGTTGGTCGACGTGACCGTTTGCAGCGCCTTCACTTCCTGCTCGCGGCCGCCCACCGAAGCCTGCACCGTGATCACGTTCGAAAGCGAGTTGCCGATCTGCGAGAGGCCGGTGTTCAGCGCGTTGTTGAGGTTCGCGACAGCAGCCTGGGAGCCGCTCGTGGGCGTGTTCAACGCGGCGATGATGCTGTCGATGCTCGCGAACACGTCCGTGTTCTGCGACGCCGTGGCGGGCGTGACCGAGAACGAGTCACCCGCGGCGGGCGTACCCGACATCGTCACGCTCATGCCCGTGCCGAGCGATATCGCATCGCCTTCGGTGTAATTGGCCGCAGCCGTCGTCGTTGCCGGGTTGGCGCTGTTGTCGGTCACCGTGTAGGTGAGCGCACCGGACGTCAGGTCGGTCTGGAAGTTGATCGAGTAGTTGTCGTTGTTGGTCGCCTGCGTCGGATCCGTCACCGTCACGCCGCTGATCACGCCCGTACCCGTGTTCGTGGATTTGCCCGAGGCGACATTGGCCGAACCCACGGCCTGCACGCTCTGGAACACCGCCGCGCCCGTGTCGCCCACGGCGATATTGCGCGTGCCGGCCACCTGCATCACGCGCTGGCCCGAGTCGCCGTTGTAGGTCACGCCGCCGCCCGACTTGTTCGAGAACACCTGCGAGGTGCTCTGGAAGCCTGAGAAGATGTAGTTGCCCGCGCCGTCCGTGGTGTTGGCGAGCGTGAGCAGCTGGTTGCGGTCGCCCTGCATCTGCTGGGCGATCGCCTGGCGCGCCTGGTCGGTGAGCGAGCCGTTCTGCGCTTCGATGATGAGCGAATGGATGCTCTGCATCGTGTTCTGCACGCTCGTGAGCGTCGTGTCCTCGAGCTGCAGCGCGGTCAGCGCCGTGGTCTGGTTCGCCGTGTACTGCGTGAGCGTCGCGCTCGTGGCGGAAAGCGTTACGGCCTGCGCGGCGCCGAGCGGATTGTCGGCCGGGTTCGAAATGGCCACGCCAGTCGAAATCTGCTGCTGGACCTGGAGGAGCTGGGACTGCTGGTTCTCCATCGTCGACACGCTGGAGGCAAAAATCTGGGATGTCGCGATACGCATGGATTAGCGCCTCACTGGAAAATGCCGATCAGGGTCTGGAACAGCGACGCCGCCGTCTGGATCACCTTGCTGTTGGCCTGATAGAGCTGTTGGTACTGCAGCAGGTTCGCGGCTTCCTCGTCGAGGTTCACGCCCTGCACCGACTGTTGCTGCGAAGTGAGCTGCGTGATGAGCGACGTCTGCGACGTGTTCGACGCCTGCAGCTGGCTCGCGGCGTTGCCGATCGTGTTGACGTAGTTCGCATACGCCGTGGTCAGCGTGGTCGATCCGCTGAACGCCGTGCTCGACGTGAGGTTCGCAATCGCGAGCGCGTTGCGGCCGTCCTGCGTGCCGCTCGCGTTGCCCGCCACCGTGAACGAATCGTTGTTCGAGGGCGTCCCCGACATCGTGAAGCTGATGTTGGTCGCGGTGCCGTTGGCGCCGGTCGAATCCGTGAGATTCGTGATGGTGTACGTCGCCCCCGTGGTCGGATCGTATGGCACACCGGTCACGGGCGGCGTACCGGCGCTGTTGATCGTCACGGAGCTCGTCGTGCCGCCTGCCGTAATCGACACGATCGTACCGTTCGGAAGGCCCGTCAGCGTGCCCGAGGTCGAGTTGTACGAGAGCGTGACCGGCAGATTCGTCGTCGAATAGCCCGTGCCCACCGCGCCTTGCGTGACGTTGGCCGTGCCTGCGTTCGTCGTGGCCGCCGAAACGACGACGGGCGTGGCCGCCGCGATGGCCGCGGGGTCGCTGGTCGCAACCGAGAAACTCGCGAGCGCGCCGGCCGTCGGCTGGATCATGAACGAGTCGCCTGCGCTGACCGTGCCCGAAGGGGTGATCGAGAAGCCGCCGATCGTGATCGGCGCGGTGCCGTTCGGCTGCGTGTCGACCACCGTGTTCGTCGCCGTGTCGGTGAGGTTCCAGTTCGTGCCGTCGTAGCTCAGCTTGTAGTTGTCGGTGAGCGGCTGCGTGCTGTTCGTGAGCGTCGCGCTGACCGTGGTCTGCGTGTCGGGGTTCGTCGAGCTGGCCGTGACGAGCGGGTTGCCCACCGTGAACAGATTGCCGCCCGCCTTGCCGGAGAGATTGAGGCCGAGTGCGTTCTGCGAATTCACCTGCGCGGCGAAGCTCGTGACGATCGCGCCCAGTTGCGACTCAGCCGGATCGAGCGTGGTCGAGACGAACGAAAGCAGGCCGCCCACGGTGCCGCCTTGCAGCGCGGCCGACGTGAGCACCTGCGGCGTGCCTTGCGCCGCTGCGCTCGCGCCGTTCAGCCCCTGCCACGCCACCGTGAGTTCCTGGGGATTCGTGCTCGAAGGCTGCGTCGTGAGGTTGTAGCTATTGCTGCTCACCACGAGCGGCTGGCCGTTGCCGAGGAACACGCTGTAGCTGCCGTTGCTCTGGACGACCTGCACGCCGACCAGCTGCGAAAGATTCGCAACGGCTTGATCGCGCTGATCGAGCAGCTGGTTCGGCTGCTGGCCGCCTGCGCTCGCGGACGTGATCTGCGCGTTGAGGTTCGCGATCTGCTGCGTGTAGCTGTTGATTTGCGAGACGGCGCTCGTGAGCTGCGTGTTCACGCTCTGGCGCATGGCGTCGTACTGCGAGCTCGCGGCGTTGATCTGGGTGGCCAGCGTTTGCGCGTCGGAGAGCACGGTCTGGCGCGCCGCGGTATCCGAAGGCGAATTCGAGACGTTCTGCAGGCCCGAGAAGAAGTTCGTGATCGCGGTCGCGATACCCGAGGTCGGGCTGCCTACGAGATTCGAGAGCTGCGTGGCAAGGGTATACGAAGCCGAGTACGCGCTGCCGGTCGACTGCGCGTTGTTGAGCGCCGTCGTGAGGTACTGGCTGTAGGCGCGCTGCACGGTCGCGGTCGTGACACCGCTGCCAATATAGCCGCTCGATGTGTACTGCCCCGTCGATTCCTGGTACACCGGCTTCTCGACGGTGTAGCCCGCGGTCGTCGAGTTGCTGATGTTCTCGCCGGTGGTCGAGATGCCAATCTGCGCCGCCTGCAGGCCGCTCAGACCGATCGAGAAAATGTTGGACATGCGTAATCCTCGAAAGCGGTCCGCCCCCCTGGCAAACCGCGTGATGTACTCACGGGATAACGGCAGCGCACTGCGAAAATTGAGCGCCTGATGCGTGCGAAAACGTTAGCGCGCGTGTGCGCATGGGTCGGTGCGCACCGGCCCCGTGGCGCAGCGAACCGGCGCAACCCGGGTCGCGCCGGCCAAACGATGCGGATCATGCGGATGATGCCGTGCCGATCAGGCGCGAGCGAGCGCCCGGCGCTTCATCTCGAGCTGCGTGATGTAGCGCTGCAGCGTGTTCTCGGCGGAGCCGGGCAGCGCGTCGAAGCGAAAGCCCATGTGATAGCGGCGATCGCCGTTGGGCAGGTCGATGAAGCGCAGCACGACGAGCCCGAGATCCACGCGCAGCTTGCCGTGCGCGCGCAGGTCGAGCTCGACGTCGGGCAGCACGAGGCCCATGGCGAGATCCGCGACGCGCTCGTCGGTCGTACGCAGCCCGAGGCCGCCCAGCGAAAGGTCATGCACCTCGTAGGCGAAGCGCGGGCCGCCGCTCGGCAGGTCGCCGCGGCAGATGCACGGCTCGAGCACGGGCGTGTCGACGCGGAAGTACTCGCGCCGCTGCACGTAGAACAGGACTTCGGGGAAGTCGGCTTCGAACGCGGGGCGCCCTTCGAACTCCGTGCGCCGCGGCGTGGCCGTCTTGAACTCCACGCGCACGCCATCGGGCGAAGCATGGAAGTGGGACTCGGGCGCGGCGAGCACGCCCGCGTTCTGCTCGGGCAGCGCGCCCCAGTCGAACACGAAGGTGCGCTCGCGTCCGTTGACGGCCAGAATGCGCGTGACGAGCTGTCCGCCGCGATACTGCAGGGTCAGGAAATCACCGCGATTGACGAGATTGCGTAGCTGGACGCCGATCTCGAGCGGATTGCGGCGCCCAAAATCGTGGGAGCCTTCCGCGCCCTCGCCTGCTTCCTGTGGATTCGACTGAACGGTATTCATGGGCCTGCCGGAAATTCGTGAACGTGCCAGCGCGCCTGCGGACCTTTCCGCGCGCGCCGTTCGGGCGGTCTCCCCGCCCGATTGCTTTTCCATCTCGCCTGCATTAGCGGCAGACATTACGAAAAATTTAGGGATTTGGCTTAAAAAATGTGCGCCTTTTCCCTGCATGAAACACACGTGCGCAGTTTCTTCCGGCAACTGCGCCGAGGCAACGTTTGCGCCTGCCTAACTGACGGCAACCGCGCTGCCCGCCTTCGACTCGCGCGTCAGGCCATCCGCTGCATGATGGTCAGCAGCTTTTTCGCGTAGTGCGGGTCGGTGGCGTAGCCCGCGCGCTGCATGCCGTGCGCGAAGCCCTCGGCGCTCTTCGAGCCGTTGATCACCGACGCGTAGCGCGGATTGCTCTTGAGGAGCGTCGCGTAGTCGGTCATCGCGTCTTCGTACGAGTCGTAGGCGCGGAACTTCTCCACCACGCGATGCGGCTGGCCGTTCACGTATTCGGTCGTGACCGTCGAGACGGTCTTGCCGGCCCAGTCCTTGCTCGCCTTGATGCCGAACACGTTGTGGCTCGTCGAACCGTCGGCGTTCTTGATCTCGCGCTTGCCCCAGCCCGATTCGAGCGCGGCCTGGCCGAGAATGAAGCGCGCGGGGATGCCCGTGGTCGAGCTGGCCTGCTGCGCGGCGTTGGCGAGCTTGTCGACGAACGCGTCCACCGAGGCGTCGCCGTTGCCCTTAACGGGCGGCGTGAGCGCGCTGTTGCCGCTGTAGCCCGCGCCGTTGGCGAGCGCGCCGTTGGCCGCCGCGTTGCCGTAGGCGCGCCCGAGCGCGTTGAGCATGGCGAGGTTGCCCTCGTTCGCGTCCTTGCCCGACAGCCCGGAGATCGCACCGGCCATGCCGCCCGCGCCGCCTGCGCCATCGGCACCGGCCGCGCCGCCCATGCTGCGCATGAGCTGCTTGAGCATCGCGTTCGCCACGCCAATGCCCTTGTTCGACATCTGCTGCGCGAGCTGCTGGTCGAGCATCGAGGTGAACTGCTTGCTGTCGTTGGATTCGAGCGGGCTGTCGTCGGGCGTCGCGTCACGCATGCTCTTGAGCATCATCTGCGTGAAGACCGCGTCGAACTGCTTCGCGGCCATCTTCGCGCCCTGCTGGGGCGAGGCGTTCGCCGCGGCGCGCATCGAGTCGAAGCCCTGCACGTCGAGCGCAAAGCGGTTGGTGAGGTCGAGGCTGCCGCCGCCGATGTTGTTCGTATTATCCAAGTTACACCCCTTAGATGATCTCGAGGTCGGCGCGCAGTGCGCCTGCTGCCTTCATCGCCTGCAGGATCGACATCAGGTCCGCCGGCGTCGCGCCCAGCGCGTTGAGCGCCTTCACGACCTCGGCGAGATTCGCGCCCGCCGTGACGAGCTTGAGCGATCCGTTGTCCTGCTTCAACTGGATCTGCGACTGGCGCGTCGCCACCGTCTGGCCGTTGGAGAACGCGCCGGGCTGGCTCACCGCCGTCTGCGTGTTCACGACGACCGAGAGATTGCCGTGCGCGACCGCGCAGCTCTCGAGCGTGACCATCTGGTTCATGACGATCGAGCCGGTGCGCGCGTTCAGGATCACCTTCGCGGCCGGCGTGGCCGGGTTCACGTTGAGGTCCTGGATCTGCGCGATGAAACCCACCTGCGACGCCGGATCGGCCGGCCCGCGCACCTGGATCGTGCGGCCGTCGAGCGGCGAGGCCGTGCCCGGGCCAAACATGTTGTTGACGGCCGAGACGATGCGCTGCGTCGTGTCGTAGTCCATGTCGTTGACGGTCAGCGTGAGGAGGCCGCCCTGCTGCGAGACCGGCGAGATCACCGAGCGCTCGACGATCGCGCCGCCCGCAATGCGGCCCGCGGCGAGCTGGTTCACCTGCACCCTGCTGCCGTTGGCCGAGGCGCCTGCGCCGCCCACGGCCACGTTGCCCTGCGCGAGCGCATAGACCTGGCCGTCGGCGCCCTTGAGCGGCGTGAGCAACAGCGTGCCGCCGCGAATGCTCTTCGCGTTGGCGAGCGACGACACCGTGATGTCGATCTGCTCGCCCGGCCGCGCGAACGGCGGCAATACGGCCGTCACCATGACCGCGGCCACGTTCTTCAGCTGCATGTTGTTCAGCGTCGACGAGGAACCCGAGGAGCTCGACGTGTTGTTGATCGAGATGCCGAGGTTCGCGAGCATGTTCGCGAGCGTTTGCGTGGTGAACGGCGCCTGGGTCGTCTGGTCGCCGGTGCCGTCGAGACCCACCACGAGGCCGTAGCCGATGAGCGGGTTGTCGCGCACGCCCTGGAAGGTCGCGAGGTCTTTCACGCGCTCGGCGCGCGCCGGCGTCGCGTAGGCGACGAGCGCACCGCAAGCCACGACGAAACCGAACGCCACGCCCAGGGCGGCGAGCACGTCCTTCATGCGCGAGCGGCGCGAACGATGGAAGCGGATCTTTACCATGGCGCGATGTTCAGGAAGAAGCGTTGCAGCCAGCCCATCGTCTCGGCTTCGTCGATCACGCCTTTCGCGGAGTATTCGATCTTCGCATCGGCGACGTCGGTCGAGAGCACGGAGTTGTCTCCGGCAACGGTGTTCGGATTGACGACGCCGGAGAAGCGCACGTATTCATTGCCCTGGTTGATGAGCATCTGCTTCTCGCCGGACACGACGAGATTGCCGTTGGGCAGCACGTTCGTCACGGTCACGGTGATGACGCCCGTGAACGTGTTCGAGGCGTTCGCGCCGCCCGTGGCGTCGAACTGGTTCGCGCCCGTCGTATTCAGGTTCGCGCGGTTGAAGAAGCCCGGCAGGAAGTTCGCGGTGCCCGCGACGCTCGTGCTGGTGCCGCGCTTGGTGTTCGCGCCCGATGACTTGGTCGCGTTGATGTTTTCGGAAATGACGATCGTGAGGATGTCGCCGGTATTGCGCGGACGCTGGTCCTCGAAGAGCGGCCGCCCCGCGTAGCCCGGGTTGTAGATGGCGCCCGGCGACAGGTTCGCGGGCGGCATGGGCGGCACGGCCGTCATCGGCTGCTGCACGATGGGCTGCCGGTTGGGAATGTAGGCGCAGCCCGCCAGCGTCGCGAGCGCCACAGCCGCCACGAGCGAGCGGGCATGGCCCGGCCGCCGTGCGCGGATGCGAGGATGGATTCGAACAGACTGCGACATATTCTTCACCGACTTGATTAACCAGGGACTCAGCCTCAGACCTGCATCTGGCTGAGGGTTTGCAGCATCTGGTCAGAAGTGGTGACCGCCTTGCTGTTGATTTCGTAGGCGCGCTGCGTCTCGATCATGTTCACGAGCTCCTGCACCACGTTCACGTTCGACGATTCCACATAGCCCTGGTTGAGCGTGCCCGAACCGTTCTGGCCCGGCGTGGAAACCGTGGGCGCGCCCGACGAAGCCGTTTCCGACAACAGGTTCTGCCCGTTCGACTGGAGACCGGCCGGGTTGATGAACATCGCGAGCTGCAGCGTGCCGATGGTCGTGTTGTTGGCCGTGCCCGGCGTCGTGACCGTCACCACGCCGTCGCTGCCGATGGTGAGCGAGGTGGCGTTGGCGGGCACCGTGATCGCTGGGATCACCTGGTAGCCGCTCGCCGTCACGAGCTGGCCTTGCGAGTTGGTCTGGAACGAGCCGTCGCGCGTGTAGGCCGTCGTGCCGTCGGGCATCTGCACCTGGAAAAAGCCTGCGCCGTTGACCGCCACGTCCTTCGAGTTGCCGGTCTGCTGCAGGTTGCCCTGCGTGTAGAGACGCTCGGTCGCCACCTGCTGCACGCCCGTGCCCACCTGGCTGCCTGAGGGCAGTTCGGTTTGCTGGGTCGAGTTCGCGCCCGGCTGGCGCAGCGTCTGATACATGAGGTCCTCGAACACCGCGCGCGAGCCCTTGAAGCCATTGGTGCTCACGTTCGCGAGGTTGTTCGAGATCACGTCCATCTGCGACTGCTGGGCCTGCATGCCGGTGGCGGCGATGTAAAGCGATCGGTTCACGGTGTCTTTCTCCCGGTCCGGCCCCGCGCGCGGCGCGAGGCGGCCTTCATGTAACTTGAAATGGCTTAGCTGAAGTTGAGCAGCTGGTTCGCGCTCTGCTCGTTCTGGTCGGCGTTCTGCAGCAGCTTCGTCTGCATCTGGAACTGGCGCGCGTTGGTGATCATCGAGACCATCGCCGCAACCGGATTCACGTTGCTGCCTTCGACCGATTCGGTCGCGACCTGGACGGTCTGGTCCGCGTCGGCGGGGTTGCCGTCCGACGTGTGGAACAGGCCGTCGTCGCCGCGCGTGAGCGCACCCGCCGGCGGGTTGACGAACTTGATCTGGTCGATCATCGCGATCGCGTTGGCGGGACTGCCCGGCGCGATGGCCGAAACCGTGCCGTCCTTGCCGATCGTGATCGCCGAGCCCGGCGGCACCGCGATCGGGCCGCCGCCGCCGATCACCTGCTGGTTGGCGGCGGTGACGAGCTGGCCGTTTTCATCGACGTGCAGGTTGCCCGCACGCGTGTAGGCCTCGTTGCCGTCGGCGGTTTGCACGGCCATGAAGCCTTGGCCCTGGATGGCGATGTCGAGCGGGTTGCCGGTGTGCGAGATCGCACCGGGCGTCATGTCCGAGCCAGGCGTCGCCGAGAGCACGAAGGTGCGCGTGGTCTGGTCGTTCACCGTCGAGCCGTCGCCGAACGACATCGGCACGGCGCGAAAGTTGGCGAGCTGCGCGCGAAAGCCCGTGGTCGAGACGTTCGCGAGGTTGTTCGCGACGACGGCCTGCTGCTCGAGCGCCTGGCTCGCGCCCGTCATCGCGGTATAGATCAGTCGGTCCATGATGTGCCCGGTACGTGGTTAGGCGCGTTACATCTGCAGCAGCGTCTGGTCGACGGTCTGCTGCGTCTTGATGGTCTGCGCGTTCGCCTGATAGTTGCGCTGCGCCGTGATCAGGTCGACGAGCTGGTTCGTCAGGTCGACGTTCGACGCTTCGAGCGCGCCGCCCGTGAGCGTGCCGTGGTTCGTGCTGCCCGGCGTGGAGATCTGCGCCACGCCCGACGCCGTCGTTTGCTGGAACTGGTTGCCGCCCAGGTTCACGAGGCCGTTCGGGTTGTTGAAGTTGGCGAGCACGATCTGGCCAAGCGCCATGGTCTGACCGTTCGAGTAGTTGCCGGTGATGGTGCCGTCCGCGCCGATCGAGAAGTTCGACAGCGTGCCGCTCGGGTAGCCGTTCTGGGCGAGGTTGTTCACGCCGTCGGCCGAGCCGTACTGCGTCGTGCCCGAGAAGTCGAGCGTGAGCGGCTGGGGCGTCGTGGAGCCGTCCGTCGGCGTGATGTTGAAGGTGAACGACGAGGTCCCGTTGCTCGTCACGCCGTTGGCCGTATCCGGGGTAATGCTCTGGAGCGCGCCGGACGAGCTGAACTGCGCCGTGCCGAGCTTCTGCACCGAGCCGGTCTGACCCGCGTAGACGTCCCACTGGCCGCTCGTCGCGTCCTTCACGAAGTACATGTTGACCGTCTGCGCGCCGCCCAGCGTGTCGTATCCCGTGATCGACGTCGAGTAGTTGTAGCTCGTCGAGTCGGTCGCGCTGAACGTCCCGGTCGTCGGCACCGTGTCCTGCGCGTTCAGGTTCAGCTGCGCCGTGATGTTCGACGTCGCCAGCGGCGCGATGTTGGTGGTCGGCACCTTCAGCGCCACGGTCTGTGCCGAATTGATCACGCCGGTCGAGCTGGCCGCGTAGCCCATCAGGTCGTTGCCCGAGGCGTCGGTGATATAGCCGTTCTTGTCGAGCTGGAACACGCCGTTACGCGAGTACGTGACCGTGCCGTTGTTCGACATCTGGAAGAAGCCGTTGCCGTTGATGGCGACGTTCAGCGCCTGGCCCGTCGTGTTGATCGTGCCTTGCGCGAAGTCCTGCTGCACCGTCTGCAGCGAGGCGCCGAGGCCGATCTGGTTGCCCACCGACGTCGCGATGGTGTTCGCGTAGACGTCGGCGAACTGCGCCGTGCTCTGCTTGAAGCCAACCGTGTTCGCGTTGGCGATGTTGTTGCCGATCACGTCGAGGTCGTTCGACGACGCGGCGAGGCCGCTCAATCCTTGCTGATAGCCCATGTTTGTCTACTCCGCGTTGATGGTGTTCAGAGAATGGCGCCCACGCCCGAAAGCGGGACCGTCTTGCCGTTGGCGAGCGAGAGGCTCGCGGTGCCGTCCGACTGCTGGACCACGCCCTGCACCTGGCTCGCGACGAGCGCGGTGGCGGTGGCGGACTGGCCGTTGGTCGTCGCGGTGGCGCTGATCGTGTAGGTGCCGTCGGCGACCGTGTTGCCCGAGCTGTCCTTGCCGTTCCAGGTGACCGGCACGGTGCCGGCCGACTGCGCGCCGAGGTCGAGCGTGTTGACGACCTGGCCTGCCGAGTTCGTGATCGTGAGCTTGACGTCCGAAACCGCCGAAGGCAGCGTGACGCCGAGCTGCGGCGCCGAACCGCTCTTCACCGTGGCGCTGCTGCCGGCCGCGAGCACCGTCGAGCCGATGAGCAGCGCGGCCTGCGCGTTCTGGCCCGCCGAAAGCTGCGTGGAGAGCGAGGTCAGCGACGTGTTGAGCTGCTGGATGCCCGACACCGTGTTGATCTGGGCGAGCTGCGAGGTCATCTGCGAGCTGTCCATCGGATCGGTCGGATCCTGGTTCTGCAGCTGCGCGACGAGCAGCTGCAGGAAGGTGGTCTGCAGGTCGCTTGCGCTCGTGCCGCTCGACGACGACGACGAGCTCGAACTCGTGCCGTTCATGGTGTCGAGCAGTTGCTGCGACACGGTGGCGGTGCTGCCGCCGATGGTTGTGTTGCTGGAACTCAACGCGTTCTCCCTCGATTGCGCTTCGTGCTTGGCGTGTGGTGGTGGCGGGCGTTGCGTCGTTGCGCGCCCGCTGGTCTCTGTATTACTGCGTAGTGCGTGCCGTGCTTCGGGTGCCTGCTTCAGGTCCCGCTTTACGTCCCGATGGTCAACGTCTTGAGCATCAACTGCTTGGCGGTGTTCAGCGTTTCGACGTTGGCCTGGTACGAGCGCGACGCCGAGATCATGTTGACCATCTCCTGCACCGGATCGACGTTGGGCATCGTCACGTAGCCGTCCGCGTTGGCGGAAGGATTGTCGGGGTCGTACGTCTGCTTCATGGGCGTGGGGTCGTCCACCACGCCGGTCACCCTGACGCCGCCCACCTGCTGGCCCGAGGCCGTGCGCGCGCCGCCGAGCGGGTTGACCGCGAACACGACCTGCTTTGCCTTGTACGGCTGGCCGTCGGGGCCGGTCGTGCTGTCGGCGTTAGCGAGATTGGACGCCGTCACGTTCAGACGCTGCGATTCCGCCGTCATGGCGGATCCCGCAACGCTGAAGATGTTCATCAGGGATGGCATGGTTTCGTTGCCCTCACATCGGGTGCGCGTCACACGCGCGTTGGTCGTTCATGGCTTCGTTACTGCTTGTTGCCCGCGTATTGCCCGCGTATCGCGGCTGCGCTTCGCGCGCGGCGATCAGCTCGAACCCGAGGTGATCGCGGACAACATCGTCTTGATCTGTTGCGAGACCACCGTCATGCCCGACTCGAAGTGCAACGCGTTGTCGGCGAACTGCACGCGTTCGGTGTCGAGATCGACCGTGTTGCCGTCGAGTGCGGGCTGCACCGGCGTGCGGTACATAAGCTGGCTCTTGTAGGTGTCGGCCGGGCCGCCCGTCGGGATCAGCTTCGCGTCGCCGGCCATGTGGCCCGACGTCGTGGCCGCCATCTGCATGCCGCTCGTCACGCCCGCGGGCTGCGCCATCGCGAGCGGCTGGGCGTTGCCGCCCGAGGTGGCCGTCATGCCCACCGTGCCGCCGGCGCCTTGCTGGCGCAGCGCGCCGGCAAGCGACGCCGAGAAGTCCACGTCGCGCGCCTGGTAGCCCGGCGTGTCGGCGTTCGCGATGTTCGAAGAGATCAATGCCTGCCGCGTGGCGCGCACGTCGAGCGCTTCGCGCCCAAAGGCGAATTCGGCATCGAGTTTGTCCAGCATCGGGCGTTCTCCGTGAGGCAAAAAAGGATTCGGCGTGAGCGCGGCAGGCTCGCCAGCGGCGAGGAATCCGGTGCAAGCGCGGCGCAAACGTTAGGCGCGTGACCCGAAGGCCTTTGCGCATGGAGTGGAATATTAGGCGGCGGTGGCAAGAACCAATCGGACGAATAGCCGGTAAAGCGCCCCTCTATTCGACGCAAGCGCGCGGGGACCGCCGCCTAGAATGCGAGGCGTGTCAATGCATTCGATGGAGAACGACGATGCCGCAAACTGCCTCTTTGCGCAGGCCGCACGCCGGCCTGAAGCGGCGTGCGCGCGCGCTGTCGTGGAGCGCGTCCTGGGCGTGCGTGCTGGCCTGCGCCTTCGGTGGCGCGCTCGCTCACGCACAAACAGCGGCTCAAACCGCACCGCAGCCCGAGGGCGCGGGCGGCCAGATCTTTATTGCGGGCAACGGCGACCGCGCGGGCTCGGATGCTGCGCGGATGAACGCGCTGATCGCCAGCAACGCGAAGAAGCCCGCCGCCGCTGCGGCATCCAATGCCGCCGCCACCGCCGCCAACGCGCCCACCAGTGACGCCGCGCCGCTGCGCGCGGCCAGCTACGCCGATCTGAATTCGCGCGGCGTGCCCGAGGATGCGCGCGCGGGCGTCGAGTCGAACGGCATGATCACGATTCCGGGGCCCGGCGAACGTGTGCCTCAGGGCGACGCGCCGCGCATCGTCACGATTCCCTCGCCGGGTGCGAGCGCGCAACCCGTGCGTGTGCCGGCGGCCAACCCGAACAACGCGGGCACGCTCCAGCGCGTGAACCTGCCGGGCACCGCGAACCGCGTCGCCGCCGTTGTCGTCGAGGCAAGTGCGTCTGCCGGCGCGCTCGCGAAGCCCGTTGCCAACGCAAGCGCCAGCGCGCCTGCCAATCTCAACAACAGCGCGAACACCAGCGCCGCCGCCGCGAACGTCCAAACCGTGCCGCCCGGTCAGCAGGACGGCGAATCGATCCGCGCCGTCGCGCTCACCTTCCTGCAGCAGCAATCGGCGGGCTTGCCGGGCCACGTGAACATTACGGTCGCGCCGGTGTTCCCGCGCGGCCTCGCGGCCTGCACTTCGCTCGAGCCGTTCATGCCGCCGGGCGCGCGCACCTATGGCCATACGACCGTGGGCGTGCGCTGCATCGGCGCGAAGCCGTGGACGCTCTATGTGAGCGCGCGCATTGCCGTGGACGTGACTTACTACGTGGCCTCGCGCCAGATCGGCGCGGGCGAAGCCCTCTCGGCTGCCGACTTCATGCCGCGCGCGGGCGACCTCGCGAACCTGCCGCAGACCATCATCACCGATCCCAACCAGGCAACGGGCGCCGTCGCGCTCGCGCGGATTGCCGCGGGCCTGCCGCTGCGCACCGACATGCTGCGCAGCGCGGCCTCGGTCGTGATCGGGCAAACCGTCAAGGTGATCGCCGTGGGCAGCAACTTCACGATCTCCGCCGAAGGCAGCGCGCTCAACAACGCCGAGCCTGGCCAGCAGGTGCGCGTGCGCACGAGCGGCGGCCAGATCATCTCGGGCGTGGTCAAGGACGCCGGCACCGTGCAGGTGCAAATCTAGGACCGGGAAGATCTGGTAAGGGCCGGATCGTGGCGAATTGAGCCCCGCCCGGCGGTCCGATCCGGCAATTTCCGGCTTGGTGCGCCAGCACACGTAACAGCATGTAACGGTGGGATTTTCGGCTAAAGTTCGGCCCGACCTATGCCGTTATCAAGGTCAAATCGATCAGGAAAGCCCATCGTGAAAGTTGACTCCTCCACCCGCAATGATGCGCGCCCGCTGCAGGATGGCCTCGCGCGTTCGCAAGGCGATGCGACCAGCGTCGCCGCCGGCACCGACAACGCGGCCACCTCCGGCGCTGCAAGCAGCGCAAGCGCTGCGGGCGCGAACGTGAGCCTTTCGTCGCTTTCGTCGACGATGCGCTCGCTCGCCGCGAGCGGCTCCGCCGACATCGACACGGCGCACGTGCAGTCGATCAAGGACGCGATCCGCAACGGCACGCTGCAGATCGACTCCGGCAAGATTGCCGACGGCGTGATCCAGACCGCCCGCGACCTCATGAAGCCGACGTCGGGCAACTGACGTCCGACGCACGAGCGCCGCGCAAACCTCGTTTTTTTGGTGCCTTGCAATGAAAGATGCCCTGTTGGCCACACTGATCGACGAACACGCCACGGTCGAGGCGTTCGCGTCGCTGCTCGCCTATGAAGAAAAGGCGCTCGTGTCGGCCGACGGCATGGAGGCGCTTCCGCAGATCGTCGAGCAGAAGACGACGCTCACGCAGCGTCTCGCTGGCCTCGAAAAGGCGCGCGACGCGCAGCTGGCAGGCCTGGGGCTTCCCGGCGGCCGTAAAGGCATCGAAATGGCCTGCGACGGCGACCCGCGTCTGGCGAGCCAGTGGGCGTTGCTCAAGGGTTCGACCGAGCGCGCGCGCCGCAAAAATCTCACGATCGGCATGATGATCCGCACGCGCATGGAACATAACCGCCGCGCGCTCTCGATCCTGCGCGGCGAAACGGGCAACGGCGCGATGCTGTACGGTCCCGATGGGCGGCTGCCGGCGTTCGGGCTGTAAGCGCCCCGGGCGCGTCGTTCACTAAGGATTCGCCAAAGACAAAAGCCGAAGCAGTGATGCTTCGGCTTTTTTGTTCGCGGCAACGGATGGCCGATGGCGATGACGTCTTCATGCTTGCTTGATCGTCGCAACGGGCAGGAATAGTCTGCGCGGCGTAGTGGTGAACGACTCGAATCCGTATTTCCGATAGAACCCCGCCGCATTCTCATCGAGCGCGTCGACGAGAACACACTGCACGCCCACCGACTCTGCCGTTGTCAGTACGACATCCAGTGCGTGCATCAGCAGATGCTCACCAAGGCCCTGGCGCTGATGCCTCGTGTCGACAGCCAGCCGGGCGAGCAGGACCGCGGACACGCTCCTCGGCAATCGTGCGTGTGGCATGCCGTCCGTTTCTATCGCTGTCGCCGCAAGCGCGTAGTAGCCTGCTATCGTGTGCGGCGCAGACGACATCGCGGCAACGTAAGTGCGAGACAGATTCTTTTTCTGGTGCTGACTCGCTACGTGGCGAATCCATTCGCTCATCGAATCGATGCCGCAATCGAAGCCGTTGCGGTCATCGCTCTCCCTCAGCTGACGAATCTGCGTTTGCACTCTTGTTCTTCCTGAAGCGAGCCATCGCGCGCTGCAGCGCCTCATTGGGCTTCGGCGGCTCGTCGAGCAGCGCGAAGAAGCGCTTCGATTCGTCCATCGTCAGGCGGATGGAACGAATGACCTCTTCCTGCTCGATGACCTGCTCCGCGGCCCTAAGCGCGGCCTGCACAATAAACTGATTGAGAGTACTGCCCGAAAGATCTGCAGCAAGCTGCAGGATTTCCTGTTTCTCCGCGCTCAACCGGGCAGTGATACGCCCGCGGCTGGAGTTTTCCATACCGTTGTTGATAGCCATTGTTGATCCTTTTTTCGGGCCTGGCGCACGCCTACATCTTTAGGCGGATACGGAGTCCGAGGTTCTGAAGCGAGGTGTGGGGCGCGGCCCCCTCTGACCCGGTCGAGCCCGGCTGGACCGGGTCGATCTCCTTTCGCGGAGATGGAGCCACTATATCATGCGTGGTGCCAAATTGACACCACTCGGGCTAAGCTGCGCACCCAACAAAAAAGCCGGAGCGCTCTCGCACTCCGGCTTTTTCCCCACATCCGGCCCGCGCCTGACATTGCGCGGCGTCTACTGCCTCAATTCTCCTGGCCGGCCCATGCCATCTCGCGCAGCCGCGTGCGCAAGCGCGCCACCGCCTGGCTGTGCAGCTGGCACACGCGCGACTCGCTCACCTCCATCACCGCGCCGATTTCGCGCAGGTTCATGCCGCGCTCGTAGTAGAGCGACATGAGCAGCTTCTCGCGCTCGGGCAGCCGCTCGATCGCCTCGACGAGCGCGCCGCGCAGGCTGTCGTCGAGCAGCGCCGAAAGCGGGTCCGAATGATCGACGCAGTAGCGGTCGAGGAACGGTTCGTCCTCGGCGGAGCGGTCGAAGTCTTCGTAGTAGATGAGCTGGCTGCCATGCAGGTCCTGCAGCATGCTCTGGTATTCGTCGAGCGGCATGCTCAGGTGTTCGGCGATCTCCGTCTCGCTCGCCGAGCGTCCGAGCCGCTGCTCCACCTGATGCACCGCGCTTTCCACTTCGCGCGAGGTGCGGCGCAGGCTGCGCGGCAGCCAGTCGTTGCTGCGCAGCTCGTCGAGCATCGCGCCGCGAATGCGCTGGCTCGCGTAGGTTTCGAACTGCGCGCCCTGATCTTCCTTGTAGCGGTTGGCCGCGTCGAGCAGGCCGATCATGCCGGCCTGGATCAGGTCGTCGAGGTCCACGCTCGCCGGCATCTTGGCCACGAGCTGCAAGCCGAGCCGTCTGACGAGCGGCGCGTACTTCGCAAGCACGTCGGCCTGCGAAATTTTTCCTTGAGCGTTATACATCGACATCGTGCTCTCCACTTCTCATGTCCCTGTTGGGCGTCGTCGTGCGCACGTCAAACGTGCTGCGGCGACGTCCGCTGCGCGGGCGTATCGGTCCGCCAGCCCACGTGGGCCGGTGCGGACGCGGATGTTGCGTTGGGTGCGGGATGCACACCCGTCACGCTCGTCACGAACGAATCGGCGTTCGCGGCGAGCGTGCTGTGTGCGGCGTTTGCGTGCGTAGCGTGTAGCTGGACGCCGGCTCGCGGCGCGCCGTCCAGGTCGTCGGCGGATGCTTCGCCCGCCGCTTCGTGTTCTTCATCCTTCGGGACAAACGGTGCGCTGGCGCGCGCCGTGGCCGGCGAGCACGCCGAAACCGCGGGTCGCATGGGCCAGTGCGGCAGTTCGGCGGCCACCTGCCGGAAGTCGCGCGCGGCGTTGGTCGAAGGAAACGCATCGACGATGCAGCGCGCGAGCTTGAGCGCCTGCGCCATGTGCTGATCGGCGGCGACGCATCCGGCGCTTTCGAGCGACACGCTCAGGTAGCGGCTCGCCACCCCAGCGAGGTTTTCGATCGCGGTGTGCGCGTCGCTTGCGCTCGCCACATGGTTCGCGAGCACGCGAAACTGCGCGATCGCATGTGCGAAGTGCAGCCGCTTCATGCACGCATAGGCGTCCGTGATCGACTGCGCACCGATGCGCATGACAATCAGCACGTCATGCGCGTGCATGGCGAGCGGCGACAGCGCGCCTTCGGCGTCGAGCTGCGCGTCGATCAAGACGATGTCCGCGGGGCCCGAAATGACTTTTTGCAGCTGCGCGGCCGTGTACTGCGCGCGGTTGTCGCGCGAGGCGGCCAGCACGCCGAAGCCGAGCGCGTGACGCCCTACCGCTTCGTCGAGCGTGCGCTCGCCGCGCATCACGGCGGCGAAGTTGCCGGCGCCGCGCACATTGCCCACCAGCGAGCAGACCGAGCGGGGTCCGAGACACTCGTCGATCACGAGCACGTCCTTACCCTGCGCGGTGAGCGCCGCCGCGAGATTGACCACGGTGGTCGTGCGGCCGGGCGAACCCGCACCGCCTGTCACCGCGACCACGCGCGAGCCTTCGCGCGCGAGAAGCCGCCGCAGCCCTTCGGCCTGATCGATTACGAACTTATCCAAACCTGACCTCGGGAGCCTGCGAATTCGAACGCGTCGAGAGAGCCGACAGCAGCGCCGGAATATCGTCTTCGTGCGGCACGAACGGCGAGCTCTCTCGCGGAATGCAGAACGCGCTGCGGATCAGGAAGCGGCGCGTCGCCACGTAAAGGTTCTCGGGGACCTTCTGCCCCGTCGAGACGTAATGCACCGGCAGCTTGTAGCGCAGCACCGTGTCGAGCGCGCTGCCGAGGTTGGTCGCCTCGTCGAGCTTGGTGAGGATGCAGCCCGTGAGCGGCGCGTTTTCCGGGCCGCTCTGGTAGGCCTGCACGACTTCGTTGAGCGTGTCGCCGTGGTTGGTCGCCGAGAGCAGCAACAGGCGCTGCACCGGGCGGCCCGCGCCGCACAGCATGGCGATCTGGTCGGCCACGGCGCGGTCGCGCTGGCTCATGCCGATCGTGTCGATCAGCACGATGTGCTTGTTCTTGAGTTCGGTGAGCGCGAGCTGGAGGTCCGCGCCGTCGCGCACCGCGTGCACCGAAACGCCGAGGATCTTGCCGAAGATGCGCAGCTGCTCGTGGCCGCCGATACGGTAGCTGTCGGTGGTGAGGAGCGCCACCTTGCTCGCGCCGAAGCGCATCACGCAGCGCGCGGCGAGCTTCGCCGTGGTCGTGGTCTTGCCCACGCCCGTCGGCCCCATCAGCGCGAACACGCCGCCACGCTCCATGAGCGCCTCTTCGTCTTCGAGCACCGGCAGGTTCGATTCGAGCACCGACTGGAGCCATTCCATGCCGGCTTCTTCGGTTTCGACTTCGGGCAGGCGGTCGATCATCATCTTCACGAGCTGCGCCGAAAAACCCGCGGCGAACAGCTGCTTGGTGAGCGCGCCCTGCACCGGGCTGCGGCGCTGGCGCTCGCCCCACAGGAGGCCCGCGAACTGCTCTTCCATCATGCCGCGCATGGAGGCGAGCTCGTTCATCACCGTTTCGTTGACGACCTGCTCGATGCGCGCGCGGATCGCTTCACTCACGGTCTGTGCCGCGTCGGCGCCCTGCGCGTTGCGGCTGCCGGGCGCGGGACCCGCGGCCTCCGGGCCGTGACCGAGGCGCTGCGCGGCGCGACGCGCGGCGACATGAGCGGCTTCGAGCGCCCAGTCGGGCGTGCTGGCGTCTACATCGGGCGGCAGCACCGGGTCGGCGACATTGCCAAGACCGCGTGCCGCCGCGGCCGCGGGCGTCATGCCCGGCACGCGCGGGGCGTTTTGCTGGTTCGCGATGCGGCGGGCGTGATCGATCAGCCAGGGGTTCGATTCGGCCATGGTGCGCGGCGTCTCGCTCGCGCTCGCCGTGGCGGCCTGTTCAAGGCGCGCGGCGGCTTCACGGGCGGCGGCCGGGGCGTTGGCACCCTGCGCCATGGGCGCAAACGATGGCGCGAAGGCCGGCGTGGCAAGCGACTCGGTCGCGGCCTGCAGCGCCATTTGCAGCGGCGAGTGCGCATGCGGCACGGGTTGCTGCGATTGCGTTGCCTGCAGCGCGGATTGCAGCGTTGGCGGCATCGCCGATTGCGCGGCCTGCTGGCCCGCCGCGGCGCGCGAGGAAGGCGAAAGCGGCGCGACGGCGGCAGACGCTGCCGCCGCTTCCTTGCCGAGCGAGACAGCGGTGTCGGCGGCGTGATCGCCATCGGCATCGACGTCCACGCTCGCGCCGCCCTTTTCGGCACCCACTTCCGGGCTCGCGCCGAACACCGACGAGAACACGTCCGGCATGCCGCTCGCATAGGGGTTCGCAGCGCCGATCGGGGCGGCGAGCGCCGCCGGGGCCGCGCCGGGCGCAGCGCGCGGCGAGCGCGGCATTTGCGTCATGGCGGTGGGCTGCGCGAACGGGCCGCCTTGACCACCCTGGCCGCTAAAGCCAACCAGCGCTTGCGCCGCGGCAGCATCGGCAGGCGTGATCGCCGCGAGATCGCGGTCCGCGAGCGCGACGATTTCAACGCTGCCGTCGTCGAGCGTGCGGTTCGACAGGACGACGGCGTCCGCACCCAGCGCTTCGCGTACGAGCCGTAACGCGTCGCGGCTGGTGCCACCGATGAATTTGCGAATGTTCAAGCTAAGCCCCTGATGAGGTGAGCGGCTTATGCCGCCGCCGGTCGTCTGTTGCTGGAATGGCGCTGGATTGCTGCCGGCCGTGCGTCGCTCGCAAGGCCTTTTCCGATGTTGGAATTATTTCGAAGGTGAGTCCCCCATGATCGATGGATCAAGGCGGAGAAATGTGGGTAATTCGCGGAATCGGTGGAGAGGGTGGCGCGGGAGGGAGAAGTGGGGCGTGGCCTTCCGTGTTGACACGTCGCTTCCCGAAAGCGACCAAATATGCGACTAAATATTCGACCTATAATCAGGTCGATTGATCGCCATCACCGCACGGCGACTCCCGAACGTGCGCAGCGCTTCGAGGCCCCCGAAAATGGAAAGCATTCTGGCAAGAGCATCGATTGGTATCAGCGAGCTAAAGGTGAACCCCATGGCAGCCATCGAACAGGCCGACGGCCCCGTCGCGATCCTCAACCGGAACAAGCCGGTTGCCTACCTCGTCCCCGCAAGCGAATGGGAAGCGATCTGCGAGCGGCTGGAGGACGCCGAGCTTGCGGATATCGTTCGCTCCCGTGCCGATGAAAAAGTCTTGAGCGTCAAGCTTGAAGACCTATGAGCTGAAGTTCCGCGAAACCGCGCTCAAGGAGTGGCGGCAACTGGACTCGACGGTGCGCAAGCAATTCCTGAAGAAGCTCGAAGAGCGCGTCGTGACGCCTCACGTGGCGTCCGCGCGTCTGAGCGGCATGGCGGACTGCTACAAGATCAAGCTCGTGGCTTCGGGCTATCGCCTCGTCTATCAGGTCGTGGACGGCGAGCTGGTCGTGCTCGTGATCGCCATCGGCAAGCGTGAAGCGGACGAAGCGTACAGGAAAGCCCGCACGCGGCTCGGCTAACAAAAAAGCCCGCTGACAGCGGGCTTTTTCTCCATTCGGGGCGTCGCGGCACTCGTCGCGGCGCGATCAATGTGCCCCGATCACATTCACCACCTTCACGTTGCGCGTATCCGGCACTTCCGCATACGACAGCACCTTGAGCTGCGGCAGGCTTCGGCGCAGGAACCGCGAGAGCATGGGGCGCAACGCATGCTGCACGAGCATCACGGGCGCGAGTCCCAGCGCCTGCTGACGCGCCATCGCCTGCTCCGTCTGCGTGAGCAGCGTATGCGCGAGACCGGGTTCGAGGCCGGGGTTCGGGCCCGAGGTGAGCGTCTGCGAAAGCACGCGCTCGAGGTTCGCGTCGAGGCCCATCACCTGCATGTCGGCGTTGCCGGGGAACCATTGCTGCGTGATCGCGCGGCCGAGCGAGATGCGCACCGCCGCCGTGAGGTCGTGTGCGTCGGTGATGCGCGGCGTGTGCTCCGCGAGCGATTCCATGATCGTGCGCATGTCGCGAATCGGTACGCCTTCTTCGAGCAGGTTCTGCAGCACCTTCTGCAGCGTCGTGACCGGGAGCACCTTCGGCACGAGGTCGTCCACGAGCGAAGGCGTGTCCTTCTGCACGCGCTCGAGCAGCGCCTGCACCTCGCGACGCCCGAGCAGTTCGGCCGCGTGCATGACGACGAGGTGATTCAGGTGCGTCGCCACTACCGTGCTCGAATCGACCACCGTGTAGCCGAACACCTGCGCCTGCTCGCGCACGTTCGAATCGATCCACACGGCGGGCAGGCCGAACGCCGGGTCCGTGGTCGGCGTGCCCGGCAGCACCGCGCTCACCTGGCCCGGGTTGATCGCGAGCCACTGGCCCGGATAAGCCTCGCCCGTGCCCACTTCCACGCCCTTCAACGCAATGCGGTAGGCGTTCGGGCGCAGTTCCAGGTTGTCGCGGATATGGATGACGGGCGGCAAGAAGCCGATTTCCTGCGCGAACTTCTTGCGAATGCTCTTGATGCGCTTGAGCAGTTCGCCGTCGGTGTTCTTGTCGACAAGCGGAATGATGCGGTAGCCCACTTCGAGGCCGAGCGTGTCGATGAGCGCGACGTCGTCCCAGGTCGCCTCGGCATTCTCGACCGGCGCGAGCGCGGCGGGCGCGACGTCGGCGATCGCGGCGCTCGCCTTCTTCGCCTCGGCGTTCTTCTTCAGCGTGCGGCCGAGCTGGATCGAGCCGCCGCCGAGCAGCAGAAACGCAAAGTGCGGCATGCCCGGAATCAGCCCCATCATGACGATGATCGTGCCGGTGATCATGAGCACGCGCGGGTTCGTGAAGAGCTGCCCGGTGAGCTGCGTGCCGATGTCTTCGTTGGTCGCGACGCGCGAGACGATCACACCGGCCGCCGTGGAAATGACGAGCGACGGAATCTGCGCAACGAGGCCGTCACCGATGGTGAGCAGCGTGTAGGTCTCGCCCGCCGAGGCGAGCGGCATGCCGTGCTGCACGACGCCCACGATCAGGCCGCCCACGATGTTGATCACCATGATCAGGAGACCGGCGATGGCGTCGCCGCGCACGAACTTGCTCGCGCCGTCCATCGAGCCGTAGAACTCGGCTTCCTGGGCAATCTCGCTGCGGCGCTTGCGAGCCGCCTCTTCGTTGATGAGGCCCGCGTTCAGGTCGGCGTCGATCGCCATCTGCTTGCCGGGCATCGCGTCGAGCGTGAAGCGCGCGGAGACTTCGGCGATACGGCCCGCGCCCTTCGTGATCACCATGAAGTTGATGACCATGAGGATCACGAACACCACGATACCCACGGCGAAGTTGCCGCCCACGAGGAAGTGGCCGAACGACTCGATCACCTGGCCCGCGGCGCCCGGGCCGGTATGGCCGTCGAGCAGCACGATACGCGTGGAGGCCACGTTCAGCGAAAGCCGCAGGAGCGTGGAGAACAGCAGCACGCTCGGGAACGCCGCGAAGTCGAGCGGCTTCATGGTGTACATGCTGACGAGCAGCACCATCACCGAAAGCGCGATGTTGAAGGTGAACAGCAGATCCAGCAGGAACGGCGGCAACGGCAGGATCATCATGCCGAGGATCATGCAGATCAGGATCGGTCCCGCCAGCGCGCGCAGATTCGTGCTTTGCAGCATCTCCGGGCGCCGCGCGAGGAAACCGGTGCGGGCGTTCATTCTGTTGCTCCTTCAGTGCCGTCGCGCGCCGCGTTCTTGTCGGTGCGCCCGGCGGTGTTCGATGCGTTGTTTGCGTTGCTGCTGTTGGTACGTTCGGCGGCCGTGCGCTCCTCTGGCGTGAGGGCTTCGTCGGCTTCGCTGGCTTCGTCTTCGTCGCTCACTGCGCCCTTGTCCATTTCGGGTGGCACGTCGAGGTCGGTCGGCTCCATCGGCACATCGCCGCCATGCTCGCGAAAGCGCTTGAGCTGATAGACCCACGCGAGCACCTGCGCCACCGCGCCGTAGAGCGGCCCCGGGATTTCGCGGTTGAGGTCGACGTTGTAGTAGAGCGCGCGGGCGAGCGGCGGGGCTTCGAGCAACGGCACGTTGTTCTCGGCGGCGATCTCGCGAATGCGCGCGGCCACGAGGTTCACGCCCTTCGCAACGACCTTCGGCGCGCGCATCTCGCCATCGGCGTACTTGAGCGCGACGGCGAAGTGCGTCGGGTTGGTCACGACCACGTCGGCCTTGGGTACCTGGGTCATCATGCGGCGGCGGGCGGCGGCGCGCTGCTGCTGGCGAATGCGTCCCTTCACGTGCGGATCGCCTTCGTTCTCGCGGTGCTCGCGCTTGACCTCTTCCTTGGTCATGCGCAGCTTGCGGTAGTACGACCACAGCTGATACGGCACGTCGAGTGCGGCCACCACGAACATGCCGGCGACCGTCATGCCGCAGCACACGCCGATCAGATGCATCGCGTCGGCGAACGCGCGCGGCGCGGGCTGCATGGCGAGCCCGAGTATCTCGTCGCGCCGGTTCCATAGCGCCGAGCCGCCGATCACGCCCACCACGAGCGTCTTGGCGAGCGACATGCCGAGCTGGATCGGCCCGTTCACGGAGAAGATCCGCCCAAGCCCCGTCATGGGATTGAGGCGGCTGAAGTTCGGCTGCAGCGACTTCGTCGAGATGAGCCAGCCGCCAAGCGCCATTGGCGCGAGCAGCGCGGCGAGCCCCGTGAGCGCGAGCACCGGCATGAGCGCCATCAAGCCTTCGCGCGCGGCAACCCCTGCGCCGATGAGCATGCGGCTGGTTTCGAACGCGCTCGCGTGATTGAACGTGAACGCGCCGCGCATCATGGCCTGCAGATGCTCGCCGATCGTGCCGGAGAGCATCCACGTGCCATAGAAGCCCGCCGAGAGCAGCGCGAACGTCGCCAGCTCCCGGGAACGCGGAACCTGCCCCTCCTCCCGCGCCTTTTCGAGGCGCTTGGGAGTGGCGGATTCTGTTTTCTCGAGGTCGCTGTCCTCAGCCACGCATGCTCCGGTCGTGGGCGCGCGCCGCTCGTCGCGGCTGCGCGGCTGGCGCGCGCCCTTTTTCAGTGACAGCGATTATTGCCGCGCAAGCCAAGCAGCGATTGACGGAGTAAGCCGGGTAAATCAGGGTATTTCGGCCGATGGAAACGGGGCGCCATCACCGGCGCGCGCGGGCGCGCGATGCGCAAGGCGCTCGCGGGCCGCAAAACTCGCGCGACGGGTGCTCAGTACGCCACTCAGTACGCCACGTAAGGCGCCTTGCCGCCGGATGCGGTCAGGTCCATGCCGTAGTACACATAGCGCCCGTAGAAAAACGACAACCCAAGGTCGAGACTCGTCGACGACCCGAACTGCCCGGCCAGGTTGTTGGCCGCATAGTTCGCGCCGCTGCCGAGCAGGCTGTTGCCATTCGCGACATTGAAGGCCGCGGTGCCAGTGGTTGCGCCATTATTGGAAACGAGCGCTGCGCTGAAGGACTGCGTGGACGAGGGGCAATAGAAGGAGCCGAGATTGCCGCCGCACTGCGGCAGGCTGCTGTCGGCGAAGAAGATCGCATTCGAGCCCGAGTCGAGGAAGGTCTGCAGCGTGCGTCCATTGAACGTGGAGCTGAGCCTGCCCGATGAGTCCGTGACGAAGGTTTGCGTGGCGTTCATCGCGTTGTTCGACTGTGTACCGATGCCGAACACGAGCGTGCCCGTCGCGCTGGGCGCGCCACTGTCGGACACCGGCGCCATCTCCAGGATCACGCCATTGCCGTCCGTGCCGAACTTGGGCACGGGGTTGGCCACGAGCTGCGTTTGCGCGACCGTTGCGGCAACGCAGTTCGTGTTGCCCGGGCAAGCGTAATAGCTGCCGAAGGTGTCATAAGGCGCGACACCGATACCGAGAATGCCGTTCGCGCCCAGGTCCTGCGCCGTGTTCTGCGGGTTGCCGAAGCCAGCGCAGGCCTGCGGCACCGAACTCGAGGCCAGGTCGCCGATCACCTGGATCGGAATACCGGATGCCGTTTCGCCGCCGATCTTGACGTCGACGGAACGCACGGTACCCCACGTGTAGCCGTCCGCAAAGGCCGTGCACTCGGCGAGATTGCCGCCGGTGACCTGCGTGGCGGGCAGTGAGTTCAGCACATTCGGCAAGGCCGACGCGAGCACACGCAGGCCGAACGACGCCGTATCCACCTGAACGTTGTTGACGGTTTCGCAGGTACTCGTGCCGGCCTGGCAAATCGTCACGCTCACGGTGGGGATGTTGGGCAGCGTGCCGGTCAGTCCGCTGTTCACGGTGACGGGCACCGTGTTCGCGGCGGTCGCCGCAGTAGGCTGCTGGTTGGGACTGGGCACCGAGGAGCCATTGCCGCTGCTGCTGCCGCTCGAACTGCTGCTGTTGCTGCTGCCGCCCCCGCCTCCACAGGCGGCGACGAGCGAAACGACGGCCACGAGCGCGGCTGTCGAAAAAAACCGGAAAGGGCGCAGCCACACGGTGCGCGAATGGCGTGAAGTCAGCACGTTCGGCCTCCGCTCGTCACTGGATATCGGAGCCGCTGACGCCTGCAGGCAGCGCCTGCGGCAGCCATGCCTGCCCGGAGAAGGCGCCCATGTGGCCGCCCGAATGCACGATGACGTTCGAGTTTTCGACCACGCCCGGCCCGCGCACGAGACCGGCCGCGTGGCTCGCCTTCACCCCGGCCGTGTATTGGGGAAAGTAGCTGCCTAGCAGCGTGGCGAGGTTGGGCATCTGCGGACCGTCCCAGGCAACGCCGAATACGGTGCCGGCCGGCGTGAGGTACTCGCGCACCACGGTGCCGTTGGCCAGCGTGGTCTGCTGGACGGTATAGGCGGAGTTCGCGGAAGCGCCGGAAGCCGCGGCTTGCACGGCTGCGCGCGCAACGGCCGACGCGTTGCCGGTCACCGCGGCCGCCGAGGCGGCGCTCAGGGTGCCGACGCTCGCGCCCGCCGGTGTGGGCATGGGCGCGCCGCCGAGCGCCGCATGCGCCAGGGGCGCCGCGAGCAGTGCGCAAAGCAGTGAAGCAAGCAGCGCCGCGCCGGGCGCGCGGCGGAGTGCGGCGCGGCGCGCAAACAGGCGCGCCGCCTTGCCGCAGAATGATGTGTATGGATACAAGGCGTCCCCTCCCTCTGGCGATGGCACGTTGCACCATACGCTGCCGGGCCACGCGGGAACGGCGCGGGAAGGGGCAGCAGAACGGGCAACGGCTGGCTCAGCTTCGTTGCACCACCGCGACGCGCGCGGCGGGACGAAGACATAGCCAGTAGTATGCCCGCCCTGGATTACAGGAGGCAGTTAGCCGGACGGCCAGTCTGCTCCCGGTCTAGAACCCGAGGCTTGCGAGCAGATCGTCGACCTGCGCCTGGTCCTGCACCACGTCGGTCTTGCCTTCCGGATTGATCTGCGGACCGTTGAGCAGGCCTTCGGGGCTGCCCGTGCTGCTCTGGGTCTCCGCGAGCGCCGCCGCTGTCGCCGCGAACTGCTCGCGCCGCTCCGGCGCGATGTTCTCGACCAGCACGGTAAGCAACTGCTGCTCGATCAGATAGACCACGTCCATGATCTTCTTGATCACCTGACCCGTCAGGTCCTGGAAGTCCTGAGCGAGCATGATCTCGAGCAGCTGCTGGTTGGTCGCCGCGGTGGCTTGCGGCACGCCGTCCACAAAGGCGCGTGTGTCGTCCATCAGCTGGCGCACTTCCTCGCGGCCGATCGGCGCGTCGTACCACGTCGCCCAGCGGCTCGTCAGTTCCTTCGCGTCGTGCTCGAGCGTTTCCTGCAGCGGCTTGGCGATGTCGATCGCGGTCAGCACGCGCTCGGCGGCCTGCTCGGTCATGTTCGCGACATAACGCAGCCGGTCGCGCGCGTCGGGCACCGCCTCGGCGGCGCGCTCCACGTGCTTGTCGAGACCGAGTTCGCGCATCGAGTCGCGCAGGCTGCGCGTCAGATGGCCGATGCGCGCGAGGATGCGGTCCGTCGCCAGCTCGCCCGCCTCGCCCGCGGCGGGCGGTGCGAAGTCGAACTCGGGAGGCTGCGGGAGCGGTTCGGCGCCCTCGCCTTCCGGCCACTCACCGGGTTGCGCACTGATGGGCTCGTTCACGTCAGCTCCCCGTCTTGGCCATCTTCTCGAGAATCTTGTTGAGCTTCTCGTCGAGCGTGGCAGCCGTGAACGGCTTCACCACATAGCCGCTCGCGCCTGCCTGCGCGGCCGCGATGATGTTTTCCTTCTTCGACTCGGCCGTCACCATCAGCACCGGCAGGTGCGTCAGGTTCGCGTCGGCGCGGATCTCCTTGAGCATGGCCAGACCGTCGAGGTTCGGCATGTTCCAGTCGGAGATCACGAACTCGTAGTTGCCGCCGCGCAGGCGTGCGAGGCCCGCTGCGCCATCTTCGGCTTCGTCGACGTTCGAGTAGCCCAGTTCCTTCAGCAGGTTGCGGACAATCCGGCGCATCGTCGGAAAATCGTCCACCACCAGAATCTTCATTCCCTTATCCATCACGTTCCATTCCTCCAGGCGAAAACCCGGGCAATTATCCAGAGAAGCGCACTGCCTATCCAGATAAATTAATCGCGAGCGATCGTGCAAGCGTTTGCGGCCAACACGATCTCTCGATATTGGTTGTTCATCAGACGCGCTGGACCCGGTCGCCCATCGAGGCGAGGCGGGTCATCACGCGCCGGCTCATGTCTGCCAGCGAGGCGATTTCGTCGGCGCCGCCCATTGCAATGGCTTCGCGCGGCATGCCGAACACGATGCAGCTCGCCTCGTCCTGCGCGAGCGTGTACGCCCCGGCCTGACGCATTTCGAGCAGCCCGGCCGCACCGTCGCGGCCCATGCCCGTCAGAATCACGCCGATGGCGTTCTTGCCCGCATGCAGCGCCGCCGAGCGAAACAGCACGTCGACCGACGGACGGTGCCGGTTGACCGGCGGGTCGTCGGACAGATGCGCGATGTAGTTCGCCCCGCTGCGTGCGAGCAAGAGGTGGGCGTGGCCCGGCGCGATGTAGGCATGGCCGGGCAGCACACGTTCGCCGTGCTCTGCTTCCTTGACGGTAATGCGGCACAGCCCGTTCAGGCGCTGTGCGAACGACTTCGTGAACCCCGGCGGCATGTGCTGCGCGATCAGCACCGCGGGCGCGTCGGGCGGCAGCGGCTGCAGCACTTCGCGGATCGCCTCGGTGCCGCCCGTCGACGCACCGACGATCACGAGCTTTTCGGTCGAGACGAGCCGGTTGTTGATCATCGGCGCCGGGCTCGCCGACTGGGCGGCGGCCTGCGCGTGCGCGGCGCCTCCTGCTGCGGCAGCGGCGGGCGCATGGTGAGCGCGCACGCGGGCGCGCGCAGCGGCGCGGACCTTGTCGGCGAGCTTTTCCGAGTATTCGAGCATGCCGTCGCGAATGCCGACCTTCGGCTTCGTCACGAAGTCGACCGCGCCGAGTTCGAGCGCGCGCAGCGTGATTTCATTGCCGCGCTCGGTCAGCGACGACACCATCACGACCGGCATGGGCCGCAGGCGCATGAGCTTCTCGAGGAAGTCGAGGCCGTCCATGCGCGGCATTTCCACGTCGAGCGTGAGCACGTCGGGGTTGTGCTGCTTGATCAGCTCGCGCGCGACGAGCGGATCCGGCGCGGTGGCGACGACCGTCATGTCGGGCTGACTGTTGATGATTTCCGTCATCAAACTGCGAATCAGCGCCGAATCGTCGACGCAGAGAACCTTGATTTTTTGCACAGCGTTCACGCCTCCTCTACTGTCCTGGCGTTGTCTTGACCGGATGCGCGCAGCGCGGACGACCCGCCCGAGCCGAACAGCTCGATGCGAGGCCGCGCGCCCTGCGGCTGGGATTGGGAAATCTGGGACGCCGCGTTCGCTGCAAGAGCGGTCGCCGCGGCGCCCGGGCCCGCACGCCCTGCGCTGCCGACTCCGAACAGCTCGACGCGCGCACGCGCACGCGCGAGCCGTTCGGCGCGCGCCTCGGCGGTTTGCGCGGCGAGCTGCTGTTCGCGCTCGGCCACGCTCGTGTCCTGCGAGAGGCGCAGCTTCTTCACCATGACCTGGCCCGTGCGCGGCAGAAACGCCACCTTGCGCGGATGCGAGCCTTGCAGGTCCTCGGCCACGATGCGGATGTTCTCGGTCGCGAGATAGCGGCGCACGAAGGCGGCGTTGCGGTCGCCGATGTTCATCGTCGTCATGCCCGCGAGCACGGCCGCACCGCCGAACACCTTGGCCTCGAAGCGCTCGCGCCGGCCGCCCGCCTTGATCAGTTCGTTGATCAGCACTTCCATCGCGTACGCGCCGTAGCGCATCGCGTCGGAGGCGCCCGTGAGCGCGTGGGCGGAGTCCGCGCCGTCGTCGGGCAACATGAAGTGGTTCATGCCGCCAATGCCAGCGCTGCGGTCCTGGATGCACGCCGCCACACACGAGCCGAGTACGGTGACGAGCACCATGTCGTCGCCCGTCGTAAAGAACTCGTTGGGCAGCAGCTTCACGCCGGGACGCTGGAAATGCGTGTCGAAATAGCGATTCGTCGCGATCGGGAGACGGGCGCTCATGCGGGCACTCCGAGCGCGTCGTTCGCGCGGCGCGGCGCGGCATTCGCGTGTGCGCCACGCGTGAGTTCGTACACCGTCTGGCCGCGCAGACGGAACGCCTGCGTGACATAGGTGAAGTTCTCCGAGTGGCCCGCGAACAGCAGACCGTCTGGCTTCATGAGCGGCTCGAAGCGCGTGAGGACCTGCGCCTGGGTCGGCTTGTCGAAGTAGATCATCACGTTGCGGCAGAAGATCGCGTCGAACGTGGTACGCAAGCCATAGTCCGCGTCGGTGAGATTGAGCTGCTCGAACTTGATCATCGCGCGCAGCTCCGGGCGCACCTTCACCATCCCCGCGTGCGAGCCCGTGCCCTTGAAGAAGAAACGCTTGAGGCGCTCGGGCGACAGATGCTTCACCTGGTCGAACGAGTAGACGCCCGCGTCGGCCTTGGCGAGCACCTGGGTGTCGAGGTCGGTGGCGAGCACGCGTGCTTCGCGCGCAGCGCGGTCGCCAAGCGCTTCGATGAGCGTCATCGCGATCGAGTACGGCTCTTCGCCCGTCGAAGCCGCCGAGCACCAGACCGAAACCGGCTGCGAACCCGGCGCACCCCGGCGCTTCACGAAATCCGCGAGGATCGGGAAGTGATGCGCTTCGCGAAAGAATGCCGTGAGGTTCGTGGTGAGCGCGTTCGTGAACGCTTCCCACTCGTGCGCGTCGTTGCGCGCTTCGAGCTGGTCGAGGTACTCGCGAAAACTGTCGATGCCGAGCGTGCGCAGGCGCCGCGCGAGGCGGCTATACGCCATGTCGCGCTTGTGGTCCGAGAGCGAGATGCCCGCACGACGGTGGATGAGCGCGCGAATGCGCTCGAAGTCCGCCGAGGTGAAATCGAAATCGCGGTTGCTCTCGACGCCCGCACCAACCGGCTCGCCGGCGTCGTGGCGTGAATTTCGCAGCGCTTTCATGCTGATACTCCTTCGCATTGCGCGCCGCCCACTGCATGGGATACCGCGGCGCAGGACTGCTGCGCGCCGCGCCTGCCCGGTTGCAATGCGTGCGGCGCATGGGCGGCCTGCGCGACGCGCGTGGACCCTGGGGTCCGGCGCGGCAGGTCTTGCCGTTGTGTAGCGCTCATGTGCATTGCAGTTGCTCGTCGTGTTCAGTACTTCACTACTTTTCCATGCCGCGTTCGATCAGAACGTTTCCCAGTCCGAATCGTCCGAAGCGGATGCCGCCGTGCTCACGTGCGTCTCGGCGCGCGCAGGCGCAGCCGGCTTGGCGGCTGGCGTTGCTGCGGGCTTTGCCGCGGACTTCGCTGCCGGCTGCACGGCCTTTGCTGCGGCTTTCGCCGTGTCCGCCGAAGCTGACGGCGCCGGCGTTGCCGCCACGGCCGGCTTCGCGACAGCCGTCGCCGCTGGCGTCGTGCGTTTCGCGGCGCCCGACGCTGCCGGCGTCACACGCGCCGGACTTGTGGCGACGCTGCGCGCTTGCGCGCCACCCGTCGTCCACGTGCCGAGCACGTTTTGCAGCTGACGCGTCTGCTCTTCGAGCGACGCCGCAGCCGCTGCGGCCTGCTCCACCAGCGCGGCGTTCTGCTGCGTGACGGTGTCCATCTGCGTGACGGCCCGGTTGACCTGCTCGATGCCGCCCGACTGCTCCTCGGACGCCGCGCTGATCTCACCCATGATGTCGGTCACGCGACGCACGGCCTGAAGGATTTCCTCCATCGTCGAGCCGGCGCGGCCCACCAGCTGCGAGCCGCTTTGCACCTTCTCGGCCGAGTCGTTGATGAGTTCCTTGATTTCCTTCGCGGCGCTGGCGCTGCGCTGCGCGAGGCTGCGCACTTCGCCGGCCACCACCGCGAAGCCGCGGCCCTGCTCGCCCGCACGCGCCGCTTCCACAGCGGCGTTGAGCGCGAGAATATTGGTCTGGAACGCGATGCCTTCGATCACGCTGATGATGTCCACGACCTTCGCGGAACTCACAGCAATGCCTTGCATCGTGTTCACCACTTCGCCCACCACCTCGCCGCCGCGCGTCGCGATATCGGAGGCGTTGACGGCCAGCTGGCTTGCCTGGCGCGCGTTCTCGGCGTTCTGGCGCACGGTGCCGGTGAGCTGCTCCATGCTCGACGCCGTTTCCTGCAGCGAAGCGGCCTGCTGCTCGGTGCGCTGTGACAGGTCGGTATTGCCCATGGCGATTTCACGCGCGCCCACGTCGATCGAACTTGCGCCCGTGTGCACCGCGCTCACGAGCGTGACGAGGCTTTCCTGCATGCGCTTGATCGCGCTGAAAAGACGCCCGATTTCGTTATCGCTGTAGACGTTGACCGTCTGCGAAAGATCGCCCTGGGCGATGCGCTCGAAGCACGTCACGGCGTCCTCGAGCGGCTGCACGATGAGGCCGCGCATGGCGAAGCGGATCGCCACCACGAGCACGAGCGCGATGGCGATTACCACGCCAATGGCGATGCGCATCACGGCGATCTTCTCGTTCGCGGCAGCCTCGCGAGCCTGTGCGCTGTCTTCCAGCGCTTGCGCGAGCGGCCCGGCAACGTTGTCGTAGTCGACGAACATCGGGCTGATCTTCGTGTCGGCGATGGCGTGATAGGCCGGTTGATCGTTTGCGCGCAGGGCCGCGAATTCGGGCTGCACGCCGTCTTGCATCAACGTGGCGCGTTTGGCGGCGAGCGCGTCGAGCATGGCGGCGTCCAGACCGCCCTTCGGCGCGCCCTGGAAGGCTTGCCAGGCGTCGTTGGATTTACCCATCAATTCCTGGGCGCGATCGATCGCCTTCTTCGCATCGTCGGCCTGACCGGCTGCCGTGAGCGCGCTGGCGCGGTCGATCGCGACACGCGTGCGCAGCAGATACGACGACGCGTCGTTCAGTGCATGCATCGCCACCAGATCGCCTCGCACGATCTCGGTGAACGCGTCGCTCGCACGCCCGAGCGCGACGAGCCCGAGTCCGCCGACCAGCACGGTCAGCGCAACCAGAATGACCCCGACACCCGTGAGCGTCGTGCGGATCGACCATCTTTGCAGCATCTCGTTTGCTCCTGTCCTGTGCGAATCGGGGTGGGCTATTGAGCCAGGCGCGGCCGGCAAGGCGCGGCGACGCCCAAGGCCGTGCACGAAGCGCGCGCAAGTACAAGGGCGGCTTGCCGCTCTTTGGCGGCGGCTTATCCGCTCTCTCTCACGCTGGCCTCGCGGCCCCCCGGTTTTACCTCTCGGCGCGTTAAACCAACGCCTCGATCAGAGCCATTTCCCGGCTCGTCATCAGCTTTTCGATATCCATCAGGATCAGCATGCGGCCTTCCACGGTGCCGAGGCCCGTGAGGTACTCGGTCGTGAGCGTCGCGCCGAATTCGGGTGCCGGCATGATCTGCTCCATCTGCAGCGTGAGCACGTCCGAGACGCCGTCCACCACCATGCCGACCACGCGATGCGCGACGTTCAGGATGATGACGACCGTCTGGTGGTCGTACTCGACACGGCCCAGATGGAACTTGATACGCATGTCGACGATCGGCACGATGATGCCGCGCAGGTTGATCACGCCCTTGATGAAGTCGGGCGCGTTCGCGATGCGCGTGACGCTGTCGTAGCCGCGGATTTCCTGCACCTTCAGGATGTCGATGCCGTACTCTTCCGCGCCGAGGGTGAAGACGAGGAATTCCTGACCGCCTGCGTCGGCCTGCAGCGCGTCGCGGCGTTGCGCGCCGGCAAGGGCGCCGTGCGCGCCGTTGCCTTGAATCGATTGGACTTCTGCCACGTTAGCCCCTGAACGGTTGGGAGATGATGGGTTGACTGCGTCCGGTCTTCATAACGATCACGCGAATTCGGCGAACGCACCCGAATTAGCGCTGGCGCTTACGCCATGTGTGGCGCGCGTCTCGCGATTGAGCGCGGCCACGTCGACGATCAGCGCGACGCTGCCGTCGCCGAGAATGGTCGCCGCCGAAATGCCGTGCACCTTGCGGTAGTTCGTTTCGAGGTTCTTCACCACGACTTGCTGCTGGCCGACCAGCTCAT
Source organism: Paraburkholderia acidiphila (assembly GCF_009789655.1). Classification (GTDB taxonomy): domain Bacteria; phylum Pseudomonadota; class Gammaproteobacteria; order Burkholderiales; family Burkholderiaceae; genus Paraburkholderia; species Paraburkholderia acidiphila. The sequence goes on from NZ_CP046909.1 coordinate 3,037,629, forward strand.
CGATCAGCATGGCGAAGCGACGGCCTTCGGTTTCCATGATCGTGACAATGCCCTGCGTCGGGTCGGTGCGCGCGCCTTCGACGTTGAACGCCTGGTGCAGCGCCACGAGCGGCAGATATTCCCCACGCACGCGCACCACGCGGTCGCCGTTGGTGACCGTGTAGATGTCTTCGTGGCGCGGCTGCAGCGACTCCATCACGAAGTTCAGCGGCAGGATGAAGATCTCGCTGCCCACCTTCACCGACATGCCGTCGAGAATCGCCAGCGTGAGCGGCAGCACGATACGCGTGGTGCTGCCCTTGCCCGCGTGCGAGGTGATCTCCACGTGGCCGCCCATCGCCTGGATGTTTCGCTTGACCACGTCCATGCCCACGCCGCGGCCCGACACGTCGGTCACTTGCTCGGCGGTCGAGAAACCCGGCAGGAAGATGAGGTTCCAGACCTCGTCGTCGGACATGGTGTCGCTGACCTGCATGCCCTGCTTGATCGCCTTCGCCAGAATCTTGTCGCGGCGCAGGCCCGCGCCGTCGTCGCTCACTTCGATCACGATGTTGCCGCCGTGGTGCGCGGCGGACAGCACGAGCTGGCCCGTGGCGTCCTTGCCCGCGGCGCGGCGCGCTTCCACGGTTTCGATGCCGTGGTCGAGCGAGTTGCGCACGAGGTGGGTCAGCGGGTCGATGATGCGCTCGATGAGGCTCTTGTCGAGTTCGGTCGCCTGACCGAAGGTGACAAGCTCGACTTCCTTTCCGAGCTTCGCCGCGAGATCGCGCACGAGGCGCGGGAAGCGGCTGAAGACGTAATCCATCGGCATCATGCGGATCGACATCACCGCTTCCTGCAGGTCGCGCGCGTTGCGCTCGAGCTGCGCCATGCCGTTGTAGAGACGGTCGTGCAGCGCCGGGTCGAACGTGCTGGTGGTTTCCGCCAGCATGGCCTGCGTGATGACGAGTTCGCCCACGAGGTTGATCAGCTGATCGACCTTTTCGACGCCCACGCGAATCGAGCTGCCTTCCGCCGAAGCCGCCGCGGCAGCCGGACGCGCCTTGCGCTCGCCTTCGGCTTGCGCGGGCGCGCTCGCGGGCGGGCGAGGCGCTTCGAGTTCCGGATGCGGCGCGGGAGGCGCGGCGGGAACCACGGCGCTCGCCGCGGCTGCGGGAGGCGCGGCCGGCACCGGCGCGGCAGCAGGCGCTGCGGCGGGAGCGGCTGCCTCCGCCGGTTGCGCGTCGCCTTGCGGCGCGGCGCCACGGCCGATCGAAATCTGTTTCTCGTCGATCACGAAGCAGCACACCGCGATGATGTCGTCGGACGTCACATCGGTTTCGAGCCAGAGCGTGAGGTCATCGCCGGTCTTCACCTGGCCGATGATGCGGCCGAGGTTGCCGAGCTCCTCGACGAGCAGCTCCTGGTCCTTCGCGTCGACGGCGCGCAGCGTGACGCGCAGGTGCGGACCTTCCGCGCCCGCATCGCCGCTGGCCGCGGGCGCCGAGGCTGCCGCATCGATCGCCTCGCTCACGACGTGTTCGGGTGCGCCCGAGCCGCCAGCCGACAGCGTGCTATGCATTTCGAAAGCGGCTTCGAGATCTTCTTCCGAATCGCCGGCGCTCGCCTGCGGGGCCGGCGCGGGCGCGGGGGCCGGCGTGGGTTCAGGCGCGGCCGCGGGCACGCCGCGGCTTTCCGCGTACAGGCGCTCGAGCTTCGTGCGCACGGCGGCGGCCGCTTGCGCGTCGGGCTCGGCGCTCGCGCGGTAGGCGCCGAGCTGGTCGGAGAGCACGTCCTTCGTTTCGAGGAACGTGTCGATCATGTCCTTGCGCAGCACGAGCTCGTTGTTGCGAGCGCGGTCGAGCAGCGATTCGAGAATGTGGGTCGTCTCGGTCAGGGCCGTGAAGCCGAACGTCGCCGCGCCGCCCTTGATCGAGTGCGCCGCGCGGAAGATCGCCGCCAGATCCTCGGGATCCGGGCGACCGACGTTCAGGTTCAGGAGAAGCTGCTCCATCTGCGCGAGCAGCTCGTCCGCCTCGTCGAAAAACGTCTGATAGAACTGAGTGATGTCGAGAGTCATTGCTCTTTCACCGCGTTAATTGCCTGGGGGTGCCTGGGGTTGCCTGGTCGGTCGCCGCGCGGCACCTCAAGGGTGGGCCTCGCCGAGTGCGCTCGCCAGATCGACGAGCAGCTCGGGGTCCACCGGTTTTTCGATCCAGCCGGTCGCGCCTGCGTCGCGCACAGCTGCCTTGAAGCCTTCATCCGATTCCGTGGTCAGCACGAGGATGGGCGTTTCGAAGTACGAAGGATTCGCCCTCAACTGCTTGATCAGGTCGAGCCCGCCCATACGCGGCATGTAAAGGTCGGTGAGCACGAGATCGAAGCGCTGGGCGAGCGCATGCTCGAGCCCTTCTTCGCCGTCGCTCGCCACCGTCACTTCGTAGCCAGCCGAGCCGAGCGCCGCACGCAGGATCTCCCGCATGGACACCGAATCGTCGATCGCCAGAATGTTCCTGATCATCCGTTCCTCGTTGTCATTGCGCTGCCGGCGCTGCCGTTGTTCCCACCGCCGGCGCCACGCTTACCGCGGGCGCCATCGATGTCGCCGCCGGTGTGGCCAACTTCGGCGCGATCGCCACCGGGGCCGGCGCCGCCCTGACCGGCACGGCGTCCGGCGTGAGCCCGGGCAGGCTCTTGCCCGAACCCGCTGCGTCGTCGGACAGCGTGGTGGTGGTCGAGTCGTCGTGCATGAGCGCGTCTTCGGACTTCTTGTTCAATACGATGATGCTGATGCGGCGGTTTTCCGGGTCGAGCGGGTCGGCCTTGTTCAGGTTCTGCGTCGAAGCGAGACCGAGCACGCGCAACACCTTCGATTCGTCCATGCCGCCCGCGATCAGCTCGCGGCGCGAAGCATTCGCGCGGTCCGCGGAAAGCTCCCAGTTGCTGTAGCCCTTCTCGCCGCCCGCGTAGGGCACGGCGTCGGTGTGGCCTTGCACGACGATGCGGTTGGGCACGTCGTTGAGCGTCTTGCCGATCGCCTGCAGGATGTCGCGCATGTACGGCTCGACCACATCGCGCGCGGTGGCGAACATCGGGCGCTTTTGCGAGTCGACGATTTCGATGCGCAGGCCCTGCAACGTGGAGTCGATGCGGATCTGCTGCTTGAACTGGCGCAGCACCGGGTTCGCTTCGATCGCCGCCATCAGCTTCACCTGCAGATCGTGCAGGCGCACCTGCTCCTTGCGCTCGAGCGAGCCTTCGAGCTGCTTCGTGGCGTCGTCGTCGTTGTGCTTCGACTGATTGCGCTCCGAGCGCTCGGTCGCGCCGTCGCTGCGCCGCGTAACGCCCTGGTCCTGCGACGAGATATCACGGCCGCCGCCCTTCAGGATGCTCGAGTCTTCCGCGCTGCGATCGCCGCCCCAGAGCGTGATCTTCATCGGCTGGTTGAAGTAGTCGGCGATACCCTTCAACTGCACCGTCGAAGCCGACGAGAGCAGCCACATCAGCAGGAAGAACGCCATCATCGCGGTCATGAAGTCCGCGTACGCGAGCTTCCATGCGCCGCCATGATGGCCGGCCTTCTTCGGCGCGGCGCGCTTGACGACGATTGCGCGGTCCTTGTTGTTGCTCATGGGCCGGTCCTTACTTCGCCTTCACGCGGCGCACGTGCTCTTCGAGTTCCGTGAACGACGGACGCTCGGTCGAGAACAGCACCTTGCGGCCGAACTCCACGGCAATGGCCGGCGCGTAGCCATTCAGGCTCGCGAGGATCGTCACCTTGATGCACTGGAACATCTTGGTCGACTCGGTCACGCGCTGCTCCGCGAGGCTCGAGAGCGGGCCGATCAGGCCATACGAAAGCAGAATGCCGAGGAACGTGCCCACCAGCGCCTGGGCGATCATCTCGCCGAGAACCGCGGGCGGCTTGTCGGCGGACGCCATGGTGTGAACCACGCCCATCACCGCCGCGACGATACCGAACGCCGGCATCGCGTCGCCCACCTTCGCGAGCGCATGGGCGGGCGCCTCGCCTTCGGCGTGGTGCGTTTCGATTTCCTCGTCCATGAGGCTTTCGATCTCGAAGGCGTTCATGTTGCCGCCCACCATGAGACGCAGGTAGTCGGTGAGGAATTCGACGATGTGGTGGTCGGCCAGGATCTTCGGATACTGCGTGAAGATCGGGCTCTTCTGCGGATCGTCGATATCCGCTTCGAGCGTGAGCGTGCCTTCCTTTCGCGCCTTCGCGAGCAGGACATAGAGCAGCGCGAGCAGCTCCATGTACACGTCCTTGTTGTATTTGGCGCCCTTGAACAGCGTGGGAAGCACGCGCAAGGTGGCCTTGATGGTCTTGATGCCGTTGCCGAGGATGAACGCGCCGACGCCAGCACCACCGATCATGAGCAATTCCATCGGCTGCATGAGCGCGGCCAGATGGCCGCCCTCGAGTGCGTAGCCGCCGAAGACGCAAAGGATCGTCAAGAGGGTTCCAACGATAATCAGCACTGCCGGGTCCTCACAAGAAATGCGCCGCGAACCGCCGTCGGCCCGCGCCCTTAGCTGGGTTTACGGCAACGGCGCGAAAAACTTTGGGATTGAATGGGCGCGGATCGCAAGCCGGCCGGGCGTGTGCCGTCCGCCGTGCCTGCGCATGACGGATGAATCTGGGGCCGGTTCGCGAAGCCGCGTGGGAAGGGGTTGTTGTTTGCGCCTGTGACGATGCGACATCGCCTTCGGCCATTGCCGTTCGCGGTGTCTGCGCAGCGTTGGCGCAGACACGGGCCGGGTTTATCCGGAGTCCCGGCCTGCACGCTCACGATCTGGCACCATCGAACGACCTCGAGCCGCGTCGATCTGCCTCAGGCGGCGATCTGCGACGCAAGCGCGTTGCGCCGCGTGCGGCCGGCTCGCGACGGCGGCTGGCACAGCCCGCAGACGAAGCCGCGCTGCGGGTCGTGCGCGTGGGCCACGTAGCGGCCGCCGCAACGGCTGCAGGGCGTCATCTGCAGGAGTCCGGAGGTGAAGTAGCGCACGAGCGTCCAGGCGCGGGTGAGGCTCAGCGCGGGCGTTTCGTCGTGCAGGCGCAGGTGCTCGAGATAGAGCCGGTAGCTCTTCACGATGGCGTGAATCGGCTCGCAGCGCGCGTGGCGGTTCATGAACACGAACGTGTTGTAGAACAGCGAGGAATGCACGTTGGGCTGCCAGGTCATGAACCAGTCGGTCGAAAACGGCAGCATGCCCTTGGGCGGCGACTCGCCCTTCACTTCCTTGTAGAGCCGGATGAGCCGGTCGCGCGAGAGCGAGGTCTCCGCTTCGAGCAACTGCAGGCGCGCGCCCAGCTCGATCAGCTCGATCGCAAGCGCGATCTCCTTTACCTCCTGCACCACACTCTTTGTCGCCATAGACACCCGTTGAAAGCCGCAAAGGAATGCGCTTGTCCCTGCCGCCGTTCGCCTGGCAGCAAGGGTGCAATGCGCGGCCGCGCGCTGCGGCGCGGGGTGAAGCGGTTCAGCCGATCTGCTCGACGTCCTGGCCCGCCATGATGATCGCCGAATGGGTCAGCGCGGTTTTGCCCTTGTCGGCAAGCGCGCTCAGGATGGCGTGGTCGTCGAACCGGAAGCGGCAAAGCAGCTGGTTCGAAGCGGCAAGGCGTACGGTCTGTGCGAAAGAGAGATTCGCGAGCACCTCGGCGGACTGCTCGGAGATGCCCATGCGGAACATGCCTGTCGGCTTGTCCTCGCGCAAAAGACGTTGCGCGAGCAACAGGTACGACAGGTTCACTTCCTTGATCTCATTGAGCATGTCGCTGTGCGTCGTCGCGCTCATGGATTCCCCCGAATCAAATCGCGGCGGCTGGTCGGACCGCCTGCGGAAAACGTTTGCTCGCCCAGATGCAACCCGAGTGCATCCGAACGGCCTGTTTATGGTCGTGGGTGCATTGTGGCTGGGGCGCGAACAAATGGAAATCGGACGGATGCCGCGACGCGTTGCGAGAAAAAGCTTCGCTAACGTGTAGGAATTATTCTGACAAAGAGGCGGGAGCGGCGGTGGGAGGCGGCGCGCGTCATGTCATGCGCATACGCCGCGTAATTGTCTGCCGATTATAGGCTTTTTCACGGATGCGTCACGCGCGCGTGCTATCGCCGCAGGCGCAGCCCTCGCGCCAACGCCTTGCGACCCTTGTTTGGAGGCGTCGGGCACGAGACTTGCGCAGACCGCGCCCAGGCCACGTCACGCTTTGCAATGGCCTCTTACATCCGCTGTATCCCGCTGTAACAACATTAAGCGTTTGCAAAACCGCGTGTAACGGGCCACGAAATGTCCATAATCGAACTCAGGGATAACCCGATACCGCAGTACCGCCGCAGTGCCGCATCACGGAGTTCATTGCACATGCGGCTTTTTTGCCAGGAGATCGAACAATGCGAATCGCACAAATTGCGCCACTTTATGAAGCCGTTCCGCCCAAGCTTTATGGCGGCACCGAGCGCGTCGTGTCCTATCTGACCGAAGCGCTGGTCGACCTCGGCCACGACGTGACGCTATTCGCCAGCGGCGATTCGGTCACCTCGGCAAACCTCGAAGCCGCCTGGCCGCGTGCACTGCGCCTCGACCCGACAATCCGCGACGCGCTGGCGCCGCACATGGTGCTGCTCGAGCGCGTGCGCCGCGTTGCGCACGAGTTCGACGTGCTGCACTTTCACCTCGACTACCTGCCGTTCCCGCTCTTCACGACCATGGACACGCCTTTCGTCACGACGCTCCATGGCCGCCTCGACCTGCCGGAACTGCAACCGGTATTCGAGCAGTTCCCGAGCGCACCCGTGATCTCCATTTCGGACTCGCAGCGCCAGCCGTTGCCGCAGGCCGCGTGGCAGAACACGATCTATCACGGACTGCCAAAGAACCTGCTCACGCCGCAAACCGACCGCAAGCCCGAGTACCTGGCTTTCCTCGGCCGGATCTGCCCGGAAAAGCGCGTGGATACGGCAATCAGGATCGCCGCGCTCTCCGGCCTGCCGCTGAAGATCGCCGCCAAGGTCGACAAGGTCGACCAGGCATACTTCAAGACCGAGATCGAGCCGCTACTGTCGCAGGCCCACGTGGAGTTCATCGGCGAGATCAACGAAGAGCAGAAGCCCGCGTTCCTTTCGGGTGCCAAGGCGTTGCTGTTCCCGATCGACTGGTCCGAGCCGTTCGGCCTCGTGATGATCGAGGCCATGGCGTGCGGCACGCCGGTGATCGCCTTCAATCGCGGCTCGGTCCCGGAAGTGATCGACCCGGGCGTGACCGGCTATGTCGTCGAAGACGTGCACGGCGCCGTGGCCGCGCTTCAGAATATCGATTCGCTTTCGCGCGAGGCGATTCGCAACCAGTTCGAACACCGCTTCACGTCGCACATCATGGCCGGCAATTATGTCGACACGTATACGGCGCTCATCGAAGCCGCCCAGCGCCCGGTACTGCGGCGTGTGGCCGCTGGCTGAGTGCGAAGCATTCCGATTTTCGCGGTAAATCCAGACAAATGGACGACGTGAATCGTTTGCGAGTCGCCGAATAACGCCATTACGCGTTGATTACAGGCGACGCACAAAAAAGAGCCGCATGAATCATGCGGCTCTTTTATTGCGTTTGCGGTTGCAGCGGTTTGGCGGCCGAATCGTCCCTCGCCCGCCGCGTGTCTCACGCGATCAGGTAGCGTTCGCGGTTCTTGCCCGCGATCCACTTGGGCGGCTTGCCGCGCCCGCTCCAGGTCGCGCCGGACTTGGGATCCTGATAGCGCGCGGGCAGCGGCGCCTTCTTCGGCGGACGCCCGCGACGCGCGGCCTCGGCAAAGCCCAGGTCCTGGGCGGACAGGCCGTACTCGGCGATTTTTTCCCTGATTGAGGCGATGACGTCCGCGATCTCCGTGCGTCGCGCCTCTTCGGCCTGAGCCTGGAGTTTTGCGATCTGCGCCTTGAGTTCTGAGTATTGCGACATTGCTATTCCCCCTTCATTGCTCATGAAACCGACTCGATCGGAGATTAGACGCAAATAACGGAATTCGCAATCGCTATTAATACTGCTTTATCACTCCATTTCCCAAATTAAAGATCGACTGCTTCTGGCGCAATTGCATACACATCGATCGCAATAATTCGATCAATTACGTCAAAATTGACAATCCTTGACAGCATCGAAAAAGACGACTGCCTAGAATCTGGCATTTCCCGGTGCCGGTGCTTTACGCGGCCCCTTCAAAAATCGACTTTTCGAGGTGTCATGCAATGCACTTATCCAAGCGACTCATTGCCGAACTGATCGGCACTTTCTGGCTCGTACTCGGCGGCTGCGGCAGCGCCGTCCTGGCGGCCAACTTCGCCGGCCCGGTTCACGGGCTCGGCATCGGCTTCGTGGGCGTGTCGCTCGCGTTCGGCCTGACCGTGCTCACCATGGCCTTCGCGATCGGCCATATTTCGGGCTGCCATCTGAACCCCGCTGTGAGCGTGGGCCTGACCGTAGCGGGCCGCTTCCCGGCGCGCGACCTCGTGCCCTATATCGCCGCACAGGTGGTAGGCGCGGTGATCGGCGCGTTCGTGCTTGCGCTCATCGCAACGGGCAAGCCCGGTTTCGACCTCGTCGCCAGCGGCTTCGCGACCAACGGCTATGGTGAGCACTCGCCGGGCCACTACGCCATGGGCGCCGCGTTCGTGTGCGAAGTCGTCATGACCGCGTTCTTCCTGTTCGTCATTCTCGGCGCAACCGACAAGCGCGCGCCCGCAGGCTTCGCGCCGATCGCCATCGGCCTGTGCCTCACGCTCATTCACCTGATCTCGATTCCCGTCACCAATACCTCGGTGAATCCGGCACGCTCGACCGGCCCCGCGCTCTTCGTGGGCGGCGAGGCCATTTCGCAGCTGTGGCTGTTCTGGCTCGCGCCGATCGTCGGCGCCGTGATCGCCGGTATCGTGTACCCGGCGGTGGCGGGGCGGCGCGAAGCGGTAGCGGCTGTCGCCGTGCGCGAAACGGCCTGACGCGTTCTCATACGTGACGAGTGCGCGGCTCGGACCACGCCGGATCGCGAGACTTTCATCGTGCAGCAGCAAACGGGCGCTTCAGCGCCCGTTTGTCTTGATGCCGCGGGCGCTGCAAGTGCGGCGCCGGTGCGCGGCTGACCTGGCCCGCCGTGGCCGCGCTGCTAGAATCGGACGACCTTCCCACTGTCTAGTCACCTGGAGCATCACGCCCAGCATGAAGCGCTCACGCCCCCGGCCAATCCGGCTCGCCCCGACGCTCGCCGCAGGGCTAAGCGCACTGGTCTGCGCTTGCGCGCCGCTGCCGCAGGCAAGCGGGACCGCCAACGGCGGCGAGGCGACGCAAACGAACGCGGGCAATGCGCCTGCCAGGCGCAGTCCGCAAGACGCGCGCGACGTCGAAACGCTCATCTTCGTGAGGCATGGCGAAAAGCCGCCAGAGGGATTCGGCCAGCTCAACTGCAAAGGGCTGAACCGCGCGCTCGCGCTGCCGGCGGTGATCGCAGCCAAGTACGGCAAACCCGACGCCATCTACGCGCCCAACCCCGGCGAGCAGAAAGAAGACAACGGCCATTCGTACTATTACGTGCGTCCGCTGGCCACGATCGAGCCGACCGCGATCCAGTTCGGCATGCCGGTCCAGACGCCGTATGGCTATTCGAAGATCGACGAACTGCAAACAACACTGGTCGATCCGCGCTGGCGCGGCCGCACCGTGCTCGTTGCCTGGGAACATCGGGAAATCGAGACGCTCGTGCGCCGCGTTGTCGTCACGCATGGCGGCAGCGCGAGCGACGTGCCGCGCTGGGAGAGTGCGGACTTCGACAGCATCTACGTCGTGCGCATCGACTGGAGCGGGGGCGCCGCAAGCGCGCGTTTCTCGCACGAGCGCGAAGGGCTCGACGCTCGCGCGGACGATTGCCCGTGCGCGCAACTGCCCGACGCGCAGTAACTGTCCGGATCGAATCGCGAAAGCGGCGACGGCGCGACTGGCGCCGCGCCTTTACCGCAGCCTGCGATTACGCGAGTTCGTCGTCAAGCGCGAACAGCTTGCGCAGATGATGCGCGACACCGGCTTCGAAGTTGTTGCCGATGCGCGGCACCGAAGGCAGCCGCTTGATGAGATCGGGATTGGCGTTGTTCATCATGAACGGATGTCCCGCCGTTTCGAGCAGATCGATATCGTTCATGTTGTCGCCGAATGCGACGCAGCCCGCGGCGTCCACGCCGAGCCGGTCGAGCACGACACGCAGCGCACGGCCCTTCGACACGCCGGCCACCATCACTTCGAGACAATCGGGCAGGGAGTAGGTGACATAGAGCGCGTCGCCGAACTCGCGCGCGAGATTCTGCGCCACGTGTGCGAGATCCGCCGGGTCGCCGATGTAAAGCGCCTTGGCAATGCCTGCGCCCGCGTAGTCGCGCAGGTCCGCCACGCGATACTCGAAGCCCGAGTCCTGGTGATATGCGAGCAGTTCGGGCGCATCGCGGTCGATGAGCCAGGCGTCGTCGGTATAGATGCTCACGATCACGCGGCCATGTTCGCCCACGGTGTCGGCGGCAACGAGACGCTCGACCATGGGGGCGCTCAGATTACTCGCGTGAATTAGCGTGTCGTCGGGTGCGTGCACGCGCGCGCCGTTCGCGGTGATGAGATACGGCCGGATGCCGAGCACGTCGCGAATGCCGGCGACATCGCAATAATGGCGGCCGGTCGCGATCACGAACGGAAGCCCCTGTGCCTCGAGGGCGCCCAGCGTGGCAACCGTGAACGGATCGACCTGATGGTCGCTATTGAGCAGCGTTCCGTCGAGATCGGTTGCAATGACCTTGTACATGGTGATCAGGCGCCTGGCGGAAAACGGACAATCGTAGCATCTGTAGCGAAACGATGACCTTGACCTACGTTCCCGCCCCTTGCTGCGCGCGACTCAGTTGCCTGCAGCGGCGTGCGCCAGCCGGTCGGCTTCCATCTGCGCGAGCCGCAGCGCGCCGGTCGTGGAATCGGCGAGCGGGGCGCGCAGGCGGTCGCGCACAGCTTGCGGCACCCACTCGCGCAGCGGCTGCCCGAGGCCCCCAGAGAGCGCCGCAGGCAGGCTGCCCGACGGGTCGAGCGCCGTGACGAGCTTCGCGATCTCTACGCCCGCTTCGGCGAGGAGCCTCGCGACGAACGGATGTTCGCGATGCGCGAGGACGACCGGCGCGAGGCTGGCATAGGCAGTTTGATTGGCTGCGCACTGCCACACGATGAGGCTGTCGCGATCGGTCGCGCGCGCGTGTGCGAGCAGGGCCCGCGCGAAGTCGTCCATGGGCGCGCGCGCGTCGAGGGCCTGTTGCGCCCAGACGATTGCGCGCAGGCCGAACCACGCGCCGCTCGCTTCGTCGCCCGAGGGAAAGCCGAAGCCGCCCGCAATGCGGCATTGGCCGTCCTCACCGAGCACCGCTGCAATGCTGCCCGTGCCCAGGGCGACCACGACGCCCGGCGCGCCGCCGTGCGCGCCCAGCAGCGTCGTGTAGGCGTCGCTTTCCACCGCGAGTCCGGCCACCGGGGGCGCGGCAGCGAGAAACGGCGCCAGCCAGTCGGGATTATTCACGCCTGCGAGCCCGCAGCCGAGCACGCATTGCGACCAGTCGAACGTCGCGCCCGCCTGCGCGAAGGCAGCACGGCACCCTTGCTCGATGGATTGCCAGGCGCGTTCGATACCGAGCCCGAGTCCCGACGGGCCCGCGGCCGCTCGCGCGAGTTCGACGCCATGGGTGTTGCCGAGCGCGATGCGCGTGCCCGTGCCGCCGCCATCCACGCCAATCAACCAGGTGTATTTCTGCATGATGTCCGCCGCGCTTCGCGCGCATGTGAGTCCGGCTTGTGAGTCCGGCTGGAAAGCCAAAAAATCCGTCGTGCCGCAGAGACTAACCGCTTCCCTGAGTTCGCACAATCGGCCATCCGGCCAGGGTGGCGGCACGGCACCGATCCGCTATGCTTGCGTGGCCTGAACGACGTCTCGCAAGGAGAACTTACCGTGACACACCGCTGCAACTGGGTATCGGCCGGCGCGTCGCCGCAGTATGTGCAGTACCACGACGAAGAGTGGGGCGTGCCGTCGCGGGACGACCAGCACCTGTTCGAAATGATCGTGCTCGAAGGTGCGCAGGCGGGACTCTCGTGGTCCACGATACTCAACAAGCGCGAAGGCTATCGCCGCGCCTTCGCCAACTTCGACATCGCGAAGGTCGCGCGCTTCACGCCCAGGCACGTCGAGACACTCATGCAGGACGCCTCGATCGTGCGTAACCGGGCCAAGATCGAAGCCGCCATCGCCAACGCCCGCGCCGTGCAGCAAATTCAGGCCGAGCACGGCTCGCTCGCGAAGTTCGTCTGGTCGTTCGTGAACGACACGCCCATCCAGAACGACCTGGCGTCGTATCGCGACGCACCGGCCTCCACCGAAGTCTCGGACGCCCTTAGCAAGGCACTCAAAAAATACGGCTGCAAGTTCGTTGGCACGACGATCTGTTACGCGTTCATGCAGGCAGTCGGCATGGTCAACGACCATGAGCGCGATTGCATGCGCCGCGAGGCTTGCGCCGCGCTTGGCAAGAAGAAGCGTCGGGCCTGAGCGCGGCGATGCGCGCCATGTCTGGCACGACTCGGAAAAGGTCCGAGCGGAGCGCAATGCGCATCGACAACCGCTGTACGGCGCGGGCTCGCCAGACGCCAGAACGATCGCGCCCAACACCAGCCGGGCAATTTCTCATCGCCAAGGTGCGCAGCCCCACGGTTTTCCGCTGGCGTGCCGTTATAACGGGAAGTGAATGCAGGCGCGTCAGGGGAACAAGGTAGGGATGCCGGCTGGAAGGCCGGCGGCGCCGCATTAGAAGGGAATTCACCTGTGCCCGGCACCCGGGCCGCAGGGGGCTGAAATGAAAAACGTCCACTTCCTGACTCATCAGGAGATCTTCGACCGCGCGGTGGCCCATCTGTTTGGCCAGGGGCGCGCGGCACTTCTTCCACGCGGTGGCGGTGCCTACCGGGGCGGTGGCTGCGGCGGCGGTTACGGCAACGCACACTGCTACGGCGGGTGCCCGGTCGGCAGCTTCATCCGGCCACGCGACTATATGAGCGCCATGGAAGGCATACCCGTGCGCTTCATTGGCCGCGAGACGAATGAGGTGCCGCTCTATATGGATGTGGGCGTCGCCGCGCTGAAGAAAGCGCTGCTGCGCTCCCATATCAACATCTACGATCCCGCTACGATCGACCTGCTGAGTTGCCTGCAGAACGTGCACGACGTATTCGGCGTCTGGGAATGGCGCGAGCGCCTTTGCTCGATTGCCGCGCAGTTCGGTATCTCGCCCGGTCACCTCAAGGACGCCGCGTAGCCCCACCCGGCACGCCCGATCGACGCCCAAACGCAAACGGCGGCGCAGCTTCTTGCGAAGCATGCGCCGCCGTCTGGCGGAACACCGAAAAGCGAAAAAGCTTAGTGGAGCTTCTTCGGCAGCATCTGGCTGCGCAGGCGCTTGTGCAGGCGCTTAACAGCGGCTGCCTTCTTGCGCTTGCGAACGGCCGTCGGCTTTTCGTAAGCTTGACGCTCACGCAGCTCGGCGATCAGGCCGTTCTTTTCGATTGCGCGGCGGAAGCGGCGAATCGCCACTTCGAACGGCTCGTTTTCCTTCAGGAGAATCGTCGTCATGTATTTCCTAACTCAAATCGCTTAATACGGTTCAAAGGCGTGAGCGTCAAAGCCGCTCACGCGCCGGCCCTCCGGTCGTTCGCCACACTGGGGCTAAACGAGAGGCAAGGCGGCCACGGAGGCCGGAAAAGAGAAGTAGGGGGTTCACAGCGGAACGCGATCAGGTCGACCTTGCTGCAACACACCTGACCGCCGGTTTGCGGCCGCCAACAGTAACGAACACGGCAACAAAACAGGCAAAGATCTCAATTCACTCTCAATGATATCAGGAAAAGATCCGCCCGACCAGGGTTTCTTGATTCTAGTCAGTCACTTGCGCGGCGTGCTCCGGCCGCCGCGCAAGCGCTGTCGCTTAGGACACCTGGGTTAATCGGCAAATTGGGTGAATTGCCCTTGCCCGCTCGTCAGGCGCTCGCGTCATTGAGCGCCTGGATGTCCGCCGGATCGAGCTTCAGCCGCACGGCGGCGGCCAGGCTCTCCAGCTGATCCAGCGAGGTCGCGCTCGCGATCGGCGCGGTAATGCTCGGACGCGCGATCAGCCACGCCAGCGCAACCGCCGCGAGCGTGCTGCCGTGACGTTCGGCCACATAGTCGAGCGCCGCGAGGATCCGGACGCCACGGTGATCGAGATATTTCTCGACGCGCGAGCCGCGCGTGCTCTTGGCGAGATCCTCACGCGACCGGTACTTGCCCGAGAGAAAGCCGCTCGCGAGACTGTAATAGGGCACGACCGCGAGCTTCTGCGCCATGGCCACCGGTTCGAGATCGGCCTCGTAGTGGGCGCGGTCGTACAGGTTGTATTCGGGCTGGATGATCTGGTACGCGGGCAAGCCCGACTTCTTCGAAACGGCGAGCGCTTCCTCGACGCGTGCGCCCGTGTAGTTCGACGCGCCGATCACGCGCACCTTGCCGGCATCGATGAGGCACTGGTACGCGCCAAGCGTCTCCTCGAGCGGGACCTTCTGGTCGTCCTCGTGCGAGAAGTACACGTCGATGTAATCGGTCTGCAGGCGGCGCAGCGAATCCTCCACGGCAGCCGCGATGTTGGCGGCGCCAAGGCCCGGGCGGCGCGCATCTTTTGCGACTTTCGTCGCGATCACCACCTTGTCGCGCTTGCCGCTCTTCGCGATCCACTTGCCGATGATCGTCTCCGATTCGCCGCCCTGGTTGCCGGGCACCCACGCGGAGTACACGTCGGCGGTGTCGATGAAGTTGAGGCCGGCGTCGGTGAACGCGTCGAGGATCGAGAACGAGGTGGCTTCGTCGGCGGTCCAGCCGAAGACGTTGCCGCCGAACATGAGCGGGGCGACCTGCAACGAGGAAGTGCCGATCCTGCGTTGTTCCATGGGGCCTCCAGAAAAAAGGGGAACGGGAAAGCGTTGAGGATACGCCGCCTCGCGACGCGTTGCAGCCGGCACGGGCACAAGGCCGGGAACGCGCCCTCCAGGCGTGGCTGCGCTAAACCACGCGCACTACCTGCCGTAAACACGCTTGCAAACGGCATTACGCAGTCGTAGGTGCGGGACCGAGTGGCGAGCACGCAGCGGCGCAAGCGGTTTTCATGCGCAGCGCAAATGAGGTCTCGATTGTCGATGCTTCCCCTCAAGTTTTTTTTACCCACGCCGACAACCTTCACTGAGGCGGCCAGCAATGAGAGATTGCTTCCGCCGCGGCCATAGTGGCTTGTAACGGGCTTCCAGCCCGCTTAGGAGAATTTCCATGCTCGGAATTAACAGCAACATTAACTCGCTCGTCGCGCAACAGAACCTGACGGGCTCGGGCAGCGCGCTGTCGCAAGCAATCACGCGCCTGTCGTCGGGTAAGCGCATCAACAGCGCAGCTGACGATGCAGCCGGCCTCGCGATCTCGAACATCATGCAGACCCAGATCAACGGTCTGAATCAAGGTGTGTCGAACTCGAACGACGGCGTTTCGCTGGTTCAAACGGCATCGAGCGGTCTCTCGTCGCTGACGAGCAGCCTGCAACGTATCCGCCAGCTGGCTACCCAGGCCGCCAACGGCTCGATGACCGACGACGACCGCGCAGCACTGCAACAGGAAGTCGCGCAGCAAGTTTCGGAAATCAACCGTATCGCTTCGCAAACGACGTACAACGGCATGAACGTGCTGAACGGTACGCTCGGTACGGTGTCGTTCCAGGTCGGCGCGAACGTCGGCCAGACGATCAGCCTGAACCTGACGCAAAACATGTCGGCAGCTTCGATCGGCAGCGGCGTGCCGCAAGCTGGCCAGACGCTCGGCACGTTCTCCGGCCTGAGCCTGAGCTCGGCTGGCGTTTCGGTCGCCGCTTCGGCAGCAACCGTCACGTCGATCAACGTGGTCTCCGACGGTAGCGGCGGCTTCACGTTCACCGACCAGAACAACCAGGCGCTGAGCAACACGGCAGTTGGCGCGCTGTTCACCGCCTCGGGCAACTCGGGCAGCAGCGGCAACGCGATCCAGGGTTCGGGCGCAGCGGTTTCGCTCGGCGTCACCGCAGCCTTCAACACGGCTGTCGGCTCGGGCGCTTCGGCTGCTGTCGCCGCTGTGGCAGCTCAGGTCGACTCGTACAACGTGCCGACGGACGTTGCAAACGTCAACATCAGCACGGCAAGCGGCGCAAGCATGGCCATGGAGTCGATCGACAACGCACTGACCACGCTGAACAACCTGCAAGCTACGCTCGGCGCAGCACAGAACCGCTTCACGGCAATCGGCACGACGCAGCAAGCTCAGTCGACCGACCTGTCGAGCGCACAGTCGTCGATCCAGGATGCTGACTTCGCACAAGAAACGGCAAACCTGAGCAAGGCGCAAGTGCTGCAGCAAGCCGGTATCTCGGTGCTCGCCCAAGCGAACTCGCAGCCGCAGCAGATCCTGAAGCTCCTCCAGTAATACGAGCTTCTGTAGCCCAAGCGTTGCGCGCACGGACGCCATACCCGTGAGCGCAACGCAAGCCAATCGGGAGCATCGCCTCCCGATTGGCGTTTCCCAGACTTGAACTGATTCACACTGCAACGCCGACGCACGGAGCCCCTTCATGTCCACCGTATCCAGTTCGACAGCCAGCACGATCGCAAGTAGCGTCGCCGCTACCACCGCAGCGAGCAATGCCGCCCTGCAGGAAGCCGCCCAGTCGATCGTCAGCGGCTCGACCGGCAACTCGTCGATGGACGTGAACTCGCTCGTCACCGCGCTCGTCAACGCCAAGACCGCCGGCCAGGCCGCTACGATCAGCGCCGAGCAGTCGCAGGACAACACCGAAATCTCCGCGTACGGCGCGCTTTCCGCAGCGCTCTCCGCGCTCCAGGCAGGCCTCTCGCCGCTTTCGGACGGCACGACCCTCAACGCATTCAGCACGACGGTCAGCGGCACCGGCATTACGGCCACCGCCGGCACCGGCGCGGCGGCAGGGTCGTATTCGATCGACCTGAAGCAGGTGGCGCAGGCCCAGGTGCTCACCTCGACCGGCTACAACGCAACGACGCCGCTGGCTTCAAGCGCGTCCACGATGACGCTGACGGTCAATGGCGCAAGCACCACGATCTCGCTCGACAGCACGAACAGCACCGTTGCAGGCATTGCATCGGCGATCAACTCGGCCACGAACAATCCGGGCGTGACGGCAACCGTCGTCAACGGCGCCGACGGTGCGCACCTTGTGCTGCACTCGACGTCGACCGGTGCGTCGAACGGCATCAGCATTGCGATCAACGACTCGAATTCCAGCGACGCGTTGAACAACCTCGCCGTGACGACCACGCCAGGCACGGCGATCACGAGCGCAAGCGCGACCTCCGCCAACCTCACCGCCAACCAGTCGACGATCTCCAACACGACGAGCTGGACGCAGTCCACGGCCGCGCAGGACGCCTATTTCACGATCGACGGCACCGGCGCCACCAGCTCGACGAACACCGTGACTTCCGCGCTGTCCGGCGTCACTCTGAACCTCACCGCAGCGGCCGTCGATACGTCGAGCACGGGCAGCGGCGCACAGACGCTCACGGTTGCGCAGAACACGAGCGCGGAATCCAACGCGATCAACAATTTCGTCACGCTGTACAACACGCTCGTGACGACGATGGCCACGCTCACGTCGTTCAGCTCGACCTCGACGTCGCAAGGCGTGCTGCTCGGCGACTCGACGCTGAACATGATTCAGAACCAGCTCGCGACGATCGTGGCAACGGGCGTGAAGAGCGGCAACACCACGACGAGCCTGGCCACGATCGGCGTCACGCTGAATTCGGACGGCTCGCTGTCGGTCGACAACGACACGCTGAACACCGCACTGCAGAATAATCAGTCGACCGTAGCGGCGCTGTTCAATTCGACCAATGGCGTGGCTGCCCAGCTGAACAACAACATCACGAGCTATTCGTCGAGCACGGGCGTCATCACGACGCGCACCAACTCGATCCAGACAGACCTGACGAATCTCTCGACCCAACAGTCGAATCTCGCCAATTACCAGTCGCAGCTCACCAGCATGTACACCGCGCAGTTCACCGCGCTCAACACGCTGATGGCGACCATGAACAGCAACCAGCAGTACCTCACGCAGCTCTTCGGCGGCACGAACAGCGCGGGCGCGCTGGCCACCAACAAGAGCTAAGCCCACCGGGCAGGAGAGACGACATGGAATTCGCAGCGCCCATCGATCGCATCTGGCAGATCACGAAAGACATCGAACAGGCAGCGGCCGTGGGCGATTGGGAAAAGGCGGCCGAGCTTGCAAACGAGCGCTCGCCGCTGCTCATGTCGCTCTCCGCGCAGCAGGCGGGTGCCGCGCTCGACGTGCTCAAGCAGGTACACGCAATCGACACGCGTATCGCCACGGAGGCGGAGTCGGCACAGAGCGCGCTCAGCGCCGAATACCGTTGCGCGATGCAGGCGACGCGCAACGTGAACCAGTATCAGCGCGTTGCGCAGTTCTGAAGTGCGGACTTCGCAGCGCGTGCAGGAATAACAAGCAACCATTGCGCCCAAGAGGGCGCATGCGCATACCTCAGCCCGCCTCGCGCGGGCTTTTCTTTTTGCGCCCTCCGCGCACGCGTCCCGCAGCGACGGCCGGCTACCCCGCCCCCATTTCCGCTCCTCGCTTGCCCCATCGAATTGGCGGGCGTTTTGACGTTACCTCGGCAATTCGTCCCGAGTGAGCGCCCTCGATAATTGGCCTACCCTCTGCTACCTGCGGCGCAAGCTCGCCTTCGTCATGACCGCTTTCCTTACTCCGACCGAAACCATCGCGCCAGCCCCTCATTCGCAAATGGCGAGCGACATCCAGCTCGTCATGGAAGCCGGGATCGAACATCATCGCAAGCAGGAATACGACGAAGCTCACGCACTCTACGCCATGGTGCTGGAAGCGGACGGCGATCACGTCGATGCCAATTACCATATTGGCGTGCTTTACATGCAAACGGACCGGCCAGCGCAGGCCGTGCCGCATTTCGAAGCCGTGCTCGGCCACACGCCGAATTTCGCTCAACTTTGGGTCTACTACTTCAACGCCCTCACCGCGAGCAACCAGTTCATCGCTGCGGAGATGGCGCTTGACGTGGCGCGCCAGTGCGGCGTTCCCGCGGACGCCATCGACACGCTGAAGGCTCGCCTGCCCCAGCGGGACACAGCCGCGGCGACGGCACCCTCGACTGGAGCTTCGAGCGCGACAGCCGAAGATACGCCGAAACAGGATGCACCGGACACGCCCGCCGCGAAACTCGATGCGCGCCGCGCGAGCCTGGCGGAGTTGCGCCAGTTCGCCGATCTTTTCAACGGCGGAAAGACCGAGGAGGCATTGAGGCTTGCCCGTCGCTTGACGGAGCAAAACCCGTCGCACGGCGAATGCTGGATTACGCTCACGCACGCCCTGCAGCGTGCAGGCAAGTATGCGGAGTCCGTCTCGTCGGCTGAACGTGCCACCAGCCTGCAGCCCGACAATCTCGCCTTGAAGACGATGCTGGCCGACGCGCTCCATATCACGCGTCAGCCTCAGCGAGCCATCGCGCACTGCCGCGCGGCGCTCGAAAAGCATCCCGAGAGTGCGGCGCTGCATCGCACCTTGGGTGCCGCCCTGCAGGCAACGGGCCGGGCCGGCGAGGGCATCGCCCAGATGCGGCGCGCCGTGGAACTGGCGCCGGACAACGCGCTCGAGCTCGACGCGCTTGCCAACGCGCTGAACGAGGACGGCCAGTACGACGAAGCGGAAAATGCCTTCCGCCGGGCGCTCGCACTCGCGCCGATGCAGTCGGCAACGCACAGCAACCTGTTGTTCTGCCTGATGCACAAGACCGATCTCGATGCCGCCAGCGCATTCGCGGAATTCAGCGAGTTCGGCAAGCGTCAGGAAGCTTCCCTGCGTGCGCACTGGCCGCAGCACGCCAATGACCGCAATCCGTCGCGGCGCCTGCGCATCGGCTTTGTCTCGGGTGACCTGATCAATCACCCGGTCGCCTACTTCTTCCAGTCGATCATCGAGCATCTGGCGCGCGACACAAGCCTGTCACTGCACGTCTATTCGAATTACGTGGTCACCGACGCATTCACCGCGCAGATCCGCGAACACGCGCACGCGTGGCACGAAATCTTCGGCCAGACCGATGCCATGGTTGCGCAGAAGATCCGCGACGACGGCATCGATATCCTGATCGATCTGTCCGGCCATACCGGCCGCAACCGTCTCCTGGCCTTCGCGCACAAGCCCGCGCCCGTCCAGGTGAGCTGGATCGGCAATCCGGCCACGACCGGCCTCACGTCCATCGACTATTACATGTCGGACCGGTTCGTCACGCCGCTCGAACAGTTCGCGAGCTTCTTCTCGGAAAAGCTCGTGTTTCTGCCTGCTCTCGCGCCGTTCAAACCCTACGAGCATGCGCCGGACGTGAACGAGCTGCCGGCGCTGAAAAATGGCTACCTGACGTTCGGCAGCTTCAGCCGTCTCGTCAAGATCGGGCCGGAAGTCGTGGCGCTCTGGGCACGCGTGCTTCGCGAGATACCGACTTCGCGCATGCTCATCGGCGCGATCACGTCGATCGAGCAGATGAACAAGCTGGCCAAAATGTTCGCAAGCGAAGGCATCGACGTGAGCCGCGTCAGCTTTGTGCAGCGCAAGGGAACCGACGAATATCTGCGCCAGCACCAGCAGGTCGACGTCTGTCTCGACGCGTTCCCTTTCGCTGGTTCGACCACGACCATGCACGCCCTGTGGATGGGCGTTCCGACCATGACGCTGCCTGGCGTTTCGATGGCGAGCCGAGGCAGCACGGGGTGGCTCTCGCACCTCGGACTCGACGACGCGTTCGTCGCGCGCGACAAGGACGACTTCGTGAGCAAGTGCGTCGCGCTGGCCGGCGATTTCGACGCGCTCGCGACGGTGCGCAGCGAGCTTCGCCAGCACTGCATGCAGTCACCCATCATCAGCGCAAGCACGATCGCCCACGCCGTATCGCGTGCGCTGCGCACCATGTGGCAGCGCTGGTGCGATGGCCTCGCGCCTGAACACTTCGAGGTACTCGCGCAGCCGCAGGATGCAGCGGCGCAGCCCGTTGCCGAGGCGGCGCGCGAACCGCAACCGGGCATGACACCCAACGCCGGATCGATTACATCGATCGACGCGGTCACTGGCCTGCCTGCAGCGACGAAGCCCATCCGCCTCGTCTGCGGCACCCGTCGCACCCGTGAGCAGTTCTCGACTGAAACGGCGCTTGGCCGCTCGCTAAAGCTCTACGCACACCTGCCCAACGTCGAACTCCAGCTGTTCGACAACAACACGCGCGGGCTGTCCAGCATCTACAACACGGCGATCGAAGAGGCGAAGCAGCGACCGGCCATTCTCGTATTCGTTCACGACGATGTCTGGCTCAACGACTTCTTCTGGACCGAGCGCATCCGCGAATCCGTCGCGCGCTTCGACGTGGTGGGTCTCGCCGGCAACCTTCGCCGCGTGCCGCGCCAACCCGCCTGGGCCTTCGCCACGCCGGATCTGCAGTGGGACGAACGCAAATATCTGAGCGGAACCGTTGGCCACGGTAAGGGGTTTCCGTGCAACATTGCGTCGACCTTCGGGCCTTCAGGACAGGAGTGCAAGCTCCTCGACGGTCTTCTGCTGATCGCGGATAGCGACACGCTCGTCAAGAGCGGCCTGAGTTTTGACGAGCAGTTCAAGTTCCACTTCTACGATATGGACTTTTGCCGCCAGGCCGAACGTAAGGGTCTACGCATGGGAACCTGGCCGATTTCGGTCGTACACGAAAGCGGTGGCGCGTTTGGCACGCCGAGCTGGCACGAGGGCTACGGACAGTATCTGCGCAAATACGGAGATTAAAGCCGCGCACACAACAGCGAAGCGGCGCTGCGGCGCCGCTCGCTGGCAAGCGATACGGGGTGCGTCGGGATGTCGTGGCGCAGCGTTCGATCCCACCCCACGGCATTTCGCCCAGAGCCGGCCGTGTACGACCGGCACCACGAAATCGCGGCATTGATGCTGTGTGCTGTGTGCCGCGGTCCTCACTCGGCCCAGAACTCAGACCGAGCCGCCCCGCGCTTCACCCGAGGTTCGCGGCCTCGTTCGGGCAATCGCGAACCGGCTGGGCGAGCTATCGCCTTTGTTCAGGTCGACTAACGAATGTCTCAACCCGAAGAAGTCGGGTGAGCAGCGGCTGCGTCGTGAACACGACTAACCGGGCGCGCCGAGCGCGGCGCCTCTTTGCATGGATTCGAACCGGATAGCCTGCTTCAAGGAATAGCGCTCGACGCGGGTTAGCGCCAGGCGCCAGTCCTCGAGCAGGCATTGGCCCATCCCGCGACGCTCAGGTCACGGCGAACAGAATGTCCTGCGGCAACAGCGGTGAGGTGTCGATTGCCTGCAGCGTACGAATTTTTTCACGCGAGACGACCTGCGGATCGACCCACCAGTCCTCGAACGGAATCGGATCCGGCGAGACGGGTGGAAACAGCACGGACACGTCTCGCGCTACGAGTTCATAACCGTGCCGGTGCAGAATCTCGCGGCTCTCGGCGCGGGCACGAAAGTCGCCCGAATACGCATCGGTTTCGAAAGTGATCACTGAAAAGCGGTAGCGTTCCAGCGGCAGCTTTTTCAGCACCTGCAGCGTGTTGTAGCTCGGATCGATATCGAGCTGCAGGTAATCGATTCGTTGCGTGTCTTCACCGAACCACGCGGGCAATGCCTTCGCGTAATCGAGTGCGAGCGCGTCGGCGAGCACGAGCGTATGGTCGGCCCGGTCCTTGAGCCAGTTGCCGAAGAACGTCGGATCGAACTCGATCGAAACGCCTTGCCAGTTGTATGCGAGGCCGAGCAACGCGGTGTTGTTGTTCGATAGCGGATAATTCGCACCGACTTCCAGATAGCGGCCGTTCGTGCGGCCATCCAGCATCGACAGCACGAAGATGTCCTGCCATGCCTGCGAAGCGTTGCGATTGAGCGCGCCAGCACCCGCGAACGGGAAGCGCAGATGCGGCTGCATCTGCGGCTGCCACGTCCACGCGCGCCGCAATGACTGAATATCCATAGAGATGGCGTCTTGCATGCGATTCCAGGATTAGACGATTTCGATTTCCGGGAACGGGAAAATCAGTCGCCCGCCGCTCTTCAAAAACTCGCTTTCGCGACGCAGGATGCCGTTCTTGAAGTGCCACGGCAGCACAAGGAAGTAGTCCGGCTTCATCGCACGCGCCTTGGCTTCGGAGATGATGGGGATATGCGTGCCCGGCGTCACGCGGCCGAATTTTTCCTCGTTCACTTCGGCAATGGCCGGAATGTCCGCCGTCGTGAATCCGCAGAACTGCAGCACGACGTTGCCTTTCGTCGAGGCGCCGTAACCGAGAACCTTCTTGCCATCCGCATTCAGCGCGCGAATCAGTCGCGTCAGGTCGTCGCGATGACGGAACACGCGCTCCTCGAATTCGCGATAAGGACGCGGCGTATTCAGGCCCATGCGGTCTTCCTGCTCGAGCAGCCAGTCGATCACCGGTTGATTCGCCTTGATCGAGCGATTGCTGACTTTCGCAGCCGTAACTGCGAAGCTACCCCCGTTGACGGCATTCATCACGACGTCCACGAGCTTGAGTCCGGCCGCTTCCAGAATGGTCTTCACGACGGCGAGCGAGTAGTACTCGAGGTGCTCGTGACAGATCGTGTCGTACGAATTCAGGCGCAGCATCGACGGCATGTAGCTTTGCTCGAAATGCCAGACGCCGTCTTCGGCGAGAATCGACTCGATCTGTTTCGCGAATTCGATCGGCGCTTCAAGGTCGTAGAACATCGCGATCGACGTGACAATCTTCGCCGGTTGGCTTTCGACCGACCGATAGGCATCGGCGGAGAAAAAGTCAGGAACGAGGCGCACGTCTTCCGGATAGTACTCACGGAACTTCTTGCCTGTCGGATCGATGCCGATGCGACGCAGACCGTTGGTGCGGTAAGCCCTCAGCGTCGTGCAGTCGTTGCTGCCGATGTCGAGCACCACGTCGCCGGCCGAGAGCGGCTTCAGGCGTTCGAGGTATGCGATCTTGTCGGTCAGGTGATCGACCATCGACTGGTTCAGCCCCGAACGATAGCCGTAATTGTCGCCGTACATCTCCGACGGTTCGTACGAGTGCGCAAGCTGCAACAGCCCGCTGCCCGGCGACCACACGAGCTCGAGCGGGCCCTGGGTAACCGGTTCGTCAGCCGATTTCGGAAAAACGCCAGTAAGCGCCTGGTGGCCGAGATTGAGCACCGGGATCTGATGAGTGCTGCCGCTCACGCGGCAACCGGGGATGGCGCGATATGAATTCATGGTTGGCTCCGGAACGAAGCGATTTCGGTGGGTAACGAACGGAATGGGGTCACTGAACGCGATCTGCCGTATGCGTGGCGATCGCCGAATCCGAGATCAACATGTTGTGGCCGAACACACCGGCGCTCCTGAAGTGTTCGACGATTAGATAGCTGTGCAGACGTTCGAGCAGAAAGCCGACCGAGCGGCGTTGATAGCCGTCGCGCGCGACGAAGCGCGGCGAGTTCATGAACTCCGACGCGCTCTCGAGCACCGCGAAAATCGAGCGGAACAATTCGACGTGATAGAGGCCGATGCTGCAGGACGGCACGAAGTGCTGCTGGCTGATGAATTTAAGCGCGTCCGACGAATCGAACAGCTTCGCTTCCATCATGTACTGCGTGAAGCTCAGGAAGTCCTCGAGTACATGGGCGCCGTTGTATTGGCCAATAACGCCTCCCGCACCGAGCGTGATCGGCGTATTGAAGCAACTGTTCGTGCGCTGACGCTCGAAGCAGTATGCGTAATTGCCGAGTTCCGTTTCCTGAACCACCGTTGCCCACGGCAGGTTGCTTGCTTTCGGCGCATTCACCGGCGTGGGCGAAATGAACCGGCGGTACTGAAAAATATTTAGATACTCGTATCCCGACGCAATCGCATTGAGGTTGCGATACAGCCAGAAAAGCTGCGCGTATTCCGACAACGCATGCCCGTGCTCGCCATACAGCTCATCGGGCACGATTGCCTTTCTCCGGATGTTGCCCGGCACTGCATTCGGCGAGATCAGCAGATCGACGAAATGCGAGTGCTCGGCCGGAAACGGCACATGCCCGATGCACACATTCAACGTATTCATTTAGACGAGTCCACAAAGCCTTTTTGCGAAGCTAAAGGCTACCGGCTGTGCCCCCCCGTCAATCGATGGAACAGACCGCCCTTAGACGTGCAATTCCCCGGATGCGCGGCTGCCGAAAGTGCTTCTGCGCGCGCGTGGTCGCGAGCGCCCGGGTGGCACGATCAGAAGGCCGTTCGAAGGATTTGTGTGCTGGAAAAACATCTGGCGTTGAATGCGGCGCGCGACGCTGCGCGCGCTGGCGAGCAGGGGCTCGGCTTCGGATGCGATTGAAGACTGCAACGACGACGTTCAGTGCGCGAATGAACGTGACTGTGGCGCAGCGCCCTGGCTGCAGAGATGGCGGGAGATGGGGAAACGCCTGCTTGTGGAGTCCCTGCTTGTGGAGTCCCTGCTTGTGGAGTCCTATAGCCGCCGTACGGCAGGACTCAAAGGATTCACAACTGCGTGGAAGCGGAACTGATTGGCGCGCCCGGCTGGGATCGAACCAGCAACCCCTGCCTTCGGAGGGCAGTACTCTATCCATTGAGCTACGGGCGCATTGACTTGCTGGCACCGCCGCCTGACCGAAGAACTCGGGGATAGCAGCACCGAAGAGAGACCGAGAGAATAACCGGTTTCGGTTAAACCGTCCACCGCACGGCCTGCCCAACGGTTATTCGGGGTCATATTGCGCGGCGTCCACACACCGCCGCGCTGTGCAGCGCCGCCAGCCCTCACGCTTCGGGTAAACGCCCGCTGAACTACGCCCGCACACGCCCACCAGCCGGAAAACCTTCCGTCTATAATCGTCGGTGTTTGATCCGCCGCATGGCCATTGCCGTCCTGCTGTACCGCTCACCATAAAACCAACGGGAGTCGAGACAAGCATGAGCGAAGCACCCCACGGAGCCCCGATCAAAACGCCCGGCCAGCTGATCGCCGCTGTCATCGCCGGGTTTGCCGTCCCCATCGTCATCATCATTCTGCTCGCCTATTACGTCGACAACACGACGCGCACCGGCGCGGGTACCGACGAACTTTCGACCCAGCAGGTTGCCGCGCGCATTGCGCCGGTCGCGCAGGTGAACGTGCGCGACGCCAACGCGCCGCGCGTCTACAAGACCGGTGAACAGGTCTTTCAGGCCGTCTGTTCCGCGTGCCACACCGCCGGTGCCGCCGGCGCACCGAAGTTCGGCAATTCGGGCGACTGGGCGCCGCGCATCGCACAAGGCTTCGATACGCTGTGGAAAACGGCGCTTTCGGGCAAGGGCGCGATGCCCCCGCGCGGCGGCACGAGCCCCGACGACTATAGCGACTACGAAATCGGTCTCGCCGTCGCCTATATGGCGAACCATGCCGGCGCGAACTTCCAGGATCCGCCCAAGCCCGCAGCGGGCGCAGCTAACGCGGCTTCGGGCGCGGCTGCCGCTGCGCCAGCCTCCGGTGCTTCGGGCGCCGATGCGAACGCCGCCCAGGCACAAGCCGCCGCGGCGGCGATCGCGGCCATTGCGCAGCCGTCGTCCGCTCCTGCGGCAGGCGGCGACTCCCAAAGCGCCGACGCCTCGCAGGCGGGCAAGGCGCTCTATCAGCAGGTTTGCCAGGCGTGTCACGCCGCGGGCGTGCTGGGCGCGCCGAAGTTCGGCAACAAGGCCGACTGGGCGCCGCGACTGAAGGACTCGATGGACACCGTCTACAACTATGCGCTGCACGGCAAGGGCCAGATGCCGCCGAAGGGTGGCTCGACCGCCTCGGACGCCGACGTGAAGGCCGCCGTCGATTACATGGTCAGCGCGGCGAAGTAAATCGTCACACGCGCCAGCGCGCACAACGATCCCCGCCCGTAGCGATACGGTGCGGGGATTTTTATTGCGGACGATGAAAAGGCAGGCGCGCGTCAGCGCACCGGATGGGCAAAGTCGCGGGCAAAGTCGAACGCACCCGACGCCTCCTGGGCGAGCGCCCCGTACCGTGCGGCCAGATCGCCGGGAGCCAGCCACGGGTAGCTCAAGCCGTCTTGCAGGCGCTCGAGCCGCGCACCGTCCGGGTCGTCGATCACGTCCATCCGCGCAATGTGAATGTGGAGTGCGCAAACGCGCGGCGCGGAGTCGTTCGCGTCGAACGTCCAGCGATAGGTGCCGTGACCGATGCGCAGCGCGCCCGCCGCGCCCTCGCGCATTACGACGAGCCAGGGGAGCGCCTCGATCGTGCGCTCGTGAACTGCCAGCGCATCGGCTTCACAAAGGTAGTACGTGCGGCAGCGCGAATAACGCTCACCGAAATCGCTGACCAGCGTCTTTGCGATCGCCTCTGCGCCGACGCTGCGCGCCGGAAACGCGATATTCGGTGTGGCCAGCGAGAACGTCAGCTCCGCATCCGGCGCGAAAGCTTCGTGAATCCGTGCGGGCTTCGTGTTGTCCTTCGCGTCGATATACGTTTCAAGCGCGTGACGGTAGTGCGGCAATCGTGGGTTTTCCATCGGCAGCAACGAGCGGAACAGGGGCGTTCACTCTACTGCCGCCCGTGTCCCGAAAACGCAAACACCCGCTGCGCGTCAGGGTCATCACCCCTTCTGCAACAACGCCTTCAAACTCGCCAACCGGTCCTTCGGCGTCATCGGCGCTTCTTCGGCGGTTGGCGGCGGCGCGTCGTCGAGGCCCATTTCGGGAATGAAGCGCGACGCCTCGCACACCACCGTCTCGCGCGCCCGCTTGCGCTTCTTGCACCAGTTCAGATGCAGGCTGCGCTGCGCGCGCGTGATCGCCACGTACATGAGGCGGCGCTCTTCCTCGATGCGCCCTTCGTCGATCACGTCGTCTTCCGAGCCGCCGCGGTGCGGCATGATGCCTTCTTCCACGCCCACGAGGAACACGTGCGGGTACTCCAACCCCTTCGAGGCGTGGACGGTCGAAAGCCGCACGGCGTCCGGGTCCTCTTCCTTGCCTTCGAGCATCGACATCAACGCGACGGTCTGAATGAGACCCATGAGGTTCTTGCCGGTGTCGGCGAGACCGTCGGCGTTGTCATAGCCGGTCGCCTCGCTGTCTTCGCCGATCTCCTGCTCGGGCTTCGTGCCCTTGCGCTTCAACCATTCGAGGAATTCGAGCACGTTCTGCCACTTCGACTGCGCCTGGCGCTCGTCGAAGGCGTCGTACAGATACGCCTCGTAGTGGATCGCGTCCATGAGTTCGTCGAGCACGACCGTCGCCGGGTCTTTGTGCGCGCGTTCGGCGAGCCGCTGCATGAAGTCGCAGAACACGCGCATCGGCTCGACCTGGCGCGCCGACAAACGCGCCTCGATGCCGCCCATGTACACGGCTTCGAACAGCGACACCTTCGCCTGCCCCGCGAACGATCCGAGCGCTTCGAGCGTGGTGTTGCCCACGCCACGGCGCGGCGTGGTGATCGCGCGGATGAACGCGGGATCGTCGTCGTGATTGGCGATCAGGCGCAGGTATGCGCAGATATCCTTGATCTCGGCCTTGTCGAAGAACGACTGGCCGCCCGAGAGCACGTAGGGAATGCGCTCGCGGCGCAGCACCTGTTCGAAGATGCGCGCCTGAAAGTTGCCGCGATACAGAATGGCGTAGTCGCGGAACTGCGCGCGCCGCTCGAACTTGTGCGCCGAAAGCCGGAACACGACCGACTCGGCCTCGTGCTCTTCGTCGTTGCAGGGCGTGACGGTGATGGTGTCGCCCATGCCGTGCTCGGACCAAAGCTTCTTCTCGAAGAGCTTCGGGTTGTTCGCGATGACGTTGTTCGCCGCCGTGAGAATGCGCACCGTCGAGCGATAGTTCTGCTCGAGCTTGATGACGTGCAGCTTCGGAAAGTCCTTGCCGAGCTGCGCGAGGTTTTCGAGCGTGGCGCCGCGCCAGCCGTAGATCGCCTGGTCGTCGTCGCCCACCGCCGTAAACGCCGCGCGCGGGCCCGCCAGCAGTTTCAGCAGCTCGTACTGGCAGGCGTTGGTGTCCTGGTACTCGTCGACGAGCAGATAGCGCAGCTTGTTCTGCCACCGGTCGCGCACCTGCTCGTTCTTCGCAAAGAGCTCGGCAGGCAGGCGGATCAGATCGTCGAAGTCCACGGCCTGATAGGCATGCAGCGTCGCCATGTAGTTGCGGTAGACGATGGCGGCCTGGTGCTCGTCCTCGTTCGAGGCCGTGGCCAGCGCCTGTTCGGGCATCACGAGACCGTTCTTCCAGAGCGAGACGATCGACTGGATCTTGCGGATGAAGCCCTTGTCCGTCGAGCCCACCTGTTCCTGGATCATGGCGAAGCAGTCGTCGGAATCCATGATCGAGAACTGGGGCTTGAGGCCCAGATGCTCGGCTTCCTGGCGCAGGATCTGCACGCCCAGCGAGTGGAACGTGCAGACCGTGAGCTGGTTGGCCGGCACCTTGCGGCCTTCCTTGCCGGGCGTGGTGAGCGTCTTGCCTTCGAGCAGCTTGCCCACGCGCTCGCGCATTTCGGCGGCGGCCTTGTTGGTGAAGGTGACGGCGGCGATATGGCGCGGCTCGAAGCCTTTCGCTTCGATGAGGTGCGCGATCTTCTGCGTGATCACACGCGTCTTGCCGCTGCCCGCGCCGGCGAGCACGAGACAGGGACCGTCGAGGTAGCGCACCGCTTCGTTCTGGGCGGAATTGAGGCCTGCGGACATCGTTGCTGGATTGGAGAAACGGGTGGTACGGCTGGGATGCGGGAATTCGTGACGCCAGCCTCGGGCAAAAGCAGCCGAAGCGCGGCGCACCGCACGGCGCGAGGCGTGCGAACGTCGCAGCGGCCTCTCACGCGGGAGGTGCGATGTTAACACGGCGCAGCGATACGCCGATGCCGCCCTCGATGTTGTCTCCGGTTCCCTTTCTTCGTCGCCCATCCGTCCCTCGCCGCGTTCCGCACGTTCTGCGCGCCGTGCCACAATAACGGGCTCCCGCCACCCGCACTCGCTGGAAAAAGGAAGCGCTAAATGACTGCACCGCTGCAAATCGGCCTGATGGGCTACGGCTTCGCCGGCCAGACCTTCCACGCCCCCGTGATCGCGTATAGCGGCGCCGCGCAGCTCGCGGCCATCGCAACGAGCCAGGGCGAACGCGCCCAGGCCGACTATCCCGACGCGGCGATCGTGCCCGACCTCGACGCGCTGCTCTCGATCGACGCCATCGAATGCGTCGTGATCGCCACGCCCAACGACACGCACTACGACCTCGCGCGCCGCACACTGGAGCGCGGCAAGCACGTGCTCGTCGACAAGCCGGTCACGCTCACTTCCGACGAAGCGCGCACGCTCGCGTCCATCGCAAAGCAGCGCGGCCTCGTGTTCGCGCCGTTCCACAATCGCCGCTGGGACGGCGATTTCCTCACCGTGCGCGAGCTGATCGCCGGCGGCGAACTCGGTCGCGTCACGCACTACGAATCGCATTTCGACCGCTTCCGCCCGCAAGTGAAGCAGCGCTGGCGCGAAGACGCCACGCGCGGCGGCGGCCTGCTCTACGATCTCGGCCCGCATTTGATCGACCAGACGCTCGCGCTCTTCGGCGCGCCCGAGTCGATTACCGCGTTCGTGCACACGCGCCGCGAAAACGCGAGCGCGCCGGACTACGCCCACCTCGTGCTGCGCTACCCGACCCACGACGCCGTGCTGCACGCCAGCGCGCTCGCCGCGTACGCCCCGCGATTCGCGATTCATGGCACGCGCGGCAGCTATTTGAAGAATGGGCTCGACACCCAGGAAGATCAGCTCAAGGACGGCCTGCGCCCGGGCCAGCCCGGGTTCGGCGCGGGCAACGAGGCGGGCCGCCTGCACGTGCTGCGCGACGACGGTCAGGAAGCCGATATCGAAGTGCCCAATGCAGCCGGCAATTACGCCGATCTGTATCGCGCGCTCGCCGCGGCGATCCGCGAAGGCAAGCCGTTCCCGGTGAGCCCACAGGACGCCATCGACGTCATGACGCTCATCGAGCTTGCCATGCAAAGCGCGAAGGAAAGGCGCACGCTGGCGTTCGTGCGCGGGTCCTGAACGCGCTCGCTTGCACTTTCTGCTGCGGCGTCGACCTTGCATTGCGCCGACGCCGCTGAAAGGTCCATACAAATGGTTACATCTGGTTGCCGCTGCCGGGTCATCACGCGGCAATAGCCAGACGTTTGTAGACGTGCAGGACAAAAAAGCAGCAACGACAAGACCAAGGAGAGTCTGAATGACCCGATACACCCACGCGCTACGTTTGATCGCCGCTGGCGCGCTCGTCTCGACCCTCGCCGCGTGCGTGGTCAACCAGCCGGCGCCGCGCCCCGCTCCGCCGCCGCCTGGCCCGAATCCGCATGAAGTCGCCGTCGACCGCCTGCATCAGGTCGATGGCCGTATCGACAACCTGGGCCACCGTATCGACATGCGCGTGAATCAGGGCTATTACCCGCCCCCGCAAGGCAACGCGCTGCATCACCGCCTCGACACGATCCGTGGTGAAGCGCACGACATGGCTGCGCAGCATGGCGGCGGCATTTCGCCCGACGAGCAGCGCGTGCTGAACCAGGAACTCGACACGGCCGCGCGCGCCATCGGCGAGTAAGCGCGAGACGCATTGGCAACCCATGCACGGACCGCACTCGCGGTTCGTGCCTCTCTCGCAGCCCCACCCGAACTGCCCCCGATTTTCATCCGCGCCGCACAGCGCCCGTGAATGCTCCGGGCAAGCCAATACCAGTACGCCTCCCGGCCCTTTGCCCGCGCCGCACGCAGAATTATTCCGCATTGACATAGCCCCGAGGCGTCGCGCACAATCGCTGCGCGCGCCGGGAGAGCGCGCCGTTTGCGTTGATTAGCGCAACCGGCGCCGCCGAAGGGGCAACCCACAAACTCTCAGGCAAAAGGACCGTGCGCGCCGGACCGCTGATTCGTTGCATTTGCGCGCTTTCGCGCGAGGTGAGGCGAAGCAGCTAATCAGTCCGCAACTCTGGAGAGCGGCAGTAGAACGCCTCGCGCGTTCAGGCTGCCCACCGAAGGGGCGCGCGCCAGCATCAGCGGCGCAATCTCTCAGGTACCGAGGACAGAGGGGCCATGCAAGAAACGACCACGGGCATCGTGCCTGCGGCGCTTCCTGCATGGCCTTTTTCGTTTTCGCGCGACTATTCGCGACCGCCTGAGGCCCCATGACCGAACTCAAACGCACCCCGCTGAACGACACGCACCGCGCGCTGAACGCCCGCATGGTCGACTTCGGCGGCTGGGACATGCCCGTCAACTACGGCTCGCAGATCGACGAGCATCGCGCCGTGCGCACCGACGCCGGCATGTTCGACGTCTCGCACATGTGCGTCGTCGACTTTTCGGGCCCGAAGGCGCGCGAGTTCTTCTCCCGCGCGCTCGCCAACAACGTCGCCAAGCTCACGACGCCGGGTAAGGCGCTCTACTCGTGCATGCTGAACCCCGAAGGCGGCGTGATCGACGACCTGATCGTCTACTTCTTCGCCGACGATCAGTTCCGCACCGTCGTCAACGCCGGCACGGCCGAAAAAGACATCGCCTGGTTCGAAAAGCTCAACGCCGAAGGCGGCTTCGGCCTCACCATCACGCCGCGCCGCGATCTCGCGATCGTCGCCGTGCAAGGCCCGAACGCGCGTGAAAAGGTCTGGCAGGTCGCGCCCTCGTCGCGCAGCGCCACCGAAGTGCTCAAACCCTTCAACGCCGCGAAGATCGAAGCCACGCCGTTTGGCGAGCTGATGATCGCGCGCACCGGCTACACGGGCGAAGACGGCTTCGAAATCGTGCTGCCCGACGTCGCCGTATGCGAATTCTGGGACGCCCTGCAGCGCCAGGGCGTGAAGCCCTGCGGCCTTGGCGCGCGCGACACGCTGCGCCTCGAAGCGGGCATGAACCTCTACGGCCAGGACATGGACGACAACGTCTCGCCGCTCGACGCCGGCCTCGCCTGGACCGTCGACATGAAAGAGCCGCGCGACTTCGTCGGCCGCGCCGTGCTCGAAGCGAACGGCTCGCGTTCGGCCTTCGTCGGCCTGATCCTGCAGAAGGAAAACGGCAAGGCGGGCGGCGTGCTGCGCGCACACCAGAAAGTGCTCACGCCGCATGGCGAGGGCGAGATCACGAGCGGCACGTTCTCGCCGAGCATGCAGGAATCCATCGCCTTCGCGCGCGTGCCGCAAGGCGTGCAGCCGGGCGACGTCGTGCAGGTGCAGATCCGTGACAAAGCCCTTCCCGCAAGCGTGGTAAAACTGCCGTTCGTGCGCAACGGCAAGGTGCTCGCCGCCTGATCCGCGAGGATCCTGCCGCCGCGCACGCCCTCCCCCTTTCAAGCAACAAAAACCGAACCACGCACTGGAGCAACCATGAGCATCCCGGCCGATCTGAAATACACCGAATCGCACGAGTGGATCCGCACCGAAGCCGACGGCACGCTGACCATCGGCATCACCGACCACGCGCAGGAAGCGCTCGGCGACATCGTCTTCCTCGAACTGCCCGAAGCCGGCCGCGCGGTCAGCGCTGGCGACGCCGTGGCCGTGATCGAGTCGGTCAAGGCCGCCTCGGACATCTACGCGCCGGTCGCCGGCGAGATCATCGAAGCGAACACGTCGCTCGTCGACACGCCCGACCAGGTGAACGGCGCGCCGTACGAATCGTGGCTCTTCAAGATCAAGCCCGCCGCCGACCCCAAGCTCGATTCGCTGATCGACGCCGCCGCCTACGAAAAGGCCATCGGCGCTTAAATCTCAACCGCACAGGCGCGGCGGCGGACTTAAGCCCGGCCCGTCGCCCGCGCCAGCAGTAAAACCCGGAACCCCTATGAAGCTCGAACACCCGGACCGTCTGATGAACTCCCCGCTCTCGCTTGCTGCGCTCGAAGCGCACGACGCTTTCGCCGCCCGCCATATCGGCCCCGACACGGCCGACCAGCAGGCGATGCTCGACGCGCTCGGCTTCGCCTCGCGCGCCGCGCTGATCGATGCGGTGATTCCGGCGAAGATCCGCCGCAACGAGACGCTGCCGCTCGGCCCGTTCTCGCAGCCGCGCTCGGAAGCCGAGGCGCTCGCCGCCCTGCGCGCGCTCGCGGACAAGAACCAGGTGTTCCGCTCGTATATCGGGCAGGGTTACTACGACACGCACACGCCGGCCGTCATCCTGCGCAACGTGCTCGAAAACCCGGCGTGGTACACCGCGTACACGCCGTACCAGCCGGAAATCTCGCAGGGCCGCCTCGAAGCCCTGCTGAACTTCCAGCAGATGATCACCGACCTGACGGGCCTCGCGATCTCGAACGCGTCGCTGCTCGACGAGGCCACCGCCGCCGCCGAAGCGATGACGCTCGTGCAGCGCGTGGGCAAGTCGAAGTCGAACGTGTTCTTCGTCGCCGACGACGTGCTCGCGCAGACCATCGAAGTCGTGAAGACGCGCGCGAAGCCGATCGGCATCGAGGTGAAGGTTGGTCCGGCCACTGAAGCCGCGCAAGCGGGCGCCTTCGGCGTGCTGCTGCAATATCCGGGCGTGAACGGCGACGTGCGCGACTACCGCGCGCTCGCGCAAGCCGTGCACGCCGCCGGCGGCGCGGTGATCGCCGCCGCCGACCTGCTCGCGCTCACCGTGCTCACGCCTCCGGGCGAATGGGGCGCGGACGTGGCCGTGGGCAACTCGCAGCGCTTTGGCGTGCCGATGGGCTTCGGCGGCCCGCACGCCGCGTATCTCGCGGTGAAGGACGAATTCAAGCGCCAGATGCCGGGCCGTCTCGTCGGCGTGACCGTCGACGCACAGGGCAACCCGGCGCTGCGCCTCGCGCTGCAAACGCGCGAACAGCACATCCGCCGCGAGAAGGCCACCTCCAACGTCTGCACGGCGCAAGCGCTGCTCGCGATCATGGCGAGCATGTACGCCGTCTATCACGGCCCGCAAGGCTTGAAGCGCATCGCGCAGCGCGTGAACCGCGTCGCCGCGATCCTCGCCGCGGGCGCGAAGCAACTGGGCTACACGCTCGTCAACGAAGCGTTCTTCGACACGCTCACGTTCGAAGCCGGCCCGCGCACCCAGGCGCTGCACGACGCGGCCCTCGCGCGCGGCATGAACCTGCGCCACGTGAGCGAGACGCGTGTGGGCGTGTCCGTAGACGAAACGACCTCGCGCGCCGATCTGGCCGACCTGCTCGCCGTGTTCGCGCAAGCCGCGTTTGCCAGCGAAGCGCCTTCGCTCGACAAGCTCGACGCCGAACTCACGCAAAGCGCCGCTCTGACGTTCCCGGCCGCGCTGGCGCGCGAAAGCGCGTACCTCACGCACCCGGTGTTCAACCGTCATCATTCGGAAACGGAAATGCTGCGCTATCTGCGCAGCCTGTCGGATAAGGACCTCGCGCTCGACCGCTCGATGATCCCGCTCGGCTCGTGCACGATGAAGCTGAACGCGACCTCGGAAATGCTGCCGGTCACGTGGCCCGAATTCGGCCGCATCCACCCGTTCGCGCCGGCTGAGCAAACCGTGGGCTATCGCGAGATGGTCGATCAGCTCGAACAGATGCTCGTGGCCGCAACGGGCTACGCCGCCGTCTCGCTGCAGCCGAACGCGGGCTCGCAGGGCGAGTACGCGGGCCTGCTCATCATCCAGGCGTATCACGCCTCGCGCGGCGAAGCGCATCGCAACGTCTGCCTGATTCCCGCTTCGGCGCACGGCACGAACCCCGCATCGGCGCAGATGGCCGGCATGCAAGTGGTCGTGGTCGCGTGCGACGCGCAAGGCAACATCGACCTCGCCGACCTGAAGGCCAAGGCCGAACAGCACGCCGCCAAGCTCGCGGCGATCATGATCACGTATCCGTCGACGCACGGCGTGTTCGAAGAGAACGTGCGCGAAGTCTGCGAAATCGTGCACGCGGCGGGCGGCCAGGTGTACGTGGACGGCGCGAACATGAACGCGATGGTCGGACTCGCGGCGCCCGGCCAGTTCGGCGGCGACGTCTCGCACCTGAACCTGCACAAGACGTTCTGCATTCCGCACGGCGGTGGCGGCCCGGGCGTCGGCCCGGTCGCAGTTGGCGCGCACCTCGCGCAATTCCTGCCGAACCAGCTTTCGTCGGGCTACAAGCGCGACGACCACGGCATCGGCGCGGTGAGCGCGGCGCCTTACGGCTCGGCTTCGATCCTGCCGATCTCGTGGATGTACATCGCCATGATGGGCGCGGCCAACCTGACCGCCGCGACCGAAAACGCGATCCTCAACGCGAACTACGTGGCGAACAAGCTCGCGCCGCACTTCCCGGTGCTCTACAGCGGCCCGGGCGGACTCGTCGCGCACGAGTGCATTCTGGACCTGCGCCCCATCAAGGACGCGAGCGGTATCACCGTGGACGACGTGGCCAAGCGCCTGATGGACTACGGCTTTCACGCCCCGACCATGAGCTTCCCGGTGCCGGGCACGCTGATGGTCGAGCCGACCGAGTCGGAGTCGAAGGAAGAGCTGGACCGCTTCATCGACGCGATGGTTGCAATCCGTGAGGAAATCCGCGCCGTGGAAGAGGGCCGCGCGGACAAGGAGGACAACCCGCTGCGCCACGCGCCGCACACGGCCGCCGTCGTCGTCGCCGACGACTGGAAACACGCCTACTCGCGCGAGCAGGCGGCGTACCCGGTCGCGTCGCTCGTCGCGCGCAAGTACTGGCCGCCGGTTGGCCGCGCCGACAACGCTTACGGCGACCGCAACCTGTTCTGCTCGTGCGTACCGATCGGCGAATATGCCGATGAAACGGCAGGCGAATAAGCCTCGTCCCGGCCGCTGCGTTATCTCCGGATAACGCAGCGGCAGTCATCCCCCTCACATTTGCCGCCGCAAACCGCTAACATCACACACCTGTCAGCCTTGAATCAGGGAGTCGCGCATGGCGCGGAAGGTGGGAACGGATCTACTGCGGGTTCCACTGCGGGACTTGCCGCATACCGCAACGCGGCATTCGGTCCGGCAAACCCGGCATGCGCGCGGCACGTCGCAAAGCCGCCCGCAGCGCCTTGCCGCCGCGCTGGCGTTTGCCTGCGCAACGCTTACCGGCACCTTCGCGGGCACGGCCCACGCGGCCATGAACTTCTGCGCGGCACCCGCACTGCAATCGAGCGAGCGCACCAACGCCGATCCGGGCGTGAAGGCGCTCGTGGCCGAGGTGCTGACGCACGTGAACGACACGCCGCGTCCGCTGGCGCGTCTGCACACCGAGGGCACGCTGCCGCACGAGGGCATCTACGATCAGAGCGTCGAGGCCGCGAAGGAACTCGACCTCATGCGCAACGCCGCGCTCGCGTGGCGCGCAACGAGCGACGAACGCTTCCTGAAGCTCGTGGACCGCTTTCTGCTCGCGTGGGTCACCACGTACAAGCCGAGCTTCAATCCCATCGACGAAACGCGTTTCGAGGGCTTGATACTCGCCTACGACATGACCGCGAGCGCGCTGCCCGTGAAAACGCGCAACGCGACCATGCAGTTCCTGAACAGCTTCGCGAACGGCTATATCGCGCAGGTCGACGCGCAGCCGCGCCCGCTCAAGGGAACTTTCGCGAACAACTGGCAGAGCCATCGGGTCAAACTGATTGCGATGATCGCGTTCACGCTCGACAACCGCAAGATGATCGCAACGGCGCAGCGGCTCTTCGTGGAGCATCTCGGCGACAACGTCGCGCCCGACGGCTCGACGCTCGATTTCACCGAGCGCGACGCGCTGCACTACGTGACCTACGATCTGCAGCCGCTCGTGACCGCCGCGCTCGCCGCGCGACGCCACAACCGCAACTGGCTGACCGAACGCGCGGCCAATGGCGCCACGCTCGCGGCTGCGCTCGACTGGCTCACGCCCTATGCGCTCGGCCAGAAAACGCACGAGGAATTCGTGCATTCGAACGTACCGTTCGATGCAAAGCGGCGCGAAGCGGGCCTGCCTGGCTACACCGGCCAGTGGGACCCGAAGAACGCCGCGGAACTGTTTCACCTGGCGGCGCGACTCGACGGCCGCTTTGCGCCAGTCGCGCTGAAACTCGCGCCCACGCCACCCGCGTGGCTCGCCGTCTGTCTGCCGTTGCCGGCGCGTTAACACGCGCGCGGGTTGCGGCGGCGGCACGGAACTAACGATGCCGCCAAAAGCGCCGCATCCCCACAAACGTCAGACAAGCAGGAGCAGTACCCATGGCAGTAAGCGTTTTCGATCTGTTCAAAGTCGGCATCGGGCCCTCCAGCTCGCACACGGTCGGGCCGATGCGCGCGGCACTCATGTTTGCCGAAGGACTTGAGCGCGACGGCCTGCTCGCGAGCACCGCCGCCGTCAAGGTCGAGCTGTACGGCTCGCTCGGCGCAACCGGCAAGGGCCACGGCACCGACCGCGGCGTCATGCTCGGTCTCATGGGCGACGCGCCCGACACCGTCAACCCCGACACGATCAACGAGCGTCTCGAAGCGGTTCGCACCTCGCGCCTGCTCGCGCTGCTCGGCCGCCATACGATCGGCTTCGTGCCGAAGGAGCACGTGGCGTTTTATCGCCAGGCGCTGCCCGAACACCCGAACGGCATGAAGCTGCGCGCGCTCGACGCGAACGGTGAAACGCTGCGCGAGAGCACGTATCTCTCGGTGGGCGGCGGCTTCGTCGTCACAGCCGGCGCGCCGAACACGAAGGTGCTGGCCGCCGCGCAGCAATTGCCGCATCCGTTCACCTCGGGCGCCCAGTTGCTCGCGCAGTGCGCCTCGACGGGCAAGAGCATCGCGCAGTTGATGCTCGAAAACGAGCGTGTCTGGCACAGCGACGAGGAGATCCGTTCAGGTCTCCTGCGCATTTGGGACGTGATGCAGTCATGCGTCTCGCGCGGTTGCGGCATCAACAATCCCGACGCCGATGGCACACTGCCCGGCCCCTTCGCCGTGAAGCGCCGCGCGGCGCAGCTATATCGCGCCCTCACCAGCCACCCCGAGCGCGCACTGCAAGACCCGCTCTCGATGATCGACTGGATCAACCTGTACGCCATCGCCGTGAACGAGGAAAACGCCGCTGGCGCTCGCGTGGTGACTGCGCCGACTAACGGCGCAGCGGGCATCATCCCCGCCGTGCTGCACTACTACGTGCGCTTTACGCCGGGCGCGAACGAGCAAGGCGTGATCGACTTCCTGCTCACCGCAGCCGCCATCGGCATTCTCTACAAGCTCAACGCGTCGATCTCCGGTGCGGAAGTGGGCTGCCAGGGCGAAGTGGGCGTGGCCTGCTCGATGGCCGCGGGCGCGCTCGCAGCCGTGCTGGGCGGCACGCCGCTGCAAGTCGAAAACGCCGCCGAAATCGGCATGGAGCACAACCTCGGCCTCACCTGCGATCCTGTGGGCGGCATGGTGCAGATTCCCTGCATCGAGCGCAACGCCATGGCTTCGGTGAAGGCCGTGAACGCCGCGCGCATGGCGCTGCGCGGCGACGGCGCGCACTATGTCTCGCTCGACTCCGTCATCAAGACGATGCGCGAGACCGGCGCCGACATGAAAACGAAGTACAAGGAGACCTCGCGCGGCGGCCTCGCGGTGAACATCGTCGAGTGCTGATTCGTTAAAGCGCTGTCGCCTTGCCTGAGCTATCCAGACGTAATCACGTAACGATTGAAGGAGACTTGACCGCCATGCAGCAGCCGAACGCATCCGCCACCACCGAAGCCACCACGACCGGGGCTCGCCTCGTCGTCGATGCACTCGTCGCCAATGGCGTCGAGCGCGTGTTCTGCGTACCGGGCGAGAGCTATCTCGCGGTGCTCGATTCGCTGTCCGACGAAACCGCGAAGATCGAAACCGTGGTGTGCCGTCACGAGGCGGCGGCGGCGAACATGGCGGAAGCGATCGGCAAGCTCACGGGCAAGCCGGGCGTGGCGCTCGTCACGCGCGGGCCCGGCGCCACGCACGCCTCGATTGGCGTGCACACGGCGTTCCAGGACTCCACGCCGATGATTCTGCTGATCGGCCAGGTCGCGCGCGATCAGATGGACCGCGAGGCGTTCCAGGAGATCGACTACCGGCGCATGTTCGGCCAGATGGCCAAGTGGGTCACGCAGATCGACGACGCGCGCCGCGTGCCCGAATATCTGAGCCATGCGTTCCATATCGCGATGTCGGGCCGGCCGGGCCCGGTCGTGCTCGCGCTGCCCGAAGACATGCTGAGCGGCGCGATTCCCGCCTCCGAAGCGCAGCCCATCGCCCCGCCCGCGCAACGCGTGCAGGCCTCGCCTTCCTCGGCGCAAATGGAGCGCGTGCGCGAGCTGCTCGCGGGCGCGAAGAAGCCGTTCGTGATTGCGGGCGGACATGGCTGGAATACGCTGGCGTGTGCCGATTTCCAGCGCTTCGTCGAGAACTGGCAATTGCCGGTTGGCCTCGCGTTCCGCTTCCAGGACACGCTCAACAACGACCACCCGAACTATGCGGGCGATGTGGGCCTCGGCGTGAATCCGGCGCTCGCCAAACGCATTCGCGAAGCCGACGTGCTGCTCGCGCTCGGTCCGCGTCTGGGCGAATCCACGACGGGCGGCTATACGCTCTTCGACATTCCGAAGACGAAGCAAACGCTCATACACGTGCATCAGGGCGCGGAGGAACTCGGCCGCGTCTAC
Organism: Paraburkholderia acidiphila; assembly: GCF_009789655.1. GTDB lineage: Bacteria > Pseudomonadota > Gammaproteobacteria > Burkholderiales > Burkholderiaceae > Paraburkholderia > Paraburkholderia acidiphila. The sequence goes on from NZ_CP046909.1 coordinate 3,078,520, forward strand.
GCGGCGGATCTGCCGATCGTTTCGGGCCTCTCGGAATTCGCGGCGCTGCTCGCAGAACTGCCGGCGCCCGCTCAACCCGCATGGGCTGGCAGCGCTGCCGAAGCGCACGAGGCGTGGCACGCATGGCGCAAGCCGCTGCCGATGCCGGGCGACGTGCAACTCGGCGAAATCGTGCAGCAACTGCGCGCGCGCCTGCCTGACGACGCAATCGTCACGAACGGCGCGGGCAACTACGCAACGTGGCTCCATCGCCACTTCGCGTATCGCCACTTCCGCTCGCAACTCGCGCCCACGAGCGGCGCGATGGGCTATGGCGTGCCCGCCGCGATCGCCGCCAAGTCGCTCTATCCTTCGCGCACCGTGGTCGCGCTCGCGGGCGACGGCTGCTTCATGATGGCCTCGTCGGAACTCGCCACGGCGATGCAGTACGGGCTGAATGTCGTGTTCATCGTCGTGAACAACTCGCACTACGGCACGATCCGCATGCACCAGGAGCGCCACTATCCGAATCGCGTGCATGGCACGCAGCTCACGAACCCTGATTTCGCGGCGTTCGCGCAGTCGTTCGGCGCGCACGGCGAAGTCGTCACGACCACGGCGCAATTCGCGCCCGCGCTGGAGCGCGCGCTCACGGCCGGCAAACCCGCGCTGATCGAGATCCGCGTGACGAAGGAAGCGAGCACGCCTGCGGCTACGCTCGAACAGATTCGCGAAGCCGGCAAGAAAATGCGCGGACAATGACTGAAAAGGAATCCTGAATAAGCTCACCTTTGGAGCCGAACGGGTAGTCCTGAGCGCACAAACAAAAGCCCCGCCGATCTTTCGATCGCGCGGGGCTTTTTACTTCAGCCGAACGTCAGGCGCTTACTTGCCGCCCACGCTTTGCAGCGTCGTCCACTTGCCGTCGACAACCTTGTACAGCGTGATGCCGCCGTTTTTCAGGTCGCCGCGCTGGTCGTACGCGAGGTCCGACGTCGTGACTGCCGGCATGCTGGTCTTCGCGAGGAACGGCAGGTACTTCGCCGGATCCGTCGAGTTGGCCTTCTTCATGGCCGCGAACATCGCCATCGCGCCGTCGTAGGCGTACGGCGAGTACGTCTGGACGTCTTCGCCGAAGCGCTTCTTGTACTTCGCGACGTAGTCCTTGCCACCCGGCATCTGGTCGAGCGGCAGGCCGGCGAGCGACGCCACCGTGCCGTTTGCCGCGTCACCCGCGATCTGCAGGAAGGTCGGCGTGTGCACCATTTCGCCGCCCATCAGCGGAGCCTTGATGCCGAGCGACTTCATCTGCTTGACCATCGGTGCCGCTTGCGAATCCGCGCCGCCGAAGTAGACGAGGTCGGGGTTCATCGCCTTCGCCTTCGTCAGGACCGACTTGAAGTCGACGGCCTTGTCGTTGGTGTACTCGCGGTCGATGATCGTGCCGCCGGCCGCCTTCGCAGCCTTCGAGAACTCGTCGGCGAGACCCTGGCCGTAAGCCGTGCGGTCGTCGATCACGACGATCTTCTTCATGCCCAGGCTCTTCACCGCGAACGCACCCGCGACCGAACCTTGCTGCGTGTCCGAGGTCATCATGCGGAACGTCGTGTTGAAGCCTTGCTGCGTGTACTCAGGCGCCGTCGCCATGGCGATCTGCGGGATGCCTGCGTTCGCGTAGATGCGCGAAGCCGGGATCGTCGTGCCCGAGTTGAAGTGACCGAGCATGCCCTTGATGCCGTCGTCGACGAGCTTCTGTGCGACCGTCGTGCCCGTGCGCGGGTCGGCCTGATCGTCGGCCGAGTCGAGCACGAAGTGAACCGGCTTGCCGCCGATCACGGGCTTCGTCGCGTTGATGTCTTCGACTGCGAGCGTGATGCCGTTCTGGAAGTCCTTGCCATAGTGCGCCTGCGCACCCGTCATCGGACCGGCAAAACCGATCTTCACGTCTTCGGCTTGTTGTGCGTGCGCAGTCCCCGCCAGCGACAGGGCGGCGACAAGCGTCGCGCCTGCCAGCTGCTTCATCGTGTGTTGCATTGCTTCTCCTTGGTACCAGGTATCGAATGAGCGGCTTCGAATTCGTGATCCTTGCCGCTTCCTTGTCTTGAGACGACCGACAGTATGGCTGGTGCTTAACCGATCGTCATCAAATTTGCATTACCGCCTGCTGCTGCCGTATTCACGCTGACCGAACGTTCCGCGAGCAGTCGTTCGAGAGCGTAATCTTCATCGCCGTTGGCGAGCGCATGCGCCGCCACGCCCTGCACCGAGACGATCGGGCCGGGACGCTTGGCCACTTCCTTCACGAGTGCGAGCAACTCGTCGCTGTCGCCTTCGAAGAGGACTGCATCGAAGTCGGCGTCGGCCGTCTTCTTGATCGCCACGTGCGCCTTCAGCGTTGCCGGGAGCGCGTTCACCAGTGCTTCGCCCGCCGCGCCCTGGAACAGCGCGCGGTTGCCCGTTGCCAGCGCAACGGCGAGTTGTGCGCGTGCGCCCGTTGCCGTGGAGGCCACGCACAGCACCGTGCCGCGCGCCGAAAGCGTGTACGTATTGCGCTCGCCCGTCGGGCCCGGCAGAACCGCCGTGGCGCCTGCGAGCACGTATTCGAGGTAGCCGTCGCATCGCGCCGCAAGTGCGGGCTCGCGCTCGGCGATGAGCCAGTCGCGCAGCGCCGTGAGCGCGGCCTGTGCCGATTGCGGCGCGCCGTTGTTGCCTTCGGCTGCTTGAGGCGCATCCACGACGAGCACATCGGCGAGCGACTTCGGCAAACCTGCCGGACGCTTCGCAAGCAAACGCGAGAGATACAGCGCGCCACCCGCCTTCGGACCCGTACCCGACAGGCCTTCGCCGCCGAACGGCTGCACGCCCACCACCGCGCCGATCACGTTGCGGTTCACGTAGATGTTGCCCACGTGCGCACGGCCGATCACGTGCGCGATCGTTTCGTCGATACGCGTGTGAATGCCGAGCGTGAGACCGTAGCCCGTTGCGCGGATCTGCTCGAGCAGCTTGTCGAGCTGGCTGCGGCGATAGCGCACCACGTGCAGCACCGGGCCGAACACTTCGCGCTTGAGTTCGTCGAGGCTGTCGAGCTCGATGAGCGTGGGTGGCACGAACGTGCCTTGCGCGCAGGTGTCAGGCGTCGGCATCTGCTGGACCTTGCGGCCCTTCTCTCTCATGCCGGCAACGTGCGTATCGATGCCGCGCTTCGCGTCGATGTCGATCACGGGACCGACGTCGGTCGAGAGGCGGTCGGGGTTGCCCACCGCGAGTTCCTTCATCGCGCCCGTGAGCATTTCGAGCGTGCGGTCCGCCACGTCGTCCTGCAGGCACAGCACGCGCAGCGCGGAACAGCGCTGGCCCGCCGAATCGAACGCGCTTTGCAGCACGTCGGCCACGACCTGCTCCGCGAGCGCCGACGAATCGACGATCATCGCGTTCTGGCCGCCGGTTTCGGCGATCAGCGGAATCGGGCGGCCTTCGGAGTCGAGGCGCTCGGACAGCGTCTTGTTGATGAGGCGCGCAACTTCGGTCGAGCCCGTGAACATCACGGCACGCGTGCGGTGATCGGCGACGAGCGCCGCGCCCACCGTTTCGCCGTTGCCCGGCAGCAGTTGCACCGCGCCCGCCGGCACGCCGGCTTCGCGCAGGATGCGCACGGCTTGCGCGGCGATCAGCGGCGTTTGTTCGGCAGGCTTCGCGAGCACCGTGTTGCCGGCTGCGAGCGCGGCGGCTACCTGCCCCATGAAGATCGCGAGCGGGAAGTTCCACGGGCTGATACACACCACGGGGCCGAGCGGACGATGCGTGTCGTTCGAGAACTCTTCGCGAATCTGCGTGGAGTAGTAGCGCAGGAAGTCGATCGCCTCGCGAATTTCGGCCACGGCATTCGGCAGCGACTTGCCCGCTTCGCGCACGATCAGGCCCATCAGCGTGTGCATCTGCGCTTCGAGCAGATCGGCGGCGCGCGCGAGGCAGTCCGCGCGCGCTTCGACGGGCGTGGCCTGCCAGATCGGCGCAGCGGCTACGGCGTGCGCGAGCGCGGCGCTCACTTGCTCGCTCGTGGCTTCCGCGACGGTCCCAACGAGATCGCGATGATCGGCGGGATTGCGTACGTCGCGCGCGGCACCGTCAGCGATGTCGCTGTCGGCGAGCATCGGCGCGGCGCGCCACGGATGATGCGCGCTCGCCAGCAGCGCCGACGAAAGCGACGCGAGACGATGCTCGTTCGAGAGATCGAGGCCCATCGAATTGAAGCGCTCGTTGCCGAACAGCTCGCGCGGCAGCGGAATCTTCGCGTGCGGCGCGCCGAGCGGCACGACCTTCGCGGCCTCGTCGATCGGGTTTGCGACCAGTTCGCTCACCGGCACCGATGCATCGGCAATGCGGTTTACGAACGACGTGTTCGCGCCGTTTTCGAGCAGGCGGCGCACGAGATACGCGAGCAGCGTTTCGTGCGTGCCGACCGGCGCGTAGACGCGGCACGGGCGGTTGAGCTTACCCTGCGCGAGCGGGCCCGTAACTTCTTCGTACAGCGGCTCGCCCATGCCGTGCAGGCACTGGAATTCGTACTGGCCGGGATAGTAGTTCTGGCCCGCGAGGTGATAGATCGCCGAGAGCGTGTACGCGTTGTGCGTGGCGAACTGCGGATACACGGCATCCGGCGCGCCGAGCAGCTTCTTCGCGCAGGCGAGGTACGACACGTCCGTGTAGATCTTGCGCGTGTACACCGGGTAGCCTTCGAGGCCGTCCACCTGCGCGCGCTTGATTTCCGTATCCCAGTACGCGCCCTTCACGAGGCGCACCATGATGCGGTGACGGCTGCGGCGCGCGAGATCGACGATGTAGTCGATCACGAACGGGCAGCGCTTCTGGTAAGCCTGGACCACGAAGCCGATGCCGTTCCAGCCCGCCAGCTCCGGGTCGAAGCACAGCGCTTCGAGCAGGTCGAGCGAGAGCTCGAGGCGGTCGGCTTCTTCGGCGTCGATATTGAGGCCGATGTCATAGCGGCGTGCGAGCACGGCGAGCGCGCGCACGCGCGGCAGCAGCTCGCCCATCGTGCGTTCCTGCTGCGCGCGCGAGTAGCGCGGGTGCAGCGCGGAGAGCTTGATCGAGATGCCCGGGCCTTCGTAGATGCCGCGGCCACCCGCGGCCTTGCCGATGGCGTGGATCGCCTGCTCGTACGATGCGTAGTAGCGCTGAGCATCGGCTTCCGTCGTCGCGGCTTCGCCGAGCATGTCGTACGAGTAGCGGAAACCGCGCGCTTCGAACTTGCGGCTGTTGGCCAGCGCTTCGGAGATGTTCTCGCCGGTCACGAACTGCTCGCCCATCAGGCGCATGGCCATGTCCACGCCCTTGCGGATCAGCGGCTCGCCGCCCTTGCCGATCATGCGCGTCAGCGCCGACGACAGGCCGGTTTCGCTGTTGGTCGTGACGAGCTTGCCCGTGATCATGAGACCCCACGTGGCGGCGTTCACGAACAGCGACGGCGCGTGGCCCACGTGCGACTTCCAGTCGCCCTTGCTGATCTTGTCGCGAATGAGCGCATCGCGCGTGGCGCGGTCGGGAATGCGCAGCAGCGCTTCGGCAAGGCACATCAGCGCCACGCCTTCCTGGCTGGAGAGCGAAAACTCGTGGATCAGGCCTTCCACGCCGCCGCCGGTACCCTTCGCGCGCAGCGTTTCCACGAGCTTGGTGGCGAGCTTCGTGACGTCGCCGGTGAGGTTGGCCGGCAGGCGCGCCTCGCCGATCAGGAACGGCACGCACTCCGGCTCCGGGCGGCGGTACGCGGCCGTGATGGCCGCGCGCAGCACCGACTGCGGTTGCACGTTCTGCGCGAATTCGAGGAACGGGTGCGAGGCCGTTTCGTCGTCCTCGGCGGTAGCACCTTCCGCGAGATCGGTCGCACCGACGTGGCCATTGAGTTCGGGAGGCAGCTGGCCGTGCTCGATTTTCTCGAGATAGGCAAAGATGGCTTGCTTGATGAGCCAATGCGGCGTGCGCTCGAGCCGCGTGGCGGCGTCCTTGAGGCGGGCGCGGAGGAGATCGTCGACTTTGACGCCAAGTGTGGTGCTAGCCATGTTTCCTTCGTATGCCGGCGGATCCTTACCGGCGGTGACTAAAAAGTTGGCGAATCGTAACCCTACAAATAAAAAGGTGCAACCACTCCCTCAATATGGTTGCACCACTCTGGAAACCTTGTGCAGGCGGGCTTTGCGGCCGATGGCCGCCCACCGGGCCGCGCGGGTTGCGCTCGGTATTTTCCCTGGGCCAACAACACGCAGGACAACCCTAATCGATTCCGCGGCCGTGCCGTTATACAAACAAAGCGGGGGTTGTTGGTCACAAGAAAGAGCGAAGGGACCGGAAAATGGAAAAGCTGCTTGTAATCGCAGGAATCTGGACGATGTGCGCGATGTGCGCCGTGCTTTTCATGCGCGGTGCGACGGCGCCGGACGAACGCCGCATGAGCTTGAAGCGGGCGTCGCGTAGGGAAGTGGCCGATAGCGTCGGCCAGTAAGGAAGGAAACGGGAAGTCGAAGCCGGGTGGCCTCGCTGTTGCCTTAGGGCGCACGTCAGCGAGGCCACGTCGGCTGCTGGAAGGCTAGATATCGAGCGGATCGACTTCGAGATTCCAGCGCAGCACGCCGCGCAATGCGCGCAGCGCGGGCTGCCACGCGCGCAGCGTCGCCTGCAGCGCGGCACGCGACTGGCTTTCCACGAGCAGTTGCGCGCGATGCACGTTCATCACCTTCACGATGGTGAGCGGCACCGCGTCGTAAGCCATGACGCGCTCGGCGCCCGGAATCGCCGTGAGCGCCTCTGCGGCCTGGGCGAGAAACGCCAGCGCCGCCTCCAGCGTGCGCCCTTCGGCGCGCAGTAACGCCTGATAGACGAACGGCGGCAGGTGCGCGTCGCGCCGCTCCGCGATCTGCGTATTCGCAAAACCCACGTAGTCCTGACGTGCCAGCGCGTGGTAGAGCGCGTGGCGCGGATAGCGCGTCTGCACGAGCACTTCGCCGGGAAGCCCGGCGCGCCCCGCCCGCCCGCTCACCTGCATCAGTTGCGCGAACAGACGCTCGCTTGCCCGGAAATCGTGCGAAAAGAGCGCATTGTCGGCGTTCAGCACGCCAACCAGCGATACGCGCTGGAAATCGTGCCCCTTCGCGATCATCTGCGTGCCCACCAGAATGTCGACTTCGCCGGCGTGCACGTCGGAGAAAAGCGCCTGCGCGCTGCCCTTGCGGCGCGTGCTGTCGGCGTCGATGCGCAGCACCCGCGCGCCCGGCACCGCGCTCGCGAGCGCTTCCTCGATGCGCTGCGTGCCGCGCCCCATGGGCGCGATGTCGACGTTGCCGCACTCGGGGCACGAATGTGGAATGCGCGATTCCCAGCCGCAGTGATGACAGCGCAGCGCGCGCTCGGGCTTGTGCAGCACGACGTAGGCGCTGCAGCGCGGGCAGCCCGCTACCCAGCCGCAGGCATCGCACGCGAGCGTGGGCGCGTAGCCGCGACGGTTCAGGAACACGAGGCTCTGCTCGCCGCGCTCGAGACGCGCCTTCATCGCCGCGACCAAAGGCCCGGAAAGCCCTTCGAACGAGGCACGGCCGCGCCGCCGCTCCTCTTCGAGGTCGATCAGCTTGACGGTGGGGAGCACCGCGTCGGCAATGGCGCGGCGCGTAAGCGTGAGGCGCGTGTAGCGCCCCTGCTCGGCCTGCCACCAGCTTTCCAGCGACGGTGTGGCCGAGCCCAGCACGACCGGCACGCCGAGCTGCTTCGCGCGCCATACCGCAAGGTCGCGCGCCGAGTAGCGCAGCCCTTCCTGCTGCTTGTAGGCGGGGTCGTGCTCCTCGTCGACCACGAGCATCCTGAGGCGCGGCAGCGAAGCGAGCACCGCGAGCCGCGTGCCGAGCACGATGCGCGCGCGGCCCGTGTGCGCCGCGAGCCAGTTGCGGGCGCGCTCGCCCTCGGCCAGACCGCTGTGAAGCGTGACGATGGCTTCGCTGGCAAGCGTGGCCGCGAAGCGCGTGCGAAAGGCCGCCTCGAACTGCGGCGTGAGATTGATTTCAGGAACGAGCACGAGCGCCTGGGCGCCTGGGTCGCGCTCGAGCAGCGCCGCGAGCGCGCGCAGATAGACCTCGGTCTTGCCGCTGCCCGTCACGCCATGCAACAGGAAGGGCGCGAAACCGCTCGCCGCGCTGATCGCATCCACGGCGTCGGCCTGCTCGTCACTCAGGCGCGGAATGTCCACAGCGGCGGTGGCATCCGCTGCGCTGCTGGCCACGCTTGCGGCCGCGCCGAACTCGATGCATTCGTGCTCGACCCAGCCGGCTTCGCACCAGGCATCGAGCGTCGCAATCGCCTTGGGATGCAGCGCACGGGCCGCGGCTACGTCGAGCTCACCGCCATCGGTTAGCGCCTGCGCGAGACGGCGCAGCGCCGGGGCGCGCGCCGGCAACGCGTCGGGCAGCGCGGCGCGCCCTTGCGGCAACAGACGGTAGCGCTCCTCGGGCGCGAGCAGGCGCGCCCAGCGCGACGGATCGCGCAACGCCTGCGGCAGCGCCGGCAAGGCGACCTCGCCGAGGCCTCGCTGATAGTAGTCGGCGGCAAAGCCAGCCAGCGCGAGCCATTGCGCCGAAAGCGGCGGGCAGGCGGCGCACACCGCGCTCACGTCGCGGAGCTTGTTCGCGGGCACGTCGCTGTGAGCGTTCACTTCGCAGATCAGGCCGACCACATCGCGCCGCCCGAACGGCACCCGCACCAGCAAGCCGGGCTCGGGCGCGGTATCGAGGCTATAGCGATAGTCGTAGAGCGCGTCCAGAGGATGGTCCAGCGCCACGCGCACGAACTGCCCCGTCATGCTGCACTCCCAGGGAAGTTCCGTACGCTGGCGCACAGACACGCAAACCTAAAGTAATACTTGAGATTTCGCGCTAAGTTTTGGATTCCGCAGAACAATCGCGCCCCCGAATCTGCGCCTGTGGATAACTTTGTTGAGAACTTGCCAGCCGCTTCCACAGGGCGCCCGCGCAGGGTCGTTATGTGGGATACCGCACAGAGCGCCGTGGAGCGGCGAAAGCCTTGTCTGTCAAGGGTCTGATTGATTCTGCTCAGACTTAAGCGGGCCCCTGCGACAACCTTTCCCTCTTGCGCGCCGCAACGAGGCAAGTGTGCATAAGTCAAGTCTTGACAGGGCCGCGATGCCGTCTAGATGGCCTCTTGAGCCCGGTCATACCCTGACGCCCGGAGCCCAGCTTGCTGCGACGCACCAAAACGTCACGCACCGGTCGCGCGAATCGCGCGGCTGTGACGATGCACTTCGTCCACGAGTTCGGCCACGCTTTCGGGCGGCGTGAACTGCGAGATGCCGTGGCCGAGGTTGAACACGTGGCCGGGGTGCGCGCCAAAGCTGTCCAGTACCGCGCGCGCCTGCTCGCGAATCGCCGCGGGTGATGCGAACAGTACCGTGGGGTCGAGGTTGCCCTGCAGCGCCACGCGATCGCCTACGCGCTCGCGCGCGCGGCCAAGGTTAACGGTCCAGTCAAGGCCCACTGCGTCCACGCCCGTGTTGGCGATTTCATCGAGCCAGAGGCCGCCGCCCTTCGTGAACGTGATCACCGGCACGCGCTCGCCATCGTGCTCGCGCTTGAGTTGCGCCACGACCTGCGCGATGTAGGCGAGCGAAAAGCGCTGATAGGCGCCGTCCGCGAGTGCACCGCCCCAGGTGTCGAAGATCATCACGGCCTGCGCGCCCGCTTCGATCTGCGCGTTCAGGTAAGCCGCCACGGCCTGTGCGTTGACTTCGAGAATGCGCTGCATGAGGTCCGGGCGCGCGTACAGCATCGACTTCACCGTGCGGAAGTCGTCCGAGCCTCCACCTTCGACCATGTAGCACGCGAGCGTCCACGGGCTGCCGGAGAAGCCGATGAGCGGCACACGCTGGCGCCCGTCTGCATTGGTGAGCGCGCGGCGAATTTCGCGCACGGCGTCGGTCACATAGCCGAGCGTCGCACCGATGTCCGGCACGGCGAGGCGTGCCACATCTTCTTCAGTGCGCACGGGATGCGCGAACTTCGGCCCTTCGCCCGCCTGGAACGAGAGGCCGAGGCCCATCGCATCGGGAATCGTGAGGATGTCGGAGAACAGGATCGCGGCGTCGAGCGGATAGCGCTCGAGCGGCTGCAGCGTGACCTCGGTCGCGTAGTCGGGATTCTTCGCGAGGCCGAGGAAGCTGCCCGCGCGGCTGCGCGTGGCGTTGTACTCCGGCAGATAACGGCCTGCCTGGCGCATCAGCCAGATTGGCGTGTACTCGGTCGGCTGGCGCAGCAGCGCGCGCAGGAAGGTGTCGTTCAGGAGAGTGTGGGCCACGTGCTGGATGCGCGAAGTCGCGCCAAGGTTCGGAAGCAAGCGGCCATTTTACCGGAGCGGCCGCCCAGCCATGCCGTCGATGCCCCTGATGGGCAGGATCAGAAAGCGCAATAACACCGAAGTATAGGTCCTTGCCTACCCAGGTAAGTCCGCGCTTAACCGCAGGGGCACGCGAGGACTATGATCGGACGGCTTTCTAAAAAATTACATCGATCAAAACCATGGAAGGAGACACGATGAAAAAAGCCGCCCTCGGCCTGACGATCGTTGGCGCCGCACTGCTGAGCGCATGCGCCACGAACCAGTCCGCCGGAACCTCGACCAACGGTACGCAGGCCACCGCGGCCCCTTCACGGCTCGACGAAATCATCGCGCGCGGCACGTTGCGCGCCTGCACGACCGGCGACTACAAGCCCTACTCGTTCTACAGGCAGGACGGCACGTTCGAAGGCATCGATATCGACATGACGCAGTCGCTTGCGAAGTCGCTGGGCGTGAAGGCCGAGTTCGTAAAGACGTCGTGGTCGAACCTCATGAACGACTTCCTGGCGAAGTGCGACGTTGCAGTGGGTGGCGTCTCCACGACGCTCGATCGCCAGAAGCGCGCGTTCTTCACCGAGGCGTATCAAGTCGACGGCAAGACACCCATCGTGCGATGCGACGACGTCAAGAAGTACCAGACCGTCGCGCAGATCAACCAGCCTTCGGTGCGCGTGATCATGAATCCGGGCGGCACGAACGAGCGCTTTGCGAAGCAGTTCTTGCCGAATGCGAATCTCATCATGTATCCGGACAACGTGACGATCTTCAAGCAGATCCTCGCAGGCAACGCCGACGTGATGGTGACCGACGCTTCCGAGACCCTGCTGCAGCAGAAGCTCAACCCGGGCCTGTGCTCCGTGCATCCCGACAAGCCATTCCAGTACGGCGAGAAAGCGTGGATGGTGCCGCGCGGCGACGTGGTGTTCCAGCAGTATGTGGACCAGTGGCTGCATCTTGCGCGCGCGAGCGGCGAATATCAGGCAATCTCCGACAAGTGGCTGAAGTGATTCGCTGACCCGCGCCACGTTGTTATGTCCCTTCGAATTGCTACGATGAGTTGCAAGACGAGGCCGTAACGCGGGGCGCGCAAAGTTTGCATTTTACGCATACGAGCGAAACCGACACATTGCGCATGTGCGCAACCGGTAATTCCGTACGAAACGCGTCACGCGCAAAAGGCCCATGCTGTGGGCCTTTCTTCATGCGATACGAATCCTCTCGCGCGAGCGGCGATTCGGGCTGTCAAACAGCCGCGGAAAATAGCGGTAAAAATGACTTCCTTAAGACGCTCAGGATGGCAAAAAGAGGCTCGGAGCCTTATCTGGCGGGCGTTACAACCTGAAACACTTTGTTACCGCGAAGCCATCTTAATTCGCCCACAATGGGCTTCAACGGTTTCAACACGGATGTGGCTCGGTGCCAGTGTGAGCGGACACAAAACACCTGCCGGTCGGCACTACGCCGAAGCCCTCTCGAGGGGCATCCTTGTTGGAGCCGTGACCGGCGTCGAAGACGTTTCATGACCCGGCTCCTCCTTTGGTCTCCTCGCGCTAACCCCGTAGCGTGTGGTTTTTAGCGGGCTCCAGGCCCGCTTTTTTTTCGCCTGTACGTTTCGTTATTCGACAGGCATCGCCACGCATCCACTCCCTCCACCGCCGGAAAATCGTTCGGTTTCCCGATGATTTGTTCGCGCTCATGCATGGCGCCGCGACGGGATGATTCGTCCGCCGCGGCGTTGCCTCAACCCCGTCGTCAAGCCGTCTTCTGCTCGCTGATCTTGAGTTCGTCGATCATGCGCGCACGCATCACAAACTTCTGCACCTTGCCTGTCACCGTCATCGGCAGTTCGTCGACAAAGCGGATGTACTTTGGGATCTTGTAGTGCGCAATCTGCCCCTGGCAGAACGCCTGGATGTCTTCCGCCGTTGCCACTTCACCCGGACGCAGCACGATCCACGCGCACACTTCCTCACCGTACTTCGCATCGGGCACGCCGAATACCTGCGCCGATTGCACCTTCGGATGGCGGAACAGAAACTCTTCGATCTCGCGCGGGTAGATGTTCTCTCCGCCGCGAATGAGCATGTCCTTCAGGCGGCCGACGATGTTGCAGTAGCCTTCGGCGTCGATCGTGGCGAGATCGCCCGTATGCATCCAGCCATCGACGATCGACTCTGCCGTCTTCTCCTCATCGCCCCAGTAGCCCTGCATCACCGAATAGCCCTTCGTGCACAGCTCGCCGGTTTCGCCCACTGGCACGGTGTTGCCAAGCGCATCGACGATCTTCACTTCGAGATGCGGTTGAATGCGGCCCACGGTGGTCGTGCGCTTGTCGAGCGGATCGGTTGTTGAACTCTGGAACGACACCGGGCTCGTTTCCGTCATGCCATAGGCGATCGTGATTTCGGCAAGGTGCATCTTCGAAACGACGCGCTTCATCGTCTCGATCGGACACGGTGAACCGGCCATGATGCCCGTGCGCAGCTTCGTCAGGTCGAAGCTCGCGAAGTCCGGATGATCGAGCTCCGCGATAAACATCGTGGGCACGCCATGCAGTGCCGTGCAGCCCTCTTCCGCGACAGCGGCGAGCGTAGCGCGCGGATCGAAAGCCTCGCCCGGAAACACCATGTTCGCGCCCACCGAAACGCACGCGAGCACCGCGAGCACCATGCCGAAGCAGTGATAAAGCGGCACCGGAATGCAGAGCGAGTCTTCTTCCGTGAGGCGCATCGCCTGGGCGATGAAACGCCCGTTGTTGAGCACGTTGCGGTGCGTGAGCGTCGCGCCCTTCGGATTGCCGGTCGTGCCGCTCGTGAACTGAATGTTGATCGCGTCGTCGGGCGACAGCGTCGCATCGATGGCATCGAGCCACGCCGTGCCATCGCGGGCAATGCGCTCGCGGCCCATCTCCACGAGCTCGCTGAAGCAGAGCATGCCGGGCGTGGCCGTGTCGCACATGCGCACGACCGCACGCAGTTCAGGCAAGCGCGCGGCCTGCAACTGGCCGGGCGCAGCGGTCGCAAGCTCCGGCGCGAGCGTCTGCAGCATCTCCAGATACTTCGAAGTCTTGAAACTTTCCGCGGAGACGATCGCCTTGCAACCCACCTTGTTCAGCGCGTATTCGAGTTCGGCGAGGCGATACGCGGGATTGATGTTGACGAGCACCGCGCCGATACGCGCGGTCGCAAACTGGGTCAGCAACCATTCGACGCGATTGGGCGACCAGATGCCGACGCGATCCCCCTTGACGATGCCCAGCTCGGCGAAGCCGGCGGCGAGCACGTCCACTTCGGCGGCGAACTCGCGCCAGTTCCAGCGGATACCCTGCTCGCGGAACACCACGGCAGGCCGCTCGGGAAACTGCTTGGCGGTCGCCTGCAGGAAGGTGCCGAGGGTCGCGTCGCTGAGCGGCACGTCGGTCGTGCCTCGCACGTAGGAAAGACCGTCTTTCGGCGCGATGAGCGGCTCATGTACACCGGGCGCGGCGGGTGCGCCTGCTGCGTCGATTGCCATGATGGCTGTCTCCTGGGGAGCGTCACTCCCGCGTTTGAAATGAATTTGAAAACTATTGTGCCACCGGCTTTCCCGGCGGCGGCATCAAGTCTTACCCGCAGCGCATGTGTCTGAGCCCGCTGCGAACGCATGATTTGGCATTACCTTTCCGTAAACGTCAAGTATGTCAGAGCGTTTTTGTCGACCACCGCGGCTCACGGCATTTATGCCGCGTTTTTCATCGCGATGCCATCGGGCCGTGCCCGTTCGGTCCGTTCGGCGGCTCGCCAATGCAAAAAGGGCTCCCCAATCGGGGAGCCCTTTTCGCTTCGGACGCCGCGCCACGAGGGCGCGCGTACGAGAACCAATTAATGCTGGTTCATCTTGCGCAGGCGCTGGATCGCCGCGAGCTGAGCGACCGCGTAGGCCAGTTCGGCCTGGGCGGTGGCGTACTCGAGGTTCGAGCCGGCGTTCTGCAGCGTCTCTTCAGCGCGCTTGCGCGCTTCCGTGGCCTTTGCCTCGTCGAGGTCCTTGCCGCGGATCGCGGTGTCGGCGAGCACCGTGACGGCGCCCGGCTGCACTTCGAGAATGCCGCCTGCGACGAACACGAACTCTTCACCGCCGTCTTCCGCCACGATGCGCACGGCACCCGGACGAATACGCGTGATGAGCGGCGTGTGGCCCGGCAGAATACCCAGCTCGCCCGCCTCGCCCGGAAGCGCGACGAACTTCGCCTGGCCGTCGAAGATGTTCTCTTCGGCGCTGACGACGTCTACCTTGATGGTTGCTGCCATATGTGTCGACTCCTGTCGATCGGACTTAGCGCTTTAGCGCTTAGTCCGATCCCATGCACGGCTTAAGGGTTAATTGGTTGCGGTGACGGATAAGTCACAGATGACTTATCCATCCGTTGGCAACTCAACCCTTACTGGATCTTCTTGGCCTTTTCGAAGGCTTCGTCGATCGTGCCGACCATGTAGAACGCCTGCTCCGGCAGGTGATCGCACTCGCCGCCAACGATCATCTTGAAGCCGCGGATCGTTTCCTTCAGCGGCACGTACTTGCCCGGCGAGCCCGTGAAGACTTCCGCGACGTGGAACGGCTGCGAGAGGAAACGCTGGATCTTGCGTGCGCGGGAGACAGTCAGCTTGTCTTCCGGCGACAATTCGTCCATGCCCAGAATCGCGATAATGTCGCGCAGTTCCTTGTAGCGCTGCAGCGTTTGCTGCACGCCACGTGTGATCGAGTAGTGCTCTTCACCGATCACGTTCGGGTCGATCTGGCGCGAGGTCGAGTCGAGCGGATCGACTGCCGGGTAGATACCCAGCGAAGCGATGTCACGCGACAGCACGACGGTTGCGTCCAGGTGGCCGAAGGTCGTAGCCGGCGACGGGTCGGTCAAGTCGTCCGCAGGGACGTACACGGCCTGAACCGACGTAATCGAGCCCTTCTTGGTCGACGTGATGCGCTCTTGCAGCTTGCCCATCTCTTCAGCCAGCGTCGGCTGATAGCCCACTGCCGACGGCATACGGCCGAGCAGTGCCGACACTTCCGTGCCAGCCAGCGTGAAACGGTAGATGTTGTCGACGAAGAACAGGACGTCGAGGCCTTCGTCACGGAAGTACTCGGCCATCGTCAGGCCCGTCAGCGCGACGCGCAGACGGTTGCCCGGCGGCTCGTTCATCTGGCCGTACACCAGCGCGACCTTGTCGAGAACGTTCGAGTCCTTCATTTCGTGGTAGAAGTCGTTGCCCTCACGGGTACGCTCGCCCACGCCCGCGAACACGGAGAAACCGCCGTGCTCCTTCGCGATGTTGTTGATGAGCTCCATCATGTTGACGGTCTTGCCCACGCCAGCACCGCCGAACAGACCGACCTTGCCGCCCTTTGCGAACGGGCAGATCAGGTCGATAACCTTGATGCCGGTTTCGAGCAGTTCAGCCGACGGCGAGAGCTCGTCGAACGCCGGAGCCTTCTGGTGGATCGCGCGCGTCGTCTCGCTGACGATCGGACCCGCTTCGTCGATCGGGCGGCCCAGCACGTCCATGATGCGGCCGAGGGTCGGCTTGCCGACCGGCACGCTGATCGGCTTGCCCGTGTTCTTCACCACGGTGCCGCGACGCAGACCGTCCGAAGCGCCCAGACAGATGGTGCGGACAACGCCGTCGCCCAGCTGCTGCTGCACTTCGAGGGTCAGGTCCGACCCTTCGAGGATCAGCGCGTCGTAGATCTTCGGCATGCTTTCGCGCGGGAATTCCACGTCGATCACCGCGCCGATGCACTGTACGATCTTGCCTTCTACCAAAGCAGTTGTACTCATCGATTTTCCTTTAGATACCTGAATTCTTCACTCGCTCACCGGTTCAACACCGGCGCGGTTTCGCAATCGGTTCGCGACTATCAGACGGCTGCTGCGCCGCCGACGATTTCCGAAAGTTCCTTCGTAATCGCGGCCTGGCGGCTCTTGTTGTACGAGAGCTGCAGTTCGTTGATGACCGTCTTCGCGTTGTCCGACGCCGCCTTCATCGCCACCATACGGGCCGACTGCTCCGAAGCCATGTTTTCCGCCACGGCCTGATAGACCAGGGCTTCGACATAGCGCACCAGCAGTTCGTCCACGACGGTTTGCGCGTCCGGCTCGTAGATGTAGTCCCACGCCGACTTCGGTGTCGTGCCGTCGTCGTTTGCCGTGAGACGCTCAGCCGACAGCGGCAGCAGTTGCTCGATCACAGGCTCCTGCTTCATCGTGTTGACGAAGCGCGTGTACGCGATGTACACGGCGGAAAGCTTGCCTTCCGAGTACTGGTCGAGCTGCACCTTGATCGCGCCGATCAGCTTTTCGAGGTGCGGCGTGTCGCCGAGTTGCACAACGTTCGAGACGACCTTCGCGCGCAGACGATTCAGGAAACCGAGGCCCTTGCTGCCGATCGCAGTTGCTTCGATCGTCGTGCCGGATGCTTCCAGATCCTTGATCTTCTGCAGCGTTGCGCGCAGCACGTTGGTGTTCATCCCGCCGCACAGACCCTTGTCGGTCGTGACGAGAATCACGCCTGCGACCTTCGCACCGGTGTTCTCCACCATGAACGGGTGGCGGTACTCGGGGTTCGCACGGCTCATGTGCGCAGCGATGTCGCGGACCTTGTCGGCATACGGGCGGGCGGCGCGCATGCGCTCCTGGGCACGGCGCATTTTCGACGCCGCGACCATTTCCATCGCCTTGGTGATCTTGCGCGTGTTTTGCACGCTCTTGATCTTGCCGCGAATTTCCTTCATTCCAGCCATTGCTTGCTCCTTGATCGAAGCGAGGCGGGATTTAACGCCCCCCGCACCGCTTCAATGTCCGTTTATCGTGATTGATTCCCGGACGGATCAGTATGCGCCGGACTTCTTGAAGTCCTTGAGAGCCGCGTGGAGCGCGTTCTCGTCGTCCTTCGACAGGTCCTTCTTGTCCTCGATGCGCGCGACGAGGTCAGCGTGCTTCGACTTCAGGTATTCGCGCAGGCCCTTTTCGAACGGCAGGACGTCCTTGACTTCGATGTCGTCGAGGTAGCCGTTGTTCGCCGAGAACAGCGCCACAGCCAGTTCCCACACTTGCAGCGGCTGGTACTGCGGCTGCTTGAGCAGTTCCGTCACGCGGCGGCCGCGCTCGAGCTGCTTGCGGGTCGCTTCGTCGAGGTCCGATGCGAACTGGGCGAATGCCGCCAGTTCACGGTACTGCGCGAGGTCGGTACGGATACCGCCCGACAGCTTCTTGATGACCTTCGTCTGAGCCGCGCCACCCACACGCGACACCGAAACGCCGGCGTTGATAGCCGGGCGGATGCCTGCGTTGAAGAGGTCGGTTTCCAGGAAGATCTGGCCGTCGGTAATCGAGATCACGTTCGTCGGAACGAATGCGGTCACGTCGCCGGCTTGCGTTTCGATGATCGGCAGTGCGGTGAGCGAACCCGTCTTGCCCTTCACTTCGCCGTTCGTGAACTTCTCGACGTAGTCGGCCGACACGCGTGCAGCGCGTTCGAGCAGACGCGAGTGGAGATAGAACACGTCGCCGGGGTAAGCTTCACGGCCCGGCGGGCGGCGCAGCAGCAGCGAGATTTGACGGTATGCCCAAGCTTGCTTGGTCAAGTCGTCGTAAATGATCAGGGCGTCTTGACCGCGGTCGCGGAAGTATTCGCCCATCGTGCAGCCGGCGTACGGCGCGAGGTACTGCAGCGCGGCCGATTCCGAAGCCGAAGCGGCGACGACGATCGTGTATTCGATCGCGCCCGTTTCTTCGAGCTTGCGCAGCACGTTCTGGATCGACGAAGCCTTCTGACCGATGGCGACGTAGATACAGATCAGGTCCTTGCCCTTCTGGTTGATGATCGTGTCGACGGCCACTGCGGTCTTGCCGCACTGACGGTCGCCGATGATCAGCTCACGCTGGCCACGGCCGATCGGCACCATCGAGTCGATCGACTTCAGACCCGTTTGCACCGGCTGCGACACGCCTTCACGCCAGATCACGCCCGGAGCGATCTTTTCGATCGCGTCGGTCATCTTGGCGTTGACCGGGCCCTTGCCGTCGATCGGGTTGCCGAGCGGATCGACCACACGGCCGATCAGTTCGGGGCCAACCGGCACTTCGAGAATGCGGCCCGTCGTCTTGACGATGTCGCCTTCCGAGATGTGCTCGTACTCGCCCAGAATCACGGCGCCGACCGAGTCGCGCTCGAGGTTCAGCGCGAGGCCGAAGGTGTTGCCCGGGAATTCGAGCATTTCGCCCTGCATCACGTCCGACAGGCCGTGGATACGCACGATACCGTCGGTCACGGAGATCACGGTGCCCTGGTTGCGAACGTCTGCGCTCGCTTCAAGGCCCTGGATCCGGCTCTTGATCAGCTCGCTGATCTCAGAGGGATTGAGTTGCATTATTCGCTCCTGATGTTCAATTCTGTTGCGTGCCAGCCGCTGCGCCCGATTTTTGTAATCGAGGCGCTCAGGCAGTCAGAGCCGCCTGCATGCTGGCGAGCCGCGCGCGGACCGAGGTATCGAGCACTTCGTCGCCGACCGTGACGCGCACGCCGCCGATGAGCGAGTTGTCGATCTCGACGGTCGGCTTCAGCTTGCATTTGAACTTGCGTTCGAGGCTGGCGACGAGGTCGTTCAACTGTGCGCCTTCGAGCGGGAACGCGCTGACGATCACTGCGTCAGCAGCGCCTGCCTTGGCGTTCTTGAGCGCTTCGAACTGCGTCTGGATTTCCGGCAGCAGTGCCAGGCGATGATTCTCGATCAACATCTGCACGAGGTTCTTCACCTCGGCCGATTCCTTGACCGGCGACTTCACCGCCGCGAGCAGCAGCTCGACGACCTGGGCATGGCTCACCTTCGGGCTCGTCGCGACCGACTGCACCTCGGGCAAGGCCGCAACCTGTGCCAGCTCCGAAACGAGCGTGGACCAGGCGGCGGTGTCACCAGCTTCGGCCACGCCAAACAGGGCTTCTGCGTACGGGCGGGCGATGGTTGCAAGTTCGGCCATGATCAGAGCTCGGCTTTCAGTTGATTCAGCAGTTCGGCGTGGGCCGACTGATCGACTTCGCGCTTCAGGATCTGCTCGGCGCCTTGCACAGCGAGTGCAGCGACTTCGGAACGCAGTGCTTCGCGCGCCTTGACGACCTGCTGGTCGGCGTCGGCTTTCGCTTGAGCGATGATGCGTGCCGCTTCGGCGTGTGCCTGGGCCTTGATTTCTTCTGCGACGGCCAGCGCGCGCTTTTCGGCGTCGGCGATACGGCTTTGACCCTCGTTACGGGCCGTGGCGAGTTCTTCGCCGACGCGCTTGTGCGCCGCTTCGAGTTCCGCCTTGCCCTTTTCCGCAGCGGCCAGGCCGTCTGCGATCTTCTTCGAGCGCTCGTCGAGGGCGTTGATCAACGGCGGCCACACGAACTTCATCGTGAACCACGCGAGGATCAGGAACACGACCATTTGCGCAAACAGGGTTGCGTTGAGATTCACGGTGTTTCCTTAATCGTTGCTATTCCGGGGAATTGAAACGGCAAGGCGCTCATCGGTTGTGAAACTCGATCAGCGCCTCGTCTCCCGTTCCGCCATGCGCCCACTACCCGTTATAGGTCAGGCGCAACCTTCCAGGGAACTTAGCCCGCGAGCTTCGAGAGCAGCGGGTTAGCGAACGCGAACAGCA
Source organism: Paraburkholderia acidiphila (assembly GCF_009789655.1). Taxonomy (GTDB): domain Bacteria; phylum Pseudomonadota; class Gammaproteobacteria; order Burkholderiales; family Burkholderiaceae; genus Paraburkholderia; species Paraburkholderia acidiphila. Next base: position 3,098,576 of record NZ_CP046909.1, read on the forward strand.
TTGCAACACCCACGCCGATCAGGAACGCTGCATCGATCAGACCAGCCAGCAGGAACATCTTCGTCTGCAGCGGGTTCATCAGTTCAGGCTGACGTGCGCAGGCTTCGATGTACTTGCCGCCCATCAGGCCGATACCGATACAGGCGCCGATTGCACCCAGGCCGATGATGATGCCGATACCGATGGCCGTGAAACCCTGGATGTTGGCGATGAAAGCTTGCATGATCACTCCTTTGTGAGATTTTCTGGAACTGGGGATTTAAAACTGCAATTCTGGTTTGACGAGCACTTAGTGCTTGTCGTGTGCCTGGCCGATGTACACCAGCGTCAGCATCATGAAAATGAACGCCTGCAGCAGAACGATCAGGATGTGGAAGATCGCCCAGACGCTGCCCGCAATCACATGGCCGATGAAGCCAAGCACCGTCGTGTCCGCGCCGAAGCTCCACAGACCGCCCAGCAGCGCGATCAGCAGGAACAGCAGCTCGCCTGCATACATGTTGCCGAACAACCGCAGGGCGAGCGAAACCGTCTTGGCGACAAACTCGATGATGTTCAGTGCAAGGTTCGGGATCCACAGCAGCGGATGCGCGCCGAACGGGGCCGAGAGCAGCTCGTGTGCGAAGCCGCCAGGACCCTTGATCTTGAGGTTGTAGTAAATCATCAGCACGAACACGCCGAGCGCGATGCCGAACGTGCCGTTGAGGTCGGCAGTCGGAACGATGCGCTGGTGCGGCAGCACTTCGGACAGGCCGAGCCAGCCGATCACGCGCGTGGGCAGGTCGACGGGGATGAAGTCGAGCGAGTTCATGAGCGCGACCCAGATGAACACGGTCAGCGCGAGCGGCGCGATGAATGCGCGGTTGCCATGGACGATGGACTTGGACTGGTCCTCGACCATTTCGACCAGCATTTCGATGGCGCACTGGAAGCGGCCCGGTACGCCCGGGGTCGCTTTGCGCGCAGCGAGGCGCAGGATGAGGATCGTCACGACGCCGCACAGGATCGACCAGAACAGCGTGTCGATATTCCAGACGCTGAAGTCGACGATCGACGTCTGATGCGAGGTCGCAAAATTCTGCAAGTGGTGAGCAATGTACTCGGACGGACCCGGTCCGCTCGTTCCTTCGCTAGCTGCCATATCGTTAATGCCACCCAAATTGTCGAAAATCGTTTTCGGCCGCTCCCGCCGCAATACTGTATTGCGGGAACGCACCGCCGTGGATCGTGTCTTATTCGCTTCGCATCGGCCAGCCGACTTCCACCTGCATCGCTTCGACGCCCTGAATTGAGGCGGCGCGATGTTGGTGGATCAGCGCCATGCGAGCGCGATCCAGTATGTCTTTAGTGCGATCAGGTACGTGACGAGCAAGGGAATCCACAGCACGTCGTGATACCAGAACGCGATGGCGACGAACATCGCAATCGTCGCCCCCATCTTGAAGGCTTCACCGAGCATCCAGTTCAACACGGTGCCGGCACTGCTCAACTGCTTGAGGCGCGCTGCGAACAGTGCGCCGGGGAACCAGCAAATCGCTCCACCCAGGAACGCCGACAACGCAGCACTGCCCGGCGGCTTATAAAACAGCCACCACGCCAACGTTGCAACCAGGGACAAAACCACTTGCGCCGCCACGACACGAAACGGCGTGACGCGCGATGGGCGACTCACCTGCGCGCCGAAGATCTGCTCGGCTTCGGCCCGGGTGAGCGGAACGATGTCGTTATTATCTTGCTGGCTGACGTCCAGCTCATCCCAGCGCGCGTTGTGATCAACGCGTCCGGAATGATTTGCCGCTGCATCCTGCCCCCGGCTGGATACTTCGGCGTTGCCCGGAGGAACATCGGGCCCTTCATGCGCCTGCGGCGCTTCGTCTGGCCTCTGACCCACCATCGCTTTATTCCGGAAATTCGCCTGGCACGCTCTTTATTACAGCGCACTTACAGCATCGCCAACCAAATAAATCCGGGCGATTGTAAGCGATAGTTGCAGGCAATTCAAGACTTTAGGCCCTTCAATAACACCTGTGAAATGCGACTTCATGATGCGGGAAACGCGTCGCCGCGAACGTGTGACCGGTAACTGTAAGGGACGAAGCAACGGCGAAGGAATCGTCAGGATGACCAGGTAAATGCGACGTCATCTGGCGCGCAATCCTGACTATGCACAGGATGTGGGATGTGGCGGCGTCAGAACAGATGCAGGAGCAACGCGCCGCCAAGAAAGGCCGCGATCCAGAACGGCACGGCGATCAGGTGAAATGGCAGCCACACGCCGCGCTCGCCGGAAAGACGCACGGCAATGAGATTCGCGAGCGAGCCGATGGCGACCCCGAAGCCGCCTACGCTTACGCCGAACGCGAGCGCACGCCAGTCGTGCGTGAAGCCCGCGAGCACAATGGCGGCCGGGACATTGCTGATAACCTGCGACAGCACCGCGCCTGCGGCAAAAGCGCGCATAGGTGTTTGCAGCGACAACGACGTCAGCGCGTGATGAATGGCGGGCAGCGCAGCCACGCTACGCAGCACGATGAACATCAGCACGAAGATCAGCAGCAATAGCCAGTCGATCTTGAGCACGATACGGATGCGCCAGATCACAAAACCTGCGGCGACAGCAGCCAGTGCGACGCCTGCGTGGTGAGCGTCGGCGAGCAGCACGAATGCGACGAAGAGCAAGGCCGCGACGCTCGCCAGCGCGCGATCGACGCGCTGCGGCGGCGCGTCTTTCGAAAGGTCGAGCGGTGTGGCCTTGAAAAGAAACGCGGCGAGCAGGATCAGCATCGCCATCAGAAATGCGCACAGCGGCGCGAGCCCCACGACGAATCGTCCGAACGACACCCCGCTCACTTGCCAGAGGAACAGATTCTGCGGATTGCCGAGCGGCGTGAGCACCGAGCCCGCGTTCACGGCAAGCGCAATGACGATCACGAGACGTTTGAGCGGCAGTGGCGTGAGCTTGTGGAGTGAGAGCACGAGCGGCACCACGACGAAAAGCGCGACATCGTTCGTCACGATCATCGAGAGCACCGCAGCCAGCGCGACGAGCAACAACGCGAGCCCGCGTTCCGAGTGTATGTGGTGGACGAGCTTATGTGCGAGCCAGGTCAGCAGTCCTGAATATTCGATGCCCCTGGTCAGAATGAGCAGGCCCGCGAGGGTCATCACCGTTTGCCAGTCGACGAGTGCGGGCAGCGAGGCGATGGGGCGAGGCGCGTAAATTTGCAACGCCACGAACGCCACGACAAGAATCGCGAGCACAGGCTCCGATGCGGCGAATGCGCCGATACGGCGCAACAGGCTCAAGGGCTCGCGCGCGCCCTGCTCCGATTCACGCACCGGGTTTATGCGCTGGCGCGCGCGTTTGCCGCGGCGACGCGCATCACGCCCATGGCGTCCATCACGCGGCCGTTTCGCCGCGCAAGCGCAGCAGGATGCCGTCGAGCGCGTCGAGGTCGCCGAAGTCGACCGTGAGCTGCCCTCGCCCGCGCCGTCCGAGTTTGATCTTCACCGTCGCGGCGAGCAGATCTGACAACTCTTCTTCGAGGCGGCGCGTGTCGCGGCCACCGTCGTGCGCGGCCTTCGCCTTGACTGCCGGCGCGGCCTTCGTCGTAGCCGAAACGAGCTTCTCCGTTTCACGCACCGACATGCGCTTGTTGACCGCCTGGTTTGCCAGCGTAATTTGCGTGGCGGCGTCCACGGCGAGCAGCGCACGGGCGTGGCCCATGTCGAGATCGCCGGCCAGCAGCATGGTCTGCACCGGTGCTGCAAGATTGAGCAGACGCAGAAGGTTCGACACCGCGCTGCGCGAGCGTCCCACCGACTCGGCCGCCTGTTCGTGCGTAAAGCTGAACTCATCGAGCAGGCGCTGGATGCCCTGCGCCTCTTCCAGCGGATTCAGGTCCTCGCGCTGGATGTTCTCGATCAGCGCCATCGCAGCGGCGGCCTGGTCGGGCACATCCTTCACGAGCACCGGCACTTCGGTCAGCCCGGCGATGTGCGCCGCACGGAAGCGTCGCTCGCCCGCGATGATTTCGTAGCGCCCCGTCGCAACCGGGCGCACGAGAATGGGCTGCATCAAGCCCTGCGCGCGGATGCTCGCGGCCAGTTCCTGGAGCGCGCCCTCGTCCATGCGCGTGCGCGGCTGGTACTTGCCGGCCTGCATCTGCGTGAGCGGGAGCGTGTTAGGCGCGCCTTCGATCTTCACCGCCTCGGTGATATCCGCGCTGCCGCCGAGCAATGCTTCCAGCCCCCGGCCCAGCCCCTTCTTCCGTGCTACTGCATTCATCGTGCTTCCCCAGTCTCTCGTCAGAGTGCGCGCACGCGCTCGATCATTTCCGCGCCGAACTGCACGTAGGCCTGTGCACCGCGCGAGGCGCGATCGAATACCACACCCGGCAAGCCGTAGCTGGGCGCTTCGGCCAGGCGCACGTTACGCGGGATCACGGCGTCGAAGACCTTGTCGCCGAAGTGCTCTTTCAATTGCTCGGAAACCTGCTGCTGCAGCGTGATACGCGGGTCGAACATCACGCGCAGAAGGCCGATTACCTTCAGGTCGCGATTCATGTTCGCGTGGACCTGCTTGATCGTATTGATGAGATCCGAGAGGCCTTCGAGCGCGAAGTATTCGCATTGCATCGGGATCACCACGCCATGAGCGGCGCACAGGCCGTTGAGCGTAAGCAGCGAAAGCGCCGGCGGGCAGTCGATCAGGACGAAGTCGTACTCGGCGTCGACTTCGGCGAGCGCGCCCTTCAGGCGTCGCTCGCGCTGCTCGACTGTCACCAGTTCGACCTCGGCGCCGGCCAGTTCGCGGTTAGCCGGCAACACGTCGTAGCCGACCTGCTCCGGCCGCATGCGCGCGGTGTTAACCGTCACACCGTCGACCAGCACTTCGTACACCGTGTTCTCGCACGCTGCCTTGTCGATGCCGCTACCCATCGTGGCGTTGCCCTGCGGGTCGAGGTCGATGAGAAGGACACGTTGTCCCTGCGATGCGAGGCTCGCGGCGAGATTGACCGTTGTCGTCGTCTTGCCGACGCCGCCCTTCTGGTTCGCAACGCAGAAGATTTTTGCCATCTTTCGTGTGTCCCTTTTACTGCCTTAAGAAGTTTGCTTACGTTATGACGCAATCGCCTCGCACACCATTCGGCCGATTGGCCATCGCCGGGCCAACTCAGGCCGCGGCGACCGGCTCAACCGACACTTCGATCAGGTGACGCTCCGCATCGAGCATCGGCACGCTCAGGCGGATCGTATTCAGCGCCTTGGTGCCCGACGGCAAGCGTTCGATCTCGCCTTCGGGGTGCACGCCCTTCATCGCCCAGATCGCGCCGCCGTCCGCAACGAGATGACGGGCCAGTGTAACGAAATCGGCGAGATCCGCGAATGCCCGGGACACGATCAAATCGAATTTTTTTGGTACTTCCACGCCAGGACGGAGCAATTCGACCCGGCCGGTCACCACCGAGAGGTTCGCGAGTCCGAGTTCGGCCTTCGCTTGCGACTGGAACGCCGACTTCTTATGCACGATATCGTTGAGCGTGACCTGCCAGTTCGGCCGCACGATCGCGAGCACGATGCCTGGCAGTCCGCCACCGGAGCCGACGTCGAGCACGGTTGCGTCGGCGCGCCCCGGCAGATGCGGCACGATCGAAAGCGAATCGAGAATGTGCTGGATCAGCATCTGACGCGGGTCGCGAATCGCCGTGAGGTTGTAGACGGCGTTCCACTTCGCGAGCAGCGCAACGTAGTCGAGCAACTGTGCGTGCTGGCGCTCGGTGAGTTCGACACCCAGCGCCTGTGCGCCCTCTTTCAGCAGACGAGCCAGCGCGTCACGGTCCGCGATGCCGGGTTGCCTCGAGCGCCCCGTCATTGCGCCACCGGCGTCGAGTCGGTGCCGCTTTCATCCGTAGCACCCGGATTCTGGCGACGACGGCCAAGGCCACGCTTGAGGTGAACCATGAGCAGCGAGATCGCGGCCGGCGTGATGCCGGAAATACGCGATGCCTGGCCAATCGTCTCGGGACGGAACTGAGTTAGCTTCTGACGGGCTTCGAACGAAAGACCGCGCACTTCCGCGTAATCGATGCCCTCCGGCAGACGGGTGTTCTCTTGCGCGCCATTACGCTCGATCTCGTCGGCCTGGCGATCGATATAACCCTGATATTTGATGCCGATCTCGATCTGCTCCTTGATCTGAGCAAGCAGGACATCGTCTTCAGCGAGCGGGGTTTCCGGCGCGCACGCGCCTTCCCGCAGACCACAAACGCCGTCATAACTCACGCCCGGGCGACGCAGCAGATCGGCGAGGTTGTACTCGCGGTCGATCGACTTGCCGAGGAGTGCCGTCGCTTCTTCAGCCGACAATGTCTTCGGATTCACCCACGTCGACTTCAGACGCTCTGTTTCACGTGAAACAGCATCGCGCTTGCGGGAGAACGCATCCCAACGAGCGTCATCGATCACGCCCAGTTCACGGCCAATCTCCGTCAAACGCATGTCCGCGTTGTCTTCACGCAGGCTCAAGCGGTATTCGGCGCGGCTCGTGAACATACGATATGGCTCGGATACGCCACGCGTAACCAGGTCATCGACCAGCACGCCAAGGTACGCCTGATCGCGGCGCGGGCACCATGCCTCCTTGCCCTGCACCTGCAGGCCTGCATTCATGCCGGCGAGCAAGCCTTGCGCCGCCGCTTCTTCATAGCCCGTCGTACCATTGATCTGGCCCGCAAAAAACAGGCCGTTGATCACCTTGGTTTCGAGCGAAGCCTTGAGCCCACGCGGGTCGAAGTAGTCGTATTCGATCGCGTAGCCCGGACGCAGGATGTGCGCGTGCTCGAGGCCGCGCATCGAGTGGACGAGTTCGAGTTGCACGTCGAACGGCAGGCTCGTGGAGATCCCGTTCGGGTAGAACTCGTTTGTCGTCAGGCCTTCCGGTTCGAGGAAGATTTGATGCGATTCCTTCGACGCGAAGCGGTGAATCTTGTCCTCGATGGACGGGCAATAGCGCGGCCCTACCCCCTCGATCACGCCCGTGTACATCGGCGAGCGGTCGAGACCGCCGCGGATGATGTCGTGCGTGCGCTCGTTCGTATGCGTCACCCAGCACGGAATCTGGCGCGGATGCTGCTCCGCGCTGCCCAGGAACGAGAACACCGGCACCGGATCGAGGTCGCCCGGCTGCTCTTCGAGCACCGAGAAGTCGATCGTGCGGCCGTCGATACGCGGCGGCGTGCCCGTCTTCAGGCGCCCCTGTGGCAGCTTCAACTCCTTCAGGCGCGACGACAGCGTCACGGCAGCGGGATCACCCGCCCGGCCGCCTGTGTAGTTATTCAGGCCCACGTGGATTTTGCCGTCGAGGAAGGTCCCTGCCGTCAGCACGACTGCACGGCTGCGGAAGCGGATTCCCACCTGTGTGACGGCGCCAACCACGCGGTCGCCTTCGACCATCAGGTCTTCGACGGCCTGCTGGAAGAGCCACAGATTCGGCTGATTCTCGAGGCGCCGACGGATTGCCGCCTTATAGAGAATGCGGTCTGCCTGCGCGCGCGTCGCCCGGACCGCCGGGCCCTTGGACGAGTTGAGAATGCGGAACTGGATCCCGCCCTCATCCGTCGCAGCGGCCATGGCGCCGCCGAGCGCGTCGACTTCCTTGACCAGATGGCCCTTGCCAATGCCGCCAATCGACGGATTGCAGCTCATCTGGCCGAGCGTTTCGATGTTGTGCGTGAGCAGGAGCGTCTTGACGCCCATGCGGGCTGCGGCAAGCGCGGCCTCGGTTCCGGCGTGACCGCCGCCGACGACGATGACGTCAAACTCTGTGGGATAAAGCATGGCGGGACCTCACGCAAGGACGGAAACGACCGCGTGAGCCTTCTCAGAAAAAAGTGGTGTGTGCGAATTATAACGGCTTACGGTTTAAGGCCGTTCACACCCGAATAATGTGTCGGCCGGAGTTGGCGCTTTAGCACCTACTCCGGCCCCACGCAAAGCGCCACGTATGGGCGAAAAAAAGCGGCGTGTTTCACGTGAAACACGCCGCTCATTTCTACAGCGATAGACGAAGTCAGACTGGTTTCTTAGCCAACCCCAAGTACGTTTCGATCACGCGCGGGTTCTGCGCCAACTCCCCCGCCGGCCCTTCGAGCGCCAGGTCGCCGGTTTCCAGCACGTAGCCGTAGTCGGAAATTTGCAGCGCGGCGCGCGCGTTCTGCTCGATGAGCAGCGTCGCGACGCCGGTTTGCCTTAGCGCGCTGATGATGTGGAAGATTTCCTTCACGATGAGCGGCGCCAAACCGAGGCTCGGTTCGTCGAGCATCAGCAAATCGGGCTTACCCATGAGTGCGCGGCCAACTGCGAGCATCTGGCGCTCACCACCCGAGAGCGTGCCAGCAGCCTGCACCCGGCGTTCCTTCAAGCGCGGAAACAGCGTGAAAACCGGCTCAAGCTGATCGAGGAAATTGCGTTCACCGGCGCGCTTTCGCCGGTAGGCGCCGAGCACGAGGTTATCCTCCACCGTCATCGAGGCAAACAGCTCGCGCTTTTCCGGCACGAGACACATGCCGCGCGCCACGCGCCGCTCGACCGGCAACGCGCCAATCTCTTCGCCCATATAAACGATACGGCCGTTAGCGTGCCCCGTCACGGGCAGCGCGCCCATGATGGCGTTGAGCAGTGTGGACTTGCCCGCGCCGTTCGGACCGATCACCGAAACAATCTGCCCGGCGCCCACCTTGATCGCGGCTTTGTGCAGCGCCTCGATCTTGCCGTAGCGAACCGCGAGCCCCGAGACTTCCAGTACGGGTACCGTCATCATTCCACCCCGCCCAGATACGCTTCCAGCACGGCCGGATCCTTCTGCACCTCTTCCGGCAAACCTTCCGCGATGCGCGTGCCGAACTCCATCACCACGAGGCGGTCGGTGAGATTCATCACGAAATCCATGTCGTGTTCGACCAGCAGCACACTCATCCCCTCTTCTCTTAGCTTGCGCAGCAATGCCGCCAACTGTTGCTTTTCCTGGTAACGCAGGCCGGCAGCCGGCTCGTCGAGCAACAGCAAGGTCGGATCGCAGCACAGCGCGCGTGCAATCTCCAGGATCCGCTGCTGACCGAGCGCGAGGCTGCCCGCTTCGTCATACATATGCAGCTCGAGGCCCACACGGCGAATTTGCTTCGCCGCCTCGCTCATGAGCCGCCCCTCTTCCGCCGCATTGAGCTTGGCGACGCTGCGCAGCACGCCCGCATGGCCACGCAGATGCGCGCCGATGGCAACGTTCTCGAGCACCGTCATCGTCGGCAGCAGTTTGACGTGCTGGAACGTGCGGCCAATGCCGCGCGCGACGATTTCACGTGAAGTGAGGCGGTCGATGCGCTCGCCACGGAAGGTGATCTCGCCGCTGGTCGGCTGGAGCACGCCGGTCACGAGATTGAAGGTCGTCGACTTGCCTGCGCCGTTGGGACCGATCAGGCCGATGATTTGCCCCGCCTTCACGTCGAAGCTCACATCGTTCACGGCCACGAGGCCGCCGAACTGCTTGCGCGCCTTGTTCACCGTCAGCAGCATCTCGCCCGTGGCCGGCTTGCTGCGCTGCGGCAAAGCTTCGGCATGCTCGGGCACGTGCGCCTGCGGGCCACGCGGGAAGAAGCGCGCCACGAAAGGCCAGACGCCGCGCCGCGCGTATTGCAGCAACAGCACCATCAGAATGCCGAAGACGATGATCTCGAAGTTGCCGTTCTCGCCCAGCAGCTTCGGAAGCAGCGTTTGCAGCCAGTCCTGCAGCACGGTGAGGATCGCAGCGCCCAGCACGGCGCCCCAGACGTGCGCCACGCCGCCCACCACGGCCATGAAGAGGTACTCGATACCGTGATTCAGACCGAACGGCGTCGGGTTCACCGCGCGCTGCAAATGCGCGTACAGGAAGCCCGAAACGGCCGCGAGCACGGCCGCATAGACGAAGATGACCACACGCATCCAGCCGGTGTTCACGCCCATTGCCTCGGCCATCATGCCGCCGCCGCGCAGCGCGCGGATCGCCCGCCCCATGCGGCTGTTAAGCAGATTCTGAACAGACAGCACGGACAGGAGCACCACGACCCAGATCAGGTAATAGATATGGCGTCCCGATTCCAGATCGATGCCCAGCACGTTCAGCACGGGAATGCCGTTGATGCCGTCGTACTTGCCGAGCATGTCGAGATTGCCGAACAGGAAGAACAGCGCCAGGCCCCAGGCGATCGTCCCGAGCGGCAGGAAGTGGCCCGACAGACGCATCGTGACGAGCCCCAGAACGAGCGCCACGAGCCCCGTGATCACCACGCCGACAATGAGGGCGAGCCACGGCGAAACGCCGTACTGTGTCGTCAGATACGCGGTCGCGTAAGCGCCGAGCCCGACGAACGCCGCCTGCCCGAAGCTCGTCATCCCGCCGATGCCGGTGAGCAGCACGAGCCCGATCGCGACGATCGAATACAGGCCGATATAGTTGAGCAGCGTGATCCAGTACTCGGGCACGTGCACCGGATGCGGCAGCACCGGCAGCGCGAACATCACGACGAGGAACAGCCAGAAAAAGCGGTTGTGCATGACGAATCGTTTCATCGCGTCACTCCTCTTCCTCTTCGGCGTGCGGCGTCGAGAGCGAGCGCCACAGCAGCACGGGGATGATCAGCGTGAACACGATCACTTCCTTATAAGAGCTCGCCCAGAACGACGAATACGACTCCAGCAGGCCCACGAGTACAGAACCTGCCGCAGCCAGCGGATAGCTCACCAGGCCGCCGATAATGGCCCCGACGAACCCCTTGAGGCCGATCAGGAAGCCCGAGTCGTAGTAGATGGTGGTGAGCGGCGAGACGAGAATGCCGCACAGCGCGCCGAGGCCAGCGGCGAGCGTGAACGCGAGCCTCCCGGCCTGCGTGGTGCCGATGCCGACGAGCCGCGCGCCGAGCCGGTTCACCGAAGTCGCGCGCAGCGCCTTGCCCGAAATCGTGCGGTCGAAATAGAGATACAGCGCGACGATCAGCACGGCGGCCGTACCGATCACCCAGAGGCTTTGCCCCGAGATCGACAGGCTGCCGATGTTGAACGTGGCGTCGGAGAACGCGTTCGTGCGCGAGCCTTCCGCGCCGAACATCACGAGCCCGAGGCCCACCATCGCGAAGTGCACGGCCACCGCTACGATCAGCAGCAGCAGCGTGGTCGCCTCGGCGATAGGCTCATAAGCCAGGCGATAGATGAACGGCCCCATCGGCACCACGATCGCGAGCGTGAGCGCGATCTGCACGAACATGGGCAGTTGCTGGCTCGCGACTCCGCGCGTCACCGCGTAGAGCGCGATGGGAAACAGCAGATACTTGCCCGCAAGCGTCACGAGCGTGCGCGCCGCGTGGCGCCGCCGTTCGGCGTGCCGCACGAGCCCGGCGGTCTCGACGACGAAGCACGCCGCGCCGAGCGCGACGAGCAGCCAGCAGGTGGCCGGAAACTTCTGCGACTGCAGCGCGGCGAGCGTGAGCGCGCCATACGAAACGAATTCGCCCTGCGGAATGAAGATCACCCGCGTGACGGAGAACACCAGCACCAGGGCGAGCGCTAACAGCGCGTAAATCGCACCGGTGGTGATGCCGTCCTGCGCGAGGATCGCGGCGATCGATAAATCCATACTCCCCTCTTCCTGAAACCTTCTGGAACCTGGAAAAACAGCGACGTCGAAAAAAGCGGCAATGCTCGTGTGAACCGACAGAGGCGCGGTTCGGACTTCACGTGTGAGAAAGCCGGTGCGCGGCGAAGAAGCCGCGCACCGGTCATGCTTGTACGTGCTTGTGCGTCATTCTCAGTGGCCAGAATGACGCCGTGACACGCGCGCGTGTTTCACGGAAAAACGCACTGCGCTTTCCCGTGCGCAGCACGTTACTCGCTCTGCAGCTTCCACTTGTTGTTGACGATCTCGACGATCACGCGCGCGCGCTGGTCGAGGCCCGCGTGATCCGTCGCGCTCATGTTGAAGATGCCGTGCGCGCCCGCCACGTCCTGCGAGTTTTCGAGCGCGGCGCGCAGCGCTACCCGGAACGCCTCGGTGCCGGGCTGGCCCGCCTTCAGCGCGACCGGAATCGCGCGCTGGAGCAACTGGCCTGCGTCCCACGCATGGCCGCCGAAGGTCGCCACCGTGCCCACGCCATAGGCCTTCTCATAGGCCGCCTTGTAGGCTAGCGCCGACTTCTTCACAGGGTTCGAATCGGGCAACTGGTCGGCCACGAGAATCGGGCCCGCGGGCAGCAACTCGCCTTCGCAGTCCTTGCCGCATACGCGCAGGAAGTCGTTATTCGCCACGCCGTGCGTCTGGTAGATCTTGCCCTTGTAGCCGCGATCCTTGAGCGTGGTCGCAGGCAGCGCCGCCGGCGTGCCGGAACCGGCGATCAGGATCGCATCGGGGTTCGCCGACATCAGCTTGAGGGCCTGGCCCGTCACCGACGAGTCCGTGCGGTTATAGCGCTCGCTCGCCACGATCTTGAGGTTGTGCTTCGCGGCCGCGCTCGTGAACTCCTTGAGCCAGCTGTCGCCATAGGCGTCGGTGAAGCCGACGAAGCCCACCGTCTTCACGCCCTGCTTCTCCATGTAGCTTGCAAGCGCGTCGGCCATCAGGCTGTCGTTTTGCGGCGTCTTGAAGGCCCACTGACGCTTCGCGTCGATCGGCTCGACGATCGCGGCGGATGCGGCGAGCGAGATCATCGGCGTCTTGCCCTGCGCGACGACGTCGAGCATCGCGAGCGAGTTCGGCGTGACCGACGAGCCGATGATCGCGTCCACGTGATCTTCGTCGATCAGTTTGTGCGTGTTCTGCACGGCCTTGCTCGTGTCCGAGGCGTCATCGAGCACGATGTACTGCACGCTCTTGCCTGCGATCTCCTTGGGCAGCAGCGCGATCGTGTTCTTCTCGGGAATGCCGAGCGACGCCGCCGGCCCCGTTGCCGAGAGCGTCACGCCAATCTTCACCTGCGCGGCGGCTACGCCCGCCGTGCCCATCAGCGCCGCTGCGAGTGCGGCACTAATCGAGCTCAAAACCCACTTCTTCGTTTTCATTGCGCGTCTCCAAACGCCAGGTCTGCGTGTTATCGATTGATCCTGCGCCGATTACTAGGATGTTCGTAAATTGGCGCCGGCCTTTGAGTGTAGTAATCGGTTTCGCGCGTGTAATGCATGGTTTTCCCTGCCTGCGGCGCTGCACAAGCCGTCGCGTGTCTGGGTGCGCTCTCCGCTTTTGTCGACTGCCGAACTGCTGTACCGCCCTCTTCCCCTGCTACTGCGAAGCCGTTGTAACGGCAACAAAAAAGGCACCTCGTATGAGCGTGCCTTTTTCGTGTTCTGCGTTTCATTCAGCCGGCGCTCAATCGCCGGCGAGTTTCCACTTGCCGCCGACGATCTCCACCATCACGCGGGCACGCTGGTCGAGGCCCGCATGGTCCGTCGCGCTCATGTTGAAGATGCCGTGCGCGCCCGCCACATCGTGCGAGCCTTCGAGCGCGGCGCGCAGTGCGTCGCGGAATGCCTTCGTGCCCGGCTGACCGGTCTTCAGCGCGACCGGAATCGCGTGCTGAAGCAGGAGGCCCGCGTCCCACGCGTGACCGCCGAAGGTCGAAATCGAGCCCGCGCCATAGGCCTTTTCATACGCAGCCTTGTACGCGAGCGCCGATTGCTTGACGGGATTCGAATCCGGCAATTGATCGGCGACGAGCAGCGGCCCGGCGGGCAGATACGTGCCGTCGCAGTCCTTGCCGCACACGCGCAGGAAGTCGTTGTTGGCCACGCCGTGCGTCTGGTAGTACTTGCCCGCGTAGCCGCGCTCCTTGAGCGTTTTCTGCGGCAACGCGGCCGGCGTGCCCGCACCCGCGATCAGCACCGCGTCGGGGTGCTGCGAGATCATCTTGAGCACCTGGCCCGTGACCGAGGCGTCGTTACGCGCAAAGCGCTCGTTGGCAACCACCTTGATGTTTTGCTTCGCGGCGGCGGCGCTGAATTCCTTGTACCAGCTCTCGCCATAGGCGTCGGCAAACCCGATGAAGGCCACCGTCTTCACGCCGTGCGCGGCCATGTGCTGCGCGATCGCGCCAGCCATCAGCGCGTCGTTCTGAGGCGTCTTGAAAACCCACGAGCGCTTCGCGTCCATCGGTTCGACGATGGAGGCCGCGGCGGCCATGGAGATCATCGGCGTGGACGTTTCAGCCGCCACGTCGATCATGGCGAGCGAGTTGGGCACGACGGTCGAGCCGATCAATGCGTCGACGTGATCTTCGCTCGTGAGTTTGCGCGCGTTCTTCACCGCCTGCGTGGAATCCGTGGCGTCGTCGAGCACGATGTACTCGACTTTCTGGCCCGCGATTTCCTTCGGCAGCAGTGCAACCGTGTTCTTTTCCGGAATACCGAGCGAGGCAGCCGGCCCCGTAGCCGACAGCGTCACACCGATCTTCACATCTGCATACGCCCCGCCGGCCGTCGCCGCGAGCATCCCGGTCGCGACGCAAGCCGCCCCCATCCAACGCAAAACCAACTGCATTTCCACTCCTTCGATATTCGTTTTCTTTATTGATACGGATTTTGTGGCGCACCGCGGCCGATTACCTCACGCGCAAATCGATAATCCGCTGCGGGAAATCAAGGCAAAAATGCTGACCGCATGGTCGGTGATTGGCGAGTGTAGCGGTCTGCGTATTCGGATGGCAAGTGCTTTCCATCAGCTTACAGCAGGGGAAATAGCGCGCTCGCTTCGCGTAACGCGCAAACGCTTATGTAGCAAGCAAACCGCGACGTATGGCCTGATTTGCGTAATTTCAGAAGGGATAATTTGCGCGGGCGAAAGTGCGCAAATCGGATGCGGGGCACAGAGAAAAGATAATCGCCGCGCCGTTGAAAGAAGGCGATCGGAAATATAAAAAGCGCTGTTGGACTCTCATCCAACAGCGCTTCCTTGTCCGGGCACTTGGTGCCTCAGTTGTCTCCTCGTTCTCCACCTGCAAATTCGGTGCATCAGAACTAGGTGAAACTTTAAACTTCAGCCCCCTCAGCAGCAACTAGCATTTACCCTAGTGGTGCAGTGCGGCACCGAAATGGGGCGCGGTGCCACCGATTTGTCGCACGACGGGGCGCTCCGGCATGCCGCAACGCGACATGTTTGCCTCGTGTTGCGACGGCGCGAGGGACGCTCATTCTATCGCAGTCCAGAGCAGTCCTGGCACGTCAGCGCGTCACGCACGCAAGGGCCGCACGCGCGCCACGATCTCGCCGACAATGCCGCGCCGGAACGCCAGCACGCAGGCAATGAAGATGATGCCCGTGACGATCGTTGTGGACTCACCGAGTGAGCGGAACCACTCCACGCCGGTCCCTCTTGCGAGCGCCGTACCGATGTCGCCCAGCCGGTCTTCCAGCGCGACGATCAGCGTTGCGCCGAGCAGCGGCCCGAACAGCGTGCCCATGCCGCCCACGAGCGTCATGAGAATCACGAGGCCGGACATGGTCCAGTACGCGTCGCCGAGTGTTTCGAAGCCGAGCACGAGCACCTTGAGCGCACCGGCCAGACCCGCGAGCCCGGCCGACAGCACGAACGCGAGCAGCTTGAAACGGTCGGTGTCGTAGCCGAGCGAAACCGCGCGCGGCTCGTTCTCCTTGATCGCAACGAGCACCTGCCCGAACGGCGAATGCACGATACGCACGATCAGACCAAACGCCAGCACCATGACGACGAGCACGACGTAGTAGAGCGTGAGGTCGGAATCGAGCGAAAGCACGCCGAACAGCTTGCCGCGCGGCACGCCTTGCAGACCGTCCTCGCCATGCGTGAACGGCGCCTGCAGGAACACGAAGTAGACCATCTGCGCGAGCGCGAGCGTGACCATCGAGAAGTAAATGCCCTGCCGGCGAATCGCGAAGATGCCCACCACCAGGCCGATCAGCGTGGCCACTGCCGTGCCGGCGAGCACGCCCAGCTCGGGCGTGAAATTGAGCGACTGGATCGCGTAGCCGGCCGTATAGCCCGCGCTCGCGAGAAACATCGCGTGGCCGAACGAGAGCAGGCCCGTATAGCCGATCAGCAGGTTGAAGGCCGCGGCAAACAGCGCGAAGCACAGCACCTTCATGACGAAGAGCGGATAGGCGCCGGCAAATGGCGCGACGATCAGCCCGATCAGCAACAACCCATAGAGCGCTTTTCTTTGCATCATCGTTCCTTGCCGAAGAGGCCAGCGGGGCGAATCAGCAGCACGATCGCCATGATTACGAACACCACGGTCGCGGAGGCTTCGGGCCAGAACACCCGCGTGAAGCCCTCGATCACGCCGAGCATGAGGCCCGTGAGGATCGAGCCCATGATCGAGCCCATGCCGCCGATCACGACCACGGCGAACACGGTGATGATCATCGACTGCCCCATGAGCGGCGACACCTGGATCACGGGCGCGGCGAGCACGCCCGCGAACGCCGCGAGCGCGACGCCAAAGCCGTAAGTGAGCGTGATCATGAGCGGCACGTTGATGCCGAACGCCTCGACGAGCTTGGGGTTCTCCGTCCCCGCACGCAGGTACGCGCCAAGGCGCGTCTTTTCGATCACGAACCAGGTGGCAAAGCACACGGCGAGCGACGCCACGACCACCCACGCGCGATAGTTCGGCAGATACATGAAGCCGAGATTGGTTGCGCCCGCAAGCAGATCGGGCACGTCATAGGGCTGCCCGGACGAGCCGTAGATCGAGCGGAACACGCCCTCCACCACGAGCGTGAGCCCGAAAGTGAGCAGGAGTCCGTACAGATGATCGAGCCGATAGAGCCAGCGCAGCATGGTGCGCTCGATCACGATGCCGAACGCGCCGACCACGAGCGGAGCGACGACGAGCATCACCCAGTACGGCAGATTGAAGTATGCAAGCCCCATCCACGTGAGCATCGCGCCCAGCATGAACAACGCGCCGTGGGCGAAGTTGATCACGTTGAGCATGCCGAAGATCACCGCGAGGCCAAGGCTCAGGATCGCGTAGAACGAGCCGTTCACGAGCCCAAGGAGCAACTGGCTCAGCATTGCCGGAAGCGGAATGCCAAAAATCATCATGAAAGCCGCCCATCGAGGCATTGACGCATTAACGGATTACGCAATCAAGCCGCGCCCGGCGCACCCACCTCGGGGCGCCGGGCGCGGCATACGACTGCAGCATTTACGCGCTCGCGCTTACTTCCACAGCGCGCACTTGCTCTCCTGCTTCGTCGTGTAGGCCTGCTCGCCCGGAATCGTCTGCAGCACCTTGTAGTAGTCCCACGGCTTCTTCGACTCGGACGGCTTCTTCACTTCGACCAGATACATGTCGTGAATCAGCACGCCGTCCTGGCGGATATAGCCGCCCTTGGTATAGAAGTCGTTGACCTTCGTCTTCTTCAGTTGCTCCATGACCTTGTCGGAATCGGTCGTGCCTGCGGCCTGCACCGCTTTCAGGTACGTCGTCACCGCCGAATAGTCAGCCGCCTGCAGTTCGGACGGCATCTTCTTCGTCTGGTCGAAGTAACGCTGCGCCCACTTGCGCGTGTCGTCGTTCTGGTCCCAGTACCAGCCGGTCGTCAGCACGAGGCCCTGCGTGGTGTCGAGTCCGAGGCTATGCACGTCGGGCAGGAACATCAGCAGCGCCGCCGTCTTCATCGTCTTGTTGATGCCGAATTCCTTCGCGGCCTTGATCGCGTTGACCGTGTCGCCGCCCGCGTTCGCGAGGCCGAGGATCTGCGCCTTCGACGACTGCGCCTGCAGCAGGAACGACGAGAAGTCAGAGGCCGACAGCGGGTGGCGCACTTCGCCGAGCACCTGGCCGCCGTTCGCCTTCACGACGTCCGCGGTGTTCTTCTCGAGCGACTTGCCGAACGCGTAATCGGCGGTCAGGAAGAACCAGGTCTTGCCGCCCTGCTTGAGCACCGCGAGACCCGTGCCCTTCGCGAGCGCTACCGTGTCGTAGCCGTAGTGAACCGTGTACGGCGTGCACTGCTCGTTCGTCAGTGCGTCGGTGCCTGCGCCCGTGTTGAAGTACACCTTCTTCTTCTCTTGAGCGACCTGGTTCATCGCCAGCGCCGTTGCCGAGTTCGTGCCGCCGAGCAGCATCGTGAGCCCGTCACGGTCGAACCATTCGCGCGCCTTCGAAGCGGCGATGTCGGCCTTGTTCTGGTGATCGGCGTACTCGATCTGGATCGGCTTGCCGAGCACCTTGCCGCCGAAGTCCGCGACCGCCATCTTGATTGCCGTGAGGCCGCCCTGGCCGTCGTCGTCGGCGTAAAGGCCGGACATGTCGGTGATGAAGCCGATCTTCACCGCGTCGTCGGCGGCCTGCGCGCTCCCCGCGCTGAACGCCATCGCAGCTGCCGAGGCGGCAAATAGGCCCGCGAGCCGCGCGAACGTGGTTTTCTTCATTGCAGTCTCCTTCCTTGGTTGCGTAGTTATTCAGGAACACTCCATGAACTCTGGAGGCAAAACGATCCGCGCCGCGCCCGTGCAACGCCGCGCAAAACCAGACCGAAAATTAAACGCCCAGCAGGTCGTGCAGCACCGGCATCTTCCCCTCGAGCTCGGCAGTGCCGAAGTGCTCGACGATGCGCCCGTGCTCCATCACGTAAAAGCGGTCCGCGAGCGGCGCCGCGAAGCGGAAGTTCTGTTCGACCATCACGATCGTGTAGCCGCGCGCCTTCAGGGTGAGGATCATGCGCGCGAGCGTCTGAACGATCACCGGCGCGAGACCTTCGGATATCTCGTCGAGCAGCAGCAAATTCGCGCCCGTGCGCAGAATGCGCGCCACGGCCAGCATCTGCTGCTCGCCGCCGGAAAGGCGCGTGCCCTGGCTGTTGCGGCGTTCGGCGAGATTGGGGAACATCGCGTAGATCTCGTCGAGCGACATGCCCTCGGCCAGCTTCGCTCCCTTCTCCCCCTTCGCGCCGATATGCGGCGGCAAAAGCAGATTTTCTTCGCACGAAAGGCTCGAGAAAATGCCGCGCTCCTCGGGGCAATAGCCCACGCCGCAGTGTGCGATGCGGTATGTCGGCATCTGGATCGTCTCGCGCCCGCCAATGCGGATCGACCCGGTGCGCCGTCCGGTAAGGCCCATGATGGCGCGCAATGTGGTGGTGCGGCCCGCGCCGTTGCGCCCGAGCAGCGTCACGACCTCACCGCGTCCAACGGAGAGATCCACGCCATGCAGGATGTGCGACTCGCCGTACCACGCCTGCAGTCCCGTAATCTCCAGCGCCTTCGCGCTATCGGCCGCGCCGGCGGCGGCAGCCGTCTCGCGTTCGGTGACCGTGTTCATGCGTGCGCCCCCGTGAGCGCCGCGTCCGCGCTGCCCATATAGGCTTCGGCGACGAGCGGGTTCTTCGAGACTTCGGCGTAGCTGCCTTCGGCGAGCACCTCGCCGCGCTGGAGCACGGTGATGGTGTCGGAGATGCCGGCAATCACGTTCATGTTGTGCTCGACCATGAGAATCGTGCGGCCAGTCGATACTTTCTTGATGAGCGCCGTCACGCGGTCCACATCTTCGTGACCCATGCCCTGGGTCGGTTCGTCGAGCAGCATCAACTCGGGCTCCATGGCGAGCGTCGTGGCGATTTCCAGCGCGCGCTTGCGACCGTAGGCCAGTTCGACCGTGGGTACGTCGGCGAAATCGGTGAGGCCCACTTGCGTAAGCAGGTCCATGGCGCGGTCGTTGAGCTCCGCAAGCGTGCGTTCGCTTTTCCAGAAGTGGTAGGCGGTGCCGAGCGAGCGCTGCAGCCCTACGCGCACGTTCTGCAGCGCCGTGAGGTGCGGAAACACGGCGGAGATCTGGAACGAGCGGATGATGCCGCGTCGGGCGATCTGCGCCGGCCGCTCATGCGTGATGTCGATGCCGTTGAAGACGATGCGCCCCGCGCTGGGCACGAGGAATTTGGTGAGCAGATTGAAGCAGGTGGTCTTGCCGGCGCCGTTCGGTCCGATCAGAGCATGGATCGAGCCGCGGCACACGCGCAGGTTCACGCCGTTCACGGCCGTGAAGCCCTTGAACTGTTTCGTGAGGTCGCGCGTTTCCAGAATCGTGTCGCCGAGAATCATGTCCCCTTCCGAGCTTGGTAAGGCGTAACACTGCAGACCATCCGTGACTTGTGGTGCACGGTCAGGTCCGGCGCGGACTTGCGGCGCGCCCCCCGATGCGCGCAACGCGCGCGTGCCGACTTTCGCGTCATTGTCTCGCCAATGATGCAGCGCAATCATTGGGATTTGCACTTAAGGGAGCGCCACAATGAAAGTGAACGCTTAAATCGACAGTTGACGACAGATTGATGAACAATAACCGCATGTTAGCAGCATAATCGGCGCAAACCAGCATCTGACAGACGTACAGAAACACGCGCGCGGAAGCGCTTCCGCGCGCGTCTACTATGGTTGTCGGAACGACGCTATCTTGCGCGCCGCTCCATGCCCTCAGGCGGTCGTCAACGTCGCTCTGGCGGTGGCCTCCGTTTGCGCACGCGCACCCTCGCGACGGTCGGCGCGCAGCATCTCGGCGGCGCGCTCCGCGATCATCAGCGTCGGCGAATTCGTGTTGCCCGAAGTAATGGTCGGCATGACCGAGGCGTCCACCACGCGCAAGCCCTCCACGCCGCGCACGCGCAGGCGCGCGTCGACCACGGCGTCCGGATCGTCGGCGCGGCCCATGCGGCATGTGCCGACCGGGTGAAAAATGGTCGTGCCGACGTTGCCCGCCGCTTCGCGCAGTTGCTCCTCGCTCTGGAATGCGGGCCCGGGCAGGATCTCGTGCGGCTCGTAACGCGCAAGCGCCGCGCTGGCCGCGATGCGCCGCGTCAGCCGTATCGAGCTGGCTGCCACGCGCAGGTCGTGATCGGTCGAAAGATAATTGGGCGCAATGGCGGGCGCCTGCGACGGGTCCGCCGAAACCGCATGGATACTGCCGCGCGACGTGGGCCGCAGGTTGCACACCGACGCCGTGAACGCATTGAAGCGATGTAGCGGCTCGCCGAAGCGGTCGAGCGACAGCGGCTGCACGTGATACTGGAGGTCGGGCCGCGTGAGTGCAGGATCGTTCGGGTCCGACTTCGCAAACGCGCCGAGCTGCGAGGGCGCCATCGACATGGGCCCGCTCTGGAAAAACGCGTACTCCATGCCGATCATCAGCTTGCCCCACCAGTGCGCGGAAAGCGTGTTGAGCGTACGCACGCCGTTCACGCGAAACGCCATGCGCAATTGCAGATGGTCTTGCAGGTTTTCGCCCACGCCGCGCAGATCCTGCACGACGCCAATGCCGAGCTGCGCGAGCCGCTGTGCGTCGCCGATGCCGGAAAGCTCGAGCACTTGCGGCGAATTCACGGCGCCGGCGCTCAGGATGACTTCGCAACGCGCGCGCGCAACGTAGTCCACATCGCCGCGATACTCCACGCCCACGCAGCGCTTGCCTTCGAAAATCACGCGCTGTGTGAACGCACCGGTCACGACCGTCAGATTGGGCCGCTTCATCGCCGCGCGCAAGAACGCCTTCGACGCGTTCCAGCGAACGCCGCGCTTCTGGTTCACCTCGAAGTACCCCACGCCGCTGTTGTCGCCGCAATTGAAATCGTCGGTGGCGGCAATACCCTGCTCCTGTGCCGCGTGCGCGAACGATTCGAGAATTTCCCACTTCAGACGCTGCTTCTCCACGCGCCATTGGCCGCCCGCGCCGTGAAACTCGCTCGCGCCGCCGTGATGGTCTTCGCTGCGGCGGAACACGGGCAGCACGCTGTCCCACGCCCAACCGGAATCGCCAGTCACGCGCGCCCAGTTGTCGTAGTCCTCACGCTGGCCGCGCATGTAAATCATGCCGTTGATCGACGACGAGCCGCCCAGCACGCGGCCGCGCGGATACGAAAGCGCGCGTCCGTTGAGGCCTTTTTCGGCGGCGGTCTTGTAGAGCCAGTCCGTGCGCGGATTGCCGATGCAATACAGGTAGCCGACGGGAATGTGGATCCAGTGATAGTCGTCCGTGCCACCCGCTTCGATGAGCAGCACGGAAACGTCCGCGTCTTCGGTCAGGCGGTTGGCGAGCACGCAGCCCGCGGTGCCCGCGCCAACGATCACATAGTCGAATTCGCCTTCGAGGCGGCGCGAGGACGCGCCGCGTGCTCCTTGAGCTTCTCCCAGTGCGGGCATGATGTGTCTCCAGCCACTGCGTTTTCTTCGTGTTGTGATTTTCGAACTGCGATTGCCGCGCCGGGCGGCGCCGAATACTTCGTTATGCTTGATAAACCGCCCGACTCGTGCCAGCCTACTTCGCCACTGGCATCGTGAACTCCGCGCCCTTGGCGATGCTGTCCGGCCAGCGTTGCATGATGCTCTTGTAACGCGTGTAGAAGCGCACGCCTTCCTCGCCATAGGCATGATGATCGCCGAACAGCGAACGCTTCCAGCCGCCGAACGAGTGCCACGCCATCGGCACCGGAATCGGCACATTGATGCCCACCATGCCCACCTTGATCTGCCGCGAGAACGCGCGCGCGACGCCGCCGTCCGAGGTGTAGCACGACACGCCGTTGGCGAATTCGTGCGCGTTGATCAACTCGACGGCGCTCGCGAAATCGGGCACGCGCACGACCGAAAGCACCGGCCCGAAGATCTCTTCCTTGTAGATCGTCATGTCGGTCTTCACGTCGTCGAACAGCGTGCCGCCGAGGAAGAAGCCGTCCTCATGGCCGTCCACCTTGTGGCCGCGGCCGTCCACCACGAGCTTCGCGCCCGCCGCAACGCCCGCTTCTATATAGCCCCGCACCTTCGCGCGATGCGGCCCCGTAACGAGCGGCCCCATTTCCGAGGCGCCGTCCATGCCGCTACCGATCTGCAGCGCCTTCACGCGCGGCGTGAGGCGCTCGACGAGTTCATCCGCGATATGGCCCACGGCCACCGCCACCGAAATCGCCATGCAGCGCTCGCCGGCCGAACCGTACGCCGCGCCGATCAGCGCGTCGACGGCCTGGTCGAGATCGGCATCCGGCATCACGACGAGGTGATTCTTCGCGCCGCCCAGCGCCTGCACGCGCTTGCCGTGCTTCGTGCCTTCCGTGTAGATGTACTCGGCGATCGGCGTCGAGCCGACAAACGACAACGCCGTGACCTCGGGATGCACGAGCAGTGCGTCCACGGCCACCTTGTCGCCGTGCACGACATTGAAAACGCCGTCAGGCAAACCCGCTTCCTTGAGCAGTTCGGCAAGACGCACAGAAGCCGAGGGATCGCGCTCCGACGGTTTGAGCACGAAGGTATTACCGCACGCGAGCGCGATCGGGAACATCCAGCACGGCACCATCATCGGGAAATTGAACGGCGTGATGCCCGCCACGACGCCCAGCGGCTGGCGCAGATTCCAGTTGTCGATGCCGCCGCCGATCTGGTCGGTGAAATCCGTCTTCAGCAGATTGGGAATGCCGCACGCGAATTCGACCACCTCGATGCCGCGCATCACCTCGCCCTTGGCATCCGAGAACACCTTGCCGTGTTCGCGCGTGATCAGTTCGGCGAGTTCGTCATGATGCTGGTCGAGCAGGTCCTTGAACTTGAAGAGGATGCGTGCGCGCTTGATGGGCGCCGTCTCCGCCCACGCGGGGAACGCAGCGGCCGCGGCGGCAACGGCGGCGTCGACTTCGGCGACCGTCGCGAGCGGCACGCGCGCGCTCACCTTGCCAAACGCCGGATTGAATACGTCGCCGTAACGGTCGCTCGTGCCGTCCAGCGGCTTGCCGTTCACGAAGTGCGTCAGCGTACGCACGCCCGCATCGCTTTGATGTGTCTCGCCCATGTCTGTGCCTCTTCTGTCGTGAAGCCTCGGTCCGGTTAGCGTAATCGGGAGGCCGGGGCACGATCCAATGATTAATGCTCAACAGCGATATAAGGCGGTTTAATATCAGGATATGGACCTGACCTTGCTCCGAGCGTTCGTCACGGTCGCACGCGAGGGCAACCTCACGCGCGCGGCCACCCACCTGCATCTCACGCAACCTGCCGTGAGCCTGCAGATCAAGCATTTGCAAGAGGCGCTCGGCGTCGCGCTCTTCACGCGCACCTCGCACGGCCTCGCGCTCACGCGTGACGGCCAGGCACTGCTGCCGCACGCCGAACGTGCGCTCGCTGCCGCCGGCGACGTGCAGCGCGCCGCTGCTGCGCTGCGGCACGAGGTGCGCGGGCGCTTGCGCATCGGCACCATTCTCGATCCGGCGTTCCTGCGCCTCGGCGGCTTTCTGCGTCAACTCGTCGAAACCTGGCCGCAGATCGAAACGGCGCTGCGCCACGGCATGTCCGGCTGGGTGCTCGACCAGGTGCGCTCGCGCGAACTCGACGTGGGCTACTACATCGGCCAGCCCACGCCCGACCCCGATGCCTTCCATGTCATCACGCTCACGCGCTTTCAGTACCGTGTGCTCGCGCCCGCCGGCTGGAAGGACCGCGTGAAGGACGCGCGGGACTGGCGCGCGCTCGCGGCGCTGCCGTGGATCTGGACGCCGCCCGCCTCCGCGCACAATCGCCTGCTCACCACGCTTTTCGAGGCCGCGCATGCGAAACCCGTGAAGGTGGCCGAGGTGGACCAGGAGCCGTCGATGCTCGATCTCGTGAAGTCGGGCGTGGGCCTCACGCTCGCGCGCGATTCCACGGCCCTCGCCGAAGCGCACGCGCACGGGCTCACCATCGTGGAAGGCGTGACGGTGCCCACGGAACTCACCTTCATCACGCTCGCCGCGCGGCGCGACGAGCCCACCATTGCTGCGGCGCTCAAGTCGATCGAAACGCAATGGGCGATATGAGCCGCGCTCATGAAGGCGCGCGTATGCCGTTCACGTCTGACGTGAGCGCCGCGCGAGCCTCGTAACAGCGCTGTCACACAAGTTTTGATAGATTGGGAATTCGCTCCGCGTTTTCGGCACACCCGCCGGTGTGCTCACCCTGCGCGGCGCGTTTCCAGACTCTCCGATCGTTCCGCTTGTTCCCCTTGTTCCCTTTGCACGACAGGAGCCTTGCATGGCCCGCAACATCGAAATCAAAGCCCGCGCCCGTGAATTCGACACCTTGCGCGAGCGCGCTTCCCAGCTCGCACCCGATGCGCCCCTGATCTTTCGCCAGCAGGACTTCTTCTACGATGTACCGCGCGGCCGCCTGAAGCTTCGCCAGTTCGACGACGGCACGCCGCCCGAGCTGATCTTCTATCAGCGCGACGACCGCGACGGCCCGAAGGCCTCGTACTACACGCGCAGCCCCGTCACCAATGCCGAGGCGATGCACTCACTGCTCGCCACGGCGCTCACCACGCGCGGCATTGTTTCGAAGGAGCGTCATGTGTATCTGGCGGGCCGCACGCGCATCCATCTGGACCGTGTGGACGGCCTCGGCGACTTTGTCGAACTGGAAGTGGTGCTCGGCCCCGAGGACGACGAGCAAGGCGGCGAAGCCGAAGCGCACGCAGTGTTCGCGAAGCTCGGCGTGGACGAAAGCGATCTCGTCGCGGTGGCTTACGTGGATCTGCTCAATACGGCCAACGCGGCCTGAAATCTTCAATCAGCAAGCGGGCCCTGGCGGCCCCTTTCCGCCTTTTGCGGCTTTGGGCTCATGCCGCCGGCGCACCCGGCTCCAGATGACCGAGCGGCAGCGGCCCGTTGCGCTTGAACGTCGTCAGCACGATGTTCGAGCGCACGCTGTCCACCCCGGGCACGCGCATGAGCTTCTTCATGACGAAGGTCGAAAGCGCGTTCAGATCGGGCGCGACGATGCGCAGCAAATAATCGGCGTCTCCCACCACGGCATGGCATTCGAGCACTTCGGGCAGCACGTCGATCTGTTGCTGGAACTGCTCGATGATCGAATCCCCGTGATGCTTGAGCTTGAGGCTCGTGAACGCGGTCACGCCGAGCCCGAGCTTTTCGGGCCGCAGCACCACGCGATAGCCGTCGATCACCCCCGAGGCCTCGAGCCGCTGCAGGCGCCTGCCGATCTGCGAGGGCGAGAGCGGCACCTGCTCGCCAAGCTGCTGATGTGTGGCGCGGCCAAAGCGCTGCAGGACGTCGAGGAGCGCCAGATCGAAATGGTCTAGTTCGAGCATGACTAAATTCCGCATTAATTAGTTCGTTCACGCTCGATTATTGCATACTGAACGCCAGTCACGTTCAATACGCGCACACGCCGCGTGCCAACCGCTCTAGACTTGCACACCAGCAAGCCTTTTTAGTGGAGCGTTACGAACATGGCCGCCGCCACCGCGAAACTGCAGGAGCAGTTCGACGCGGGTCTCACCACCCGTCCCGATTTCACGATAGACCAGCCGCTCGAACGCTATGGCGCGGCCGATCACGCCGTATGGGACCAGCTCTACCGGCGCCAGCGCGCGCTGCTCGAAGGCCGCGCCTCAGAGGCGTTCCTCGAAGGCGCCACGCGCATCGGCCTGAACGTTGCCCACGTTCCCTCGTTCGAGCAGGTGAGCGAGCGTCTGATGGCGGCAACCGGCTGGCGCATCGTGGCCGTGCCGGGCCTCGTGCCCGACCGCATCTTCTTCGAGCACCTTGCGAACCGTCGCTTTCCCGTCACCTGGTGGATGCGCCGGCCCGATCAGCTCGACTATCTGCAAGAACCCGACTGTTTCCACGACCTGTTCGGCCACGTGCCGTTGCTCACCGACCCCACGTTCGCCGATGCGATTCACGCCTATGGCCGCGCCGCGCTTGCCGTCGAGGAGCGCGCGTTGCCGTTGCTCGCGCGGCTCTACTGGTACACGGTGGAGTTCGGCTTGATGCGCGACGCGAGCGCGCCCAGCGGCGTGAAGATCTACGGCGCCGGCATCGTGTCGAGCAAGGGCGAGACGCTCTACAGCGTGGAAAGCGCGGCGCCGAACCGGCTGGCGTTCGACCTCGACCGCGTGCTGCGCACGCGCTATCGCATCGACACGTTCCAGAAGACCTACTTCGTGATCGACTCGTTCGCCCAGCTTTTCGAAGCGCTCGGCGCGGGCATTGCGTCGCGCCTCGCCGATCCGTCGGCGCTCATCGCGGCGCAGCCTTACCCGGCAGGCGACGTGCTGCACAGCGACACGATCATCACGCGGGGTACACGCGAGGGCTGGCTCGATGACGGCGACGTCTGAACGAAAGGCAGAACGAAAGGCAGCCGGGCGGCGCGACCAATAGACTCAGCATGGGATGCAGCACGGAGGCAACCGCGGTTTGCACCGCAGCAAGCGCGGTTTCCTTGACGGCACCGCTCGCACATGCGCCCCATAAGTGAAAAAATGGCTGATCGGCTAACGGCGCACGCCAGGCCCCAAGCTCAACACAGGTGCAACGATGATCAACCGACTCACATCCGAAGAGCGCGCATCACAACTCGCCGACCTGCGCGGCTGGCAGGCCGTCGCCGGCCGCGACGCGATCCAGCGCCACTTCCGCTTCGCCGACTTCAACGAGGCATTCGGCTTCATGACGCGCGTGGCGATCAAGGCGCAGGAAATGAACCATCACCCCGAGTGGTTCAACGTGTACAACCGCGTGGAGATCACGCTCTCCACCCACGAAGCCGACG
The DNA here is from genome assembly GCF_009789655.1 of Paraburkholderia acidiphila. Taxonomy (GTDB): domain Bacteria; phylum Pseudomonadota; class Gammaproteobacteria; order Burkholderiales; family Burkholderiaceae; genus Paraburkholderia; species Paraburkholderia acidiphila. The sequence continues at coordinate 3,126,159 of NZ_CP046909.1, forward strand.
GCCTCACCTCACGCGACATCGAACTCGCGCGCTTCATCGATTCGATCGCGCCGGGACCGCTCAGCGCATAAGCCGCGCAAACAAGCATGGGTACGCTGTGCGCACGAAAAGTGCACACAACGCGCGCACAGCGTGCCGTGAAAGCATAATGCAGGGTGTCGGGCCTTCAAACCTTCAGCTTTGAAGGCTATTCTTGATGGATACGTAAGACTCCCAGGCAGCGCGGGCAATCGGGTCTAAACGTTCCGGTGATATGACGTTCTGACGCTGTACAATCAGCAGCGCATAAGGCTTGGAGAGCGCACTCGCCTCCTGGCACAACGCGAGTTCGTCGCCAATCGAAGGCGAGCGGTTGCGCCAGAAGTTGATCGCGGCTTCGAGTTCGGTGATCGAAATATCGGACATGTGGATCGTGATCGCGCAACCGTCGGGCTATGCCGTAATGTCAGCAAGCGACGCTTCGCGAACTGCGTGCCTGAACGCTAAAACCCATTGTACTTGAGCGAATCCCATGCGACTCCTTCTGATCGAAGACGACCGCCCTATCGCACGCGGTATCCAGTCCAGCCTCGAACAAGCCGGCTTCACGGTCGACATGGTCCACGACGGCATCTTCGCCGAACAGGCCCTCACGCAAAATCGCCATGAGCTCGTGATCCTCGATCTCGGCCTGCCGGGCATCGACGGCATGACGCTGCTTTCGCGCTTTCGCCAAAGCAACCGGCATACGCCCGTTATCGTGCTCACCGCGCGCGACGAACTGAACGACCGCGTCCAGGGCCTGAATTCCGGCGCCGACGACTACATGCTCAAGCCGTTCGAACCGGCCGAGCTCGAAGCGCGCATTCGCGCCGTGATGCGCCGCAGCGGCCCGCACGGCGACGTGCCGCGCCCCGAAGTGTCGCTCGGCGGCGTACGCCTGTCGGGCGTCGATCGCCGTATCTTCAACGACGACAAGCCGCTCGAACTCTCGCCGCGCGAGTTCGCCGTGCTCGAAATGCTGCTGCTGCGTCACGGCCGCGTGGTAAGCAAGGCGCAATTGCAGGACCACCTCACGCACTTCGGCGGCGACCTCGGCGACACCGCGATCGAAGTCTACGTGCACCGCGTGCGCAAAAAGCTCGAGAACTGCCGTGTCGAGATCGTCACGGTGCGCGGCTTCGGCTATCTGCTGCAGGAAATCCGCCAGGCGGCCTGATTCGCCTCGCTTTCTGAGCCAGCCAGCGGCGGCGGATCACTCCCGCCGCCGTTTGCGCTTGATGGCCGTTCAATGGCTCTTGAATGGCCCGTCATGGGACTTCAGCCGCCACGCCCGCGGCCCGCGTACAATGGATCGGTCCCGTGCGGCACACGCCGCCGCACCCACGATTCATCACTCGCCCCGAAGCCATCATGTCCTCACCTGCCGCGACGAGTCTGCGGCGCACGCTGCTACGGCGCCTCGCCGCCCCGCTTTCGCTGCTCGCGCTGATGAGCGGCCTGATCGCCTATTGGCTCGCCTGGCAGTACACCCAGCACGTCGTCGACCGCTCGCTCGCCGACCTCGCCACGGCCATTTCCCGGCAGATCCAGATCGCTGGCGACGATGCGCCCAATACCGTCCCGCCGCTTGCGCAGGCGATGTTTTCCGACCCCGTAGAGCACCTCATCTATCGCATCAGCAACGGTGAAACGGAAATCGCGGGCGACCACGATCTGCCGCTGCAGGGCACCAACGTGCGCCGCATGCACTATGCGTACGTGTTCGAAACGATCTACAAGGGCGTGACCGTGCGCGTCGCCCAGGTGCGCGTGCCGCAGACGCACGGTAATCCGATCGTCGTGGAAGTCGGTCAGCCCGTGCATCATCGCTTCCGCATCGCGGCCGAATTTCTCGTTGCGATCATGATGCCGTTGCTGCTGCTGCTGCTCGCCGGCTGGGTGATCGTGTGGCGCGTCGTCAACCAGCAGCTCAACCCGCTCACCGCGCTAGCCGACTCGCTCAACCGCCAGACGCACACGTCGCTCGAGCCCGTGGACGAGACCTACGTGCCCGTCGAAATCCGTCCGCTCACTGGCGCACTCAACGCGCTGCTCGGCCGTCTGAAGACCGCGCTCGACGCGCAGCGCAAGTTCATCGCCGACGCGGCCCACCAGCTGCGTACCCCGCTCACTGCGGTGAAGCTGCACGCCGAGCAGGCCGTGAACGCGCGCGAACCGCAAAAGGTCAGCGACGCCGTGCGCGAGTTGCGTTCGGCCGCCGATCGCGCGGTGCGCCTCTCAAATCAGTTGCTCTCGCTCGCGCGCGCGGAGCCGGGTGAGCAAGCCGCGCGTTTCGTCGATATCGACATGGCTGCGCTCGCTTTCGAGACCGGCGCCGAGTGGGTGCCGCGCGCGCTGGCGAACCATGTCGACCTCGGTTTCCAGCGTCTCGACGACCCCGAAAACGACACGCCGTTGATGGTGCGCGGCAACCCCGTGCTGCTGCACGAGGTCATCGCGAATCTGCTCGACAACGCGCTCAAATATTTGCCGCCCGCGCGGCTGGAAGGCGGACGCATCACCGTGACTGTTTCGCAGTCCTCCGTTGACGGCGTTCCGATGGCCGAGATCGTCGTGGAAGACAACGGCGGCGGCGTGCCCGCTTTGCAACAAGCGGATCTCTTCAAACGATTCTTCCGCGGCGACGCCCAGAGCGAGACTGGCGTGGACGGCGGCGCGGGCCTTGGCCTCGCGATCGTCCACGACATCATGGCGCTGCATCGTGGCAGCGTGCACTACGAAGATTCACCGGAAGGCGGTGCGCGCTTCATCGTGCGCGTGCCGCTTGCGAATGTCCGCACGCCGGTTCGCGCGGACGTCAAAGACACGCGAGACAGCAAGGAAGGCAGCGCCGCCGAAACCGCACAGCGCGAGGCGCTCAAATCCGACGAGCCGTCGCGCGAGAAGAAACCGACCCACCAGGCAAGCATCGATCTCTGACGCTGCAACCGCCACGCAAACGACAAGGGCCGCTCATGCGGCCCTTGTGCTTGATGCAAGACGACGTGTGTGGCGCCGCTTACTTCTTCTTTTTGGTCTTGCCCTTCGACGCTTTCGCGCCCTTTGCGGACTTGTCGTCGTCGGGCGGCGCGAGCATCGTGCCGCGGCACTTGCGGGCACCGCAACGGCATTCGTATTCGCGCTTGAGCTTCTTCGTCTGCTTCGCGTCGATCACGAGGCCGTAGTCGTAGAACAGCTCTTCGCCTTCGGCGATATCGCGCAGTGCGTGAATATAGACGTGTCCTTCGATTTCCTCGGCTTCGCAGTTCGGCGCGCACGAGTGATTGATCCAGCGCGCACTGTTGCCCTTCACCTTGCCGTCGATCACGTCGCCGTCGTCGAGCGCGAAATAGAACGTGTGATTCGGTTCGTCAGGATTATGCGGATGACGCCGCAGCGCTTCCTTCCAGGAGATGCGCTCGCCCTTGTATTCGATCAGTCGTTCGCCGGTCGCAATGGGGACCGCCGCAAACACGCCCTTGCCGTGCACGCCCGACTGGCGCACGACGATCCTGCGTTCACTCATTGAATGAATCCTTGTGAAGTACTGGGGGAGACTGTCCCGGTCATGACAGGCGCCTGAAACACTTCCTCGCGCGCGCCGCCTGCGGCTCTCTCATGAAGCCGTGCCCGACGGTCTGCCTGGCCTTGCATCGGCCCTTGCATCAAACTTCGTGCGTGCCTCGTCGCGGTCCGTACGCAAACGCGGCGCCGATTGGGCGCCGCGCTCATGCGACGCCCGGCGCGCCACAGACGGCATCGTACACGCTCGCGCCGCTTTCGTTCAACCCATATGCGCCGCGAAACGAGCGCTGCGCGCTCCGCATCAGCGCTGGCCGAGCGTCGTCTCGCCGAACAGCTTCTTCAACTCGCGCGGCTGCGAGCGCCAGTATTGCGGTGGCGCGCTCACACTCGCGCCGAGTTGTGCCGCGGCGTGCCACGGCCAGCGCGGATCGTAGAGCATCGCGCGCGCCATCGCGATCATGTCGGCTTCGCCGTCTTCGACGATCTGATTGGCCTGCAAGGCATCGGTGATGAGGCCCACCGCAATCGTCGTCATGCCGGTTTCGGCCTTCACCTTGCGTGCGAACGGCACTTGATAGCCGGGCTCGAGCGGGATTTTTTGCAGCGGCGACACGCCCCCTGTCGACACGTCGATCCAGTCCGCGCCGCGCACCTTGAGCGCCTGTGCGAACACGACCGTGTCGTCAGGCGTCCAGCCTCCTTCAACCCAGTCCGTTGCCGAAACGCGCACACCAATCGGGCGATCGGCGGGAAATTCGGCGCGCACGGCATCGAACACTTCGAGCGGAAAGCGCATGCGGTTCTCGCGCGAGCCGCCGTACTCGTCGCTGCGCTGGTTCGCGATTGGCGAAAGAAATTGGTGCAGCAAATAGCCGTGCGCCGCGTGTATTTCGAGCGCGTCGATACCAAGACGCGCCGCGCGGCGCGCGGTGGCCACGAACGCATCGCGCACGCGATTCAGACCCGCAACGTCGAGTGCGAGCGGCGGCGCTTCGCCCTCCTTGTGCGCGAGCGCCGAAGGCGCGTGCGGCAGCCACCCGCCTTCGGCGACCGGAATCAGTTGACCGCCTTCCCAGGGCACATGGCTCGACGCCTTGCGCCCAGCGTGCGAAATCTGCATGGCGATGCGGATAGGCGAATGGCGGCGGATGGCGGCGATGACGGGCTCGAGCGCGGCTTCGGTCACGTCGTCCCACAGGCCGAGATCGCCCGGCGTGATACGGCCATCGGGTTCGACCGACGTCGCTTCGATACACAGCATCGCGGCGCCCGAAAGGGCCAGGTGCCCGAGATGAATCATGTGCCAGTCGTTGGCCTCGCCACGCTCGGCGGAGTACTGGCACATCGGTGAAACGACGATGCGATTGGCGAGCGTCACGCCACGCAGTTCGAGCGGAGTGAAGAGCGTGCTCATGGGAGGTCCACGGACGGTTGGCAGAAGCGTCCGAGAATATCACGCGCTTTTTTAACGCGTTCGACAGGGAACACACCGCGCCTGCGCGACACGCGCGCGCGAGGGATCAGGTTGGGGTCAGGCGCGGGTCAGGGTTGGCGCGCGGCCATGCGGGCGTCGACGGCGTCCAGCCATTCGCCGAACATGCGGCTCGCCTGCACTTCGAGCGTCGGCCCGCGGCGCGCCGTCTCATCGCGCAGCGCGTTCACGTCCACGCCCGCGGTGGCGATTTCAGCGGCGTTACCGATCAGCCAGGGCTCGAAGCGGTCGGCGCGCACCTCGGGATGGCATTGCAGGCCGAGCACGTGGTCGCCCCACGAAAACGCCTGGTTCTCGCACAGCGGCGTGGAAGCGAGACGCGTTGCACCTTGCGGCAGATCGAAGGTATCGCCATGCCAGTGCAGCATGGAGGTCGCCGCGCCGTCGAGATGTTGCAGCGGCGAGGCGCGACCGGCGTCGGTGAGCGTGAGCGGAGTCCAGCCGATTTCGGGCTGAGGCCCGGCATACACGCGTGCACCGAGCACGCGCGCAATGAGCTGCGCGCCGAGGCAAATGCCGAGCGTAGGCAGACCCGCCGCGATGCGCTTTTCGATCATCGCGGCAAGAGGGACGAGGGTGGGATAGCGTGCGTCGTCGCACGCATTGATCGGGCCGCCGAGCACGACCATGAGCGACGCCGACAAGGGATTGAGCGCGCCCACGCGGGCGAAGCCGACGTCGACGTAGCGCACGGGACGTCCACGGTCGCCGAGCACACGCTCGAAGCTGCCGAGGTCCTCGAAATAGACATGGCGCACAGCCAATACTTCGCGATTCATCGGCAGATTCCCGGGTCGGCTGTGGACGGCTTGCACGTTGCCGTTTTTGTACGGCGCGGGCGAACGCTTGCGCCTACGGTCGTGACAACAACGTGTGGCAAATACTTTCGAGAACTACACAAATTGCCACGCACATCATACCGGCACGCATTCGACGTCGCGATGCCTGGTATTACCGTGCATTACATGCATGACGCGCGCAGGCGCTAATGCGCGCCGGCCGCCCTTGGGCGGCGGCGCAGTTGTGGCCTTAAACCGCGAAGATCTTCCAGTTTTTCTTCTGGGTCGTCACGTCGGCCTGTTCGTAGACCGAGCAATCGAGACGCAGATCGGTGTCAGCCATGTCGATGTTCAGAAGCTGGCAGTGATGCGGCGTCTTCTTCGGGTTCTTGCTCGGCTCGAAATGCGAGCAGGTCAGGCACATGCGGTGCTGCGGGCTGGTTTCCTGCGCTTCGAGCAGATAAACCGTCTTGAGCAGCGAGCGATAAAGCGTGGACTGTTCGTCCGCCTTCAGCGTGCCAACCGCCTTCGAGAGGAAGTCGGGCCACTGCGACGCCTTCTTCGCCGCCGTGCGGCCGCGCGAGGTCAGACGCACCGCGAGTGCGCGGCCGTCGTCGAGCGCGCGACGCTTTTCGACGAGCCCCTTGGTTTCGAGCGTGCTCACCGCATCGCTGGTGGTCGCGGCCGTGAGGGCCGTTTCACGCGCGATCTCGCCGAGGCGCATCGGCCCCTTACGCTGCATCAGCAGCACGAGAATTTCGCCCTGGGTCGGCGTGAGTCCTGCCCCTTCGGCCCAGTCCCACGCCTGGCTCCGCATAGCCGTGCTGAGTCGCAGCAGGCTATGGGTCACCCGCCCGGCTGCCTGCTCTCCGTATACGCCTTCGCTCATAGTCTTTCGCTGGTTATTGGCAGCTTGCGCTGCATCGTCAGCCGCCGCTTTGACCGACGGCCTGTGGGAACGCTGGCACCCGGTTGTCCCGAACGCCGCACCATCTCAAAAAACCTGCAACGCGCACGCCAAGGTGTGCGTCGCACTGTCATTTTTCTTGCCACAGACCCCGAAAACATCCTTCAAGTCCCGGTGCCAGTGCAGCAAACCGACATTCTATGCGAGAGCGGCAAATCGCACAGCTAACTTATCCAACGCGAATTGTGGATAACCCGTTGATAAGCACGCTATTGCTATGTGGACAGATTCTTGAGCGCTCACAATCGCCGCCCCGTGATCCATGCAGGTTATCGCGGATTTCTGCCTCAAACGCAACTGGAATCTGCCTGATTGTGGCTAACCAATCATTACGTAGTCCATTGAGTTTGCAGGGAAATCGAGGTTACCCGCAGCTCAGTGGTGCCATCTGTCCATGAATATGGACCATGTCTGGACCCAGGTCAAAAAAAATAAGAACCCCCAGGTACCTTAAAGCCACCAAAAAAAAATTTTGTCGACCTCAAAAAAAGTGGCGCGCGGAACCAACGCGACCCGTTTTTGGGCCCGCTTGGTGGCGGCTTGCTGCCCGCCTCTTATCCGTTTCCCGGCCCCCGAAAGCGCAAAGGGCAGCCCGAAAGCTGCCCTTGCATCCTGTTTTGCCGGCGTGGAGGCGCTTCTGGCGCCCCGCGAAAATCGGTCAGTGGTCCTGTGCGTCCGCCGGCTCCGCCTTTTTTGATTCGCGTCAGGCGCGCCAGCGCAAGCACTGTTGCCGCACGGCTTCGTGCAGCGATTTTTCCTCGGCCACCACGCTGCGCAGCCAGGTGGCGTCGTTGTTCTGCGCGCGGGCGATCGTGCCGATCTCCGTGAGCGCGCGCGTCGAACCGAGCGCCTCGCCGTGCGGCGCGATCCGGTCCAGCGTTTCGAGGATGTCTTCGGAAATCGTGCGGCGCTCGCCCGTCTGCGGATTCACGCAGGTGCCGGCGAGCCCGAAGCGGCACGCCTGGAAGCGGTTGAACGTGTACACGAGATAGTCGTCCTCGAGCGGCGCGATCGGCCGGTCGGTGAGCAAATGGCGTGCGAGCGTCTGGATGTAGCAGGCGATCGCGGCGGCGCGCTCCACCGAAAGCGGCGTGTCCATCACGCGCACCTCGATCGTGCCGAAACCGGGTTTCGGGCGGATATCCCAGTAAAAGTCTTTCATGCTGTTGACAACGCCCGTGTGCACCATCTTCGAGAAGTACTCCTTGAACTCCTCCCAGCTGAGCACGAACGGCGCGCGGCCCGACAGCGGAAACGCGAAAACGGAATTCAGTCGTGCCGAATGAAATCCGGTGTCCACACCCTGCACATAGGGCGACGACGCCGAGAGCGCGATGAAATGCGGGATGAAGCGCGAAAGGGAGTGCAGCAGGAAAAGCGCGCTGTCCGCGTCCGGGCAGCCGATATGCACGTGCTGGCCGAACACCGTGAACTGCTTCGCAAGGTAGCCGTACAGCTCGGAAAGATACTGAAAGCGCGGCGTATCGACGATGCGCCGGTCGCTCCATTGCTGGAACGCGTGCGTACCGCCACCGCACAGGCCGACATTGAGACGATCGGCCGCAGCGACGAGCACGTCGCGGATCTTGCGCAGATCGGCCACGGCCTGCTCGTGATTCGTGCAGATACCGGTGGAAAGCTCAATCATGCTTTCGGTGATTTCGGGCGTGATGTTGCCCGGAATCTCCTGATCTTTGACGAGGCGCATGAGGTCGCTGCCCGCCTTGGTCAAATCGTAGTCGTGCGTGTTGACGATCTGCATTTCGAGTTCGATGCCGAACGTGAACGGCTTCGAATCGACAAATGTTTCGAGTGACATGGCGTCCCCTATCAGGGCGTTGCGCGCGAGCCGCCGGCCGCGCGCGACGCGAGTTTCATTCTTCGCCGCGTTCGCCGACGAGGGCAAGCGCGCGATAGACCAGCCAGGGTCCGAAAAGCTGCAGCACGACGATCGAGCAAAGGATGATCGCGCGCAGGCGCGGATCGAACGTCGGATAAAGCTCGTAGGTGTCCTCGACGAGCAGCAGCGCGAGCGCAGACATCGGCGTCAAGGCGATGCCGAGCGCTACCCCCTGCTTCCAGTGCAGCCCGCTCGGTTTGGCGAACATCAACACGCCGACGAGCTTGCCCACGAGGCGCGCGACGATCAGACCCGCCGCGGCCGCGCCGCCCATGAGTACGTCGTGCCACTCGAAGGTCGTGAGCGTAAGCACGAACAGAATCACCGTCAGCAGCCATCCAGCCGTGCCGAAATGCTGCGGCCACAGTTGGGGACGCGGCTCCAGATTCTTCACGATGATGCCGGCGGCAAGCAGGCTCAGAATCGTCGAAAGCTTGAGCAGGTGCGCCATGGCGATCGCCAGCAGCACGAGGCCGAAGAGCGCGACAAACGAGTGTTCGTCCTGCGGGCTCAGCCGCCGGTAAAACAGCGTGCACGCGCGCGCGAGCACGAACGCGAGAATCAGCGAGCCGATCAGCAGATAGAGCGGCTGCAGGATCGTCGCGAACACGTTGCCGTAGATTTCCTGATGCAGCCAGCTCGACGCGAGCTTTTCGATGATCACCGCGTACATGCTGTTGAGCGCCGTGAGCGTGAGCAAACGCTGCGTGACCTGGCCTTCCGCCCGCAACTCGGTCTTGAGCTGGATCACCATGCCGGGCGACGTCGCCATGGCGATCGCGGCCACGACGAGCGCGATCATGGTCGGCACGGAAAGAAACAGCAGCACTGCGAGCACGAGCACGAAGGTGAGCGAGGCTTCGGCGAGACTCGAAAGGATGAGCCACGGATTGCGGCGGATCCAGCGCAGGTCGAGCCGGCTGCCGAGTTCGAACAGCAGCAGGCCGAGCGCGACGTCGAGCAGCGGCCGCGCGGACGTGCCGACATTGGCGTCGACCACGCCAAACCCGGCCGAACCGGCAATCAGCCCGATCACCCCATAGCCCGAGATCCGCGGCAAGCGCCACGCCCGATAACAAAGCTCGCCGCACAAACCGGCGGCGAGCAGCGCGAGCCCGGCCCAGAAAATACCGTCGAGCGGCAACGGCCAGGCGGGAAAAAACGAAAACGCCGACTTCATCGTGGTGGCTTCTCCTTGGCAACGACATCTTGCGTGGGAACGAATCCGGCTGTCCGACGTTGGATCGACATACGGCTGGCAATCAGGCAGACCGCAGGCAAACCGCGTGCCGCACGAGGCGAACGACACCTCTACTCGCCGTCTGGTGCGTGCTTGCTCTGCGCCCCGCGCGGTTCGCGCCAACCGGTACAGCCGGCTGGGTCAACGATCTGACGACATGGCGAACTGGCGCGAATTAGCGCTTTCTGCGGCGAGTGCGGGCAAACAGTGCGGCAAACACTATGGCAAACGCTACGGCAAAACGCTGCGGCAAAGCAGTGCGCCGGCACGTGACGGTGCGGCGAACAGCCGGTACGGGCGCCTTGCGTGTGGTGTGGCTGCGCCCGCGTTGGATGAACGAACGCTGCCGTCTACCCTGAGCATTCAGATTCAGGATGAGGGGCAACCGTTCCTTGGAAGCGTCGACCGTCTGATGCGGCGTTTGACGCGGAAAGAACGGCGATTGTGCCATAGCTTTTTTGCAATTGTCCCCCGCTCTTCGAAAGCATCGACAGAGACGGTAATAGCGTCCGCATTGTGCGCATTTAGCGAAGTATGCGGAAAAAATGACCGCGTCGACAGGTGGCTTTCGTCAGGTTTTTCAAACTCCGGTTGGGCCGTGTTTGCCGGTAGCGGTGGCGTTAGCTTCGGGTTTACGGTTTACCGTATGTATACGTAGTAGAAGTTAACAAGGGCCTGGGTTTCCTGTGGATAACTCAGGTTTACCGAAAGGAATCCGGGAGTTGGCGCTCGCACAACCGCGCGCAAAGTGTGTGCGGTCCGCGGGCGCTTCGAAGAACAACTTTTTGGCCTGGAACGGAGCGCGCCGAGTTACCCCGTTTACGTCCACACCGGTTCCACACTCCATTCGCCGTCAATTCGCGCGGTTATCCACAGATTCGCGTGGATAACCGGGCAGGCTTTTTCAGCTCTTTTTCGTGCGCCGCGCTCAGAGACTGCGCTGGCGCAAGGCGCGCTGGAGAAAGCGCGCCGGATCCAGCTGATCGGCGAGTTCGCGCTCCATCGGCCACGGCTCGCCTTCGAGTTGCGACGCGATCAGCTCCGCCCCCAGGCTCGCCCAAACGAGCCCGCGCGAGCCGAATGCATACGCGCCATAGAGGCCGCTTGCGCGCGGCAGATCGAGCGGCCACGCGCCGGCCAGACGCTGCGCGTCGCGGCGGGCGGCGTCTTCGTCGGCGAGCGGCCCGAGCATCGGCATGCGGTCGCTCGTCACGCAGCGGAACGCCACGCGGCCTGCGAAATCGCGCTCGCCTTGAGCAGCCGTAAGCTCCGGCAGCATGTGCGCGACGCGTTCGATATTCTCGACGTGCCCGGCGGCGCGTAGCGCGTCGTCGGCGTCGTCGACTTCGTACGTGGCGCCCGCGAGCGTCACGCCGCCGTCGAGGGGCACCGCATAGCCTTCGCCGATCACGGGCACGCGCAGGTTCGCGAGCGGGCTCGGATCGACCAGCGTGAGCTGGCCGCGCACGATGCGCGTGGGCGCATGAGCGAGCGCCGCCGCCCGCGAGGCGTCCTGAGCGTTGGCGAAGATCACCGCGGCCGCCTGGGCGACGAGCCGTCCGGCGTCGTCGAACACCTGCCATTCGCCGGGTTCTTGATCGCCTGCGCGCGCGATGTGACCGATACGCACACCGAAATGTGTTTCGACCTGGGCGTGAGGCAACGCGGCGGCGTAGGCGCATTGAGCGCGGCAAAGCGATGCCGGATCGATCGCGCCGCCTTGCGGATAGAACCATCCGCCCTGATTGAGCGCGACGCCGGCCAGCGCCTGCGCCTGCTCGCGCGTGACGGCGCTCACGAATTCTTCGGGATACCCGAACGAATCCAAAGCGCCGGCTACCGCCCGCGATTCGTCGTCGGTGGCGAGATGGAGCAAACCGGCGCGCGAGCGCGTGGGCGCATGGCCTGCGGCTTCGAGCGCGGCCCAGCGTCGCAGTGCATAGAGAAACCCCGCACGCGTGATGCGCGACGCGCTGCTGTCGTCGCGGGAAATCAGCGGATGAAACACGCCGGCCGGATTGCCCGATGCTTCCAGGGCAGGCGCGGCGTTGCGTTCGATCAGCGTCACGCGCCAGCCGCGCGCGGCCAGCCGCTCGACGAGCGCGCAGCCGGCAAGCCCCGCCCCCACGACGACGGCGTGCCGTTCGCGCAGCGCAAGCGGCAGCGGCGGCTCGTAACGGCGCACGCGCCAGCGCGGCGCGAAGCGGCCGACCAGCATCGCCCACTTGCCATTGAAGCCTGGCACCTTGCGGTATTCGAAGCCGCTTTGCTCGAGCGCGCGCTTCACGTCGCCCGAACTGCTCCAGGTCGCGAAGGTGGCGTCCTCGCCGGCAATACGCGCAAGCGCCTTGAAAATGGCCGCAGACCAGAGCTCGGGATTCTTCGAAGGAGCGAAGCCGTCGAGGTAGATTGCATCGGCACGCATCCACATTTTGGGAAATACCTCGAGCGCGTCGCCAAAAACGAGCGTGAGCGTCACGCGTCCGCCTTCGAATTCCAGGCGGTGCGTGCCCGGAACAAGCATCGGCCACGCGTTTACGAGTTCGCGCGCGAGCGGCGCTTCGCGTGCGTGCGCAACGACTGCGTCGAGTGCGCGCCGCAGATCGTTGCGCGCGAACGGATGTTTTTCCACCGAAACGAAATGCAGGCGTTCGCAGCGCGCCGGATCGTCGCGCCATGCCGCCCATGTGGCGAGAAAGTTCACACCCATGCCGAAGCCGGTTTCGACCACGGTGAAGATCCGCCGGTCTTGCCAGCGCTCGGGCAGCGCATTGCCGTTCAGAAAGACGGCTTGAGCCTGTGCGAATGCGCCTCCCGTGCTGTGATAGATGTCGCCATAGACAGGCGAAAACGGCGTGCCGTCTTCCCGAAAAGCGAGCGTGGCGGGTATCAGGGTGGCGGTCATGAGGAGCGCGAAGCGAGAGGTGAGGAAGAAACGAGAACGCAAAGCGGCCGGAAAAAGCGTGTGGCGAAGCCTGATCGCATTGCCGCAAACGCTTGCCAGGACGGCGTTTGCGCGCATGCTGCGTTGGCGCGGCGCAACGCGTGCGGCGGGAAAAACACCGCAAGCGCGGGGATTTGCGGGGGTGGACACCCCTAAAACGTCTACAAGCGCCAAAAAACCCGCATATCCCGCGCGAAATCTTCGAAACCCTTGTCGTTATTGGGTTTGCGCTGCGCTATCATAGCAAGCGCCGCCCAGGGAAGCGGCAGCACGGACGTTGCGGCATCAGACACACGCTAGCCGCCGCAACGCGAAAAACGCCGGGGTGCTCCGGGTCCGTCGCTGCTCGACGGCGCGGCACGCGTCCGTATAATCGGCGCGTTCGCGCTGTTCGTGTCAACCTAAACACAGAAAGGAACTTCTCAATGAATAAACAGGAACTGATCGACGCCGTCGCAGCACAGACGGGCGCTAGCAAGGCACAAACCGGCGAGACGCTGGACACGCTCCTCGAAGTGGTCAAGAAGGCTGTGTCGAAGGGTGACGCGGTTCAGCTGATCGGCTTCGGCAGCTTCGGTTCGGGCAAGCGCGCAGCCCGTACGGGCCGTAACCCGAAGACCGGCGAAACCATCAAGATTCCCGCAGCCAAGACCGTCAAGTTCACGGCTGGCAAGGCGTTCAAGGACGCCGTCAACAAGCGCTAAGGCATTGCCGCTTTAAGTTGACACCCGCCCCTGGCGGGTTTTTTTTCGTCTGCGCGGTCTATGCGGCGCGCTCGAAAAAGCAAACGGCGCCGCATGATTGCGGCGCCGTTGTGCATTGAGTGCGTCCCGCTGACTACCCGGGACGACTAGGGACGATGGACGATTTCGCCGTGATCGCCGTGGTCATGATCGTGATCGTCGTCATCCAGCTCCCAGGACGGGAACGGGTCGGCGTAGTTCAGCCAGGCCTCGGGGCCCACCGCGTACTCCGCATCGGTGAGAAGGCACGCATCGAACTTCGCGCGCCAGGCGTCGGTCTCGAGATCCACACCGATCATCACCAGTTCCTGGCGGCGGTCGCCGACGCTCGGGTCGTCGAGATCGCCCTGCCAGTCGGCGGCGATTTCCTTTTCGAGCTCGGCGTCCTGCGGCCATTCCTCGCGCGGCAGCGCGGCCCACCACGAGCCCGCGGGACCGTGGCGGCACACGCCGCCCGCCTGCGAGAGCGTGCCCGTCACGTCGTTGCGCGTGGCGAGCCAGAAGAAGCCCTTCGAGCGCAGCACGCCCTTCCACTCCTGGTTGAGCAGCGCCCAGAAGCGCTCCGGATGAAACGGGCGGCGCGCACGATAAACGAAGTTGCTGATGCCGTACTCGTCGGCTTCGCTGCGCGACGCGTGCGTATGCGCCGGATCGTGGCAATGCGCCGGGTCGTCGCAATGGTCATGGTCGTGCAGCGACGCAAGCCAGCCCGGTGCGCTCGAGGCCGCATCGAAATCGAAGCGGCCGGTATTGATCACCTGCTCGAGAGGCACATCGCCGAAGCGGCTCACCACCTGCACGGCGCGCGGATTGATGCGCGCGAGAATGTGCTGCAGGCGCGCGAGTTCGTCGTCGCTTACGAGGTCGGCCTTGTTGAGCACGAGCACGTCGCAAAACTCCACCTGATCGACGAGCAGTTCCACGATCGCGCGGTCGTCTTCCTCGCTTGCCGCGACGCCCCGCTGCGCGAGCTGGTCGGCGCTCGCGTAGTCGCGCAGGAAGTTGAATGCGTCGACGACCGTGACCATCGTGTCGAGGCGCGCGAACGCGTCGAGCGCGATGCCGTCTTCGCCCGCGAACGTGAAGGTTTCCGCGATCGGCATGGGCTCGGCCACGCCGGTCGATTCGATCACGATGGCGTCGAAGCGCTGGCCGGCGCGCGCCGGGTCGGCGAGGCGCTGGATCTCGGTGAGCAGATCGTCGCGCAGCGTGCAGCAAATGCAGCCGTTCGACATTTCGACCACGCGCTCTTCCACGCGCGAGAGCGCCGACGCGTCGCGCACGAGCGCGGCGTCGACGTTCACCGAGGCGAGGTCGTTCACGATCACCGCGACGCGCAGGCCCGCGCGGTTCGAAATGATATGGTTGAGCAGCGTGGTCTTGCCCGCGCCCAGAAAACCCGAGAGCACGGTGACGGGCAGTGGCGGCTGGTTCATCGCAGTTAGGGTGCAGAAAGTGAGTCGGGAGGCGTGCCGCGCGAAAGGATCGAAATCCTCGTAAGGGAGCGGCGCAAGCCTGCATTTTGCACCATGCGCGCGCCGGGTGCCGGGCGCGCGAACCGCCGCTTTCAGGGCGCGAGCACGCGGTTCGCGCGCAGGCGCACTACTGCATGGCTATTGCATGAGATGCCACTTGCGCAGAATGTCGGCGATTTGCTGCGCGTACTGGTCGCGCAGGTTTGGCGTTTCGGAATGGTAAGCGCCGATGGCCGCCCATGTGTTGCCGTACTTGTTCATCTTCTGGCGCAGATGCCACGCGGCGATATAGACGTTCTTGCACGGCTCCATGAGCGTGCTTTGCGAGATGCCGTACTGCGAGAGCACGGGCAGATGCACGGAATTGATCTGCATGACGCCGTAGTCGATCGAACCGTTCGCATTCCTGTGTACCGCGTCCGGGCGGTTGTGCGACTCCTGCCAGGCGATGGCGCGCAGGATCAGCGGATTGACCTTCTGGTAGCGCGCGGCCTCGTCGAAACAGTCCGCGTGCGCGAGCGTGCTGGCGCTCGCGGTGACGAGCACCACGGCGGCGGCAAGCGTAGCGGACCAGATGTTCTGCATGGCAACTCACGCGAAAAGCTGACGAAAGGGCAAGTAAGGAAGCGAACCGTGCTGCCTGAAGGATGACGCAAGGATGACGCAATCTCTCGCTTGCTGGCCTGTTTTCTGGCGAGCAATGCGGGAATTCCCACATAAAGAAGGCTCAAAAGTGCGTTGGCCATCGTTCGGGCCGCTCGTATGATACCGGTCACCGATGAAGCGTCAAGCTGGCCGCCCGGACAAGGCGTCCGCATGCTTACAAATGGCTTGGGATTGATAGCTGGCGCGGCTCGGGGATTAGAAGAATTCCCCGGAGACCCATTTTTTGTGACAAATTCGACATGAAAAACTGCTACTGTTCCATCTTTTGTTGACTAACGGACGTCCGGGCCGAGGAGAGCCGGCGCCGACACCAGTCGGAAGTTAGTCAGAAAAGTACAGGCGAGTCGGCCCCACAGCCGTACGTCGAGGACGAATAGCCGCGCGCGTCTGCCGCTGGCTTCGATAAGACACCCATGAGAAGAAATCGTATGGCTTTGCGTCGCGTCGCCACGGCGCTGCTCGTGAGCGGACTCATTACCGCACAGCTTGCCTATGCGCAGGTCACGCTCAATTTCGTCAACGCCGACATCGATCAGGTGGCGAAGGCAATTGGCGCCGCCACCGGCAAAACCATCATCGTCGACCCCCGCGTGAAGGGGCAGCTCAATCTCGTCTCCGAGAATCCCGTACCTGAAGACCAGGCGCTCAAGACCCTGCAGTCGGCTTTGCGTATGCAAGGCTTCGCGCTCGTGCAGGATCACGGCGTACTGAAGGTCGTGCCCGAGGCCGACGCCAAGCTGCAGGGCGTGCCCACCTATGTCGGCAATGCGCCTACCGCGCGTGGCGATCAGGTGGTGACCCAGGTGTTCACGCTGCGCCACGAGTCGGCGAATAACCTGCTGCCCGTGCTGCGCCCGCTCATTTCGCCGAACAACACCATTGCTGCCTACCCGGGCAACAACACGCTCATCGTGACCGATTACGCGGACAACGTGCGCCGCATCGCTTCGATCATCGCGGGTGTGGACTCGGCCGCCGGCCAGCAGGTGCAGGTGGTGCCGCTGCACAACGCCAATGCACTCGACATCGCGCCGCAAATCGCGAAGATGCTCGACCCGGGCGCGATCGGCGCCTCGGACCCGTCGCTCAAGGTTTCGGTCGTCGCCGACCCGCGCACCAACTCGCTGATGCTGCGCGCCTCGAACGCGCAACGCCTCGCCTCCGCCGTCCAGCTCTCGAAGCAGCTCGACGCGCCGACGAGCATGCCGGGCAACATTCACGTCGTCCCGCTGCGCAACGCCGACGCCACGCAGCTTGCCAAGACGCTGCGCGGCATGCTCGGCAAGGGCGGCAACGATTCATCGTCGTCGGGTAGCGCGAATGGTTTCAACCAGAGCGGCAATAGCGGCGGCGGCAGCAGCACGTCGACCGGCACCTCCGGCACGCCGCCGCTGCCGTCGAGTTCGCTCGGCGGCGGCACGTCCTCGGGCAGTTCGCTCGGGGGCGGCAGTTCCTATGGCAGCGGCGGCGGCAGCAACGAAGCGCCGTTCCTCGGCGGCGACAAGGACAAGGGCGACGACAACCAGCCGGGCGGCATGATCCAGGCGGACCCGGCAACCAACTCGCTGATCATCACGGCGCCGGACGCGGTGTACCGCAATCTGCGCTCCGTGATCAATCAGCTCGATGCGCGCCGCGCGCAGGTCTACATCGAAGCGCTGATCGTCGAGCTGAACTCCACGACCAACGCCAACCTGGGCATTCAGTGGCAGGTTGCGAGCGGCAATGTGTATGCGGGTACCAATCTCGCCACCGGCAGCGGCAACAGCATCGTCAACCTGACGGCGGCCGCGGCAGCCGCTGCGAGTACCGGCGGCCTCGCGAACGCGCTCGGGGCTTCCAGCCTCCAGCAAGGCCTGAATGTGGGCTGGATCAAGAACATCTTCGGCGTGCAGGGGCTTGGCGCGTTGCTGCAAGCGCTCTCGCAAACGGCCGACGCGAACGTGCTGTCCACGCCTAACCTCATCACGCTCGACAACCAGGAAGCGAAGATCGTCGTCGGTACGAACGTGCCGATCCAGACGGGTTCGTATTCGAACCTCACGAGCGGCACGGCGAGCACGGCGTTCAACACCTACGACCGTGTGGACGTGGGCTTGACGCTGCACATCAAGCCGCAGATCACCGACGGCGGCATCCTCAAGCTGCAGCTGTACACGGAAGACTCGGCGATCGTGACGGGCACGACCAACGCGACGACCAATCCGGCGGGCCCCGAGTTCACCAAGCGTTCGATCCAGTCGACCGTGCTGGCCGACAACGGCGAGATCATCGTCCTCGGCGGCCTGATGCAGGACAACTACCAGGTCGCCAACAGCAAGGTGCCGCTGCTCGGCGACATTCCGTGGATCGGGCAGCTGTTCCGCTCGGAAAACAAGACGCGCGAGAAGACGAACCTGATGGTGTTCCTGCGTCCGGTGATCATCAGCGACCGCGACACGGCGCAAGCGGTCACGTCGAACCGCTACGACTATATCCAGGGCGTGACGGGCGCATACAAGTCCGACAACAACCTGATCAAGGATAGGGACGACCCGGTCGTGCCGCCGATGCCGCTCGGCCCGAGCGAGGGCGGATCGGCGCTGAACCTGTTCGATCTCGACCAGATGCGGCGTCAGCAGGCGCTGGGCGTGCAGCCCGCGGCGCCCGCGAAGCCGGCCAGCGCCGTGCAGATGCAGCCCGCCGAACCCGTGCAAACGATGCCCGTGGAAACCACGCCGGTGCAACAGGCGGCGCCTGCCACGACGCGGGTGCAGCCGTGAGCACGCCTCACGCGCCTGCGGCCACCAGCGGCTCAGAACGTGAGCCGCCCTCGCCGCTCGCCGCTCGCCTCGTGCCGTACGGCTTCGCGCGCAGCGGCCAGATTCTCGTGGCCCAGCAGCGCGCCGAAGGCCTCGAAGTGTGGATCAGCGAGCGCACGTCGCAGGCCGCCATCGCCGAGGTCGCGCGCAACTTCGGCGCGTTCGCACTCGTGCGCGTGCCCGCCGACGAACTCGCGCAGGCCATCAATCAGGCTTACGCGCGCCAGGACGGCAGCGCTGCGCAGGTGGTGGGCGAAGTCGAAGGCGAAGTCGATCTCTCGCGCCTCATGCAGGACATTCCAGAAGTGGAAGATCTGCTGGAGTCCGAAGACGACGCACCGATCATCCGCATGATCAACGCGCTGCTCACGCAGGCCGCGCGCGAGCAGGCATCGGACATTCACATCGAGCCGTTCGAGAACGCCTCGGTCGTGCGCTTTCGCGTGGACGGCACGCTGCGCGACGTCGTGCGCCCGAAGAAGGCGCTGCATGGCGCGCTCATCTCGCGTATCAAGATCATGGCGCAGCTCGACATCGCCGAGAAACGCCTGCCGCAGGACGGCCGCATCACGCTGCGTGTGGGCGGGCGTCCGGTGGACGTGCGCGTCTCCACGCTGCCCACGGGCCACGGCGAGCGCGCGGTGCTGCGTCTGCTCGAAAAAGACGCGCAGCGGCTGAATCTCGAAGCGCTCGGCATGGCCGCCGACACGCTCGGCAAGTTCGACCAGCTGATCGCGAAGCCGCACGGCATCGTGCTCGTGACCGGCCCGACGGGCTCGGGCAAGACGACTACGCTCTATGCTTCGATGTCGCGGCTCGAAACGGCTACGACCAACATCATGACCGTGGAAGACCCGATCGAGTACGACCTCTCGGGCATCGGGCAGACCCAGGTGAACGAGCGCATCGGCATGACGTTCGCGCGCGCGTTGCGCTCGATCCTGCGTCAGGACCCGGACATCATCATGATCGGTGAAATCCGCGACCTCGAAACCGCGCAGATCGCCGTGCAGGCCTCGCTAACGGGCCACCTCGTGCTCGCCACGCTCCACACCAATGACGCCGCCTCGGCGGTCACGCGTTTGACCGACATGGGTGTCGAGCCGTATCTGCTCGCTTCGTCGTTGCTCGGCGTACTCGCGCAGCGCCTCGTGCGCCAGCTCTGCCCCGTGTGCAAGGAAGAGCGCGTGGAAGACGACGGCCGCAAGCGCTGGCATCCGGTGGGGTGCGAGCGCTGCGGTCATTCGGGCTACCAGGGGCGGCGCGGCGTGTATGAACTGCTGCTCATCGACGAGCCGATTCGTGCGCTGATCCACCGCAATGCCGCCGATGCGGAGATTTTCGAGGCCGGCCGCGCGCAAGGAATGCGCACGCTGCGCGAAGACGGCGAGCGCTGGATCGACGCGGGCAGGACTTCGCTCGAAGAAGTGTTGCGCGTGACGGGCGGCGCCTGATGGGCCGCAAGATGAACCACCAGATGGACGCTCACTAAAAGCGAGGGCGATCAGCAACATGCCGGCATTTCGCTTCGAAGCCATCGACGCCACGGGCAAAGCGCAAAAAGGCGTGCTCGACGCGGACAGCGCGCGCGGCGCGCGCGCGTTGCTGCGCGGCCAGGGCCTGACTCCGCTCGTGGTCGAAGCCGCCGCGAGCCGCACGCGCGGCGCGCGAGCGCAGCGGCTCGCAATCGGACGCAAACTCTCGCAGCGCGAGCAGGCCATCCTCACGCGTCAGCTCGCCAGTCTGCTGGTGGCGGGCTTGCCGCTTGGCGAGGCGCTTGCGGTGCTCACCGAGCAGTCCGAGCGCGACTACATCCGGGAACTGATGGCGGCGATTCGCGCCGAGGTGCTCGGCGGCCATTCGCTTGCCAGCGCGCTCGAGCAGCATCCGCGCGACTTCCCGGACATCTACCGCGCGCTCGTGGCCGCGGGCGAACACACCGGCAAGCTCGGCATCGTGCTTTCGCGTCTGGCCGACTACATCGAGCAGCGCAACGCGCTCAAGCAGAAGATCGTGCTCGCCTTTACCTACCCGACGATCGTCACGATCATCGCGTTCGGCATCGTCACGTTTCTGCTGAGCTACGTGGTGCCGCAAGTGGTGAACGTATTTGCGAGTACGAAGCAGCAACTGCCCTTCCTCACCATTGTGATGATGGCGCTTTCGGGTTTCGTGCGGCAATGGTGGTGGGCGGTGCTGATCGCCGTGGCGGTGGTGGCGTGGATCGTGCGCGCGACCTTGCGCCGGCCCGGCCCGCGTCTCGCGTTCGACCGCTGGATGCTGACCGCGCCGCTCGCGGGCAAGCTCGTGCGTGGCTACAACACCGTGCGCTTTGCGAGCACGCTTGGCATTTTGAGTGCGGCGGGCGTGCCGATCCTGCGCGCGCTGCAGGCGGCGGGAGAGACACTCTCAAACAAGGCGATGCGCACCAACATCGACGAAGCCATCGTGCGTGTGCGCGAAGGCACGTCGCTTTCTCGCGCGCTAGGCAATACGAAGACGTTTCCGCCCGTGCTCGTGCACCTGATCCGCTCCGGTGAGGCGACCGGCGACGTGACGACCATGCTCGACCGCGCAGCCGAAGGCGAAGCGCGCGAACTGGAGCGGCGCACGATGTTCCTCACGAGCCTGCTGGAACCGCTGCTGATTCTGGCGATGGGGGGCGTGGTGCTCGTGATCGTGCTCGCGGTGATGCTGCCGATCATCGAGCTGAACAACCTCGTGCAGTAAGGCGTACGAACTGCGCGAGGCGCCCGGCACGAAGCCGGGCGCGCGCAACTCAGCGCACGTAGATGGTGGGACCGGCTGCGTTGGGCGGCAGGAAGATTTCGGAGTGCACGCCGTTGCGGTCGATGACGATCGAGCGGGGACGCACTTCGAAGAGTTTCGAGTTCTGGTCGATCGGGCCGCCGAGCGAGATGGCTCGCGGCGGTTCGCCGCCGACGCTCACGATGGCCGCGGCGCCCTGCGCGAGCGCGAGGATGCCAAAGAGGTGGATGTCTTGCACGGGATTGCGTTCGAGCCTGCCGCCGAACAGCGTGCCGGCCTGGTCGAGCGAGACCGGCGGCTGAGCGGCGGCTGCCTGCACCGGCGCCGCGCGGTTCGTGGCGAGGGTGATCGTCCACCACGTGGCCGTGGCGCAGAACACCGCAAACGCGGCGAGGGAAAGAAGGCGGATTTGCAGTGGGTTCATGCGCCCATTGTACGAAGGTTTATGAAATTTTTGATGTACGCGTTTGCCATGCCCGCAAGGCGTCGGAAAGGCGTCATCGTGTGACATTACAATGACCCGTCATGCGTGCGAGGGCCCAGCCGCTACAAGCGACGGGTTCGATTGCAGGCAGGACGAAGCGCGGCGCACGAGCGTGCACCGCAACCATATCTAGCGAGGGAGGAAAGAACTCATGTCCATGTGGACCCAGCGTCGTGCCGAAATGGAAGTCACGCGCGCGCGCCGCCAACGCGGCTTCACGCTCATCGAAATCATGGTCGTGATCGCGATTCTCGGCATTCTTGCTGCGTTGATCGTGCCGAAGATCATGAGCCGTCCCGATGAAGCGCGCCGCGTCGCCGCGCGCCAGGACATCGGCACGATCATGCAGGCGATGAAGCTCTACCGCCTCGACAACGGCCGCTATCCGACCCAGGACCAGGGGCTGCAGGCGCTCGTGCAAAAGCCGACCACGGACCCCGAGCCGAACAACTGGAAGGACGGCGGCTATCTGGAGCGCCTGCCCAATGACCCGTGGGGCAATCCGTACCAGTACCTGAATCCGGGCGTGCATGGCGAGATCGACGTATTCAGCTATGGCGCCGACGGCAAACCAGGCGGCGAAGGCAACGACGCCGACGTCGGGTCCTGGCAATAAGTCATCCGCCACGCTGCATCCATGACACCGAGCCGCCTCTCCCCTCGCCGGGACCGTCAATCGCCACGCGCCGCGCGCGCGGCGGGCTTCACGCTGCTCGAAATGCTCGTGGTGCTGCTGATCGCGGGGATTCTCATCTCGCTCGCTTCGCTCACCCTTACGCGCAATCCGCGCACCGACCTGAATGAAGAAGCGCAGCGGCTCGCGCTCCTGTTCGAATCGGCGGGCGACGAGGCGCAGGTACGGGCGCGCCCCATTGCATGGCAGCCACTCACGGGCGGTTTCCGCTTCGATGTGCATACGGAAGACGGCTGGCGTCCGCTGCGTGACGATCTGCTCGGACCGCGCCAATGGGAAGGCGGCGTGACCGGCGTGGCGATCACCTACCCCGGCGGAAACGACACGCAGGCAAACCGGCTCATCTTCGGTACCGAAGCCGTGGACGTGCCGGTGCAGGTCACACTCTTTTCGGCAGCCGGCCGCGCGACGATCGTCGGCACCGGCACCGGCCGCTTCGAGGTGCGCTGAGATGCGTTTCTCGATGCGTGGAGGAAGGCGCGGCCACAGCGCTTGTCTGGATCGTGCGGAGCGACCGGTGCGACCGGTACAAGCGCGCGGCTTCACGATGATCGAAGTATTGGTTGCGCTCGCAATCATTGCGATTGCGCTGGCCGCGTCGCTGCGCGCCGTGGGCAGCCTCGCCGCGAGCGAAGCCGATTTGCACGACCGCCTGCTTGCGGGCTGGAGTGCGGACAACACGCTTGCGCAACTGCGTCTCGTGCATGCGTGGCCCGATCTGGGCGAGAGCAGCTTCGACTGCTCGCAGGGCAATCTGCGGCTGACCTGCACGCAGCATGTCGCGGCAACGCCCAACCCCGTTTTTCGGCGCGTGGAGGTGTCGGTGACGACGCCCGGCCGCTCCGGCAATCTCGCGCAACTCGTCACGGTGCTCGCCAATGAGACGAACCGCTCGTTGTGACCGCGTGTGCGTCGCCTCGTCAGCGCGCGGCTTCACGCTGATCGAGCTGCTCGTTGCGATCGCCATCATGGCCGTGGTGGCGATCCTCTCGTGGCGCGGTCTCGACGAGATCGTACGCGGGCGCGAGACCATCACGCGCTCGATGGCGGAAGAGCGCGTGTTCGCGCAGATGTTCGACCAGATGCGCATCGACTTGCGCGAAGCCGCCTCCGACGATGAAGCGGGCGGCGTCGCCATCTCGCTCGACGGCGGCGCGCTGCAGATCGTGCGCGCGTTCGCGATGCCGCCGGGCGCGGCGCCCCGACTGCAAGTGGTGCGTTACCGCGTGTCGGCCGGCCAGGTGGTGCGCTACGCGTCGCCGCCGCTTGCCAATCTCGGGGAACTACGGCGTGCGCTGCGCGGCGGCGAAGGCGACAACTGGGGCGCGTTGCCGATGATGAGCGGCGTGGACGTCATCAACGCGCTCCTGTACGTGCCGAAGACAGGGTGGACTGCGAACATGCAGGACGTTCGCTCGCAGGTGACGGGCAACAACAACGACCTCAAGGTGCCGCAGCTCGGCAACGCGCCGCTGCCGCGCGCGGTGACTGGGGTACAGGTGAGCGTGGGGTCGCATTCGCTCGAGCAGCCGGTGACCCGTGTGTTTCTGGTGGGGGAATGACGTTGCGCACACAACGAACCTCCACACGGCAAGCCAGCAAAGCCAGGCGACCCCGCCGCTCCACGCGCGCACGGCGCGGGGCGGCCATCATCAGCGCGCTGCTCGTCGTTGCGCTTTCGGCGATCATCGTCTCGGGCATGCTGTGGCGCCAGCAGGTGCAGTTGCGGCGCATCGAGAATCAACGGCTGCTCGCGCAGGCGCAATGGATCGCGCGCGCTTCGCTCGACTGGACGCGCCTCGTGTTGCGCTCCGAGGCGGATACGTCGGCGGGCATCACGTATCTTGGCGGCGCGTGGGGCGTGCCGCTCGCGCGAACGCGCCTGTCCGACTTTCTCGGCCAGATTGGCGACCCACGCGCGCAACAGGGCGCGGATACCTGGCTTTCCGGTTCGATAGAAGACGCCCAGGCGCGCTTCAATCTGCGCAATCTCGTGGCGAGCAGCGCGCCGGGCTCGCTGCAGCTTAACGTCACGGAGATCGAGGCGTTCGCGCGCCTGCTGCAGATTCTCGGCCTCGACCAGTCGCTCGCGAAGAACACTGCGGTGTACCTGCGCTCGGGGCTGGCCTACTCGGCCACGCGCTTCCAGACGCAAACCGCCACGACGAACACCGGGTCGCAAACCGAGGTGCTCGCAGGCGGCGGTTCGACCGGTGGCGGGAACTACACCGACAACCCCGGCCTGTCTGACGAGAACAACGACAGCGGCGTCGCCCCGCTCCTGATGACGAGCGTCGATGCGCTCCTCGATGTGCCCGGCTTCACGCCCGACGCCGTCGCGCGGCTGCGCCCGTTCGTGACGATTCTGCCCACCGTCACGCCCGTGAACATGAACACGGCGAGCGCCGAGGTGATCGCCTCCGTCGTGACGGGCATGAGCCTTTCGAACGCGCAGGCCCTCGTCGCGCATCGCCAGAGCGTGTTTTTCCGCAACGTGAGCGACGTGCAGCTCGCGCTCGAAGGCGTGGGCGTGAAGCAGGTCTCGATCGACACCACGCAGATCGACGTCAACACGAGTTATTTTCTGGTACATGGGCGCGTGCAGCACGAGCGCGCCGAGGTGGACCGCACGACACTTGTCTGGCGCGATCCGCTCACCCATACGACGCGGATCGTGCGCGTTAGCGACGAACCATGAATCCGTTCCCGACCAACATCGAAAAGAGGTGCGTTTGAGCACGCTGATCGTTCTCATGCCGCCCCGCGACCCGGCGGTCCACTCGCAGGAATGGCAACTGCCGGAACTGCCGTTCGTGCTGCTCGACAAGGCGGGCAACACGCAGCGCGCGGGCCGTTCGGCGCTGGGGCTGTTGCCGAAGGCCTCGACCACTATCCTGCTGATCGCCGCACGCGACCTGCTCATGCTCGCCGCCACCGTGCCGCCGCTCAGGGGGCCGCGGCTGCGTCAGGCGCTGCCGAACGTGGTCGAAGATCATCTGATCCAGGACGCGCAGACCTGTCACCTCGCACTCGACCCGAAGCGCCTCGCCGATGGCCGCCAGGTCGTAGCCGCCATCGATCGAGGCTGGTTCCGCTTTCTCCTGGAAGGCTTTACCGCCGCAGGGCACCGCAATCTGCGCGCTGTTCCGGTGGCGCGCTGCCTGCCGGCCGCGCAGGCGATGGAGGTCGAGGTGGCTCATGAGGCACAAGCGACGGAGCCTGCCGGGCGCGCAGAGCCGGGCGTAGCGTCCGATGCCGCGGCTCCCGCCACGCCCGCGTTGGAACCCGTGACGGCATGCGTGCTGGGCCATGTCGTGGCGACCGCCCCCGCGCTGCTGCCCAGCGTCGCGCCGGAGCTCGCGGCCGCCACGTCGGAAGCGTCGCTTGAACTCGCGATCGTGCGCGGCGTGCTTGCGGACGGCTTCGCAGTGCCCGCCGCGAGCGTGGCCGCCACCGTCACGGCGCTCGCCGGCGGCGCGCTGGTGTCGGGCTACGTCCTCACCAACCTGCCGGGCGAGCCCGCGAGCGCGGCCGCACGCGCGTCGCTGGCCTCCGCGCTGCCGGGTGCGCAAACGCTCACGTTCGAGGCGCTCGCGCGGCGCGCGCTCGCCTGCCGCTTCGACCTCTGCCAGTTCGAGTTCGCCTCGCAGCCGTGGCGGCTCGATCGCGCGACGCTGCGCCGTTTGCGCGTGCCGATCGCGCTCGTGGCCGCGTCGCTCGTCGTAGCGGTCGTCGGCGCGAATATCCAGTGGCTCATGATGGCGCGCCAGCGCGACGCGATCAGCGCGCAGATGACCGAACTGCTCCTCAACGCGTTTCCGAAAACGACCGTCGTGCTCGACCCCGCCGGACAAATGGCGCGGCAGTTGCAGCAGTTGCGCCTGGCCGCGGGCGAGCCCTCGCGCGACGACTTCCTCGCGCTTTCCGACGGCCTCGCTCGCTCGCTCGGGCCGGTGCCTGCGAACGGCATCGCGGCACTCGACTATCACGACCGGCGTCTGGACGTGACCTTCAAGCCAGGCGTCAACGTCGACGCCGATCTCGCGAAACGCCTCGCGGGCAACGGCCTTGCGGGCACGATGGATGCCAGTTCGGGCAAGTGGACCATCAGGAGCGCAACGTGAAGACAACGGCTATGAGCGGCGTATTGGCCGAAACCTGGGCGACCTTCTGGGAAGCGCGCACGACGCGCGAAAAGGGGCTGCTCACGTGGGGTGGCGCGGTGCTTGTGCTGGCGATCGGCTGGTCGGTGCTGTGGCAGCCCGCTGCCGACGGCCGCGCGCGCTTGCGTGAGAGTCTGCCCGGCATGCAGCGCCAACTCGCGCAGATGACGGCCGAGGCCGACGAGGCGCGCTCGCTGGCGGGCGCGGCGGCGAGCGTGGCGCCGGGCGGCCAGGCGCTCAAGGATGCGATCACAGCATCGCTGGCCGATCACGCGCTCACGGGGGCGCAGATTCAGCTGATCGGCACGACCGTGCAGGTGCAGATGAAGAATGCGTCGTTCCCGGCGTGGGCCGCGTGGCTCGACGATGTGCGCAAGCAGTTCAAGGTGCAGGTGGTCGAGGCGCACATCACCGCGCTGAAGGCCGATGGCCAGGTCGACTTGACGGCCTCGCTGCAACCGGCGAATACGCACTAAAAAGAAAAAGCGCGCATCGAGAAGCGCGCACTGGGAATCGCCGGAGAAATAAGCAATGAGTTACTGGATGCGGCGCTTGCGCGCCGCGTTGCCCTACGTGATCGTGGGCCTGCTGTCGGGCGCAGCCGTGCTGCTCGCCCGCCTGCCCGCCGCCTGGATTGCGCCGCAGTTTGCGCGCGCGACTCAGGGCCACGTGAATCTGATCGACCCGGAAGGCTCGCTCTGGCACGGTTCCGCCACGCTGATGCTCGCTGCGGGCCAGGACGCACGCGGCGCGACGCTGCTGCCGGGGCGCATTGTCTGGCGCACGGCGTTCTGGCCGCTTTTCGTCGCGCGCGTGCGCATGGAAATGCTGCAGACCGAGGCGATGCCCGATGCCGTGACGGTGGATGCGACCTTGCGCGGCGCGAACGTGAGCGCGGGCACGATCGCCGTGCCGGCCTCACTGCTCGCGGGCCTCGGCGCGCCCTTCAACACGCTCGATCTGGACGGCAAGGTGCGGCTTGCGTGGAGCCCTTGGCGCATGTTCGGCACGGATGCGTTCGGCCGGCTGACCGTGTCGCTCGCCGACATGAGCTCGCGCGTTTCGCTCGTGAAGCCGCTCGGCACGTATCAGGTGGTATTGCAGGCACAAGGGGCGACGTCGACGCTCGATCTCTCGACGCAAAAAGGCCCGCTCATGCTCGAGGGGCGTGGCTCGTTCTCGCGCACGTTCGCCTCGTTCCAGGGCACCGCGAGCGCGACGCCGGATCAACGCGACAATCTGGCGGGCCTGCTGAATCTGCTGGGCCGGCCGATCGGGCCGGGAACCGTCGCGCTGACATTCATGCGCTGACGTTCGTGGTTTGCGCGTGCGCCCGCCTGAGCGGGCGCGTGCGCATTACTGTGGCTGGGCGGCCGCAGCCGCAACTGCCGGCGCGGAAGCTGCCGAAGCCGAGGTCGGCGCGGCGACGCTGCCCGTTTCGCGGTCCATCTGCGAATCATCCCAGCCGCCGCCCAGCGCCTTCACGAGTCCCACCGACGACACCATGCGCTGGCCACCAAGGCTCACGAGCTTTTGCTGCGCGGTGAAGGCCGTGGCCTGCGCGGAAAGCACGTTCTGGAAATCGGTCGTGCCGGCCTTGTACTCGTTCGTCACGATTGCGAGCGCATGTTGCGCCGACTCCACCGCCTGCTGCTGCACGACGATCTCTTGCCCCAGGATGCGCTGCGAAGCGAGGTTGTCTTCCACGTCCTGGAACGCGGCCAGCACCGTTTGCCGATAGGTGGCGACCTGCTGGTCGTAGGCGGCGCGCGCGGCCTCGGTCTGCGCTTTACGCAGTCCAGCGTCGAAGATCGTGCCGGCAAGCGACGGCCCGAGTGTCCAGAAGCGCGAGGGCAACTGCAGCAGCTGTGACATCACCGAGCTTTCGAAACCGCCGCTCGCGGAAAGCGTGAGCGTCGGGAAGTACGCCGCGATGGCGACGCCGATCTGCTCGTTGGCGGACGCCGCCTTGCGCTCTGCCGAGGCGATGTCGGGCCTGCGCTCGAGCAACGCGGACGGCATGGCGAGCGGCACCGTAGGCGGCGTGGCGGTGAGCGGCGACGCCGGGATCGAGAAAGTGGAGGCGGGCTGGCCGACCAGCACGGCGATCGCATGCTCGTCCTGGGCGCGCGCCACACCATTGTCGATCGCCGAAGCCTGGGCGGACTGCAGTTGCGTTTGCGCCTGGATCACGTCGGCGCGGCCCGCCACCCCTTGGGCGTACTGATTCTGCGTGAGCTGCAGCGACTTCTGATACGCCACGACCGTGTCGTCGAGCAGCTTCTGCTGCGCGTCGAGCGAGCGCAACGTGAAGTAAGTCTGCGCGAGCGTGGCCTGGGCCGACAGGCGCGCGTTCGCGAGATCGGCGGCGGCGCCCTGCTGGCCCGCCTCCTGCGAGCTGACGGTGCGGCTCACTTTGCCCCAGAGGTCGGGTTCCCAGGTGGCGTCGAGCCCGAGGCTGACGTTGTTGTTGATGGTGCCGCTCGACAACCCGCCGCTCGAATTGGCCACGCGCGTGGGCGTGTACGAGCGCGTGCCCGAGAACGTACCGCTGATCACCGGAAAGTACGCGGCGCGGGCCTCGCCCACGAGCGCACGCGCCTGGCGATACGCGGCGGCGTATTGCGCAACGGTCTGATTGCTGGTGTTGAGCTGATCCATCAGCGCATTGAGTTGCGCATCGTCATAGATCAGCCACCAGGCGCCGCGGTCGGCGATATCGGCGGGTTGCGCGACCTTCCAGCCTTCGGGTGCTTCCTTGAACGAAGCAGGGACGGCGGCGCTGGGCCGGTGATAGTCGGGGCCGACGGCACAGCCGCTCAGCTGGAAGGTGAGCGCGGCGGCGGCGCACAGCGCCAACATGGAAAGCGGCGTGGGCGCGCGGCGCGCCACGGACCCGGCGGATCCAATGGAGGCGCCGGGGCGGACGAAACGGCAAGGCATGCAAGGATTCCTGTCGATGCAACCGGCGCGCCGTCAGGCGGCCGGGCGCGCACGGGGTTGTCGCGTTGCGGCAATGGTAGCGCACGCGCTAGTCATTACACGGAATCCGAAAGCTTACGCGTTGGAAGGGTTCGCGGGTGTTACGGCGTGAGGCGCGCAGGTTACGCGTCGTTACGGCGGCGCTTCGCGGCGCGGCAGGCGAGCTGGGCGCCTGCGCACGTTCCCGCGGTTGCCGCTGGTGCGTTCACGGGCGTGGCCGGCACGACAGCCCCTGGCGCTTCGGCTTCTTGCTGCGTGCGCCGACGCTGCGCCCACACCACGGCCACGACCGCGATCGAGCCGCCCGGCAGCGCAAACATGGCCGCATACAACGCGAGCTTGCGCGAGCGCGCCCACCACGAACCGGTGCCGGCCTTCGCGAAAGCGAGGCGTGCGGTGTCGGTGATGGAGCGGCCAAGGCCGCCAAGCGCGTTGATCAGGTAAAGCATGATGCCCGAACGGTCGATTGTAGAAGAATGAAACTGGTTGCCTGTCATAATATTGACTATGCAATCAAATCACAACATACTTCGCAACGCATCAATGCAACTGTTGTTTTTACACGCCGATCACCAAAGCAGCGACGGTTGCCTGATGTATCTGCCTGAGCAGCTAAATAACCCGTTATAATCCGCTCGTTTTCTGAACGGCTGCAAAGCGAACTGCCATGAGCGACGGTCCTTTCGTCCCGACCAGGCTGGGCGTCGAGCCAAGTCTCGGCTATTTCCTCTCGACTGCGCGCAATGTGCTGGCCGGGCGCATCGACCGGGCGGTTGCGCCGCTCGGGCTCACATCGTCGCAAATCGGTGTGATCCTTTTATTGTGGTTCGAGCGCGCTAGCACGCCGAACGAGATGTCGCGCGCGCTCTCGTACGACACCGGCTCCATGACGCGCATGCTCGACCGGCTCGAGAAAAAGGGCTTTCTCGAGCGGCGGCGCAGCCAGGCGGATCGCCGGGTCGTGGAACTCGCATTGACGGATCAGGGGCGCACTGCGGCGCAGCAATTGCCCGACCTGATCGCCGCGGAGATGTCCGAGCAGTTGCGTGGCTTCGCTCCGGAAGAAGTCGCGACGCTCGTCCATTTGCTGCAGCGCTTCATCGCAAATGACGGTTCGACCACGCCGCTATGCGCACCAATGGAAGACGCCGGCAACGATGCGCAAGCGCCAGCGCAGGAAAGCGGCGACTAGAAAGGTGGCGCGGTGCGCCGCAGCGCAGCATAGGGCGTAGTTTGATTCAATCCCTGTCTGGGCAGAAAATGCACAGACACGAATTAGCAAGCTGGTATGCGCTGCGCTTCGGGTGCAGCGGCAACGGCCGGCCCAACAAGGACACGCAACATGGCAGCTTCCCCCACGGTGCCCGTGCAGGCCGAACCCGCACCGTTTTCCGGCGGCACGCTCGCGCTCCTCACAGTCGGGCTCGCGCTCGGGACCTTCATGGAGGTGCTGGACACCTCGATCGCCAACGTAGCGGTGCCGACCATCTCGGGCAACCTGGGTGTCGCCAACAGCGAAGGCACGTGGGTCATCTCGTCGTATTCGGTAGCCTCCACGATTGCCGTGCCGCTTACCGGATGGCTCGCGCGCCGCGTGGGCGAAGTGCGCCTTTTCACGCTCTCCGTGCTGTTGTTCACGCTGGCCTCAGCCGCATGCGGCTTCGCGACGAACTTCGAAACCCTCATCGCATTTCGTCTCGTGCAAGGGCTCGTTTCCGGGCCGATGGTCCCCCTGTCGCAGACCATCCTCATGCGCTCCTACCCGCCTGCCAAACGCGGACTCGCGCTCGGCCTCTGGGCGATGACCGTGATCGTCGCGCCCATCTTCGGACCGGTGATGGGTGGCTGGATCACCGACAACTACACGTGGCCGTGGATCTTCTACATCAACGTGCCGATCGGCCTTTTCTCGGGCATCTGCGCGTATCTGCTGCTGCGCGGGCGCGAGACGAAGACAACGAAGCAGCGTATCGACGCCGTGGGCCTCGCGCTCCTAGTGACCGGCGTGTCGTGCCTGCAGATGATGCTCGACCTCGGCAAGGACCGCGACTGGTTCAACTCGACGTTCATCGTCACGCTCGCGATCATCGCGGTGGTTGCGCTCGCGTTCATGCTTGTGTGGGAGGCGACGGAAAAGGAGCCAGTGGTCGATCTATCGCTGTTTCGCGACCGCAACTTCGCGCTCGGCGCCATGATCATCTCATTCGGCTTCATGGCCTTTTTCGGTTCGGTGGTGATCTTCCCGCTCTGGCTGCAAACGGTCATGGGCTATACCGCGGGCCTCGCAGGTCTGGCCACCGCGCCGGTGGGCCTGCTCGCGCTCGTGCTTTCGCCGCTCATCGGGCGCAACATGCACCGGCTCGATCTGCGCATGGTCGCAAGCTTCGCGTTCGTCGTATTCGCGCTCGTCTCGCTGTGGAACTCGACGTTCACACTCGATGTGCCGTTCAACCATGTGATCCTGCCGCGTCTCGTGCAGGGTATTGGCGTGGCCTGCTTCTTCGTGCCGATGACGACCATTACGCTCTCGAGCGTTCCCGACGAGCGGCTCGCGAGCGCCTCGGGCCTTTCGAATTTTCTGCGCACGCTTTCGGGCGCGATCGGCACGGCGGTGAGCACGACGTTCTGGGAAGATGCTGCGATTTATCACCATGCCGTGCTGTCGGAATCGGTGAGCCAGTATTCGCCGAACACGATTGCCTACAAGGACGCACTCGCAAACCTCGGCTTCGCAGGTGAAAGTTTGACCGCCAAGCTCAACGACGTCGTGACGACGCAAGGCTACATGATGGCCACCAACGACTTCTTCCGCATTTCCTGCGCGATGTTCGTCGTGCTGGCGCTGCTGGTGTGGGTGACGAAACCGAAAAAAGGCGCGGGACCGGCAATGGGTCATTGACGGTCCCGCGAAACGCCGCCCGCGCAAGACGGCGGGCGACAGGGTGCGCGTTGCGTTACTGCTGCATCATTGACGCTGCGTGATGCCGCTCGTTTGAATTTCGACGCGGCGATTCTTCGCGCGGCCCTCGGGCGTGGCGTTCGACGCGACCGGGTTCGAGAAGCCGTAGCCGTGTACTTCGTATTGGCTGGCGTGCAGGCCGTGCGACTGGAGATAGCTGCGCACGCTCTGTGCGCGACGCAGCGAAAGCCGGTCGTTATAGGCCTTCGAGCCCACCGAGTCGGTGTAGCCGTTGATCACGATCGCGCCGATGTTCACGCTGTCGCTTTCCTGGATGAACTGGTCGAGCGTCTGCTTGCCCGCGGGCAGCAGATCGGCCTTGTCGAACGCGAAGTTGGCGTCGGCGTTGAGGGTGATCGTGCGCGGCTGAACCTGGGGAGCCGGAACCGGCGCTTGCACGACCGGCGCGGGCGGCGGGGCCGGCGGCTGCGGCGTCTGGCAGATGAACGTGATTTCACGCGGATCGTCTTCCGGCTTGAACCCGGAAGCGGCGCGATCCACCGACGAGACGCGCAGCGGCGTCTTGGTGCCGCAGACGTCGTTGACCTTCGCCATACAGGTCTTGGAGCTTTCGAACAAGCCGAGGCACTGCACGCGGTACGCCTGCGAGCCGTTGGCCAGCGTGACGACGTCGAGATTGTGGGTGGGGCCTGAGGCGGTAGTACAGCCTGCGGCGGCGACGATTACGATGGCCGCGGCACTGGCGGACAGAAGGCGCAGTTTCATTGTCGATTCGAGTTGTGGATGAGGATGAACGGCCCAGACCACGCAGGCCGAAGCCAGCCCAAGATACGGGCTCCGCAATCCCTCGCTCAATCAGACAATGCCTAAATCGGCAATAGACGCCTTTCGAAATTCGCTATTCGCAAGTTGCAACGCTGAACGCGCGCCAGTGCTGGCTCAACCTGGCGCGCCCTGAGTCAAGTGCAGCGATCCAATCAAAGGTCACTGCGCGCTCGAGGCCGGCTCGGCCGCCGCCGCGCCACTTACGCCAGCCGTGTCGCCACCTGCGCCCGTGGTCGTGTCGCCGGGAATGGGCGCGTCGACGCCCGTGCGCACATACTGCTTGAACGCCGCGCCCGCCGACCAGGGGTTGGGCTTGCAGCCGAGCGAGCTGTCGCAGTGCGCGGCGAAGCCGATCGTGGCCGTGCCGTCGGGGTTGGCGGACTTCGTGATTTCATAGGCGAGCAGACGGCGGCCGCCGCCCGGGCCCGAGGTCTGGATCAGCGTGTCGGTGACGGTCTGCACTTCGTACTTCGAATGACTGCGGACCCAGCCCTCTGCGCGTTGCCACCAGAGATCGCATTCGGCCTTGTTCGAGCAGGTGAGCGGCGCGGTCGCGATCTGCATGACGTCGGGATTGACCTGCCCGCGCGACGCGCAGGCCGCAGCCGTCGCGCACAACAGGATCGCAAGCATTCGTTTCATGGCGTGAATTCCTCCCAGATTGAGCCGCGTGGCGCGCGGCCCGTGCATTTTTGATGTTTTCAGCTTCGTTCGCCTGGCGCGCTCGCAGTCAGCGCGGCTCGGTAACGCGGCGCCTACCCTGGTTGGACCGCATCTGCACGCTGGTGTTGCGTGCAAATGCGATGCCTGGAGCAAGCCTGGATGGGATGAGTGCGTCGCAATGGCGCACCGGCGCGCGGCTCAGACGCTGAAGCGATTGAGCGTATAAGCGCGATAGGCGGCGACGAATGCGTCGAATGCTCCGACTTCGTCGCGCTCGAGTTGCGCCTGCTCAGCGAGCGATTCGCGCGCGAGCGTTTCGAACTCCGCCGTGGCCGCCGCGTCGAGCGGGCGCGCGAGGAATTGCGCCGCGTGGCGCTCACTTTGCGCGAGTGCGAATTGCAGGAAGGATTGCTTGTTATCGCGCATGGTTTGAAGCACGCGCGCCGATGGCGTGAGCGACGGGTCGGCCAGCTTCGCGCGCTGTGCCGCGAGCGAGCGCGCATGTTCGTCGCTGCCGTGCGCCGCGTCGAGCACGGCGGCAGCGTGGCCGATCTTCTCGAACAGTTCTTCGGCCCACTTGTGCAGCGGGACGTCCCGGCCGTCGCGCTTGAGCGTGAGACCCGGGCGGCGCCCTTCTTTCGTCACGAGGCCAAAGTTTTCGTTCGATTCGGCGTAGGCGTCGGCAGGCAGGAGCGGACTTTCATCGAGTGCGCACGCGAGCAGATAGGCGTCGAGAAATCGTGCGGTTTCAAGAGCGATGCCGGTCGGCTCGAACGGGTCGATGTCCATGCAGCGCACCTCGACGTACTGCACGCCACGCGCGGCGAGCGCATGCAGCGGCCGCTCGCCTGGATGCGTCACGCGCTTCGGGCGAATCGTCGAGTAGAACTCGTTCTCGATTTGCAGCACGTTCGTGTTGATCTGCACCCATTCGCCGTCGCGATGCGTACCGATCGCCTCGTACGGCGGATACGGCTGGCTCACGGCCTGCGCGAGCGCGTCGAGATAGCCTGCCAGCGTGTCGTAGTCGGCGCGCAAGGCGGACTGGCCCGTCGTGTTCGAGTAGCCGAGATCGCTCATGCGCAGGCTCGTCGCGTATGGCAGATAGAGCGTGTCGGCGTCGAACGCTTCGAGTTTGTGCTCGCGGCCGCGCAGGAAGCGCGCGTCGAGTGCGGGCGAAGCGCCGAACAGGTACATGAGCAGCCAGTTCGTGCGGCGGAAATTGCGGATCAGCGCGAGATAGCGCTCCGACTGATAGTCGGTGAGCGGCGCTGTGGACTGATGATGCGAATGCAGCACGCGCCACACTTCCTCGCTCAGCGAGTAGTTGTAGTGAATGCCGGCGATGCACTGCATCGTGCGCCCGTAGCGCAGCGCGAGACCCATACGGTACACGTACTTCAGGCGGCCGATGTTCGAGCTGCCATAGCGCGCGATGGGAATGCCGTCGTCGGTGTCGGGCAAGAGGCCCGGCATCGATTCGTTCCAGAGCATTTCGCCGTCACGCGCGAGTACGGCGTAGACGTAGCGATGCAGCTCGTCGAGCTTCGCGAGCGTGATCGACGCATCGGTTTCGGCGGGCGTGATGATCTCGATCAGCGCTTCCGAATAGTCGGTGGTCAGCGACGGATGCGTGAGCGCCGAACCGAGCGCCACGGCGTGCGGCGTCATGGCGAGACGGCCGTCGCGCGTTACGCGCAGGCTCTCCTTCTCGATGCCGCGCAGACCGCGCGTAAGCGCGCCGCGATGTGGCCCGTCGCCCAGCACGGAAAGGCGCTGTGCGAGAACGTCGTTCGTGCGTGTTGAGATCGTGTCTGACATGGAGGCAAGTCGGGCTCGGGCCGGCTGCGCGGTGCTGCGAGCGCTCGCCGGCCGGGATTCTTTTCGGTAGCGGGCACTTTAACATCTCGCCGAAAGCCCTGCTTGGGCCTGCCTCGGGTGGGGTTTTGACCTGCCTTCACGCACTTGCCTGCGGGGCGGCGCCCTGTTCCCTGCGCTGCCTTGCGTCGCCCTAGCCGCCGCGCGCCGCGCCCGCGCGATCGGCGATCTCGTTCCACAAATGCATGGCCGCGTAGGCTCGCCAGGGGCTCCATGTATCGGTGCGGGTGCGCTGTTGGGTCGCGCGCACAAGGGCCGGGTCGCGTGCCGCGATGGCCTGCATGAGCACCAGATCGGTCGCGGGCCACGCATTCGCGTCGCGCCACGCGCGCATTGCGACGTATTCAACGGTCCACGGGCCAATGCCAGGCAGCGCCAGCAGCGCGGCGCGCATCGCGTCGAGGTCGGCGGGCGCTTGCGCGATAGCGTCGATTTGTCTGTTTTGACGCTTGCTGCGCGGCTTGTTCTGATCGTTTTCTGCTTTCTCTGCGTAAGCGCGTTCGATCTTCACCGCCCCGCTCGCCACGGCCTGCGCGAAGCCTTGTAGCGCGGCCACGCGCTTGCCCGGCATGCCGATGCCCGCGAGGTCGGCGGCGGCGAGCGCGGCGGGCGTGGGAAAGCGCCACGCCGTGCGCGCGTGCCTATGATCGTCGATGCGCTTGCCCACGCGTTCGACGAGGCGCCCGACGATCGTCGTCGCCGCTTTCACGCTAACTTGCTGGCCGACGATCGCGCGCACCACCAGTTCAAAGCCCGACCACGCGCCGGGTACGCGAAGCCCCGGCACGGCTGCGACGAGCGGCGCAAGCCACGGATCGCAGCTCAGGTGCGCGGCAACTGCGGCAGGATCGGCGTGCACGTCGAACATGCGCGAGAGGGGCGCTGCGAGCGCCGCCGCGTGCGCGCTCACAGCACCGTCGATCTGCACGACGAGGCAATGCTTGCGCGCGTGACGGCGCACGGCGAGCGTGCCGCTTGCGCCATTGAAGTCGATTGCGCGCAGCCATGCGCCGTCCTCCACCGCTTCGACGCCCGGCGTGGCGCGGCCGCTGAAAAAGCGCAGGACGCGTGGCCAGTCATAGGGCGCGCGAAACGGCAGTTCGAGCGTGGCGCTCTGTGTGTGCGCCTCGGATTGTGCTTCGGTTTGTGGGGCAATGGCGCTCAAGCAGCAGTCTCCGGCGTTTTCGCGCGGTTCGAGGTCGAAAGGGTGTCTTTTGCGATTTTCGTTGCTCGAGTCGCGCCTTGCGATGCGTGGATCTCGCCGCCGCGCGATTCAGCGTCGATCAGCGCTGCCTTGCGCTCGAGCCCCCAGCGATAACCCGCGAGCGAGCCGCCCTTTTGCACGACGCGATGGCACGGAATCGCCAGCGCCACCGGATTCGACGCGCATGCGCTCGCCACGGCCCGCACCGCGCGCGGTGCGCCCAGCGTTTCCGCGATCTGCGTATAACTGCGCGTCTCGCCGTAGGGGATGCGCTGGAGCGCGTCCCACACGCGTTGCTGGAACGCCGTCGCGGCAATGTCGAGCGGCAGGTCGAAACGCTCGCGCCGGCCGTGCAGATACGCGTCGATCTGCGCGGCGAATGGCGCGACCGCGGCTTTGTCCTCGATGCACTGCGCGTTCGCGAAATCGGCTGTGAGCGCGGCCGTGAGCGTCGCGGCATCGTCGCCGAACGCGATCCGGCAAATGCCCTTTTGGGTTGCTGCGACAAGCACGAAGCCGATCGGCGTGGGCGTGGCGGCGTAGTGGATCGTCAATCCCGCACCCTTGCGGCGATATGCGGAGGGCGCCATGCCCAACTCGCCCGGCACGCTGTGATAAAGCCGCGACGACGAACCGAAGCCGGCGTCGGCGCTTGCACGGGTGACGTCGGCGCCCTCGCCCAGCGCGTCGCGCAGCACGGCCCCGCGGCGCGCCGCCTGATATTGGCGCGGCGAAACGCCCAGCACGCGCTTGAAGAGGCGCTGCAGGTGAAACGGGCTCAGGTGCACGGCTTCGCCCAGCTGCGCGAGCGTCAGCCGTTCTTGCGGGTCGGCGTCCAGCGCAGCGCAGGCGCGTTTCACTATTTCCAGCTCGCGCGGCAGGCCACCCGGGCGGCAGCGCTTGCATTCGCGATAGCCGGCGGCGCGT
This sequence comes from Paraburkholderia acidiphila, assembly GCF_009789655.1. Lineage (GTDB taxonomy): Bacteria > Pseudomonadota > Gammaproteobacteria > Burkholderiales > Burkholderiaceae > Paraburkholderia > Paraburkholderia acidiphila. The sequence goes on from NZ_CP046909.1 coordinate 3,164,221, forward strand.
GCATCGTCGGCCTCGACGAAGAATTCGATGTTCTCGCGCCGCGGCAGCCGCGACGCGCACGACGGGCGGCAGAACACGCCGGTCGTGCGCACGGCGTAGAAAAATGCGCCGTCGGCGCGGGCATCGCGCGACGTGACGGCTTGCCAGCGCTCGGCGTCGGACGTCCACTCGCGCTCTGGCGTGGCCGTGGGGTTTGCAGGTTTCATCGCTGGTTTCATTTCAGGGACGGCGCTCATTTGCGGGCTCCTCGAAGTGCCTGTCTGTATGCCCTCACTCTAGCTTCGCGTACGGACGATGGCGCGCCGGATCTTGCGCTGTCATTGTGGCCGCGATGCGTCGCGAGCGCCCGCTTCCGGTACTTATCTGGCACTTTTATGAGCTTCGGTGAATCCCTGGTGGCGCGTGGCCAATTCCCGTGCGACAAAATGACAACTTTGCGGGTTTTCCCTTAAAAAGTTGTTGCGTCGCGTCAGCCGACTCGGTATAGTGGTTCCTGTCTCCTCCATGTCTCCTCCTGATATGGATTAAGCCCGCTCACAGCAGCGGGCTTTTTTTCGTTCAGCGTTTTCCCCACCCCTACCCGCTATTTTCCGCCGATTGCCGATTGCCGCTGGTGAGGCTCGCTGCAATGCGCGCATTCTGCGCATCGAGACGTTGGCAGGTTCATCATGGAACCCCAGCACGACCTCGAGGACGCCATGCGGATCCAGATTCGTGAGATCGACCACGTAGTCATTCGAACCGCCGATATGGCCGCCATGACGCGCTTCTATTGCGAAGTGCTCGGCTGCGAGCCGGAGCGTGAACAACACGATCTCGGGCTCACGCAGTTGCGCGCGGGACGCTCGCTCATCGATCTCGTGACGATCGGCGGCCCGCTCGACCGGGGCGCCGGCGCGCCGCCTGCTGGCGCGAGCGGCAACATGGATCATCTTTGTCTGCGCGTGGAGCCGTTCGACGCCGAGGCGCTCACGTCACATCTGACGCAGCATGGAGCGCTCCCCGGCAATGCCGTCGAGCGCTACGGGGCGGAGGGTTTGGGGCCGTCGCTGTATCTGTTCGACCCGGAAGGCAACATGGTGGAGCTCAAGGGGCCGCCGCACGCCTGAACGCGCGCAGCTCACTTTCACACGTTTTCGGGCGCCTTGAACACGTTCCATTCGACGGCCACGGGCTCAGCGGTCGTATTGCCGATCCACGCTGCGCCGTCCTGCACCGTGCATTGCAGGCGCATGGTGCGCTCGGCCAGCGCGCCGAGCGACGCGGCCACGCCCTCGCCCAGCGACCAGACCGTGACGTTGCGCAGGCGCTCGACCTTGTTGCGCACGCCTTGCCACCAGATGTCGGAGGTCCGCCCGCCGTACGGGATCACGATGACCTCGCCCGCCCGGCCGCTCGCCTTGGCAATGCGGCGCTCGTCGGGCTGGCCCACTTCGATCCAGGTTTCGATCGCGCCCGTGTAGTCCTTGCACCAGAGGTCCGGCTCGTCCGTATCGGAGAGGCCCTTGCAGAATTCGAGCCGCTCGCTCGCAAAGAGCGCAAACGCGGCGATGCGGACCATCATGCGGTCGTCAGTTTCGGAAGGATGCCGCGCGATCGTGAGCGCATGGTCGGCGTAGTAGTGCCGGTCCATGTCCGCGATCTGCAGTTCTGCCTTGTAGATGGTCGATTTGAGTGCCATACCGAATTCCGGGCGCGCGAAAGCCGCACATGATAGCGAAGTTTCAAGCAAGCCACGTGCCGGTCCAGTCGACGCGGAGCGTGTGTCGAGCACGACGTCGCAATGCCGATGGTCTGGGGAGAAAATGACGCGGGTTTGACAGCGGCGCGCAACGCGTTGCATCACGCCACGTCACGGCAGCGCGACCATCAAACACGATGGCCCGGCGCGCGTGCGTCGGGCCATGTTGCGAGGTGACACGTCATGAGCATCTTCCGTGTGCGGCTCCCGCGCCTGGCGGGCTTGCGCGATCCGCGGAAGATGAGGATGCGGACTTACTGCTTGATGGAGCGGTCGGTGGTCCAGAGACCTTGCTCATCGGCGTTCGCCGCGTTGACGAATTCGACGTCATGACCCACCACCTGTACGACGCGGAACGACTGGTTGTCGGGCGTGGACAGACACTGGAAGCCGGTGAAGTACTCCTGCATCTGCTGACGCTCGCCGGCCTGCTCGTGCTGCGCGACGGCGTCGAGCTTGTCTTTCGAGAGGCAGCCATAGGAACCCGCCTTGAGCTGCACGGTTTGCTGCGGCTTCACGCCGACATCCTGAGCCTGAACCGCAAAGGCGCAAGCAAGGCTGGCCGCCGCGACGGCAACACCGGTTAGCCATTTCATTTTTGCCTCCTGCGGGTTTTTACTCAGGTTAGCTATGTATTTAACTCTCATGCCGAACCCGCGTTGGTAAACATAGAAAACTGTTGAAAGACTGCAAGCCCGACTTGTGTGCGCCTGCAACAGGCGTCCATGCTTGCAGCAGGCGTGGCGCCGTTCGGCCTGACGACAAAAGGCGTCCAGCCGCGCTCCGAAGCACTGATTACAAAGCCCCGCGCCTTATCCAACAAGGCGCAGCCGGTTATAGCCGGAATAGGACAATTTGATTGAAACGGTTTAATAGCGACTGAAGCGCGAAATGACGCGGCGCACCTAAAGTCAACGGCGCGCCGATTGAGGACTGGCACATTAATGGATTGGCGACAGAATAAAATCGATGCCAGGTGGCTCTGGAGGCAATCGAAAAGAAGCCGGACGCACCGCTTGCGTAGCGCAAAAGTTCGTGGATAAATCGGGCTTCCCAAAGGAGGAACCTCCATGACTTTCGCTCACTGGCTGCCGTTCGCGATCGCGTCGGCCGTTCTCGTCGCCATTCCCGGCCCCACCGTGCTGCTGGTCGTTTCCTACGCGCTTGGCCACGGCCGCCGCTACGCGCTCGCCACTACGGCTGGCGTCGCCCTCGGCGACTTCACGGCGATGACCGCTTCCATGCTCGGGCTTGGCGTGATCCTCGCAGCCTCCGCCACGCTGTTCTCGGTGCTGAAATGGATTGGCGCGGCCTACCTGATCTACCTCGGCGTGAAGCTCTGGCGCGCGCCCGTTGGCGAAGGCGATGCACCGGACACCTCCGAGACGCGCACTGGCCGCATCTTCGCGCATGCGTACGCGGTCACCGCGCTCAATCCGAAGAGCATCATTTTCTTCGTCGCCTTCGTGCCGCAGTTCATCGACCCGCATACGGCCATGACGTCGCAGATCGTTGTGTTCGAAGCCACCTTCATCGTGCTCGCGACGCTCAACGCAGTCTTCTACGCGCTGCTTGCGGCCGCCGCGCGCAAGGTCGTGCGCAGCCCGCGCGTGCAGCGTTCGATCAATCGCACCGGCGGCACGCTGCTCATCGGCGCTGGGCTCTTCGCAGCTGCGTGGAGAAAGTCGGCCGCATAACGCCTGAATGGGTTCGATTGTGGGTTCGATTGCGGCCGTGACGCGGACCACGTTCGAGGCCCGCGAACCGGGCACGCGGGCTGCTCAACGTGGCTTGTGATGGTTGGCGAACATTGTTTTCAAGCTTCATGGCGCACAGGATGGGCAAACTGTCGCGTCCCGGCTACAATGCACTTGCAAACCGCTTGACAGCCAGGAGGTTATCGTGATCGAACACGTAATACTGGGCGCGTTTTTGGTGATTCCCCTCGTCATTGTCGTCTTCCTGTTTTCCGACGAAATCCTCGAGGAGCATCGACAGCGCGTAGAAGCGGGCGACGGACATCATATGGACTGGCGTCATCCGCTGCGCAGCCTCCTGCATCACTGAGCGGGAGCACGCATCGCGCGGATGAACGCGCCGAAGCACATGGGTGGCGCTCGTGGAATTCGAGTTCTCCTGGATGGCGTACTTCGTCGCCTTGTTCGTGCTGATGGTGCTATCCATCGCGCTCACCTTTCTCTGTCCGTCTGCCGGGCAGCGCGGTAGCACGCCGCGCTCACACGAGGCAGACGCGCACGACGGCGAGCACGCACGCTGACGGGATTCGTTCCCGGCCAGCGCGCGCTGCCAGGCCGCGTCTTCCCGTAATTCGTCGTTACCACTTGCAGCACCTGTATCCAGCAATCGCGCTGACAATCGGTCGCATGTTTTCAAAGGTTCTCAGGGAGAACAACATGCGAAAGATGGCAGCCGTTTTGGTGCTGGCGGGGTGTGCGGCGGCGGCAGGCCCCGCGAGCGCGCACGATCACGGCGGTGATGTGGTGGGTGCGCTGGTGGGCGGTGCCTTGATTGGCGCCGCGGTGGGCGCCGTGCTGAATAGCGGCCCGGCGGTAGCCTACCCGGCTCAGCCGGCCTATGTGCAGCCCGCGCCCGTGTACGCGCAACCGGCGCCGGTCTATGCCGCCGCTCCGGCCGGCGCTGCGTGCTACGACCAGTACTCGGGCCGCTACGTGCCCTGCGCGCCGGCGCAGCCCGCGCCGCCGCCGCAGTACGACGACGGCTACGCGCAGCCCGGCTACGGACAACAGCCGGTTTACGCCCAGCCCGGCGGCGGCTGGTAATTCAGGCAGCGGTGCGCCGACTACGGCGCGCCGCGCTCCGCGAGCATCGTTCCTTGCGCTTAGCCCGTCTGTTCGATGGGCGTCACGTTCAGGTTAAGCCGCTGCGTCAAGCGGATCACACCGATATCCACGACGCGATCAATGCGCGAAATGTCGAAAAGACGCTGCAGCGTGTCAATGCCGTCCACCGGCACGCCGTCGATCGTCACGATCGTGTCGTCCACGCGCAGTCCACCGAGCGCAGCGGGACTGCCCTTGACGATCTCCATCACCCGCACGCCGGTGGTCGCGCCCAGGTCGAAATAACGCTGCACTCTGCGCGCGATCGGCACCGTGGTGCCGGCAATGCCGATGTAGGCCCGGCGCACCCGGCCGTGTGCGAAGAGCTGGGTGATGACCCATTTCGCCGTGTCGATGGCCGTGGCGAAGCAGATGGCCTGCGCACCCGGAATGATCGCCGTATTCACGCCAATCACCTGACCCGCCGAATTGATGAGCGGTCCGCCCGAGTTGCCCGGATTGAGCGCGGCATCGGTCTGGATCACGTCGTAGATCATGCGGCCGGATTCGGAGCGCAGCGAGCGGCCGAGCGCCGACACGACGCCCGTCGTTACCGTTTGCGCGAGGCCCAGCGGACTGCCCACGGCGATCGCGATCTGCCCGACGCGCAGGCCCGCCGAATCGCCCAGTTGCGCGTGCGGCAGCGCCTCTGGCGCGCCGATGCGCAACACGGCGAGGTCCGTGCTCGGATCGTCGCCGACCAGGTCTGCACTTTGCGTCGCGCCGTCCGCGAGCGTCACGCTAAGCTTGCTTGCGCCATGGACCACGTGGCTATTCGTCAGCAAGTAGCCGTCCGGCGTGAACAGGAAGCCCGAGCCGCTGCCACCGCGCGCGGGCGTCTGGCCCGCTGCGCGGCGCTCGACAGCGATGTGCGCGACGGCCGGCTGCACGCGTTCCAGCGCGCCGATCACGGTGCGCGAATAGGCGTCGAGGAGCGCGTCGTCGTCGACGCCCGAGCGCTGGCCCGCGCCGTCGGGAGGGACGCCGCGAGCCAGATCGTCAATGAAGGAAGGTCGTCTGCCCACGATCTGAATCTCCGAAAAAGTGGGCAGTACATGCAGGGGGCGTGCGGCGTTTTCAAGAGCGTTCGCGGGGGCGACCAAAACGTTAAGGATTGTTAAATCGGGGCGCAAACCGTTGCTGCGCCAGACGCGGGCCGCGAGAATGGTGGAGCGGCGACAACCCCTCGGCGCCGCGTAGGATGCCTAATGGCAAGCTCTTGACCGCGGCCCCTGCCGCGGTCTTTTTTGAGTCTGCCAGCCCGTGGGCGTGCCGCCCCGGAAAAGAAAAAAGCCCGCTCGCGCGGGCTAATCCATGCTCGGGTGACATGGCGAGGTTAATCGGTCATTCGCAGCTCGCGAGGCAAGGTCGCGAGCCGGTGAGTCATGCGGCCAGCGCCTCTCGCGCCTTCGAGCCGATCGCAGCGTGGCGCGTTTCCAGCTCGACCATGAGCGCATCGACTGCACGGAACTGGGGTGGTGTGATCTGGGCGAGGTCGAGCAGCGCGGAGAGGCGCTCGTACCAGTAATCGAATGAAAAGACGGCCGGCATCGTGCCGGCGGATAACGAGGGCGCCATTGCGCGCGTAATATGCGCGATCTCGTCGTCGATGAATCTCATGGTTGCCCCCGTGTACCGGTCCAACGTCTTGTGAATGCCTGTCTCGCCACTTTAGTTCGGCGGCGGCGCGTGTACAGCTATCACATCGGATAGGTCAAGTTTTAAGGTGAGGCCTCGACCTTTCAAGGGGCTTGTTATGGTTCCCTTAATGTCGCCAGCCGTGGCCGTAATAGCCGCCCACGCCCACCCCAATATCCACCGACGGCGCCGCGTAGTAACCCGGCGCGTAACCATAGCCATAGGCTGGCGCAGGAGCGTACGCGTACGGCGGCGCCACCACGCAACCCGTGAGGCTCGCCGACAAGGCAACCAGAGCAATCGCGCAGAAGAGTGTTTTCATAGTCGTTCTCCTATGTCACCAATTGTCGATGAGCCACGTCGACGCAATGGTTTGGAAAAGCAACGATGTGTGTCCACAAATTACAGCCGTGCGCAACGGACCGCAGCGGCTTGATGGAGGGAGAGAGCGTTGTGTTCGCCAGCGAAAGACGCCGGGTACCCGCTAGAGAATCGCTGGTTAGCGAATTCACAAATAAATCGCACTACGAATTAAATGCCGTGCAGTTAGCTCGTAGTGCGCAATGGCGAGGCTAAACAAGCCTTGCTTTAGAGCGCGTGGCCAGTTTGCCTGATACTCGCCGGAAAAAGCGCCCAGGCCCTGAGGCCTGAGCGAAGCCGTCGCGTGAACGACGGCGGAGGTATTCATTTAGGCATGCGAATCGATTGCCGTGGATCACGGCAAGCGTTCGCGCGGTATTTCCGTGTTACGGATGGTTATACATTGCGTTCCAGTCGGACTTCGCCACTGCCGGACGGCCCGCATCCGAGTTGCTGGCCGCGACGCCGCCATAGCCGCTCGTTGCGCCGTTCACGGCTGCCACCTTGGCTTCGGCGGCGAGAAGATCGTCGGGGTAGTGCGGGTCGGCCCCGGCGCCCGGACGCCAGCCAGCCTTCTCGAGCTGCACAAGCTCGGCGCGCACCTGGGCGCGGGTAATGGGCGCATTCGATTGCGCGAACGATGCCACCGGCACGACGAGGGCAACGGCTACGGCTACGGTCTGGATCAGGGACTTCATGGGAACTACCTCCTTTGGCTTTTGGTTCGGTGCGACAACATGTCTGCATCCGATGAGCGAAAGTCTAGGAGGATTGCCGCCGAGGGTTAACCCTCGTGCTTCGAAGGGATTGTTCCAGGTGGCGGAAGAATGGCGCGGGCTGCGATGCGGGGTTACTTCCCGATACAAAACCGGCTGAAGATCACACCCAGCAGGTCATCGGACGTGAATTCGCCAGTGATCGAATTCAACGACTCCTGCGCGAGACGCAATTCTTCGGCGAACAGATCCAGCAATTGCGAATTCTGGTCGGCGTGCGCCGCCGCATGCGCGAGATGCTCGCGCGCCGCGCGCAGCGCGATGAGATGCCGCTCGCGCGCGAGATAGACGCTCTGCGCGTCCGCCTGCCAGCCGGCAATACGAAGCAACTCGGCGCGCAGCAGCCCTACACCGTCGCCCTGTTTCGCCGAAAGACGCAACTCGCACACTTCACTACCGTTGACTGCGCGACGCTTCGCCACTTCGGGCGCCACGCCGGTCAGGTCGGTCTTGTTGAGCACGCGGACAACCGGCACACCGGCAGGAAAGCGCGCGGCGATCGCCTCGTCTTCGGCGTTCATGCCCGTGCGCGCATCGAGCAGATGCAGCACCACGTCTGCGCGGCCGATTTCGTTCCACGTGCGCTCGATGCCGATCTTCTCGACCTCGTCCTCCGTGTCGCGCAAACCTGCCGTGTCGATCACGTGCAGTGGAATGCCTTCGACCTGAATGGTTTGGGAAATCTTGTCGCGCGTCGTGCCGGCAACGGGCGTCACGATCGCGAGTTCCGCGCCTGCCAGCGCGTTCAACAGAGACGATTTGCCGACGTTGGGCTGGCCCGCGAGCACGACCGAAAGTCCCTCGCGCAGCAAAGCACCCTGACGCGCCTCGGAGAGCACGTGGTCGAGTTGCCCGCGAATGCGCGCAAGCTTGCCGCGCGCGTCTGCAGCCTCCAGGAAGTCGATCTCTTCTTCCGGGAAATCAAGCGTCGCCTCAACGAGCATGCGCAGCGTGACGACGTCGTCCACCAGCGCGTGGATGTCCCGCGAGAACGCGCCGTCGAGCGAGCGGCCGGCCGAGCGCGCCGCCGCTTCCGTACTCGCCTCGATCAGGTCGGCAACGGCTTCCGCCTGGGCCAGATCGAGTTTGTCGTTGAGGAACGCGCGCCGCGTGAATTCGCCAGGCTCGGCGAGACGTAGCCCGAACTCGCGCCCGGCTTCGATGCAGCGCTGCAAAACGAGTTGCAGCACGATCGGGCCGCCGTGGCCCTGGAGTTCGAGCACATGTTCGCCAGTGTACGAATGCGGCGCGGGGAAAGACAACGCGATACCGCGGTCGAGCACGGTGCCGGCGCCGTCCAGGAAGGGCACATAGCTCGCGTGGCGTGCCGCCAGGTGCTGGCCGGTGAGGGCCTGCATCAACGCCGCGGTCGCCGCCGCGCCCGCTCGGCCGGCCGAAACACGCACGACACCAATCCCGCCGCGTCCGGGCGCAGTAGCGATGGCGACGATAGGATCGGAATCGGTGGCGAGCATGATGGGCGTGGACCGTGGAGCAGGGCTGGAATCAGGATTCAGTGCGAGGACCGACAACGGTCGCATGAGCACTCTCAAAACGCGAGGCATTGTAACGCGCCAGACCAAGCGCTTTTCGGCAGGGAACGCGGCCGAGACCTTTCCCGTTTTATCTTGATTTAGCTAAGATTGATCTTATCGAATTCTGTCAGAATTTGGACGATGTGAACGGCAGAGCCTGTCAGGATCTTGCGTACAAGGGAATGTTCGAGGATCTCGACCAAAATCATAAGGCGGCAAAAAGCAGGCGAATTTTCACTTTCACACGCTAAATATAACCTAATTGGTTGTCAACTTCGTCAAATTCGGGCTGCACAATCTGGCCCATGCCGACATCCGACGAAAAAGCCGCCTTTGCCGAACGTCTCAAGTTCGCCATGAAGCGCGCGCCCGAAAAACTGCGCGGCAGTACCGACCTGGCTAACCGGTTCAATCTGCGCCATCACGGCGAGCATCCGGTTTCGCCGCAAACCGCTCACAAGTGGCTGAGCGGCCGCACGATTCCCACGCACGACAAGCTGGAGACACTGGCGAAGTGGTTCGACGTGGATATCCACTGGCTGCACTACGGTCCGCCGGGCAACGCGGGCTCGAGCGTGCCGCGGCCCCGCAAGCCTGACGACAAATACCCGGTTTCCGAGGAAACGCTCGAACTGGCCTCGAAGATCGAGTCGCTCAGCGCGCATCACCGCTATCTGGTGCAGGAACTGGTCGCCCAATTCTACGGTGACGCAGAGAAGAACTAGCGCGCCCGCACGAACGCTGCGCTCTGCGACATCAAGGAAACGGCGAGCCAATCATGCAAAAAGCCGTCCGGTTCACACCGGACGGCTTTTCGAGCCTTGATTCAAGTGGCGGCGTTACCGCCGCCACTGCACTCAGGCTGCCTTTTTCTTGTTTTTGCCCATCATGCGCGTGATGTAGTACTGCTGCGCGATCGAGAGCACGTTGTTCACGACGTAGTACAGCACGAGACCCGCCGGGAAGAAGAAGAACATGACCGAGAACGCGATCGGCATGAACATCATCATCTTGGCCTGGACGGGGTCCGGCGGCGTCGGGTTCAGCTTCGTCTGCACGAACATCGACACGGCCATCAGCACCGGCAGGATGAAGAACGGATCCTGCTGCGAAAGGTCGTGAATCCAGAGAATCCACGGCGCGCCGCGCATTTCCACCGACGAGAGCAGCACCCAGTACAGCGAGATGAACACCGGAATCTGGATCACCACCGGCAGACAGCCGCCGAACGGATTCACCTTCTCGGTCTTGTAGAGCTCCATGAGCGCCGCGTTCATCTTCTGCGGGTCGCTCTTGAAGCGCTCGCGCAGCGCCTGCATGCGCGGCGTGATTTCCTTCATGCGCGCCATCGACTTGTAGCTGGCGGCGGAGAGCGGGAAGAACACGGCCTTGATGAGCAGCGTGAGCAGCACGATCGACCAGCCCCAGTTGCCCACGTAGCTGTGGATCTTCTCGAGCAGCCAGAAGAGCGGCTTGGCGATGATCGTCACCCAGCCGTAGTCCTTCACGAGCTCCAGACCCGGCGCGATGCCTTCGAGCATGCGCTCTTCCTGCGGACCCGCGAAGAGGCGCGCCTGCACGTTGTCCGTCGCACCCGGTGCGATCGTACCGAGTGGCTGCTTCACACCCACGCGGTAGAGCGAGTTGTCGAACTTCTCGACGTAGATGCTGCGCTTGACGCCTTGCTGCGGAATCCACGCGGTCGCGAAGTAATGCTGCACCATCGCGATCCAGCCGTTGTCGGCCTGGGTCACGAAGTCGGCCTTGTTCTTGTCGATGTCGCCGAACGTGATCTTCTGGAAGTGATGCTCGTTCGAGTACACCGCCGGGCCGATGAAGGTGTGCGAGAAGCGCGGCGTCTCGACCGGCTCGCTGTCACGCACGATTTCCATGTAGAGCGTCGGCGAAACAGGTGCGCCGCTGACGTTCTGCACCTTCCAGTCCACGTCGATCACGTAGCTGCCGCGCGTGAAAGTGTAGGTCTTCGTGACCTTCACGCCGCCTTTTTCGGGCGACTGAAGCGCGATCTGGAAGGAGTTGGCGTCGCCGGTCAGCTCGCGCGGGCCATCGACTGCCGTGAACACGTCGTTGTGGTTCGGGAAGTCGCCGCCGAGCAGGCCCGTGCGCGCCAGGTACGTATGGTCGTTCGTGTGGTCGAACAGCGTGATGTACTGGTCCGGACCCTTGCCGTCGGCGCTTTCCTTCACGAGCGAGAGCTTCACGAGCGTACCGCCGCGCGTGTCGATCACGCCGTCGTAGACGTCGGTGCGGAAATGGACGAGCTGCGCTGCGGCTGCAGCCGGCTGGGCGGTGTTCGTCGGCGCCTGGCCCGCGGCGGCGGCGGCCGTCGGCAGGTCGGACGCGCCGTTGGCGGCGCTAGCGGGCGCGGGGCCGTTCGCGGCGGTTTGCGTCTGCGTTTGCGTCGCGTTCGGGAAGAACATCGACTGGCGTCCATGGTCGCGCTGCCAGTTGTCGTACAGCATGACAGCTGACATGAAGAAGATGACCCATAGGACGGTGCGTTTGATATCCATGCGTTGTCTCAGTGTCGATGGAATGGCGCGTCAGCGCTTTTTCGGAGATGCAGGCGGGACGAGATCGATGCCGCCCGCCGAAAACGGATGGCAGCGGCATAGCCGCCGCGCGGCGAGGTAAGTCCCACGCGCGGCGCCATGATACTGGATTGCCTCGCGTGCGTAATCCGAACAGGAAGGATAAAAACGGCACCGGCTGCCGAGAAGGGGACTCACGGCAAGCTTGTAGAAACGCAGCAGTGCGATCAATACCGTTTGCATGGCGTTGCGGCCTGGCTGCGCCGCGTTCGATGACGAACCACTTGCCGCTTGCGCGGCGTCTACGTCGGATAAGCCGGACTCGCGCGTCCCGCTCATGATGGGCGGGAACGGCCGTGGTCCGGCGGCAGATCGTTACCGGCCTGGGCACGCGCCGGTTCTCCCGCTGGCTCCCCACTTGGTGCCGCGGCCTGCGCCGCGCAAGGGGTGCGCGCAGATGTCGCAGGCGCAGCGCCGCCACGCCGCGCGACTTCGCGCGCGGCCTTTTCGAGCAGCGTCTCGATCTCGCCGCGGCACAAAACTTTGAGCCCCGGCGAAGACGCGCCCGGCAGCGCCTTGCGGTCGAACTTCGTATGCAGGCGCAGCAGCAGGTCGAAACCCTCGAACTGCGCACGGCGCACACGAAACGCTTCGCGGGCAATCCGGCGCACCAGGTTGCGCGTGACCGCGCGCGGTGCGTACTTCTTGCCGATCACGAGTCCGAGCCGCGCCTCGTTGCCGGTGGGCCGGCCGTACACGACGAAGTGCTCGGTGCGGCGCCAGGGGCGCAAACGAAAAACGGATGAGAACTCATCCGTTTTCAGTAGCCTTGCGGCTTTCGGAAAAGCGGCTTGCGTTCGCGACGGCATGACGCCCCGATCAGTTACCGGGTTCGTCCTGTTCGCCGTGCTCGCGAGCGGGCCGCTACCCGTGATTTCGCTGATAGCGATGCTGCCCGACTTAGACGGCGAGGCGCTTGCGACCCTTCGCACGGCGTGCGTTGATCACTTTGCGGCCACCAGCGGTCTTCATGCGCACGCGGAAACCGTGGGTACGCTTGCGACGGGTAACGGAAGGTTGGAAAGTACGTTTCATGTTGCTCTCACTGTTGAGTTTTGACCGCGGCGAGCATCGCGGAAAAAGGCAATGGCCGGTGGTACTAGGGATTGGTTTTCGAGGAACCCGCTATTTAATCCGGTTTTTCGTTGGCCGTCAATAGCTTAGGCGATCGAACCTTCTGGAGCCCGCACATCGCGCCTGCGCTGACTGCCCGTTGCCTGCTGTAAGGGCGCGAACGATCGTGCGTTGATCCGTCCCTGTGGATAACTTCCTGGCGAGGGGATTTCGGCGTTAGAATCTCGCCTATCCCAAGAATCCTGCATGCCGCTCCGGCCCGCCTGCTTGCCGCAAGACCTTTGCCGCACGGGCTTCCGGAGCAATTGCCGTCGCCTCGTCAGGGCCTCGTCGCGTATGTGCGACAAGAGCGGAGCGACAGGCATGCATGCAAACAAAACGACCACAGCAACTCGATGAACGAATTCTGGCAACACTGTTCCGCACTACTGGAGCGTGAGCTAACGCCCCAGCAGTACGTGACGTGGATTAAACCGTTGGCCCCGGTTGCCTTCGATGCTGCGGCGAACACGCTGCAGATAGCCGCTCCCAACCGTTTCAAGCTCGACTGGGTCAAGAGCCAGTTCTCGGGCCGGATCACCGATCTGGCGCGCGACTTCTGGCAAACCCCGGTCGACGTGCAATTCGTCCTTGACCCGAAGGCGGGCATACGCGCGCCTCACGTCGCGCCGGCCGCCGCGCCGCGTGCGCCTCTGGTTAGCGCGCCTGTGCAGGCC